>CAYOPL010000013.1:0-66100 GCA_964405845.1 uncultured Dehalococcoidia bacterium | reverse complement strand
GGACGCTTCGACGTCATCGTCTGCTGGAAGTCCGACCGGCTCAGCAGGGGCATGTACCCCGCCGCCGCCCTCATGGAGGTGGTCGAAGCACACCAGATACGACTCGAAGCCGTCATGGACGCCATCGACATGAAGACCTTCGGCCTCATGGCCGCCATCGGCAAGATAGAGCTTGACAACTTCCGGGAGCGCTCAACCCTGGGCAAGCGCGGGACGGCCAAACAGGGACGGGTGCCCACCGGCAAGCTCCCCTACGGATACCGCATCGGAGACGACGGCAGGCCCGAGGTGGTGGAGGAGCAGGCCGAGGTGGTGCGCCGCATCTTCCAGATGTACCTTGAAGAAGGCGTGGGCTCTCCCTCCATCGCCCTGCGGCTCTCCGACGAGGGCATCCCTACCCAGACCGGCAGGACGCTGTGGAGTCAGGCATACGTCCACAACGTTCTGCGGAACGAGACCTACACCGGCGCCTGGATCTACGGCAAGGAACGCCACGTCTCGACCGAAGACGGCATGAAGGTCTACCAGCAGCCGGAGGACACCTGGATAGAGGTGCCCGTGCCGCAGATCATCGACGACGAGACCTGGGAGCGGGCGCAGGCCCTGAAGAAGCAGCGGAGCAGGAGGGCCAAGAGGAACACCAAGGTGCTCTACCTGTTGCAGCACCTTCTCCGGTGCGGCGAGTGCGGCCACAACTTCCACGCCAAGGCCCAGTGGAGGACCTCAAGCATCCGCAACGGCAAGAAGTACCGCTACGACCTGACCGTTCCCAAGCGCTACTACAAGTGCCACGGGATGCACAGTCTCCGCATAGAATGTCGAGACCGTCAGTACATCAGGGCCGAGCGGTTGGAGGAGCCGGTATGGAGCGAGGTCAAGCGAATGCTCCAAAGCCCGGACCTGATCGTTGCGGGCATCGAGACCCTCGATTCCCAGGAGAACGGCGGGCTGGAGGAGGAGATGGCCCAGGCCGAGCGGGACGTGCGGAGCATCCAGATGGAGGAGGACCGGGCCATCAGGCTGTTCGTGTCGGGGAAGATCACCGAAGCCCAGCTCGACCACCAGCGCAGGTACATCACCGAGCGGCTGGAGAGCGCCAGGGCGAAGCTGGACTACTACCGCGCCCAGGAGGCGAGCGGGGCCGAGAAGCGGCGGCTGATGGAGGCCGTCCTGGTGTGGGCGAGAGAGGTGGGCCGGGGTCTGGACAACCTGACCGACGAGCAGCGCAGGGAGATTCTCCTGATGGTCGTTGAGCAGGTGGTCATCGACAGGGACAACAACGTGGACATCACCCTGGCCATCCCCATCGACGACGACCCCCTTGGGACCGACGATCCAGAACCTGAGTCCCCTACAGATGATTCTGTAGCAATTGCGTCTGCCGTACCGTCATTCCCGCGAAAGCTGGAACCCGACTGATGCCCGCTCCTGCTCGCCCTGAGCTTGTCGAAGGGCCGCCACCTGCCACAACCCGCTTGACCCAAATGAAACACCTGTCCTACAGTCGCTCAAGCACGTAACTTTGCCCGCGGCGCAGAACGTCGACATCCGCGCCGCTGCCATCCCTGGGAGCGCAACAAGGAGGGCGCTCCCTGCGAGGGAATGCATCGCTGTCAAGAGATCCCATAGTTACCCGCAGGGAACCACGGCTGAACCACCGCCCCGGTGGACGCGACGGTGGGCTGCCGGAAGCGTGAAACGGCCTCACAGACCGCCATGACCCTGGCGAGGTCGCCTGACGAGACCGTGCTTGACGCGGGTCAAATGCCATTGCGGCAATGACGTCGAGCGCATGCCGTACGGCTGCGAGGTGGCAGCGCAGCTGTACGAGGACGGAAACCGCCCCTCATGCCGAAGAGCGTGACGCGGGCGAGGGACGAACCCTCGCTGCCTCTAACGAGCTCGGCGGGGGAGGGCTCATGGCCGATGCCACAACCTCGGCCCGCGCCCACCCCGAGCGGACACCTGTCGGCGCGGCAGCTCCGCTCAGCGGCAGGCGTCCCCTGCGCGCACAGGCTCCGGAGACCGGCTCGGACGGACCAGAATGGTGATTCGCCCCCCGGAACGCGATCTCCCGAATGCGCCAAACCGATCTATCGAACAGACAGGAACCGACAGCGATGCATCCCCCCAAGACCCGCCAAACCGAAATCTGGAACAGTCAGGAGGGCTTCAAAAAGCAAAACAAGTCTGGCTGCCCGCCGCCTACCCCGGTCTGAACACTGGCAGGCTGATGGTCTCGCTGGCGTCTTCGAATTCAATCTGGCCGGTCATGCCGATGCTGACGGCGTCAGGCACGGGCTCCACGCCGACGATGCGTGTCGGCAGGATTGGGCCCTCCTCCAGCTTGATAAGCGCTGTGATGAAGGGAACTTCTTCTGCGAATGCAGGCGCGGGAGGACGATGGACGACGGCGTAGGCATGAACCTCGCCTCGCCCGCTCGCCTGTACCCACGTCGTATCGCGTGAGTGGCACGTCGGGCACAGATCGCGCGGATAGAAGTACGTTTCGTCGCAAGTGTTGCAGCTCCGAAGCCACAACTCATGCTCCTTGCACTTCTCCCAATAGAAGTCGTTTTCCTGGGTCGGAGTTGGCAGGATCCTTGGCGGGCCGGCCGGTGGTTGAGTTGTCATTGTGTGTTCTCCTATGAATTGCTGAGGACCAGCGTTGCAGTGGAGGAGAGCTCGCCGCCGGTACCGTGCACGAGCGACAGGTTGCAATCCTCAACCTGCCGATCCCCGCTCTCGCCACGCAGCTGCCGCGTAGCCTCGATGAGCAGGAACATGCCGTACATGCCAGTGTGGGCGTAGGATAGACCGCCGCCGCTCGTGTTCATGGGAAAGTCGCCGCCGGGGCCTGTCCGCAGGTTAGCCACGAAATCAGGCGCTTCACCCGGCCCGCAGAATCCCAGGCTCTCCAGCGTTGTCAGCACCGTGTAGGTGAAAGAGTCGTAGATCATCGCGAGGTCGATGTCATCGTGTGTGACGCCCGCCATCTCAAGCGCGCGCGGCCCGGTCTCATGGGCGATGGTGCGGGTGAGGTCAGGCATCTGGCTGATGATCTGGTGGTCGTGGCCTTCCGCGGAGCCGAGGATCCACGCAGGCTTCTTCTTGGCGTTTCGGGCAACGTCCGCCGAGACGACGACGCATGCGCCGCCGCCGTCCGTCACCAGGCAGCAGTCCATGATATGAAACGGCCACGCGATCCAGCGCGATTCATGGTAGTCCTCATAGCCGACATCGGCTGGACCGATCCACGTGGGGTGATTGACGAACGACTTGGGATTCTGGAGCGCCCACTTGCGCGTGGCGATGGACACGTCCGCCATGCCCTGCCGCACGCGCTCCGCGCCGTACATGTGCATGTAGCGGCTGCATGCCATGGCGTACGCCACCGGCGCGCCGATCATGCCGTAGGGCGCCTCAAACTGGGAGCCTGCCGCCGTTGGATCGCGGCCCGCTCGAGCGCGGGATGAACGCCCCGCCTCGCCGTGGGTGATCAGAGCGACATCGATGAGGCCGGCGTTGATGGCCGCCATAGCATGCTCGACGTGCGCGAGGAACGAGGAGCCGCCGATGGAGGTTGTGTCCGTGTACTTGGGCACGATGCCGAGGTATTCGGCGACGGAGACCGTACCGACGCCGGCGCAGAACAACGCATCGACGTCGTCCAGCGTGAGCCCGGCGTCGCGAAGGGCGTTGTCCGCCGCCTCCGCGTGGTGCTGCATAGACGACTTGTGCGGCACGTGGCCCATCTCATCGGACTCATCGACGCCGATGATTGCCGCTACGCGCGAAAGGTCACTTGCGGTAGTCATAGACAATTCCTCCCCCATGCGGGCGCTCTCACCCGCTGCCGACACAGTGGCACAAGCGGGGCAAGATTGTCACGCGGGCCTGTGCCGCGTGAGCAGGTGTGTGGTGTCTATTCTCTGCTTGGCAGGGCGACGGTGGCGTTGCCGGGCGTGACGGTCTCGCCGCGCTGGTTGTTGATGGCGAGGTCCACGTCTACGAGATGGCGGCCGTTTTCCTCACGCTTGCCGGTAACGCGACCCGAGACGGTCAGGGTGTCGCCCTTGTAGTTGATGCCGCGGTACTGGGCGTTGACGAACACGATGTCGCCATCATCGCCGATCCACTCGCGCAGTGCGCTGTGCAGGTACGAATAGCGCAGAGGACCCTCGCCGAACGCGGCCTGCTGTCCGTTGGCGCGCGCCTCGTCATCGTCCATGTGCATGGGCACGAACTCATCGTTCACTGATGCCCAGCGATTCCAGTTCATCAACGTTGTGGTGCGGGCGAACTCCGGAATCTCCGATCCATCCTCAACGTCTTGCCAGTAAACAGTCATTGTTTCGCCTCCAACCTCATGCCCTCATTCCGGTGACAGCCGGAACTCATCGTATCTGTCACTCCGAGCGCAGCCGAGGAATCTAAAGAACCCATTGCGCCTCCACCGTGTACCGCCGCGCTTACTCCCTAATACAGGATGTTGTTGGTCTTGAATACGCGGACCAGCTCGCCGTTCTGGTTAGTCATCCGCTCCTCGACGGCGTAGAAGAGCATGAGGCCCAGCCCGCCGCGCCGTTCGTAGACCTCCGTAAATTTCAGGATGGACGTGATGACATCGCCGGGGCGGATCGGCGCGTGGTACTCGGACGAGGAGCCGGCGTAGAGATATCTTTCCGGCGCGCCGGGCGGTCGCAGGTTGCGCGCCTCTTCAAGCTCGCCCTGCGCTTCGTCGATGTGCGTGGGCTGCGGGCCGATGTGGGCGCGTCCGACCATCCAGCCGAACGGGTTGAACTCATCCGGCGCGACAATGCCGCCGAAGCGGGTGGTCTTGGCGTAGTCGGCGTCCCAGAAACGACGAGGCGGCACCTCCGGCCAATAGGCTGCCATCGCGAACCGGCGTATCTCGCTCTCCGACACCGGCGGCGAGACAAGCGGCGGACTCTCCGTCCCGATATACGCCTCCACCTCCGGCGTGATATAGGTTTCAGGCTCAGATGTCATGGTTCACCCCCAACCCCCGATATTGCGGACACAGTGACACAAGCAAGATAGATTGTCACGCCGTGCTAGCATCGCGAACATTCTCGTGTTTGCACTAACAGAAGTTCTGGACAACGTACAAGCGCTGGTTCCCGCTGATTGCCGCGTTGTGTGGAAAAGAGGTGATTAGCTTTAGTGCAAGCGAGGATACTGCTTAAGGGTCATATGTTGTAGGTGGGTCGATTTGGTGGAAAATTGAATATTGGGAGATGACGACTGATTCATCATGGCCAGCTAAATCACCCCAAACAATGATGGAATAAACGCCTGATCCGCGCTGCCGCAACACATCTTGTATTGACGCCCGGGCCTCAAAATTCCTGCCCTGCGTTTGTAGTCTGCTGGCAGTAATCCACGGCACGGTTACAGGAACTGACCCCAGTCTTTCACTTTCGGCCTTGACGGTTGCCCAAATACGGTGAGCTTCTTCTCCTGAACGCGCAGGTTGAGTCGCGGAGGGAACATCATAAGGGCTTGGGCAGAATTTCAGGTTCTGCGTGAATGAGTCTGTTGGATAGTAGTATCCCCCTGATAGAGGTGGACGCAGAGCAGCGACTTGGCGGCCACTGTCGTAGCAGTACGTTCTTGAAACCTGGCCGCGTGTGAGGTTATGGGGGGGCGGGTCATAGTAGATTTGAAGTCCAAGCGGATTATCGCCTGCAAAACGAAAACCTGAAGTCAAGCTCCCCTTCACCTGAAGAATCCCGTCTGAAATCTCTGGCAACTCCTCATACTCCACGTGGCCGCCTTCAAAGTGTTGGACCACGTAGAGGTTGTAGCGATCCCATGCCAGCCCGATATTCACCTTACGGTGAGTCTCTCTCAGGATACTGGCTCGATGTCCTGGGCTGCCCATCAATCCCTGATGAGCCTGCAGGATTCTTTGGCGCACGCTTCCTATCGGTGTTACCCGGTCTCTTGCTCTGTAGCAATAATCCAATCCGGACGCAACCTCCCCATTCGACTGATATCCACCCGCGAGGCTGTAGCGCATGCCGGGCTTTAGGCCATCCAAGCCCCAATGTGATGAAACGCAATTCCTGAGAGCGCTTTCGACATGTAACTGCGCGGCGATATTTTCTCCGAGTTCTACCGGTGTAAGCCCGTTTGCTCTGCGCGCATTGTTGATCAGTTCCAACACATATTTCTTCTCATTGAGGTGGAGGAGATGAGGGCTTGGCGTTGCCGTCGGCCGTGGCGTCGCTGTTGCTGTAGGCGCGGAGGTGGGCCCGGGAGTTGGAGCAGGAGTTGGTATGGCGGTCGGAGTGGGTGGGGCCAGACTCGGATCATGGAATATGGCGATTGCAAGATTGAGATGCTGCGCGCTTTCCTGTGATAGGCATTCAGCCAGTGCTGGCAAGTCGGTGACATCGCGGACGGGCGGATTCATACTCACCCGCACACCAATAGGCTCGGACTGGAAATACTCATAGTATCCATCGGAATTAGAAGACCGTAGACAAGCCATCTCTTCTTCCGAAAGCCTGTCTGTAATGTCCTTGCCAAGAGTCTCCGACGTGATAATGAAACCCGCCCATGGGGATACCGCGACAGGTGTCGGCGTTGGAGCAACAGTGGGCGTGGGCGTCCGAGTTAGGGTTGCCGTTGCCGTGGGTGAGGGAACTACCGGAGGGGCAACAGAATCCGTGCCGTTGGTGTCGGGCTGTTCTGACTCACCGTCGGGAATGGTAATGCCTGAGTCGCCCCAGAAACCCCTTACCGAATCGACTATGTCTTCCACCGGGGTCTGAGTAAGGAACAAGATGGCCGTGGCGCTGATAAGAATCAGCAGTAGAGCGAGGAAGATTCGGCGAAAGAGGCGCCCGACTCGTCCCTTACGTCTGGCATCTCTGACTGCTTCGTCCCACAAGCGCTCTTCTGCCTGATAACGCAGTTCGGCCCATAATCGTTCTTGGGGTTTTGCTTGGTCTGCTTCAGATCCTGACTGTGAGCTGGATTCAGCACGCCTGGTTACTTCATTCCATAACCGCTCCTCTGCTTGCTTTTGTTCGCGTGCTGTACGTTCCTCTTCTGCTCTATGTTCCTGCTCTTGCGCCTCTTTCTCGGTTTTGGTCACGGTATGTTCCGCGCACATTTCCGAGTCGATTTGTGCTCTGCGCCAGCAACGTAATCCTCGGCTTGACACGTGTGCGCATTGTGCGTTTGTTTGAAAGCCTTGAGGAAGCCATTCAGCTGATGGTGATCTGGGTGTGCGTTTCTGCTCCCCTGTTTGTCCTTGTTCGCGCGCCGCCTGTCTTTCTTCTGCCTGACGCCTTTGCTCCTCCGCCTCTTTTTCGGCGTCCGTAACTACTTGCTCCACGGCCTCCATCAGCCGTTCGCGTTCGGACGGCGTTAAGCCCGGTGGGTTTGCCTGAGCCTGAGGCTTAAGAATCGACACGCCACCACGCGGAGAAGAGCGCGGCGAATGGGCCGTGCCCACTCGTCCCTGCCCGAAACAACGCACACAACTTATTCTTCGACCATGCTCCAATAGCCATCCAAGGGTGTTAGCCTGAGAACCAGCCCCTTGTACCAGGCCTGTGCCACGACATGCTAAACACTCGGTTGTGTCTCGCGGTATTGGCTTTCGCCGTGGGTTGTGCTTGTGATACCCATACGCGTCGTTGTGCATGCTGACTCTGCATGAACTACACGTGATGTAAGGGGTGCGGGCCATTTTGGAGTTTGAGTGGGGGTTGGTGAGAGATTCAGGTAGGAAAGTATGGAGGACGTATACCTCCTACCGGGGTAGGCCCAGGCCACGTTGCGCAATGATATTCAACTCAATCTCACGGCCGCCGCCGGCGAAGCGGTTCATCCAGCTCAGGTAGGAGTTCACCTGCGGGTAGCCGTTCATCGGGGCGCGCGGGTCGCCAACGTTGAAGATGCCCGACTCCCTCAGCAGCCGGTTCAGGGCACCGAACACGTTCGGCGTCATCTCATCGTGGAACAGCTTGGAGAAGGCCGACTCCATAGCGGGGACCTCGCCCTTGCTCTGGATCCATGCCACCTGATAGGAGATCATCCGCCCGATCTCGATGAGCACGCGCGCATCCGCCAGCACGTGCCGGGCGATGGGATCGTCAAGGATGGTAGTGCCGTCCGAAAAGCGAGCTTCGCGGGCAAAGTCCAGGAAATTCTCCAGGTCGCGGAGGCGGTATGACGGCGCCTCAACGTTGGAACGCTCGAAGGACATGTTCGTCATGGCGGCGTACCAGCCGCGGTTGAGTTCACCGACCAGGTTGCGTGAGGGCACACGCGCGCCGTCCAGGAACACCTCGACCCATCGCTGGCGGCCGAGCGCGTCAAATAGCGGCCTGAGGGTGATTCCGGGGTCGTGCATATCAACGATGAAATAGGAGATGCCGCGGTGTTTGGGGGCGTCCGGGTCCGTGCGGACAAGATAGTGGCCGATATCCGCCATGTGGCCGCCGGTGTTCCAGATTTTCTGGCCGGTGATGACCCAATCGTCGCCGTCCTGCACGGCGCGGGTCTGGAGGCTGCCGAGATCCGCGCCGGCGTTCGGCTCGCTGAACCCCTGTGAGAAGTTAATCAACTCGCCCCTGGCGATCTTGCCGAGTATTTCTTCCTTCTGCCAGTCCTGCCCGTAGTACATGAGGGTGTGGGCGAAGAAGGTGGGCGTGGTGACGGGGGAGCCGCGATAGGCGGCCTCCTCGCGGTAGGCCAACTGCCTGCTCAGAGGAGCGCCCGCTCCGCCGAACTCCTCCGGCCAGTGCATGGTGTACCAGCCACGGTCTGCCAGTTTCTTCGTGTACTCGTGGATGCGCCGGTCGTCTTCGACGTGATGGACGTCATAGGAATAGACGGAGTTGCTGAACGAGTCGATGCCTTGCGCGTCCCACTCGCTCTCGACGAAGTTCTTTACCTCGTCTCGCAACTGCTGATCTTCGGCAGTGAATCTGAAGTCCATGGTTCCCCCAAGTTTTCCTAGACCAGCACGCCGGCCTTTGTTAGTTCCTCTGCCTCGTCATTCTTGATACCAAGCACGCGCTCCACGATTTCTGCCGTGTGTTGGCCGGTGAGTGGTGCGGGCAGGCGCACCTGCCCCGGTGTCTCCGTGAGCCGCACGGTCATGCCCGGGTGTTGGAGCTTGCCCGGCCAGGGATGGTCGATTTCAACGACGTAGCCCCGCGAGCGCAGGTGCGGATCGTGGTACAGGTCCTCGCCGGACGCGACGATGGCCGCCTTGACGCCGACTTTCTGACAGGCCTGCATGACTTGGCCGGGTGTGCGCGTGGACGCCCACTCGCCGATGGCGTCGTCGATTTCACCGTGCAGGGCACGGCGTGCATCCGCAGTCGTGCATCTTTCGCGGAGATCGGCAGGCAGCGCGCTGCCCATGAGACCGGCGAGCGCCTGCCATTCCTCGTCAGATTCGATGGAAATGGCGCCCCATTTGTCGACGCCGATGCACGCATACACCCCCTGCGGCGCGGCGTGCGGGCTGCGGTTGCCGATGGGCTGCGGTGTCTCTTCATTAATGGTGTGTTCAAGGATGGCCGTGCCCATCATCGCCACGGCGGAGTCGATCTGCGTGAGTTCGACGTGCTGTCCCTCGCCGGAATCCTCGCGCTCGTGCAGCGCCGCCATGACGGACAGGGCGAGATGGCCCGCCGTCACGAAGTCCGTGTAGGCCTGCTTGGGACGCTCGTTCACCGCAGAGTCGGCATGCCCCCACAGCGTTGAGATGCCTGCGAACGCGCCGATGCATCCGCCATAGGCAAAGTAGTCGCGGATTGGTCCCTCATAGCCGTAGCCGGGGGCGCTGAGGACGATGATGCGTGGGTTGACCTTCCTGAGGTCGTCGTACGCCATCCCCCAGCGGGGCAGGGTGGCGTAATGGAAATTCTCCAGCACGATGTCGCTCTCGGCGACCAACCGCTTGAAGATGTTCTTGCCCTCTTCAGAGTGGAGGTCAAGCGCGATTGAGTACTTGTTGCGGTTGATTTCCGCGTACATCGTGTTGGAGCGGAGCCATGCGTCATGGTCGTTCTGGGTGATCACGCGACCCTCAGGGAACTTGGTGGACTCGATTCGGATGACCTCCGCGCCGAAATCAGCCAGGTATCGAGCGCCGTACGGCCCCGCCCACGATTTCGTCAAATCGACGATGCGAATACCCTCAAGCGGCAGCGCACGTTCAGCGGCGGTGGAGTCTGCTGGTTGTACCCGGCCGTTCTCATGCGGGCGAGCTGAAATGGCCGCCAAATCATTGTTGTGCTGGCCGATGGTTGGGGCAGGCCCCTTGATCTCCCATGGGGTGCGGCTCAGCCTGAACGGCGCGCCCTGTGTGGCATACGTGCCGATAATAGGGTCATCCACCTCTGTCATGACATTGCGGGCGATAGTGTGCGGATGGTTGATGAATCCGACAATGTCGTTGACTGGTCCGGCGGGTATGCGCCGCGGGATGGAGCCTTCCAGGAATTCCTGCACGGTCATCGACCGCGTGAACTCGGACATGCGCTCATCGAGAAACTCCACAGCGTCCGCGCGAACCGCAGCGTCAAGGAACATCTCGTCCATGATTAGCGGGTCCTCAGTCCAATCCGCAAACGCCTTCCACTGGTGCGGCAGGATGAGGGACATCAGAATCCAGCCGTCGGAGCAGGGGAAGTAGTTGGTGGGGCGTCCGCCGCTCAATCCGCCGACGCGCTGAACAATCTCGCCATACGAAGCGTAATAGACCAGGTTGAAGTACTCATGCGCCACGACATCCTGCAGGGAGACATCCACCTCCTGCCCGCGTCCGCCGTTCCGCACGTGCCACCACGCCAGAAGTGTTCCATACGCCGCATGGAGCGCCGTCATCTGCACTCCCTGGTAGTGGGGCTGCGCGGCCGGGAGGCCGTCGCGCTCCCCCTCCATAAACGTCATGCCGCCCGCCGCCCCGGCGGTGAAGTCGTTGCCCGCGAACCCGGCGTGGATTCCCGTGCGCCCGTACGGCGTGACGGTGGTCAGGATGAGGTTAGGGTTGATGGCCGTAAGGGATGCGAAGTCGATGCCGCGCGACTCCAGTTCCTGCTGGTTGAACGATGTCATGAGGATGTCCGTGTTCGGCAACAGTGAATCTCGCAGGACGCTTAATCCCTCGTCCGTTTCGAGGTCGAGAACAACGCTGCGTTTGCCGAGGTTGAACCGCAGGAAATAGAGGCTGCGGGGTTCGGTCGTTGGGCGAGTTGGTTGTGGAGCGATGTGGCGTGACGGGCTGCCGCCCGGCGGCTCGATAAGTGTTACGTCTGCGCCGAGATCAACGAGATGCCGTCCGACAGGCTCAATGAGTTCTCCCGCGATTTCCAGCACGCGAAGTCCACTCAACGGCGCAGTATCCGTAGCCATAGCCACTCCCCCCAATCGCCGCTACTATGCGCCCGTCTATGTGTTGCGGGCAAGTGCTGACTAGCGGGGAAGGCCGAGGCCGCGCTGGGCGATGATGTTCAACTGGATTTCACGGCCGCCTCCGGCGAATCGGTTCATCCAACTCAGGTAGGAGTTGACGGCGGGGTAGCCGCCCAAAGGCGCTCGCGGCTCGCCGACCGTCATGGCCGAGTCTGATCCTAAAATCCGCGCGATCGTTTCATACACCCGGGGCGTCATCTCGTCATGGAACAGCTTGGAGAACGCCGCCTCCATCATCGGGACCTCGCCCTTGCTCTGGATGGATGCCACCTGAAGGGCGAGCATTCGGCCCGTTTCAATGAGGATGCGGGCGTCCGCAAGAAGATGCCGCGTCTGCTTGGGGTCGATCAGCCGGCCACCGTTGATGCGAGCCTCACGAGCGTAGTCGATGAACCGTTCAAGATCGCGCAGCCGCCGCGCCGGAGCTTCAATCTGCGAGCGTTCAAAGGAAAGCGTCGTCATGGCAGCGTACCAGCCGCGATTCTCCTCGCCGATGACGTTACGGGAGGGGACGCGGACATTGTCCAGGAAGATCTCGCTCCAGCGACGGCGGCCAAGCGCGTCCATCAGCGGCCGCTTGACGACGCCCGGAGTGTTCATATCAATGATGAGATAGGAGATGCCACGGTGTTTCGGCGCGTCCGGGTCCGTCCGTACAAGGTAGTGACCCCAATCGACCCACGGATGATGTCCTTGGCTGTTCCAGATTTTCTGGCCGGTCACGACCCAGTCGTCGCCGTCGCGCACGGCGCGAGTCTGGAGGTTTGCAAGGTCCGCGCCCGCGTTTGGCTCGCTGAAGCCCTGCGACCATGAGATGAGCTCGCCGCTGGCAATCTTTGGCAGGAAGAAGTCCCTCTGCCAGGGCTGGCCGTGGAACATGAGCATGGGCGCTTCAAAGCCGGGCTGCGCGATGGGTGCGCCGCGATAGGCCATCTCCTCGCGGTAGGCGATCTGAGTAGTGAAGGGGACGGCCTGCCCGCCGTACTCACGGGGCCAGTGCATGGTGTACCAGCCCTTGTCGGCGAGCTTGCGGGTGAATTCCTGGAAGAGAACCTCATCTTCCGGCGTGTCGACGTCGTAGGAATAGACGGAATTGATGTGGGATTCGTAGGGCGAGTGCCAGTTGGCCTCCACGAACTCGCGCACCTCTTTACGCAGGGCCTCGTCCTGTTCGGAGTAACTGAAATCCATGGCGTCGCGTCCCTTCTCCTCGTCTGTTCACAGAGCGTCAGTCGCCGTCCGCGCCGCTACTATGCCCCGACCATGTCTTGTGGGCAATACCCATTTGGAGAGATTTCGAACAAATCATCCAAAAAGGGGTTGACAAGCGAACGCACGTTCGGTAAAGTGATTTCACTCCTCCTTCTCCCATAGCCATCTCCTCGCGCAAAAAGGATGGATGGGGGAACGGCGCTTCCCAAGGGTAGGGGAAAGTGCCAAAGAGATGCGGCGCGCTGCACCAGCAGCGCGCCGCCGTCTTGTTAGAGGGAACTCGCCGCGAGGCGCGTGGATATCCTATTGATTCGGCGCGAACGCCGCCCGTATAATGGCGCTTGCGCCAAAAATCTTGATGTGGGGGAAGGTGAGATTGAATGCTCTAGGGACGCATGTGCTGGTGGAACTCCGCGATTGTGATGCCAATGCGCTTGATGATCTGCAGAACGTTGAATCCACGCTCATAGACACAGCGAGACGTATTGGCGCGACGATTATCGGACACGCATTTCACCAGTTCAGCCCCCAGGGTGTTACCGGCGTCGTCATCATTGCCGAATCTCACATCTGTATTCATACGTGGCCGGAGCACGGCTACGCTGCCGTTGATATCTTCACGTGCGGTGATACCTCACGCCTTGAAGAGGCGACCCAGCACATCGCCGATGCTTTCGGGTCGCAGGATCGGTCGGTTGTCACATTGCAGCGCGGGCAGATAGAGCCGCCCGTGAGTACCGTGGCCCGCTCGGAGCACGACTTAGCCGGTGTCCCGGGCGCCTGATCAACCGGCTGCGGGCAACGACCCCAGCAGCCAGGACGCGCTTCCTTATTCCAGCAGAGAATGGACGACAGAAGCCGTCACGCCATCTCTCCACCAACTAACCCGCATCAGCAGTGTCGTCTACTCAGGCCAGACGAAGTACCAGAAAGTCGAGATCTTTGACACGGAGCCGTTTGGGCGTGTCCTGCGCCTGGATGGCAAGACGCAATCCAGCCAGTCGGATGAGTACGTCTATCACGAGGCGCTCGTTCATCCGGTAATGCTCCATCATCCCACGCCGCGCCGGGTGTTCATTGGCGGTGGCGGCGAGGGGGCGACATTAAGGGAAGCGCTGCGGCATCGCTCCGTTGAGAGCGTCGTGATGGTTGACCTTGATGAGGAAGTTGTAAGCCTCTGCAAGGAGCATCTTCCCACGTGGCACCAGGGCGCTTTTGACGATCCACGGGTTGAGGTGCGTCATGAGGACGCGCTTGCGTACCTAGAGAACACCGCTGAGCCGTTTGACGTGATGATTCTCGACCTCGTGGACCCGATGGAAGCCGGGCCTGCCTTCCGCCTCTATACGCAAGAGTTCTATCGCATGGCGAGCGATCGACTAACGGAGAGCGGGGCGCTCGTTGTGCAGTCCGGCCCGGCCATCGCGGGCATGACGGCAGGGCCTGCGACGGATTCGAACAGCCACGAACCGGAGGCATTGACTGATCTCGTCCGCGGATTCACGGCGCTCTATCACACATTGGACTCCGTCTTCCCGGTCGTCACCGGATACAGCCCGGTGATCATGGACTTTGGAGGTGCCTGGAGCTTTGTTCTGGCGTCGAAGGGCAGTGAAGACCCTGCCGGACTTGCGCCGGAGCAGGTTGATGCACTCATCGCGGATCGAATCGACGTTAGCCTCGGTTACTACGACGGGATTACGCACCGTCACATCTTTTCGCTGCCAAAGCCCCTGCGAGACGCGCTGGCGGCGGAGACGTGGATTGTTACCGAGGAGCATCCGCTGCTCGTTCCTTAAAAGGATGCGCGGCATCTCGCCAAGTGCGTCATAATGGCAGACATAACTAATGCAGGCGTCGACAAGGCGCAGGGGAGGTAGGTGGATCATGCCGCGTCTAACGGGAGGACAGGCCCTCGTACAGGCCCTGAAGCGTGAGGGCGTGGAGGTGGTCTTCGGACTGCCCGGCGTGCAGCTCGACTGGGCGTTCGACGCGCTGTATGACGAAAAGGATTCCATCCGTGTGATTCACACCCGGCATGAGCAGGGCACGTCATACATGGCGGACGGCTACGCGCGCTCAACCGGCAAGATTGGCGTGTGCATTGTCGTGCCGGGGCCGGGGCTGTTGAACGCGGCGGCGGGTCTGTCGACTGCGTATGCCACCAACTCCCAGGTGCTCTGCATTGCCGGACAGATTCCCACGCATCATCTCGGTAAGGGCAGGGGCGCGCTGCATGAGATCAAGAACCAGCTTGAGACCATTGACGCCGTCACTAAGTGGGCAGGTCGCGCTATGGATGCGGCGGAAGTGCCCGGACTGGTCGATGAAGCCTTTTATCAACTCAAGTCCGGCAGGCCCCGCCCGGTAGAGATTGAGATTCCCGTCGATGTCCTGATGGCCGAGGCGGAGGTTGAGTTCTATGAGCCCGGGATGCCACGACAGAGTGAAGGTGACCCGGACCTGCTCGAAAAGGCCGCGCAAGCCCTTGGCAACTCGAAGAGGCCGCTGATCTTTGTGGGTGGCGGCATCATCACCAGCGAGGCAACTGCGGAATTGCAGGAACTGGCGGAGATGCTTGGCGCGCCGGTGGTTGTTTCCCAGAACGGGCGCGGAGCGCTCTCAGATCGTCACCCGCTCGCGTTGCCGTCCATCGCCGCATATGACTTGCTACCTAATGCAGATGTGATTCTCGCGGTTGGAACGCGATTCGTGATGCCCGGCCCCAATCCTTATCCGACGGATGAGGATCAGACTGTTATACATGTCGATATTGATGATTCCGAGCTGGACAGGAACGTCGCACCGGACATCGGCATCGTGGCGGATGCGAGAGCCGCGCTCGCCGACCTCGGTCGGCGGGTGCCGCGCCACAACAAGTCGCGTGATTCACGTGACGAGGAGATGGCCGCCGTTCGAGCCACTGTTCAGGAGAAGCTGGCGGCCATGTCGCCCGTTTCCGAGTTCGCAGGCGCGATTCGCAAGGCGTTGCCGGAGGAAGGCATCTTCGTCACGGAAGTCACACAGGTTGGCTACTTCTCCAACCAGGGTTTCCCGGTGTATTCCCCGCGCAGTTACATTGGGGCGGGGTACCAGGGCACACTCGGTTACGGCTTTAACACGGCGCTCGGCGTGAAGGTTGGGAATCCGGATCGACCGGTTGTCGCGATTTCTGGCGACGGCGGTTTCCTGTACGGCGCGCAGGAGCTTTCGACGGCTGTCAACTACGGCATCAACCTGGTGACAGTGGTGTTCAATGACAGCGCGTACGGCAACGTGCGCCGCACACAGGACACCGCCTTCAATCACCGCATCATCGCATCCGACCTGCATAACCCGGACTTCGTGAAGTTCGCGGAGTCGTTCGGCGCGCAGGGCAGGCGAGCGGAGACGCCGGAGCAGCTGACGACACAGGTAGAGGAGGCGCTCAAGGCGGAGGCGCCGGCACTAATCGAGGTGCCGCTGGGCGTGATGCCGAACCCGTTCCAGATGTTCTCTCCCCCGCCGGACATGATGGAGCGGGCGCTGGCTCTGGCCAAGCAGTCCTAGTTCGACTCGCACCATGAGGCAGATGTCAGGGGCGGCTTACGAGCCGCCCCTAAACTATTTTGCGCTTTGAAAAAGACGAGTCACTGGTATGATTGACGGAGATTGGTTTCTCCTATGACTACCGCAGCAGCGCGTGATATTCTCCACAACCTGAATGAGGATCAACGCCGAGCAGTTGAGGCTGTCGACGGCCCCGTTTTGATCATTGCCGGGCCGGGATCCGGCAAGACGCGGGTTATTACGCACCGCATTGCGTACCTTGTGCGGACACTCGGCGTGAATCCGCGTCGCATTTTGGCGGTCACCTTTACGAACAGGGCGGCGCGTGAGATGCGCTCCCGCGTTGAGGGACTTATCGGAGACCGTGCCAATCAGTTGACGATGGGGACGTTTCATGCGTTTGGAGCGCGTATTCTGCGCGAATACGGCGACGAGATTCATGTTCCCAACGACTTCGTCATCTACGACCAGGATGATCAAACCAACCTGATGCGACGTGTCGCTGAAGCTGAAGGCCTTGATCCCCGCACCTATCGCCCCGCCTCTCTATTGGATGCTGTTAGCGGCGCCAAGAACAGGATGCAGACTGTTGGCGACTACACAGCGCAGGCCGGAAACCGTTATGAGAGAATCGTAGCCTCGTGCTATGACCGGTATGAGCAGTATCTGCAAGCCGCGCATGCGGTTGACTTTGATGATCTGCTGATGAAGCCGGTGCTATTGCTACGGTCGAATCCCGAAGTGAGAGACAAGCTTCAGAACCGCTATGACCATGTGATGGTTGATGAATGGCAGGACACGAATCGAGCGCAGTATGAACTGACGGCCCTTGTGGCCGGAAAGCACCAGAGCTTATGCGTCGTTGGTGACCCTGATCAGTCCATCTATGCGTGGAGACATGCGGACATCGAGAACATCTTGCGTTTCGAGCGTGATTTCCCGGAAACCCAAACAATCCCGCTCGGCCGGAATTACCGCTCCACGTCCACGATTGTTGAGGCAGCCCACGCGCTCGTGAAGGTTAATGAGGGCCGGAAAGAGATCGAGCTGACGGCAGAGAAGGGCAGCGGACGACCGGTAACTATTGAGCCCACGGAAGATGAGGAATACGAGGCGCTGTACGTCGCGGAGGAGATTGAACGGCTCGTTGCAGAGGACAAGGTGAGGTACGGCGATTGCGCGATTATGTACCGCACGAACGCGCAGTCTCGTGCGTTTGAGGATGCGTTCAACCGAGCAGGAATCCGGTACCGCATCATCGGTGGGCTGCGTTTCTGGGAGCGGCGTGAGATCAGGGATGTTGTCGCTTACCTGCGCGTTTTGCGTAATCCGTTCGACGACATCAGCCTGCTTCGTATCGTGAACACTCCGACGCGCGGCATCGGCCGGCGGTCGCTGGACCTATTGCAGCAATGGGCGGAGGCCAACAACATCCCGCTGTACGCGGCAATGCAGGTTGCGGCGGACGAGCAGGAACCGAGAAGGCCGAGCCTGCCAGCACAGTCGATTGGTCCCGTGAGGGCTTTCGTCCAGATGATGACGGAACTGATTGAGGCATTGCAGGGCGAGGACGTTCTCGAGTTTTTCGACCAGGTGTTGAGCAAGACAAGCTATAGGGACTTTCTTGAGGAGGACGAGAACGCGGAGGATCGGCTCGACAACGTCGAGGAGCTGCGAAACGTCGCAGCCCAATACCAGGCGCTGCCCCCGGAAGAGGCTTTCGCGGCATTCCTTGACCAGGTGGCGCTGTCGACGGACCTTGATGCTGCGATCCGTGAGGAAGGCTCGGAGCGGCAGGACGCTGTAACCCTCATTACACTGCACCAGGCCAAGGGGCTGGAGTTTCCCGTCGCGTTCATCGTGGGTTGTGAAGAAGAGCTGTTGCCGCATATCCGATCCGTTGAGTCGGGTGATCCGGCAGAGATGGAGGAGGAGCGCCGCCTGTGCTACGTGGGTATGACGCGAGCGATGGAGCGGCTCTATATGACGTATGCGCTACGGCGCAACATGCGGGGGCAATACGGGCCGCGCAAGGCGTCGCGTTTTCTCCAGAGTCTGCCGGACAACCTGGTTAAGCGGCGGATGCCGTCGCTCTCCGGATTCTTTGGGCCGCGGGAGCCGATGCCGGAGCCGGAGTTGGACGTGCCAAAGGCGCCTGCGCCATTCAGGCCCGGAGACCACGTGGGCCACGCGCGGTTTGGACAGGGCGTTGTTGTGGCGTGTTTAGAGACGCCGACACGCGACGATTTTGAGGTAACAGTCGCTTTCAAAGGTCAGGGCGTCAAGCGCCTCCTGGCCGGACTTGCCGGATTGGAGAAACTGAACTGACCTGGAGCAACCGCCCCGCACGGGTGGAAATCATCGATGACGCCGACGGCCTTGCCGGGCTGGTTGAGCGGCTGTCCCGCGAACAGTGCATCGTCATTGATACCGAATCCAACAGTTTCCATCGCTTTCCTGATCGGGTCTGCCTTGTGCAGGTAGCGGTAGGTGGCAGAGCATGGGTCATCGACCCGCTCGGGTTGACGCAGGATGATGTCGCGCCACTGGGAAAGCTGATGACGAATCCGGACGTTGAAAAGGTCATCCACGCCGCTTCCAATGATGTCCGCGTACTGGACAAAGAATGGTCGTTCCGGGTTGCTAACGTGTTTGACACGAGCATTGCGGCACAGTTCTGCGGGATGCGACGTGTTGGGCTGGACTCGGTCCTGAAGGATGCGCTTGGCGTGGCGATTGTGAAATCCAAGAATCTTCAACGGGCGGATTGGACCGTGCGGCCGCTGCCCGATGAGGCGCTCCAATATGCCGTTGACGACGTTCTGCACCTACAGGGCCTGCGTGACGAACTGGGGCGGCGGCTCGAGGAGCTGGGGCGTGTTGAATGGGTTAAGGAAGAGTTTCGGCGACTGGAGAGCGTTCGGTATCGCCCGCCTGATCCACCGGAGATTGCATTCTTGAACGCCAAGGGCAGCCGGGCATTGGGACCGCAGGAACTGGCTGTGCTCCGCGAGCTGTACGTATTTCGTCACAACGAAGGCGTGCGGCGCGACATGCCGCCGTTCAAGATTCTGAGCGATGCGGTTCTGACCACCATTGCAGCGGCGGGGAGCGATGATTTGACCGAGATTGAGGGCATACCGGCGAACCCACTGCGACGGTATGGCAAACGGCTGCAACGGGCGCGTGAACGCGGCCTTGCGTCGCCGCCTGTCACGCGACCGCGAAACGGCAATTCAAGCCCCAACGGCCTGGAAGGGCGGCCCACCCGAGAGCAGACTGACCGGCTGCGCGACCTCAAGGCATGGCGGAGTGGAGAGGGCGAGGCTTTGGGTCTCGACCCCGCTCTTCTCTGGCCGATGCAGAGCCTGGAACGCTTGGCGCGTGATCCGTCGCTGCTGGATGATGAGACAGGGGAGGGGGCATCCGTCGTGCGAGAATGGCAAGCGCGCGAGTTTGGGGAATCACTCGCTGCTGCGCTCAGGATGAATCAGAATTGAACAAGGGATAGGGGGCAGAATCATGGCGATCGAGCGAATACAACCGGACGGGCTGAGCAAGCCGGCGGCGTACACGCAAGTAGTGAAGGTTGGCAATTTTATCCACATTGCCGGTCAGACATCCCAGAATGCAGCCGGAGAAATCGTCGGTGTCGGCAGTATTGAGGAGCAGGCGGAGCAGGTGTTCAGCAATCTTGAGGTCGCGCTCGGGTCGGTCGGCGCGACGTGGGCAAACGTCGTCAAGGTTACGACATTCCTGACACGGCGCGAGGACATCGAAGGATATCGAGCGGCACGGCAGCGTCACATTCCGAACGATCCGCCAGCGAGCACGCTGCTGTTCATCAGCGGCCTGGCCCACCCGGACTATTTGATAGAGGTGGAAGCGACGGCGGTGTTGGATTAGGCTGTTTCGGTTGTGTCCGGCTGCATCTGCTCCCAAACATCGCGCTTGATGTCCATGAGCATGAAGCGGTAGCGGCCCTGTTCGCGGAAGCCGGTTTGGATGAAACCCGCTTTGCCGAACGCGCGCTGGGCGCGGACGTTCCAGTCCAGCGTCTTGAGGTAGACGCGGTTTAGCTCCAACTGGTTGAACATCCAGCTTGTAAGGAGTTTGACGGCGTCTGTGCCGTATCCGCCGTTCCAGTAGGCGCGGTCGCCTATCATGATGCCGAGTTCGGCCTCCTTGGCGCGCCGGTCAAGGTCGTAATACATGCAGTTGCCGATGTGCTTGCCCTCTGAGAGTTCGACGATGGCAAAACGGTGACTGCGTTTGGAGATGTAGTTGAGATCGTCCTTGTGGATGGGGGCGTACTGCTCATAGGTCATCTGGAGGGGGTAAGTGGCGTCCAGCTCGGCGAGCTCGTCGTCCGAGCGCCAGAGGTAATCGTTCCACGCGTCCATCTCGGCCTTGTCTCTCAGGCCGACGCGCTCTCCGATGACGATGAGCGGCTTAGTCCTTGCGGGCATCGTCTGCGTCCGGGTTGTTAGCCATCGCAAGAATGGCCCTGTTAAGGATTTCCACATCCGTATCGTACGTCATCCTGACCAGCGTGGCGGGTTCAAGGGGCAGCCACTCCACGCTGTCAAACTCGCCGTCGTGATCGTCAACGCTACCGCCGGTTGGCTCCATCAGGTAATGGTAGACCCGTTTATCGTGCAGCACTCCCTCTGCCATGAAGGTGTAGCGAACGCTGCCGAGGTCTCCGATGATGGCGACGCTCAGCCCGGTCTCCTCACGCACTTCACGTAAGGCCGTTTCTTCCCGTGTCTCACCCTGTTCGGGCGTACCCTTTGGCAGCGCCCAGAGGCCGGTGGCGGCGCGGCGGCAGATGACAACCTCAAGTTGCGCGTCGGGTGTACATCGGACGACCACGCCGCCCGCAGAGACATCGTATTGGATGCCGCCCTTGTCCTCTGAATGCTCCGCAGTCATGTTTGCTACCACTCGTCCTCAAACTCGTCGTCGTCAAGCTCCTCATTGATGCCGAGGTCATCATCGAAATTCTCGAAGACGTCATCCTCCGAGTCGTCGTAGAGCGGGGAGACGGCATCCGCCGCGCCGCCTGCGGATTTTCTCAAGATTTCTGCGTTGGTGTCGAAACTCTGCATGCTTTCCAGCGCGTCCAGCGCGAGTTCCCTAAAGTTCTCATCGGAGTGCTGGAGGAAGCGGCGCAGAACTCGCTGAGCGGTGGGACCGCCGATGGCGCTCAGAGCGGTCACGACGGCGCCCTGGATCTCCGTATTGTCTTCCATGCCCATACGGGCGAGGGCGGGGATCAGGCGCTCGTCGCCGATTCGCCCGGCTGCGCCTGCGGCCTCAAAGCGGACCTCATCAGACTCGCTTTCCATTTCCTCGCGAATGTACGTCAGCCAGGACGTATCCGCGTTCTGTCCCATGGCGTAGAGGGCGGAGGCGCGGAGGGTTTCACTGGCGCTGTCATAGGTCTCCAAGATGAGTTGGCGCACCTCTTCGGAGGTAAAGGCTGAGACGGCCTCAATGACGCGGCGGCGCACCTCGAACGACGGCTCCTGCTCATTGCGGATCACATCAAGCAGGCCCTCACGGACACGGGTGGTATCCCGTTCGAGAAGGTTACCGAGTTCCGCGAGGACGGCAAAGCGGCCAAGCGATTGGGCGGCGACGGCCCGCACACGCTCTTCGTTGTCAAACAGGAGCCGCTCGAAGAGCGGCTCAATCAGCGAGCGATCCTCGCTTTCCCACAACCCGAGGATTGCAGCTTCCCTGACCTCTTCGTCTTCGTCCTCCATGAGGGCCTTGAAGATGCGGTCAAAGCTGTAGTCGACGTTTTCCTCTGCGAGTTCCACCAGCTGGCCAATGATGGAGCGCCGGTATTCGAAATCAATGTCACGCAACGTACCGATGACGAGGTCCAATTCGTCTCGATCGGGGTCGGATAGCTCAGCGAGGGCGGCGGCCGTTACATTGCCGGGGTCCTGTCGTATTGCGCTGATGACGCTATCAACACCGTCCGACTGCATGAATTCCGTTCCCCGCGCTGTTAGTCCGAGTCCGTCTTGGGAGCGATAGAGACGCCGTCGCAGAGGATCGCGGGTGTGGACAGTGATCCGCCCAACTCCTTCGTCTCAGCGCCGATGGCCATGATGTCCTTGAGGATGTCGTAGATGTTGCAGTGAAGCATGGTGTCCTTGACGCGGCCAATGACCTCTCCGCCCTGGACGCGATAGCCGAGCAGGATGTTGCCTCCTGTGTCGCCGCCCAGGACGTTGCCCTGTCCCATGCCGATGAGGCGTTCGACAATCACGCCGTCACCCATCGTGCGGAGCATGTCGTCGAACGAAGCGTCGCCGGGTTTGATAGTGAGGTAGGTTGTGCCCGCGCCGGGCATCGCGCCGAGCCCGCGCGAGGCGCTGCCTGTCGGCTCAACACCCGCTTTGGATGCCGATTGAAGCTCGTACAGGATTGTCCGGAGCACGCCGTCTTCGACGAGGAATTGTCGGCGGCTCGGCACGCCCTCGTCGTCGTAGGAGCGGGACGGTGGTTTGAGGGGGACAGTGGGGTCATCCACGATGGATAGTCGCTTATCAAAGACCTGCTCGCCGATGCGGCCTCCCAACGGCGACGAGCCTTGCAGAACCGTCTTGCCGTTGATGCCGGAGAGGAACGGGCCGAGCAAGACGGACGAGACGGCGCGCGGCATAAAGAGAACCGGCATGTGTCCGGCTGGGGTAGGCGCGATCTCCTTGCCCCACTCGATCTGCTGCCGCATTCCGTCAATGTGCCGCTGCATGTCCCAATCCGGGCTGCAGCCGCGGTCTCCCTCACCGATAAAGAACATATCTGTGCCGCGGATCAGTGTTCCGGAAACGAACAGCCCAAAGCCGCTCTTGCGGTGGCCGAAACTGACGCCGTTGGAATTAAGGAACGCGAAGCTGCTTGTGCTGTGGGTAAGGTTCGCGCCGTAGAGCGCCTCCGGCTCCAGCGGCTTGGCCTCATCCAGCAAGCGCCGCCCGGCGTCTACCATCGCTTCGGTTGTGACCTCTTCTATGGCGGGGTCATACGTTTCGATGGAAGGAGTGCCCGGCGACGGGTCAGGAAGGGTCAGGTTCGATTCGGGGCCATAGCGGGCAAGTTCAATAGCGCGGTCAACTAGCTCCTCGGTCTTGTCAGGGTCGTTCGTGGATGAGACGCCCATGCGCCCGTCCACGAAGACGCGGATCCCAAGCCCCCACGTCTGGCGGGTTGAGATTTCCTTGAGTTTCTCTGCCTCGAAACTGACAGGCGTAGATTCGCCCTCGCCGACAAAAACCTCGGCGGCGGTCGTCTTGCCCCGCGCGTAGGCGAGAGTCCGCTCAAGCAGCGCGAGGTCCGCGTCGGTTGGCTGTTGAGTCATGTCCTATGCGCCCCCGACGAGGCAGTTCTGAATACGGATGTGCGGGCTGCCGTTGGAGACAGGCAGGGGGGATTGACCACCCTTGCCGCACCCGCCGCCCTCGTTCATGTCGAGGTCATTGGCAACGGCATCAAGGTTCTCAAGCGTGGTGAAGACGTTGCCGGACAGCACGACGGGGCGCAGGAGTTCTTCTATGCGGCCGTTGCGGATGCGGTACGCCTCGCCGGCGGAGAACGTGAACATCTCCATGGACGTCATGCCGCCGTACCAGTTCTTGCAATACACGCCGTCCTTGACCTCAGAGATCAGCTCCTCCGCCGTGGCCGTGCCCGGTTCGATGAATGTGTTGGTCATACGGACAATGGGGGCGAACCGGTAGTCCATGGCGCGGGCGTTGCCCGTGACGCCCTCGCCCATCTTGCCCGCCGTCTCACGCGAGTGGAGCCGTCCTACCAGCACACCCTCGCGGATGAGGTCCGACTTGCGCGCTGCGATGCCCTCATCATCGTAGTCATAGGAGCCACGCAGGCCGGGGACAGACGCGCCATCGACGATGTTCAGATGTTGGCCGCCGAAACGTCGGCCAAGCACCATGATTTCCTTCATACGGTCGTTCTCATAGACAAAGTCCGACTCTGACAAGTGTCCGAAGGCTTCGTGGGCGAACACACCGCCGAGGATGGGGTCACAGATGACGGTGTACTCGCGTCCCTCAACCTGTGGCGCGTCGAGCAAAGCGACGGCCTTTTCCGCGATCTCGCGCATCTCGTCGTGGCGGCCCTCAAGGATGGCGTAGTCGCCGAGGCTGCCGACGCTGACGCCGTATTGCTGGACATCGTTGTCCCTGCGGGCCATGGCGCGGGCGCGGAACGTGACGTCCACGCGCTCCTGCCGGATGTATGAGCCTTCGGAGTTGGCGAAATGGGTCACGCGGCGGCGGTCGCCGGAGCCGATCGACGTGCTCTGGATGTTGGGCACGGCCCACATCGCCTCAACGTATTCCTGAAGGAGGCCAACCTTCTTGTCGAGTGGAACAAGGAACGGGTCGTTGTCCAGGACAGGCGGCGGCTCTGCGATAACCGGCTCGCCGCGCACAAGCTCGCCGCCCTCGCCGGAGGCAAGATGGGCTTGGCGGACGGCCGTTGCAACCCGTTCGCGGAGGTTATCTGATTGGGTGAACGTCACGAAACCCCATGCGCCGTTCACGTATGCCCGCGCCGCGCCGCCCCTGCTCGACGAACCGCCGATGTCATCGATCTCATGCCCGCGCATGGAGATATGATTCGTGTCCAGTTCTTCCAGTCGCAGCTCAATGTAGTCGGCGTTGTGGCCGCTGAGGGCCTGCGTCATCTCGTCACGCATGGGCAGTGACCGAGTTGAGCGACTGCGAAAGGCAGGTTGAGGGCGAATAAACGGTGTCCATGCCTAGAATGAACGGGAAACTCATGGAGAGAGTCTAGCACGCGATGACCACGAAACGCCGCCGCCCGAGTGTCCGCGCCCAACGCGCGCAGGAGGTGTCCCGGCTGCTGCTTGAGCAAAACGGCGAGCGCCCGTGGTTCAAGCGCGCAGAGCCGATGGGCGAGTTGATCTACACCGTGCTTTCGCAGCACACGTCCGACCTGAATACCGACCGCACATTCGCTGACCTGCGTGCCACGTTTCCGACGTGGCAGGAGGTCGTCGATGCACCGACAGAGGCCGTGCAGGAGACCATCAAGCACGGCGGGCTGTCAAAGATCAAGGCTCCCCGCGTTCAGGCCATCTTGAACGAGATTTATCGGCAGCGCGGGGAGTTCAGCATCGATTTTCTGGCAGACATGCCGTTCGATGAGGCTCGCAAGTGGCTGCTGAGCTTGCCGGGGGTGGGGGAAAAGACGGCGGCGTGCGTGCTCCTGTTCAGCCTCGGCCGTCCCGCGCTACCCGTGGATACGCACGTGCATCGCGTGTCCGGTCGGCTCGGCCTGATCCCGAAGAAGATGAACGCGGACAAGGCCCACTATCAGCTGGAGTCGTATCTCGATGATTCACAGGTCTACCAGTTCCACGTAGACCTGATTGAGCATGGCCGGCGCGTGTGCCATGCCCGCCGTCCCAACTGTGCGGAATGCGTGCTCTCGGAACTCTGTCCGAGCAGCACGGTGAAAGGGTAGGCCTCCGTCATTCCCGCAAAAGCGGGAATCCGGAATCCACTCCCTTCACTCCTTGCTACAATGGTTGTTCACCTATATCGCCAGATAGCAGCACACTAGGGCAAGGGATACGTATCATGAGCATCAAGGCGGGGATCATCAATGTGACGGGGTATGCGGGGATGGAGCTCGCGCGGATTCTGCGCAGCCACTCCGAGGTTGAGTTGACCGCCGTCACGGGGCGATCCGCCGCCGGTGAGCAACTGGACGAGTACCTGCCGCACTTGGACAAGATGGGACTGCCCATCGTTGAGCAGGATGAGCTTGACGATGTTGACGTTGCATTCTCCGCGCTGCCGCACAAGGCGTCGGCGGAGGCGTGTGTGGCCATGCTCGGCAAGAATGCCCGCGTGGTGGACATTGCCGCGGATTTCCGGCTCCACAACGTGGAGGAGTACGAGGCGTGGTACCAACCGCACCCCGCGCCGTCCTTCCTTGAAGAGGCGGTCTACGGCCTGCCGGAGCTTCATCGGGAGCAGATCAAGGAGGCGCGGCTGATTGCCAACCCCGGGTGCTATCCGACGGGAGCGCTGCTCGGACTTGCCCCCCTTGTTAAAGAAAAGCTGATTGAGCCGAGCGTGATTGTCGACTCGAAGTCGGGCGTGTCCGGCGCGGGTCGCTCGCTTAGCCAGACGGTTCATTTTTCCGAGGTGAACGAGAACGTGTCCGCCTACGGGTTGTCGGGCCATCGCCACCTGCCGGAGATCACGCAGGAGCTGCATGAGATCGACCCGTCACAGAAGTGGGCGGTGACATTCACGCCGCACTTGATTCCGATGACGCGCGGCATCCTGAGCACGATCTACGTGACACCTGTGGACGGTCGGTTGCCTGCGAGCCCTGAAGGGGCGCAGCGTCTGCGCGACCTGTATGAGGACTACTACGCGAGTGAGCCGTTCGTACGGGTCACAAAGACGCCGCCGCAGACCAAGCAGACGTCCGGCAGCAACATGACGCAGGTCTATCCCGTGATTGATCAGCGGACAGGGCGGATTATCATCGTGACGGCGCTGGACAACCTTGTTAAGGGAGCGGCGGGACAGGCGATCCAGAACATGAACCTGATGTTTGGCGCGCCGGAGACCGAGGGACTGGAAGAGTTCGCGCTGTTTCCCTAGACGGCTGTTGCTACCCAGAGGTATTGGCTGATGGGGCCGTCTGCGACGGGGTAGTTTAGGCGTTCCACGCTGAAACCGGCTTCCTCGATTAGACGCCGCCACGTGTCAACGGGGAACAGTCCCGTGGTGTGGTGGTCGAGTTCCATGCGGCGCTCGCCGTTCTCCGTGATGACGAACAGGAACGACGATTGCAGCAGGGACGGGTTGTTCACGTCCGGCGATGAGTATTCGATATAGGTGAGCTCACGATCGCCTTGGGTATGCGTCCGGTGGTTGATGTACGGCCAGACGGGTCGGTCGATGTAATGATCGGGCATGGTCATGAACAGGCCGCCCGGCTCCAGGTGAGCGCGGGCCGTGGCGAACGTCGCGGCGAGATCATCCTCCGACGTGATGTAAGCGATGGCGTCGTGGATCAGGACAACATCAAAGGTGCGTTCGAGGCGGATTGACCGCATATCTCCGACGATATGCTCAACGTCAGGGTTCAATTGCCGCGCGTTCTCCAGCATCGACTCTGATAGATCGACCGCCGTCGCATCAACAATGTCTGTCAGGTGAGACAGAAAATGCCCGCCGCCGGTGCCGAGTTCCAAAGCGCGTACGGGGCGCTTATCAAAGCGTGTCAGGATCTGGTTGCGCCAATGAGGGGACTCATCCGCGTACTCCTCCGGCGGGCTCATCAGCGGCCAATACTTGGCCAGGTCGCCGTAGAGGCGGTTACGCCCCTCGCTGCCGAGATGGTGAGTCATTCGGCGGCCTGCGCGGCCAGGTGCTTGGCGAGGGCGCGGTAGTCCTTGCGGATGCCGCGCGCCATGAAACCGACGGTCAGGCGTCCCAGGAACTCCATGAACCTGTTCAGCCCGGTGATGTCGCCGTGCATGGACATGCTTGTGCCGCCGTTGTCCTCGTCCTCCTCCAGGTGGTAGAAGAACGTGTACTGACCGCTGCCGCTGGTTCCTTCCGATCCGTCGACGGTTAGCTCAAACATCTCCGGCGGCTCGTACATCGTCACGCGAAAACGCTCTGTGGCGTCGCGGAAGAACATGCGGCGGGTCTCCTCGAAGACCGTTCCAACACCAACATCGCCCTCTGACAGGACCTTGATTTCCTTGAGATTCGGCATCCATTCGCTGAATGAATTGACGTTCGTCAGGGCCTCAAAAACTCTCTGCGGGGGCGCTTCGAAATGAACCTCCACGTTGAATTCGATTGTCATGCCGCCACCCCCAGTCATTCAGGCCCACCATTGTCTGTGCTCGCCCATCATTGTAGTGCGGCATGTCACGCGCCGCTCGCGCTACAATCCGAGCGTGGCCCGGGAGCGGCATCCGAAAGAAGAAAAGAGTTGGGGGGCAGTATGGCGGCGCAGATGATCACGGCGAACGGTATTGAACAGTGCTATGAGACCTCCGGAGTAGAGGGCGCGCCGTGGGTGACGCTTATCCACGGCTCCGGAGACAACCACAACGCATGGTGGCTGCAGGTTCCGGCGCTGGCAGAGTTTTTTAAAGTTCTCACTTATGACGTGCGCGGACACGGGGACACTGAGACTCCTGAGGACGATTCATTAAGCCAGAAGACATTCATCGATGATCTTGCCGCGCTGCTGGACGGTTTGGGCATCGAGCGGACGGCCCTTATCGGCTACTCGATGGGCGGCGGCATCGTGAGGAACTTTGCCGCGACGCATCCGAACCGTGTGTGGGGCGCTGTGATATCCAACGGTGGCAGGCTCGATCCGCCTCCTCCCGCGAACGAGGAGGAAGCTGCGGCGGCGCAGAAGATGCGTGACGAACGAATCGCCGGTATTCGCAGCGGCGGAATGGAGTTTGTTTGGCAGGGCTGGCTGGAGCAGGTCTATACGCCGGAGTTCCGTGAGGCGCGTCCACAGATTGTGCAAGACCACCACGCAATCACAACGGCCAATGATCATGAAAAGTACCTTCGTGTGATGGCGGGCATGGGCGGCCCGTCTGGCGTCGACGTGGCGAACATCACGTCGCCCACGTTGATTGTCGTTGGGGCAGGGGACCAATACACCGGGCCGGAGGCCGCGCATGACCTTGCGGCTGCGATGACAGGCACGCAAGCCGGAGTTGAGGTGTTTCCCACGCGGCATGGCACGCCGTTCGAGCGTCACGAGGAATACAACCGAACGCTCCTGACCTTCCTAAACGAGAACAGACCGACGAACTAGCGAAACGCAACCAGAAAATGAGCGGGCGGCTCACGAGCCGCCCGCTCTCTCGTTTTGATCGAAACATCGCCAATTTCTGCCTCAAATAGCCCCGCCACTTGACAGCTTCGGATGCTATTTTACTGCGTCGATTCGTACAAAACGGCCTATTTCACAACGTTCGTCTTGACCCTTGTAATCCGATGGTTAGACTAGCCTGAATATCCGGCGCGGTGAAGGACGACGCTGCTCCGTGATAGGCGAGCACTGAGAGTAAATCGCACGGGGAGGGCGAAACCGATGTGGGCATACATTGTGCGCCGGCTGTTGCTGGCAATACCGACACTGTTGGGCGTTACAGTCGTTGTCTTTCTGATCATGCGGGTCGCGCCGGGCGACCTGGCGCTGATGATAATCTGCGGGCCAGGTGGTGACTGTTCTTTCGATCAGGCCGCCCTCGACCGTGTTCGTGAGGAACTCGGACTGAACAGGCCACTCTACGTACAGTACTTTGATTGGCTCTTTGGCATCCTGACACTGGACTTCGGCCGGTCGTTCTTCTACAACGCGGAGATGTCAACGCTGCTTGCTCGAAAGGGTCCGTTGAGCCTGCAAGTTGGGCTGATGGGGCTAGCATTCGGCAGCTTTCTGGGCATTGTGGGTGGCGTTATCGCGGCTCTCAAGCAGGACACGCTTACTGACTACATCATTCGCGGCACTGCAATCCTCGGCATCTCCGTTCCGACATTCTGGAGCGGGATGATGCTCATCCTGATCTTTGTGCGGATGTTTGACTGGATTCCGCGGCAGGGCTACATCCCCCTCTGGGAAGACCCAATCGCCAACCTGGCGCAGCTGGTGTGGCCTGCGTTGATAATCGGCCTCGGCTTCCTCATGGGGGTGCCGCTCCGCATGATGCGGGCCACCATGCTGGAGGTTATGCGTGAAGACTATGTGCGTACCGCGAGGTCCAAGGGCCTTAAGGAAAGGGTCATCATCGTCCGTCACGCGATGCGCAACGCTCTCATCCCTGTGCTGACGCTGATTGGCATATTCTTGCCGATCACAGTGACGGGACTCGTAGTGACAGAGCAGGTCTTTGGTCTGCCTGGTGTCGGCCGCATGATGGTGGATGCGATTAGCCAGCGGGATTACCCGGTTGTTCAACTCGTTGTGACGCTAGCCGGCTTTGCCGTCGTCATGGCGAATCTCGGTGTGGACATGCTTTACGGGTGGCTCGATCCGCGCATCCGCTACTAGACCATGGGGATGTTGCAAGCATCCGAGCCAAATAAAGGTCGTCCCGAAGGTAACTTACTTTGGGACGACGTGCCGCAAATCCCCCAGGGCGGGCGGTGAAATGCTTGACATGGGTAGGGGGCATCCATAGCATGGTGCGAAACACAGGCAACGAGCCGTGGCGCAAGCGATGGCACGTTTACTAGTGACGCAGGCTGGCTTGTAGCCTACGGGGAGGGGCGAAAGCAGATGTGGGCATATGTAATACGCCGTATTTTGTTGGCGGTGCCGACAATCCTTGGCGTGACAATCGTGGTCTTTCTGATCATGCGCATCGCGCCGGGAGACGTGGCCATCATGATGCTTGGCGGCGGCGAAGGCGGCGGAGGCATTGACCCCGAGGCGCTTGAGCGAATTCGCACAGAGCTAGGCTTAAACAAACCGCTCTATGAACAGTACCTGGGCTGGATCTATGGGCTGTTCACGCTCGACTTTGGCAAGTCCTTCTTCTACAACGCCGACATGGACCGGCTGATTGCACGGAAGGCTCCCCTTAGTCTCCAGGTCGGTTTGATGGGTCTCATCATCGGGAGCATCCTGGGGATTGCCGGCGGGGTCGTCGCAGCCCTCAAGCAGGACACATTCTTCGATTACCTCATTCGCGGCATCGCGATCCTCGGCATCTCCGTCCCGACGTTCTGGAGCGGAATGATGCTGATTCTCATCTTTGTGCGGATGTTTGACTGGATTCCCCGGCAGGGATATATCCCCATCTGGGAAGACCCGATTGCCAACTTGGCGCAGTTGATTTGGCCCGCGCTGATTATCGGGCTTGGATTCCTGATGGGTGTTCCGCTACGCATGATGCGAGCGACAATGCTCGAGGTCATGCGGGAGGACTATATCCGCACGGCGCGCGCCAAGGGTCTCAAGGAGCGCGTGATTATCGTGCGCCACGCCATGCGGAACGCCCTGATTCCGGTGCTCACCCTAATCGGCATCTTCCTGCCGATTACCGTGACCGGCCTCGTCGTCACGGAACAGGTCTTCGGTCTTCCGGGCATTGGCCGCATGATGGTGGACTCCATCAACCAGCGAGATTTCCCAGTCGTTCAGCTCGTTGTGACGCTTACCGGCTTTGCCGTTGTTGCTGCGAATCTGGGCGTGGACCTACTGTACGGTTGGCTTGACCCAAGGATTCGGTACTAAACCGTCTGGCAGGCGTGTGAGAAGAGAGCCAGCCACGTTCAGGCTGAAAAACGAGTAGACGGCACTCAGAGGGAGCAGAGAGATGGCGGCACAGACTGAAGCGGTCGCAGAGATTATCGGTCAACGGCGACGGCGAAACATCCTGCAGCGCAACTGGCTGCTGTGGCGGAGGCGACCGCTCGGATTAGTGGGATTGGGGTTGGTGGCCCTCCTGATCCTTATGGCGGCGACTGCCCCGATCTGGCAGTTTCTGACGGCCAACGCCTCAAACTATGACGGATTTATTGATTACCGCTACGCCTCGCAGATATCGGCGCAGTTGGTTGGGCCGAGCGCTGAACACTGGCTGGGTGGAGACCGATACGGGCGTGATCTGTTTACGAGGATTGTGTACGGAGCCCAGATCTCCCTGTATGTCGGCTTCGCAGTAGCGATGGGAGCGGGAACCATTGCCGGCATCCTTGGAATCACGAGCGCGTACTTCGGCGGCTGGGTTGATCTGCTGGGTCAGCGCCTCGTTGACGTTCTGCAGGCGTTCCCGGGCCTGATTCTTGCGATGGCCATTGTCGCCATCCTTCAGACCTTCAGCATTGAGGTCACGATCATCGCGATTTCAATTCCGGCGTTGCCCGCTATGATTCGCGTTGTGCGCGGTCAGGCACTATCCGTAACGAAGACGGATTATGTACTGGCCGGGCGGACCATCGGAGCCAGCCACCTCCGGCTCATTTTCCGATACATCATGCCTAACTCGATGGCGCCGTGGATCATCGTTGTGACCGGCCGCTTGGGCTCTGCAATCACAACAGAGGCATCGCTGAGCTTCCTCGGTCTGGGAGTGCCTGAACCGCACCCGTCCTGGGGTGGCATGCTCAACGCCAGCGCGCTCGACTTTGCCGAGCTTGCTCCGCATATCATTGTGTTCCCCGGCCTTGCTCTCAGCATGGCGGTGTTCGGATTCAATGTGTTTGGAGACGCTCTGCGGGACGTGCTGGATCCGCGGTTGCGAGGACGCTAACTCTCGGGGACGTGTCGGTTCCAATCGAGCGTCCATCACTGCAACTGAAAATGACCCCGGCTCTACAGCCGGGGTCATTTGGTGCTAAGTTTATCGCTGAGGGAAAGTGCCTATATCATTAGCCAGTGCGGGGAGGCGCTTCAATCCATGAGACGGTGGTTGGCTATCGTGGCGGCGTTCATTGTGGGCAGCATCGCCTTGGTCGGTTGCGACGGAGAACCCAGTTATACAATCTATTTCCAGTCTGACCGGAATGGGAATTGGGACATTTACTCAATTCAACACGACGGCACCATGGAGACACAGGTCACTGATCATCCCTCTGATGACGTTTATCCTGCCGTCAACCCTGATGGAACCAAGGTGGCGTTTGTAAGGCGTTCGGGAAATTTGACTGACGTTATCATGGTGGACACTGAAGAGGGCAATGAAATCAACCTCACGAATGGCCGGGCAGGCGGAACAATCGAGTCAATAACCTGGTATCCGGAAGGAGATCGGCTGCTTGTCACGCTTTGGACTATGGGCCTCGCGTCCGGTCGCCCTCAGCTCTATTGGATGGGTGAACAAGGAATGGCTGACGATGATACAGGCATGAACTTGCTTGGGCAGGACACGGCCTATTCCTACTGGAATCCCCGAATGAATGCGGACGGCGAAGAGATAGCAGTGTCTGCCAGCCTTTCGTCTGAAAGTATTGATGTTCACATCCTCGATAGCGGGGGACAGTTCCTTCGTGTTGTCCCGCAAGAGACCTTCCTGAGGCCGACAGGAGAATTCAGGGCGACGACCGCTATTGAGGATTACCCGGACTATGCCCCAAATGGCCGGGATGTCATCCTGCAATCCAATGCCTCTGCTCTGACGAATCCCAGCAGCGCCATTCACCTCTGGTATGTTTCGTCCCAAGGGCGTAGAAGCGCGGACCGGACACCGGATGCTCCCTACAACAGCATGCAGCCGTCATGGTCCACTGTGCTGGACGGCCAGACCATCGCCTTTGTGAGCGATCGTGACGGCAACAATGAGATTTACTTGTGGAGCCTCAGCGAAGGGGCGGAGGCGGTTCGCCTCACCAACAATCCTGCCAATGACTCGAACCCCAGCTGGCTCAACATTGATCCGGATGCCGCCTAGCACGCTGCTATAAGCTATCGATCGTCCCGATTCCAACGGGTCAGACGGCGTTCAATACCGTCAACTGCGTAGTAGACGCCCAATCCAAGCAGGGCCATCGCTATCACACCTGCGTACATTTCCTCGTAGGCCAGCCGCCCCCATGATTCAACAAGGATGTAGTATCCAAGTCCCTGCCGCGTGCCGAAGCTCTCAACGAAGAACAGAACGGCAATGGAAACGCCAGTGCTGACACGAAGGGCAGTGAAGAGCCCGGGCAGCGAAGCAGGCATGAAGACAAAGCGCAAGAGCTGGAGACGATTCGCGCCGAGCGAACGCACCGAGAGGACCAGTTCCGGGCGCACAGTGCGGACCTCGTCGCGCACGAGAATCAGAATCTGGAAGAACAGGATGAGCGCGATCATCGTCACTTTGCTCGCGTCGCCCAGTCCGAGCAAGAGCAGAATCACCGGGAGCGCGACGATTTTGGGGATTGGGTAGCTGAGATAGATGATGGGCGCGGACAGCGTATAGAGCCTGGCGTTCGTGCCGAGTATGAGGCCTAGGGGTGCCGCGATCGCAATCGAAATTGCGATGGCAAGCACGACGCGATAAGCGCTGACCGTCGCATGCCCCAGCAGGCCTTCATCGAGTTGATCAATAAACGTCAGACTGACGGGCACGGGGCCGGGCAGGATGTTGGAGTTTACAATCCATGACACAATCTGCCACACAAATAGCGCTGCCAGTACGGCGATGACGCCGCCACTGAGTGATGCTGCGCGATGCCACACCCGGCCAAGCACCGATTCTTTCATCTGTCGGCGGCTGCTTCCGGGCTGGTGTTGAGCCTGGATCTCACGTTGGCGGCAAGTTCCCTGAAGTCGTCAGAGCCGATGAAACCCTCTCGTCCTGCACCCGGGTTTTCGATAATTGTTGTCGGGGCATCCGGCCCCGCGCCCATAATCAGGATTTTGTTGCCGAGCATGACGGCCTCGTTGATGTCATGGGTGATAAGAACGGCGCTGCGGCCACGCGCAATCCCAAGATCAAGGGCCAGGAGCTGCAGCGACTCACGGGTCAGGGCGTCAAGCGCGCTAAACGGTTCATCCATGAGCAAAAGTGTTGGTGATACTGCGAGTGTGCGTGCGATGGCGACGCGCTGCTTCTGCCCACCGGACAGTTGGCTGGGAAAGCGCCTTGCAAACTCACCCAACCGCAGACGGTCAAGCCATGACTGCGCTTCTGAGCGCCATTCACGCCCGGGGGCGCCTCGCAGGCGCAGGCCCATACCGACGTTATTGAGGGCGGTCTCCCAGGGCAAGAGTCCGTGATCCTGGAGTATGAGGCCGATGTCACGGCGGGGGCCGCTGATGGGCTCTCCGGCGACGATTACATCGCCTTGATCAGGGAGGCGCAAGCCGGCAAGGATGTAGAGCAGGGTGGTCTTGCCGCACCCGGACGGGCCGATGATTGCCCACGATTCACCGGCGGACATCTCCCAGGAGAACTCTCGAAGAACCGCTGTGCCCCCGGGGTACGCGAACGTCACGTCCCCGAGGGCTACGATCGGCTTCTGTTCAGACATCTCGGCCGGCCGGTTCGTTTGCGGGAAGGTCTTTAAGAAATGAACCTCTGGTCAACCCACTCGCGGTAGCCCTTGCCCTGGTCTATCAACCCCTTTTCAAGGAGCCAATCTGAGGCCTGCTGTGTCTCAGCAGCAGTCGGAACATCATTGCTGGGGAATGGCGGAACGTTGAAGATCCCAACAAGGAATTCCGGAAGGCGGGCCTTCTCCGGTAGGAGGTACGCGTACTGATCCGGATTCGCGTTGATTCGCTGCACCGCCTCCTCATGGACTGCGAGGAATTTCTTCACGTTTTCTTCGTGGTTCACGAGGTAATCAACGTTGAACTCAAGCACGCTCATGCCGAGACGACTCTGGCGATCATCAAGGATGACTGTTCCTCCCGCGTTCACGGCAAGCGTGATGAGCGGCTCTGGCAGCACTGCAGCGTCCAACTGTCCCTGCGACAGCAGCTCCATGCGGACCGGGATCGCAGCGACCTCCGTCTTCTCAACGGAATCGCGGGCAAGTCCTGCGTCGTCCAGGTACAGATCAAGATGATATTCGATCAGGGAGTTGGTGGAGATGCCAACGCTCCTGCCCTCCAGATCTGCAGGCGACTCGATACCGCTGTCCGCCCCGGCCACCAGGGCGATCATTGCCACGTCGCCAGTGGCGCGATATGTCGTCTTGACGATCGAAACCTTGTGGCTCTCACCGTTGATCAATCCCGTGGCGATCAGGTCTGCGAGTTGGCCGTCGATGGCGCCGGTTTCGAGCGCCACGTTGCGTTCCAGGGCACTGGTAAATGTTTCAAAGGTAACGTTTAGCCCTGCGGCCTCAAAGAGGCCCTCTTCCTCCGCAAGGTAGAACGGCACGCTATCAATGATGGGCAGCAGCCCGACGCGAATCGGCGTGTCGTCAACTTCAGGCGTGGGTGTGGGGGGCACGGGGGTTGGCGTGTCTTCCGCAAAGGCATCGCACGCCATCCCAAGAACGGTGATGGCCGCCACCGCAAGAACGGCAAAAACCCAACCTAAACGACGTAGTTTCACGACTACTCCTCCTCAAAATCCATGTCTTCAGCTTCTTTGTCCGCAAATTGATTGAGCGCCTCATTGCCGCCCATTCCCTCATATTGCAGAGAGGCGGGCAGCGGGAATGTTGTGGAATCAATGGCGTTGAGCGCCCGTGCCGCGAAATAATCGATGATTTCATCGACTGTGCGCGGTTTCAGATAGAAGGCGGGGGCGGGCATGAGAATCGTAGTGCCCAGTTCCGCCAGTCGCTTCATGTTGTCCAGATGGATGGCGGACAAGGGCGATTCACGAGGGATGAGCACCAGGGGGCGACGTTCCTTGATGGTGACGTCCGCCGCTCGGCGAAGGAGATTGTCACCGAGGCCAACAGAAATGGCCGCCACTGTCGCCATGCTGCACGCGGCAACAATCATTCCTCGCGTCGGGATTCCGCCGCTGGCTATCGGCGCGCCAAGCTGTTTGGAGGTGTAGAAAGAGAAGCAGTCACTGGCCGACCACTCGTCGAGAGCCCATGAGAACGGCTCATCCATCTCCTGCGCCCACACCTGTCGTCCTCCGGACGTGATGGTGCAGACCACAGGTGTGTCAGCCTCCAGCAGAGAGTCGATGATGCGTTTGGCGATGGCCGCCCCGCTGCCGCCGGAGATACCGACGATCACGGGGGCTTGATTCGACTCTCGCTGCGTCTGCATCATGCGCTACCCCATCAGGACGGCGACTGCGGTAAAGATAAAGACGATGATTGCGATGACGCCGTTGATATTGAAGAACGCGATGGTGACGCGGGAGAAATCGTCCGCCTTGACGAGCGAATGCTCCCATGCGAGCAGAGCGGCGGCGATGGCAACGCCGATGTAGTACGGCCACGCAAGGCTCATCATCACTCCAAGCGCGACCAGGAACGCGATTGTCAGGAAGTGGGTTACGCGCGCCCACCGCAACGCTGCGGCAATGCCCCATTTGACGGGGATTGTGTGAATCTTGCGTGGAATGTCGAAGTCGTAATCCATGCACTGGTAGATGAGATCGAATCCGGCCACCCACGTTGTGACGGCCATGGCGAGAATGACAGCCTCCAGCGGCAGTTCCCCGGCGACACCGATCCAGCCGCCCGCGGGCGCGATGCCGTCAGCGAAACCAAGCCAATAGTGCCCCGTCCACGTGAACCGCTTGGCGTAGGAATACGTAATGACGATGATGGCCGCGACGGGCGCGAGTATGAGCGCAAGCGTGTTCAGCATGTATGCGGCAAAGAAGAAGATTACAAGGCTGACCAGCAGCATGCCGAGCATGTCGGAAGGGCGGAGGAGCTTGGAGGGCAGGGCGCGCATGGCCGTGCGGGGATTCTCCGCGTCCATCTCGCGGTCAATGAGGCGGTTTGCGCTCATGGCAACGGTGCGCGCGGCAACCATTGCCACGGTGATCCAGATGAATTGTGAGAGCGTCGGCCAGCCGCCAGCGGCGAGAATCATGCCGAGGTAAGCAAACGGCAGGGCGAAGATGGAGTGCTCGAACCGGATGGAATCGAGCATGATGCCAAGACGGCCCATAAAGGACCAGGGGCGTGGGAGCGGGGGGCGTCCGACGGAATCCATCAGATTCCGTATTCCTTCCAGCGCCGCGTCACCTGCTCAACCATCTCCGGGTCCATGGTGATGTCCGGCATCCACTGCCGCTCACCCATCTCGCCCTCACCGGACTTGCGCGTGGCGTCAATTCCAATCTTGCTGCCGACGCGCGCAGTTGGAGACGCAACATCAAGATCGTCAATCGGCCCGTCGGCGAAGAAGATGTCCCGTCGTGGATCGACGTTGTTGGACAGCCGCCACACCACCTCTGAGGGGTCATGGATATCCACGTCGTCGTCAAAGACGGCGATTGCGCGGGCGAGAGACATGAGGCCGAGACCCCACATGCCGCTCACAGTCTTCTGCACGTGGCCGGGGTACTCCTTCTTGATGGAGACGAGGACGAGGTTGTGGAAGACACCCTCCGCGGGCATGTGAACATCCACGATTTCAGGCAGCATCAATCGCATTAAGGGCAGGAAGAGCCGTTCCGTGGCAACCCCCATCCAATAGTCCTCTTGGGGTGGGCGGCCCACGACAATGGTTGGGTATATGGGCTTGCGGCGATGGGTGATGGCGGTGACGTGAAAGACGGGATACGAGTCCTGGATGGAGTAGTAGCCGGTGTGATCTCCGAACGGGCCCTCCAGACGCCGTTCTGATGGATCGACGTAGCCCTCAATGATGTATTCGGCCTGCGCCGGCACATCCAGATCGACGGTGATGCCTTTAGCGACGGGAACGGGTTGGCCGCGCAGGAAACCCGCAAGCACGTACTCGCTGACATCCGCGGGCAACGGGGCGGACCCGGCCCAAATGAGAGCCGGATCGCCGCCCAGCGCTACCGCGACCTCCATGCGTCCCGCACCGCGCTCTGCCGACGCGCGTTCATGCTGCGTGCCGACCTTGTGGGTCTGCCAGTGCATTCCCGTGGTGTTCTTGTCATAGACCTGCATGCGGTACATGCCGAGGTTGTGGGTGCCGGTGTCAGGGCCTTTCGTGATGACGAGGGGCAACGTAATGTATCGACCTGCGTCCTGCGGCCACGTCTTGAGAATGGGCAGGGAGAGGAGATCGACGTCATCGCCCTGCATGATGACTTCCTGCGCGGGCGCGTCCTCACGCTCCACAGTGCGCGGCCCGATGCGTCCAAGCTTGACCAGGTCGCCCAGCATACGCAGCTTGCCCATCAATCCTTCGGGCGGGCCGCCTTGCGCCATCGCCATCATCTTCTCGATCTGCGCGGGCAACTCGTCCAGTTTCTCCACGCCCAGCGCCCACGCCGCGCGCTGTTCAGTGCCATACATGTTGATAAGCACCGGCGTGTCCGCGTAACCCTCGACGTTTTCAAAGAGGAGGGCAGGGCCGCCCTCACGCAGGACGCGTTGGGTAATCTCTGTGATTTCCAAATCCCATGTGACGGGCGCAATGATGCGCTTGAGTTCACCCCGTCCCTCAAGGAATTTGATGAACTCACTGAGGTCTCGATACGCCTCTGCCATGGTCAGTCAGCCTCCGTGCCAGTGGATGCCTTGCTCACGCCCACGCTTGAAAGCAGGATTGACTTCAACTGCGGCGCTGCGGATGTGAGCGGGGATGGCTCTCCTGTGTAGAGCCATCGAAGGATGATTTCATTGAGGGCCCCCATCCACGCGTAGGAGGCGAGGGTTGTATCAAGCGGCGGGATTGAGCCATCAGCGACGGCGGCGTCTAGTCGCTCACGAATCAAGCCCGCGAACCGGTCATGGAGAGTCAGCAGCGGCTCATCAAAGGATGGGCCAAGGCCGACGGCCATCAGCACCTTGGCGAGCCGGGCATGGTTCGCAAAGGTCTGAAGCGTCGCTTCAATAACCGCGCCGGCCTGCTCAACACCGCTGGTTTGGCTTTCGATTGATTGATGCGCATCGGACAGCAGCCGATCGGCGAATCGATTGACGAGTGCGAAGAAGATCTCGCGCTTGCCGGGGAAATGGAAATAGATTCCGCCCTTGGAGCCGCCGGAGGCGGTGGCGATGTCATCGACGCTTGCGCCGTGGTAACCGGAGTCGGCAAAGACCTGTGCGGCAGCTTCGAGAATGCGCTCGCGAGTGGCAGCCTTGCCGCCGTCTGAAACCGTTGAGATGTTCGTCCTCCATACAAAACCGACTGACCAGTCGGTCGGATCAATTTCAAGAGTACGATTGCCTTTCGTGGGCGTCAATGTGAAAGTTGTCGCAATCGCCTCTATCTCGATATCAGTAGCCGTTAAACTGTAAATGGTTAGCAGATAGCGGAGGCCTATTGGATGACAACACGCAAGAGTCGTTCTGAAGCATCGCCGGAGGCTGTGGTTAGGGCCACCGGCAAGACGCCGGAGGAATGGAACTCCATCCTGGATGCGGCGGGGGCGCGGGACCTGACGCACAAGGAGATCGCCGCGATGCTCCGGGAGGAGCATGCCGTCTCTCCGTGGTGGAGCCAGCATGTGACCGTCGACTATGAGCGGGCGCGCGGGATGCGGGAGCGGTATCAGACTACGCGCGGCTACCAGGTCAGTGTGAGCAAGACACTCCCCTTGCCGCTGGCGGAACTCTATGGCGCGTTCGCCGATCTCTCACACCGCGGGCAGTGGCTGCCGGAGGCGCCGATCACGGTTCGCAAGGACACGCCCGAGAAAACAACCCGCGCGACATGGACGGACGGTGACGGCACTGAAACAAGCCTCGATATCAGCTACTACGCGAATGGTGACAGCAAGAGTCGCATCACGGTGATGCAGTCAAAGCTGGTCAGTACGGATGACGTGGAGGCTCGGCGGGCTTACTGGAAAGCGGCGCTGGAACGGCTGGCAGAGTACTTGAAGGGTTAGCAGGCTACTCAAGCTGACTGCTGGTGGGCGGAGTTGCCTTGTAGAGTATCGCGTCGGCAGGAACAAGTATCTCGCGAGTTGGATCAACGGCCAATGAGAGCCTCTCGAGCGCGATTACGCCAATCAGAACCGGCTCGTTCTCCTCGCCAAAGATAATGGGCGCCAGTCCGACGCGCCCTTCAATTGTGACCTGAGCATCGCAAATGGCGCGTTCGATAAACTCCCTAGTCGCAATCCTGAAGCGCATCGTATCCGTTGGCGCAAGCCCAATCCCCTCAAGCGTTGAACGCGGCGCCATACAAAAGGTGGCGCCGGTGTCCACCATCGCATGCAGACTAACAGGGCGTGATCCGTCGACCTGCGCCACTGTCATGTCGACTCTGGTCATTCCCAAATCGATTCTCCCACTCAGATTGCGCTGCTGACAGTATAAGTGTCTTGCGCGTGTTGGCTCACCGTTCTGCTGCATCTTCTGCGCCGCCTGCGGGGGCTGGGAGAGCAGTGGCTGGGGCGGCGTGGCCGTTCATCGATTGATCCGCGCCGTAGGAGATGGCGTTGAGGCGCGCGTATATGCCGCCATTCGCCAGCAGTTGATTGTGCGTGCCGATCTCGACGATTGAGCCGTTGTCCATCACAACGATTCGCGATGCCTCACGGATGGTGGAGAGTCTGTGGGCAATGACGAATGACGTGCGGCCCGGCAGGAGCCGTCGCAGCGCGTCCTGGATACGCGCCTCCGTACGCGTGTCGATGTTGGCCGTCGCCTCATCGAGGATCAGAATGCGGGGGTCGGCGAGAATGGCGCGGGCGAAGCTGACGAGCTGCCGATGGCCCACGCTGAGGTTCGCGCCGCGCTCCTGCAGCTCCGTGTCGTAGCCGTTATCCATGTGCATGATAATTTCGTGCAGTCCGGCCCCCCGTGCCGCCGCCTCCACTTCCGCGCGCGTCGCGTCAGGTTTCCCGAAGCGTATATTCGCCTCGATGGTGTCGGAGAACAGGAACGGTTCCTGGGGGACGATGCCCATCTGATGGGCAAGGCTCTGGTGCTGCACGTCCCGCACGTCATGGCCATCGATGGTGATGCGCCCGCTTGTCACGTCGTAGAAGCGGGCGATAAGACTGACGAACGTCGTCTTACCCGCGCCCGTCTCACCAACAAGCGCGATGGTCTCGCCCGGTTCCGCATCAAGCGAGACGTTCCGCAGCACTGGGATGTCGTCTTCATACGAGAATGAAACGTTCTCGAATGTGACGCGCCCTTTGATAGGCGGTATGGGCTGCGCGCCTTCCTTGTCCGCGACCTGCGGCTGTGTGTCCAGCAACTCAAAGATGCGCTGGCCGGACGCCATAGCGCGTTGGAGTTCCGTGTACTGCATGGTGATATTGCGGATGGGATCGAAGAACCGCTGTACCCACAACGTGAACGCCACCAGGAAGCCAACCGTCAAAGCGCCCTGCAGAACCTGCCATCCGCCGTAGATGATTACCACGGCCATCGAGATACCGACCATGATCTCCACCGCCGGGAACATACCGGCGGTCAGGCGGGAGGCGCGCAGGTTGGCGTCAAGGTGGTCGTAGTTGATCTGGTCAAAGCGGCGCATGTTCTCGTCCTCGCGGTTCATGCTCTGGACGACGCGCACGCCGGAAACGTTCTCCTGCAGGCTTCCGTTCACTACGGAGATAGCGCGGCGCACGCGGAGGAATGCCACTCGCGCCCGCCTCTGCCAGAAGATTGAAATGACAATCAGGGCAGGGACGACGCTGAGCGTAACAGAGGCAAGCGACCAATCCATGACGAACATGATGACGACGATGCCGACCAGGGTCAGTACGTCGCTGAGCGTTCCGATGATCCCGCCCGTCATGACCTGCTGAATCTGCTCAACGTCACTCACGACGCGGGACATGAGGCGTCCCACCTGCTGCTTGTCGTAGAAGCTCAGCGATTGCTTCTGGAGGTGGCCAAAGAGTTGGGTGCGGATGTTGACGAGCATCGCGTGCGCGACCTTGGCCATGTAGCGCGATTGGAGCCAGAGACCGATGGCGTTGATTACGACGAGTCCGAAGAACAGGCCCGCCATCCACGCCAGGCGTGCTGTGTTGCCGGTGGCGATGGCAGTATCGACGGTGAGGCCGATAAACAGGGGCATGGCGACGCTGCTGAATGTCGCGGCCAACATACCGATGACGGCAATGGTTGCCCACACCTTGAATTGGGCGATGTAGGGAATCAGCCGGACGAGGATGCGCCGGTCATAGACTGCTCCAAGAGTCTCCTCGTCCCAACCGTCATAGTTGCCGTAGCCTCCTCCGCCACCGCCGCCCATCATGGCCGCGTCCCCCCGACGGTCATCCCATCCGGAGCGGTCTCAAACGCCTCTTCCTGGTGGCGCAGTTGCAGTTCGTAGATCTGGCGGTACGGACCCGGGTACGCAATAAGCTCTGCGTGGGTCCCTTGCTGCACAATACGGCCCTCATCCAACACGAGTATCTGGTCGGCTCGCAGAACGCTGGCCAACCGCTGGGCGACGACGATTGTCGTGCGGTTCTCCATCACGCGATCGAGCGCCTGCTGGATTGATCTCTCCGTTTCCGCATCCACGCTGGAGAGGGAGTCATCCAGGATGAGGATGCGCGGGTCGAGCAGCAGGGTTCGGGCGATGGCGAGCCGCTGTCGCTGCCCCCCGGAGAGATTGATGCCACGCTCTCCCACCCACGTGTCGTATTGGTCGGGCAAGCTGCGGATGAAGCTGTCAAGGCGGGCGGCGCTGGCCGCGGCGATGATCTCCTCCTCCGGGGCATCAGGCACTCCATAGGCGATGTTGTCACGGATCGTCGCTGAGAACAGGAAGACGTCCTGCTGTACGAGGCCGATTGAACCGCGCAGATGATCCAGCGTCATGTTCCGCACGTCCTCGCCGTCAATGACGACTGCGCCACGTGTCGGGTCATAGAACCTCGGAATAAGGCTGACGAGGGTTGTCTTGCCGCTGCCCGTCGCCCCAACCACGGCGATGACCTGTCCTGGCTCCGCCACAAACGTCACGTCCTGCAGCACGTCATCCCGCCCGCCGTAGCCGAACGATACGTTGTTGAATGCGATCCGGCCGGCAACGACGGCGTTGTCCCTAGCGTCAGGCTTCTCGCGCACCTCCGGACGGGCGTCCAGGATTTCAAAGATGCGTTCACCGGACGCGACGGCGCGGGAAAGCTGGTTGCCGAGCCAGCCGATCATGCGGATATAAACCGTGATTGTCAGCAGATAGAAGAGGAAAGCGGTGAGCTGTCCGGGCGTGAGGTCGCCCTGCATGACCATGTAGCCGCCGTAGAGCAGCTGGATGCCCGCGGCAAAGTAGACGGAGAACGTCATTAAAGAGGTGTTGAGGGCCTGCTCGTCGTTGGCCGTGATGTTGCGCTCATAAAGTACGTGCGCCTGCTTGTTGAATCGCTCCGTCTCCTCTTTTTCACGTCCGAACGCCTTGACAACGCGCATTCCGGAAAGGCTTTCCTGGAGGACGGTGCTCAAAGCCGCCATTTCCTGCTGCACGGAGAGCCAGACAGGGCGGAGGCGGCGGCTTGTTCGCGTTGTGCGGTAGGCAATAAACGGCAGGACGGCCAAGGTCACCAATGCCAACTGCCAGTTTGATTGGAGCAGCACAACGGTCACCATCAGGAGCATTACCGCGACTTGCACGATTCGAACCAGCGCGAAACTGATTAGCATGCGTACGGACTCTACGTCCGCCGTCGCCCGCGACATCAGTTCAGCTGTCCGTGACGTGTCGAAGAATGAGAAACTCTGCCGCTGGAATCGGTCGTACATCGCGTTGCGCAAGTCGTAGGCAACGAGTTGTGAGACAGCCTGGCTGAAGTAGCTTTGGCCGTAGGACGTGGCTCCGCGAATGATGGCCGCAACAAGGATCCACCCGGCGACGGCGAGTATGGTGCCTATGGCTGCTTGCTCGACAAGTCGATCTACTGCTCGTCCAAAGAGCCACGGAATCACCAGGGCACTGGCGCTGGAGATAAACAGCAGGACGTACGTCAGCGTCGCCCGACGCCAATACGGCAGAAGAAAGGTCTGCAGTCGCAGAAAGATCCGAACGTTATACCAAACGCCCGACTTTTGGGCGGGACGGTTCATAACATCCAAGTATAGCGCGAGTTACGTTAGGTTTGCCCGCCTTCAGTGACCCGGGCTGCCCCTATGGTTGGGGGAAGAGAATCGGCCCTGCTCCAAGCAGATGAATATCCTCCCCATCAACTTCACCGTAGTCCCTCACCGTTCCTTCTACATAGACCCAACTGCCTTGATTAGCTGCCGGGTTCCCCACCTGTGACCAGTCGTCCACTGAGACGTTGAACCCGGGGATAAAGAGGACACCTTCGTTCCGGCCAATCGCTTCAGATTGCAGCCAGATTTGATCCTCGGCAATTCCTTCCGCTTCGAACACATAGAGACGAAGTACAAGAAGCACGCCGTCGTCACGAACGTATCCGCCGACCGTCACGATGTCCCCGTCTCGCGGTGGGCGGTTGCCAAGAGCGTTGTGGGAAATTTCAAAGGGAAGTCTGCCGCTGATCGTCATGCCTTGGTCAGTGATGCGGGCAATCCCCTGAGCAAAGAGGGTGCGGGAGATGGGCGCCGGTTCGCCGGGGTACCGGGTTGTTCTATAGCGTTGCTCCGCGAGAGTCAGCGCGTTCAGGACATGCGGCCGCATATGCGGCGGAGCGACCTGGTGCGCAATCTGGAGCGCGGCGTACGCGCGGGCAGCGGATTCCCGCTCGGCTTCGATGTACGCGCGAAGACGCGGATCCACACGAACCTGCACAATCTCGCTGACCGCATCGGAACTCGCGGTACTATCGTCAGGAGCAAGGGTTATCGATGGTTCAATTGCCTCGCCTGTCAATTGACTCTGGGCTGCAGTGTCCAGAGCTTCCTCTTGTTGTGCAACATCGGCCCCCGTGTACCCGGCCTCCACGCGCGCGAATTCGATGTTCTTGAGCACGTCACGGCTGAGTTCTTCCGCCCGCGTCTGATCACCGGATTCGGCAACGGCGGCCAGTTCCAGCGTGCGCCGTTCTATGAGTTCAAGATGGTAGATAGCCCGGCTATCGTCAGAGAACGTGATTGCGAGACGCGCGTGCTCCGTGGCGCGCTTCACGGGGTAGAGCGGGCTGTCAGGCAGAGCATCGTTGGAGGCATACGCTGCCCCCGTGCTAAGCACTACAAACATCGCCATGGTGGCGAATCCAACGGCCCAAACGCGTGTCCATCGGGAGGCGCGGATGTTCCACCAGTCGCGAATTGAGAATCGGCCGGATGTTGCACGCGGATTCGTGGCGAGGTGATGCCGAACCGCGCCCTCGAAGCGCGTGTGCGCTATGCGCCGCGCAGACTCATCACGGGTTGGAGCAACGTTGGCCATCGCCACGGCGGCGATCAGGAGAGGACGCAGTTCATCCGCGATGTCCGGATGACGGCTCAGGCAGTCATCAATGGACTCGCCGCGTCGGAGCGCCTCCAGGCACTCATCTATAACTTCTGAAAGGGCAGAGTCGTCGGGCGGCAGTGTGGTCATAGCGTTGCACCACCTTCCGCGTTTCTCGGCAGCATGAGCCGACGCAGTGCTCGGATCGCGCTGTGCTGCAGCGCCTTCACCGCGCCTTCATTGCGATTAATCACGTGGGCTGTCTCGGCGATGGACAGATCCGAGCCAAACCTCAGGGATATGACCTGCCGCTGCAGGTCTGTGAGACCGGCCATCGCCACCCGCAAATCCTGGAGGTCTGAGAATGTGTCCACCCTATCCTGTGGGTCTCGATCGCGAGAGGGCAGAGGCGGCGCATCATCAAGCGGTGTTGCCGTGCGGAGGCGGCTGCGACGGTAGTGGTCAATGACGCGGTTGTGCGCGATGCGCATGAGCCATGCCGAGAACGGCACGTTTCTCCATTTGAATGATCCGATTGCCTCTAACATGCGAATGAACACATCCTCCGTGATGTCTTCCGCGTCCGCGTCACTGTCTACGCGATAAGCGACGTATCGAAAGACCCTGTCGGAATAGATTTCATAGAGTTGCCCAAACGCGGCTGCCTCCCCGTTCTGCGCCTGCTGAACAATGGCTGCGATGTCATCATCAGTCAGTGATGTTTCCGCCCCGGAGTGAATGCGTCCTGGCTCCTGATTCATTCACTACATCCAGATAACGTTTGGGTTCCTCGTCGGGTTAGCTGTCCGCTGGTGACTATTTCACTTTATCCTCTTTGCAGACGACGAGAGGTCAATAGTGGACAACAACTCGTTCGACGCAATGCCATGGCTGCTGCGCCCCATGCATGAGGGCGATATCACTCAGGCCGTCCAGATCGACCGTGACGCGTTTCCGGAGAACAGATACGCGCCGCCGTTCCGCCGCGATCTCCGTGAACGGAAGTATGCACATTATCTGGTTGCGGTTGCCCATGACACGCCCTATAACGATTATGCCCGCAACAATGATCTTCCACCCACGGATAGACCGGGAGGAAACGGGCGGAGACGCGGCGGAGGCATCACGAACGCTGTCAAGCGGCTCCTCGGGGTCGGCACGGACGCGCCACCCCCAACCGAAGAGTTGATTGCCGGCTACCTCGGTCTTTGGGCAGTCATTGATGAAGGTCATGTGACGAGCGTGGGCGTGCGTAAGTCGCATCGAGGGCAGGGGATCGGCGAACTGCTCATCATCGGCGCGGTGGAGGCGAGCAAACTGCTCAATTGCCGCGCTGTGACGCTGGAGGTTCGGGTGTCCAATGAAGTCGCCCAGAATCTCTACAAGAAGTACGGCTTCAAGATTGTTGGGCGCCGCAAGCGCTATTACTCAGACAACGGCGAGGACGCCTACATCATGACGACCGATCCAATCGACACGCCGCAGTTCTCCGGTCTATTCGAAGACCTGACGTACAAGCATTCAGACCGTTGGGGCGCAACATTCCGCACGTACGGGATGGATGACGAGGACGACGACCAGCTCCGATTCTAGGAGCGTCTGGCGGCGATTTACGGAGTTGGCGTTGGTGGCGGGGCGTACCCTACAAGTTCCACGTAAGCAGAACCATTTACGGGGTCCCCGCCAAATGTGATGTCCGTTTCCGTCAGGCCCTCCCAGTAAATGGTGTTCGGTGGGAAGGCAAGTGTGAATTCCTGGTCATCCAGCAGAGGTGTGAGCGTCATGGAGAGTTCCTGCGCCGGGATCGTGATGCGCCATCCCGCAGGATATTCACCGCCTGTGTGAGGACTTGCCCACATGCCAAGAACTTCGATTGTGACGTCCTCGCCGTCGATGTGCGTTGTCGCGCCGGATGGGTCAACTAAAGTGCCGTAAATAATGACTTGACCATCGGATTCCCGGGCTTCGGCCACCATCAACTCATAGTTGTTGTCCATGGAGACGGCGAACCACTGCCAGCCGCTCGGGTATCCGCTGACGACAAAGTCGCCCCATTGGTGATCCATCCACGCTTCACCGGTAACGTCCAGCTCCTGCCCATCGACGGTGAGCGTTCCAGTGAGGTCCATGTTGGTCCAGCTGTAGTAGTAGGTCCAGCCGTTAAGCGCCTCCAGGTAACCGGTTTCGTTATGAAGAACGGCAGGCTTGGTGGTCTCCACGGTGAGGTCGAATCCAAAGGTGTCTGTTGTCGCGGCGAATGAGTGCGTTCCGTCGTCCCCGCTGAGTGTCCAATCTCCTACAGAGAATTCAAATCCCGTCGCCGGCTGAGCCTGCGCGCCCACGCCGAAGCGCACTGACTGTTCCCGGTGTTCTGCTGTGACATCAAACACGGATGTGTGGGACATGTAGCCCGCATCGCCGGTCTCCGGGTTCGTCACTTGGAATATGACGAAATGGAATCCATAGTCGTTGTCGTTTTCGTCCTCCATGATGCCGCTGTAATACCACCACTCCACGGGATCCGTGTGGGGTGCTTCATCTGCGGGCAGGCTGATTGGGCGAGGCGTGTGAGCGGCCGTTGGGCTGGGGATTGGGGTTGGAAGGGGTGTCGCGGTCGGTGAGCTTGTGGCAGTGGGTTGAGGCGTAGGAGTTGGAGTTGGCTCGCTAACGCAGGCCGCTGCCAGCACGGCAACAATGACCGCAGCGAGAAGGGCCGCGTGTTGCAATGTGGTCAACAAGCGTCGATCGAAAGTCTGAGAGAAAATGGGCGCGTGCATGTGCTCTCAATTGTACGGACGGACTCCCCCTGCGACATACGATATAGTTAAGGAGTCCATGACATGTGAGGAGCGCACCTGCGCGCCCCGTGGAATGGACAGGGTAGGACGAGCGGAAGAATGGGGATTGGACGGACTCACGCAATGAGCGCAATGCACGTACTGACACTTACGCCAACGGGCCCAATGGTCAGCGCGCCCTCCGGCGCAGAGGCGGCAGCTCGATTCTTCCGCGGGCTTGGAGACCCAACGCGACTGCGAATTCTTCACATCCTATTGGAGTCAGAGCGCAGTGTTTCGGAGCTGGTGGAGATGCTGGGCGCGCCGCAAGGCCGCGTTTCCAGCCACCTTTCCTGCCTCCGCTGGTGCGGTTTCGTTGACGCGGATCGGCGTGGCCGCAACGTCTTTTACTCGGTAACAGATCAGCGCGTCAGGGACATCCTGGCTCTTGGCGACGCCATGCTCATGGAGACCACAGAGCGCCTGATGTCCTGCTCCGTTATTGACCAGGAAGCCGTAAACGTCTAGGAAAGCGGCGTCAATCCCAATGAGCACTGTCGGCGCAAGCCGACAACGATAACGCCGCGCCCGTATACTTTTTAGTATGAGGGCCGGATAATGTTCAATCTTCCCTTTGCCTTTGCATTCAGCGCCGGTTTTGTCGCGCTGGCAAGCCCATGCGGCGTTGCGATGCTGCCCGCATACATCGGCTACTACATCGGTTCCCGCGAGGAAGGCTACGAGGAGCGACCCATTGCGCTCCGCCTTGGTCAGGCGATGCTTGTCGGAGGCACGGCGGCGCTCGCGTTCCTGTTCTTGTTCGGCACGTTTGGCGTCGTGTGGAGCGCGGTGGGAACTATCCTGCGCGACATCATTCCCTATATCGCGATTTTCGTCGGCGGTGCACTCATTCTATTGGGCGGGTACATGATCGCGTTCATGCTGGTGAACAAGCGCTCCATCGCGCTCATTCCGACCATTGGAGTCAATTGGGGCACCGGGAGCCGGGGGCTGACATCCGTTTTCCTGTTCGGGCTGGCGTATGCGCTTGCCACATTGAGCTGCACGTTCCCGATTTTTCTGGCCATTCTCGCGCAGGGCCAGGTCATCGGTGGCTATGCGGCATTCATCATGTTCCTGATCTACGGCGCGGGGATGGGCGTAGGCTTGATTGGCCTGACGCTGGGAGCTGCGGTCTTCAAGGACCTTATCCGCGTGGTGATTCGCCAGGCGATGCCGATTGTGGAGTGGCTGAGCCCGATCATGCTCATCGGCGCGGGCGCGTATATCACCTACTACTGGTGGGTCAACTGGTTCGCGTTCAACGCGGACCTTTAGCGCCGCCTGGTCGTGATTTTGAGTGCCTCGATCGGCAGCTTGCGTGGTGTCTCAGGGAGCAGGTAGCGGCGGACATACGCGCGGGCGGGCTGTGAAAGCAGGAGGTATCCTCAATTTGCCTAATACCCCGCGAAATCAGCAGGAAATGATGTCGATAGAGCGAACGCATTGCCTCCCGCAAATCTGCCGCTGAGGTCTCAAGGCTGGCCGACAACTCCGACAACGTCATGGAGTGCTCCGCCCATGCCAGGGCGAGCATCACCCGTTCCTCATCAGCGTGAAATGCGCTGACGGTGTTCTTCTCGCGTTGTGTTTTGTTAGTCTGCGCCATTCGAATTTGTCCGCCTAGAGGAGATTAGAGACGTTGACGTTGCTCAACCGCTCCAGCGCGCGGTCAAGGGCATCGTCCCCAACGGTCAGCGAGCAGCGGATATACCCCTCACCCGCCTCTCCGTAGCCGCGGCCCGGCGTCACTACGACATTCGCCTCCTCGATGAGGCGGGATGCAAACTCACCGGATAGCGCCCCGTCCGGCAGCTTGGCCCAGACGTACAGGCTTGCCTTGGGGGGATCGACCTCAAGCCCCATCTTGCGCAGGGCAGGGATGAGCTTGTCACGCCTTGCCTGGTAGACAGCGTTGTGGTGGTCGATGGTGTCCTGCGGACCCTCCAGCGCGGCGATGCCCGCCAATTGCACGGCCTGGAACACGCCTGAATCCACATTCGACTTAATCCGCATCAGCGCGTTTGTGACCTCGGCGTTTCCAACGGTCATGCCGATGCGCCAGCCAGTCATGTTGTACGACTTGGACAGGGAGTGGAACTCGATGCCCACATCCTTCGCACCGTCCACCTGCATGAAGCTCACGGGCTTATAGCCGTCGAACGCAACTTCTGTGTAGGGGCCGTCGTGACAGACGACGATGTCGTACTTCTTTGCGAACTCTACGACGCGCTCATAGAAATCGAGCTCTGCGACAGCCGCTGTGGGATTGTTGGGATAGTTGATCCAGAGCAGCTTGGCCTTTCGGGCAACATCCTCCGGGATGGCGTCCAGATCCGGCAGGAAGCCGGTCTCACGATGCAGCGGCATGTAATATGACTCGCCGCCGGCCAACATCGTGCCGACGCTGTAGACGGGGTAGCCGGGATCAGGAACCAGCGCAATGTCACCCTGGTCCAGATAGCACCACGCGATGTGGGCGATGCCCTCTTTCGAACCGATAGTGGGGAGCACTTCCGTATCCGGGTCGAACTCCACGCCGAAGCGCTTCTTGTACCAGTCGGCTACAGAACGGCGAAACGCCGGCAGGCCGTCGGATTCCGGGTAGCGGTGATTGGCAACGTCCTCCAGCGATGTGACAAGCGCGCTGATGATGTGCGGAGGGGAGGGAAGATCAGGATCACCGATGGCGAGGGAGATCACGTCCTCGCCGCGGGCGCGCTTCTCGTTGATCTTGCGCGTGACCTCCACAAAGAGGTACGGGGGCAACTGCGCGACGCGCCGCGCTTGCTCTGGTAGTGGCATTCGGCTGGCTCTCCTCCGCTATCTGACTCACTAGTGGACTGCGCGCTGAAACCTATTGTAGCAATCTGAGGCGACTGTCATTTATGTTTGTGTTTGGCTCACGCCCACGCCTACAGTGGCGCATGGATAGAGAAAACGAACGGGGCGAGGAACCTGTCGCTGAGAACGATGGAGCGCCGCTGCCTTCTGCGCCTCTGCTGCCGCGCAATATCCACCGTGGGTGGTGGATTGTGCTGGCGGGGGCGGGGATATTGGCGCTGATGACGATTGCCGATAGTAACCTCGCGGAGTTCCTGTTTGAGCCGCCGAGGGGCGACGCGCCCAGATACTTGCTAAGTATTGGTGCGCCTATCCTGCTGTTGGTCCTGTTGCCGCTACGCCCACTTATCGGCCATATGGTTGATCGACGAGGGCCAATTGGGGTAGTCGCGACCGCGCTGCTAATTGGTGGTATGGCTTATGTCGTGCTGGCCATTATCGGTCCGAATTGGCAGTCCTATGGTGCTGCAATCGTGGTTGGCGGTGTCATGGTAGCGGTCGCCCAAATTGCTCTCTTGACGACAGTAGCCAATCTGTTTGTCCGCCACGTGGGTTTGGCTTTTGCCATCGCGCTTGCAGGCGTTTCTGCCGCAACATTTTGGCCAGTTGTTTTCGGCGGTCTCTTATTGTTGCCTCTGTCTACAAGGTTTGATGGATTCGGCATAGTTCACTTGGCAATTGTGCTGTTAGTTGGAGGGGTGCTGGTTGCTCTTGGACTAGCCATTGCCTTGGGGATGCGGCGATGGCGGCCCTGGGGGGAAGAGGGATGGGGTTCGGATGCCATGGTGATGGACTCTCCCGCAGCCTCCATCGACGCAGAGCCTGACAACCAACGCAGACGACAAGCCGTGTCTCTGAAACTCGGAACGATCTCTTCAGCGAGGTCGATTTACCTGTACATCGGCGCCGCCGCGCTCTCCGGCACAGCCGCGACGCCTTTCCTGTTCTCGTTGGACGTGGTGGTGGGCGTCTCTGCGACTTTTCTGGCCACACTGCTATCCTTACCCGCACTGGTGGCTGTGGGGGCTCTTTCCGATCGCTTCAATCGAAAGCTCGTGGTGCTCGCTGTGCTCGTCATCCTGATGACTATTACGATTCCGTCAGTTCTTGACCTTGGCAGAGTGGTCAACAGTGCAGCAGTCGGGCTCTTGATTGCCGGTTTCCATGCAAGAATTCCGGCCATCCTGGCCTTGCAATGGGACTATTTTGGCAAGAGACATTTCGGGCTGCTCTATGGTATTCAGGCATCTGCATCTGTCCTTGTCGCCGCCATTTGGCATGCACTCACCGGCTTCGTCGTCGACGTTTTCGGCCTGGGCACTGCGGTGTTCCTTGTGTGGAGTATCCTCCCCCTTGCCATCGCCCCTGTCCTCATCTTGCTGATGAAACGGCCGCAGTACGTAACCCCTTCGGCTGAGAGTGAGGCGCAGGTGGCGGTATGACTGCTGACGTTTCAGCACCACGCCGCCGCCGCCCGCGCCTTTTCTATGGCTGGTGGATGGCGCTGTCCGGCATGTACCTGATGTTCTACACGACGGGCGTCAGTTTCTTTGGGTTCAGCGCGTTCTTTGACAGTATCCGACTGGATCTGAACTGGACGCGGGAGCAGGTTTCACGCGGGCCCGCCATGATGGCGGTGTTCACGGCGATTTTGAGTCCGACTATCGGTGCGCTCACGGACCGGTTTGGGCCTCGTCTCGTCACGGCGGTGGCGATGTTCAGCGGCGGGGCGGGATTCATCGTCCTGAGCCAAGTTGAGCACGCGTGGCAATACTACGTCGCGTTCATCCTCATCGGCAGCGGCATGGGCGCAACATCCTACGTGATGGTGGCGACCGCCGTCAGCAACTGGTTCCTGCGCAACCGTGGCAAGGCGCTGGGCCTGACCTTCATGGGGCCGGGCTTCGGGGGCATCATGACGGCGCTGCTCGTCGTGCTGATAGGGGAGTACGGTTGGCGCGACGCTGCCCTGTTCACGGGCATCGGAACGTGGATAACGTGCATCCCGCTCGCCATGGTTCTGCGGAGGCGGCCGGAGCATTACGGCCTGCGCATGGACGGCGATCCGCCGGAGACAAACGACTCGGAATCAGGGCAAGCAGGAGATGCGGCTGAGCCTGAGCCGTCGCCGGGAACGGTGCGATCCATCCTGTTGAGTCGTTCATACTTGCTCTATGTCGGCGCGCTTTCCATGCAGCAGGTGGCCATCACGGCGATGGTTGTCCACCACATCCCCGCGCTTGTCAGCTACGGCTTCTCCATGGAGACGGCGGGCGCGATGGTGGTTGTTTTCACTGTTGCGAGCATCCCAATGCGATTCTTCTCCGGCGCGCTCGCAGATCGATTCGACAAGCGGCTTGTCGTGGCGACGATGCTGAGCTTTCAACTGGCGGGAGGGATCCTGTTCGTCTTCGTCGCCAACATCTGGGTGGCCATCATCTTTGAGGTCATCTATGGCACGGGGTGGGGTGGCAGCAACGCGGCGCGGCTGTCATTGCAGGGCGATTACTGGGGCCGCGGAATCTTCGGCTCACTGATGGGCCTGCAGGTTGGGGCAGGGGCGATTGGCGGCTTGATTTCGCCTGTGGTGGTGGGTTGGCTCGCGGACACGTACGATTACCGTATCGCGTTTATGACAGTCGTTGTTCCTCTTGCTCTGGCCGTGATCATGGTGCTTATGATGACGCGTCCGAGGAGTGGCGCCGCCGATGAAGTGAGGCTTGCCACGACATGAGGACCCAGAAAACCGTTATGACGGCGTGGATGTTCGCCCGGCATCCGCGGCAGGTCTTCTATGGCTGGTGGGTGACGCTGTCGGGCACGGGGCTTGCCGCCTACACGGACGGCATCGGCTTCTGGGGCTTCTCCAACTTCTTCGCTGCGATGGTGACGCACTTTGGATGGTCGCAGGCGCTGGCTGGCATCGGTCCTTCTCTACAGCGACTGGAATCCGGCATCACCGCTCCCTTGACCGGTTACCTCGTTGATCGATATGGCGCTCGTAAGATCCTGATAGTCGGCTACTTCGTTTCCGGCGGCGGCTGCATGCTGATGAGCCAGGTTAACAACATCTGGCAGTACTACGGAGTCTTCATCGTCTTTGCCTTCGGCCTCAGCGCCGGGTCATTCATCGTGACGGCCGCGGCGATCAACGCGTGGTTTCGGCGATTTCGGGGTCGTGCTAACGGAATCATGATTGTTGGGCCGGGCATGTCCGGCCTGCTGGCAGGAGTGTGGGCGTGGATCATCCCGGAGTTTGGTTGGCGATCCGTCCTGTTCGGCGCGGGTGTGGGGTTCTGGGTTGTCGGGATGCTCCTGATTCCCCTCATCCGCAACAGGCCGCAGGACTACGGCATGGTGCCCGACGGCGGCGATCCACCCGAGGACCAGACTGCGCCGTCATCTCGCGCGAACATCTTGCCGGAGGCCAATTTCACGCTGCGAGACGTACTGCGTAGCCGGGGCTATTGGCAGTATGTCCTAGCGAGCGCACTGCTGGGCGCGTCCTGGTCCATCATCACGTACGAGGCGCTCATCCTGCAGAAGAATGGATTCTCCAAAGAGTTCATTGCCTTCATGTTCGCGTGGCAGACATCCTCGAGCATTCCCATTCGCGTTATTGCCGGGACGATAGCCGACTACGTGGACAAGCGGGTGGTGCTTGCCATAGGAATCACCGTGCAGGGGATCGCGATTGTACTGATACCCATGTCAACTGTTCCGTGGCTGACGATACTCGCCGGATTTCTCCTGGGAAGCGCCATCGGCTCACAATCATCGGTGCGGCTGGCGCTGCAGGCAGAGTACTGGGGACTGTCGATATTTGGGCGGGTAGCTGGTATTCAGCAGGGGCTGGCCTCATTGCCGGCTATCATGTCGCCGGTTGCTATAGGCTGGCTCTACGATCAGACGGACAGCTACGTGATCGGATTCGTGATCGTCGCCGCGATCCTGAGCCTATCTGTACCGCTGACACTCACGGTAACGCGCCCACGACCGGCCACCGTACCACCTCCGGCATCTGCATAATCTGACTGCGTTCGGCAGGACTGTGCCGCCCGGTGGCGTAGCGGGGCTATACTTATTCAGTCCGCCCGTTCGCGGGCTTTGGTTTTTGTTGGGAGGTCGCCGTAAACGCTGCATTATCGGTTCTGATTCACCCCAACCGCATCTTCTACGGCTGGTGGTTGGCGATTGCCAGTTTCGGCGTCTTGTTCTACACAGCCGGTGTGTTCTTCTACGGCTTCGCGCCGTTCTTCGATGAAATCATTGACGAGTTTAAGTGGCCGGCCGCCGTGGCCTCCATCGCATTCGCCTTTCAGCGGACCGAGCAGGGCATTTTTGGCCCAATCGTTGGATATGTCGTTGACCGCTTTGGGCCACGCAAATCCGTGCTTGGCGGCATGTTCATTCTCGGCTGCGGGTTCATCGGGCTGAGTTTGGTGCAGGAGTTGTGGCATTTCTTCGCCGCGTTCGCAGTAATGGCGTTTGGTCTCGCGTTCGGCTCTTTCCTTACGGTCAACACCGCCGTCAACGCCTGGTTCATCCGTCGGCGTGGCACGGCCATGGCTATCGTGTCCTACGGAGCGGGTGTTAGCGCCCTGCTTGTTCCGCTCGTCGTTGGCTTGATCGCCCTCTTTGAATGGAGGGATGCGCTTTTCTACCTGGGAATCACGACGTTTATTGTCGGTCTGCCGCTCGGACTGATGATGCGGGACGCACCTGAGAAGTACGGGCTGCATCCAGATGGCATGAGCGAGGCTGAGGCAGCGCGATTCGCTGAGATGGATCAGGATGACCGCTATGCCGATACGACGTTCACAGTGAAGGAGGCGATCAGAACATCGACGTACTGGAAGTACGTTGTGGCGAACATTTTCGGGTTCATTTTCTTTGGCTCGTTCATCATTCACCAGTTCAAGGTGTGGAACGAGTTCGGATTCAGTGATGAATGGGCCACCGCACTGATCACGCTCCTGCCGCTTGCCAGTTTCCCGGCGCGGATCCTCGGCGGCATTCTTGCTGACATGTATGACAAACGCAAAATCGTCTCAATCTCGTTCGCGATGCAGATCATAGGCGCGGTGCTATTCTTCTTTGCGCGGGACCCGATTACGGCCGTCATTTTCGCCGTGTTCTTCGGGTTCGGGTTTGGTCTTGGCAACCCGCCTCGATCGGCTCTGCTTGGAGAACTCTTTGGCAGACAGATCTATGGCCGGCTTTTGGGCCTGCAGTTCACGTTTACAGCAATGGGAGGGGTCTTCGCGCCGATTTTCGCCGGGTACATGTTTGATCAATACGGCGCGGACGGATACCGGTGGGCATTCTTCTCGCTTGGCCTGATGGCGGTAATTTCCTTGTATATGTACCTAACAATGAAGCGGCCGCAACTGCCCGCGCGCCTCGCGCGAACGTACATCGAATCGGAGACTGCTGCTGAATCAGGAACCGCTGAGCGGCCTAGTTCGTGAGCAGTTGTCCGGCGTAAACCGTTGTGGCAGGGCCGGTCATGTAGACCTGGCTGTCCGGGTTGCCGTCCCACTCGATGGTGAGCGACCCGCCCGGCAACTCAACTGACACGCAATCATCCACCATCCCGGCAATGCGTGCTGCGACAACAACCGCGCAAGCGCCGGTGCCGCACGCCATGGTGAGGCCTGCGCCTCGTTCCCACACGCGCATGGTTATCTCTTCGCGAGACCGGATATTGACGATTTCAAAGTTGACCCGCTCCGGGAACAGGGGATGGTTTTCAACCATCGGCCCGATAGTCTCAAGCGGGAAGTCCGCGACCGGTGTGTCGATGAATGCGATGGCGTGGGGATTTCCCATGGAAATAAAGGAAAGACTCAGGGCGTAGCCACCTACCTCAAGCGTGTGACCCTGCACAGGCGCCGGGCCATTCACGGCCACAGGGATTTCGCTGGGTTCAAGTATCGGCGCGCCCATGCCAACACGCACAGCCTCAATCGCGCCCGATGAGCTGCCGTTCTGCGGCCACACGGTCATAAGCCCCCCGAGCGTCTCAATGGGAAGACCGGCCTCGTTGCGGAGCGCTGAGCTATCGACGATACCGCGCTCGATGGCGTACTTGGTGACGCAGCGGATGCCGTTGCCGCACATCTCTGCCTCGGAGCCATCCGGGTTGAAGATCTGCATCTGCAAGGCGGCATCATCTGAGGGGCGAATGACAAGAATGCCGTCTGCGCCCACGCCGAACCGGCGGCTGCACGCCTCGCGTGCCACCTCCGGCCAATTCGTGGAATCGGCCTCGGCAGGACCGCCCTCAACGACGATGAAGTCGTTGCCCGTGCCGTGCATCTTCGTGAAATTCATAGCCAAAGTATACCGCCGTCCGCTGTCAGAGTCCCAACGTAGCTTGTATCTGTTCAGCTAACTGCTCCGTACTCTGGCTCGCATCCATCCATGTGATGCGCTCGTCATCGGCGCGGAACCACGCGAATTGCGTTCGGGCGAATCGGCGCGTCTTGTGAATGATGGCTTGCCGCATCTCATCAAAAGGTATGCCACCCTCAATGTGCGCCGCTATCTCTCTGTAGCCGATGCTGCGGAATGACGACAGCGATGGTGAGTAGCCCTGCTCCAGGAGATTTTTGACCTCGTCGATCCAGCCGGTCTCCAATTGGCGGTCAACGCGCTGTTCGATACGCGCGTCCAGTGCCTCGCGTTCCATGCTGATGCCGCAGAGTCGTATGTCCCAGGGCGGGGCAGTTTGGGTGCGCTGCTCTGAGAAGGGGCGGCCCGTTGTCCTGACAACTTCAAGGGCGCGCACAGTACGAATCAGGTTGTTGGGGTGGATGAGTTCTGCGGCGGCGGGGTCAAGGCGGCGGAGTTCCTCGTGCAGGGCGTCGCGCCCCTCGACTTCAGCACGCTCCATCAGTTCTTCTCGCAGCTCAGGATTCGGCGCCACCTCAGGAACGTTCCATCCCTCAAGCAAGGCCCACACGTATTGGCCGGTGCCACCTACAATGATTGGCGTTTTTCCCCGCTCATGGATGTCCTCTATGGCGCACGTGGCGGCTGTGAGAAACCGTCCCAGAGAGAAGTCGTCATCCGGTTCAGATATGCCATAGAGATGGTGTGGGACACCGCCGCGTTCTTCATCAGAGGGTATGCCCGTGCCAATTGCCATGCCGCGATAGACCTGTCGGCTGTCCGCGTTGATGATTTCGCCCTCAATGCGTCTAGCGAGTTCTACTGCGACGACCGACTTGCCAACGGCCGTTGCCCCGACGAGCGCAATGACCGGTGTGCCCATGGGTGCAATTTGGCCTTGTTCGAAATAGCGCGCGTTAGTGTGGAGCCTAGTCTTGCGGCAACTCCACCCAGGCACCGCCCTGTCGCATTGAGGCCACGAACGCCTCCGCCGCACCAATGGACTGCAAGCCCTGCTGCAAGGTCAGAAGGAGTGGAGTCGGTTCCGCGCCACCCATTACCCATCCGAGGAACTGCTCCTCGATATTGACGCGCCGCTCGTCCTCATAAGCTTGTCGCAGATCGCCCGGAACAGGCACGACCTCCGCTTCGCCATCACCTGACGCGATACGCACGGACGACAACGGATCGGGAGGATAGCCCTCAATGATGATGCTGCCCTCTTCCCCGTGGAGAGCGATGTGAGCGTTTTGCGTGGTCTTCGGCGCGAGATTGTCATGCACGTAGCGGACGGCGACGTCATCCCCGAGGTCCGCGAGGATGGCTGAGAAGCCAACGCGTCGGTTGTCCACCTCGTGCTGTTTGCGAACGACCAACAAACGCTGATGCGCCCCCAACCATCGATTGAGGATGTCAAAGTAACTGCCAAAGGCGAGGAAGGGCGTATGCCAGTACATCTCCGCGCTTAGTACACGCCCGATACGCCCCGCAGCTAACAGTCGTAGGACAAGAGCGTCTTCACGGTCGTACGGGCCGCCGGGGAATGCGGGATATTGCCGCGCCTTGAGCTGGGGCCGCGCCTCAAGTGCCGCTACGATCTCACGCCCCTCCGCACCGGTCATGGCCAGGGGATTCATAGTGAGAAGATGTTTGTCGTTCTCCAGCGCGCCAAGCAAGATGTCGCGATGCTGCGGGGCCTGGGTCCCGTTGAAGACAAGGTCAACGTCCGGCGAGGAAACAACGTCCTGCCAGGAGGATGCTTGTGTAGCAACGTTGAATTGCTCGGCGACGCGGGCAGTTGACTCGGCGCTGTTATTCGCGACGGCAACGAACTCGACACCGGGAACCTTTGCGAGTTCCGGCACGACACGCCGCTGAGAGAATCGGCCTGCGCCGACGAGACCGATGCGAAGGGTGGAACCTGTGGACATGCTGCTGCTTTCCTCCTGAATTCTTTGTCCTTAGAGAACGATGTGGCAGTGGTAGCGAGTCAGGCTGATTCGGATATCGTTATGACCATGCGCTTTTGCCTATATTCAGTATAGACAACGGAATGGGTTGTTCGAATTGCAATTGGGATGGAGCAGGGGTTATTCGCGCTCGCGTTCTTCCGCCGCTCGAACCAGTGCAACGAACTGCTCTGCGTTGAGTGACGCGCCGCCAATCAAACCTCCGTCAATGCCCGGCTGCTCAAGCAGCGACGCAACGTTCTCCGGGTTCATGGAGCCCCCGTAAAGAATGCGGACGGAGTCGGCTGTGTCCTGCCCATGGGCCTCTGCGATTGTGCTGCGGATGACGGCGATTCCCTCACGCGCGTCGTCCGGTGTTGCCGCCACGCCCGTGCCGATAGCCCAAACGGGTTCGTAGGCAACGACAACCGCTGAAACGTCATCCACATCAGCTAGCCCGCCGGATGTTTGCGTCTTGAGGATGTCTTCCGTTTCGCCTGCCTCTCGTTGCTGGAGCGTTTCGCCGACGCACATGATCGGGGTGAGGCCGTATTTGAGGGCGGTGTGGACCTTTGCATTCACGAACTCGTCAGCCTCCGCGAAATAGGCGCGGCGCTCTGAGTGGCCGACAATCACGTAACGGCACAGGCCCTGCAGCATGTTCGGCGCAACCTCTCCCGTGTACGCGCCTGACTCTGCCGGATACAGGTTCTGCGCGCCGAGCGCGACGGGTGATCCGCGCAGTGCCTCGGCAACGATGGGCAGCGAGACGAACGGCGGGCACACGGCCACGTCAACGCCCTTGGGAACGCCGACCATGTGAACAACGTTGTAGGCAAGGATTCGCGCCTCGGCGAGCGTGGTGTTCATCTTCCAGTTGCCGGCAATCAGCGGCGTTCGGGTGGATGGCATGGGTATTACCTCTCTGTTGGGATGGCGCTACGCGCCGAACTTGTCCAGCTTACCGGCATTGGCGAGCGCCAACGGCATGATGTCCGTCGCCGCCATGGTTCCCAGCATTCCTTTTGCGCATTCGCGCTCCGTGAACGCCTCTGCAAAGCCGGCGGTGATGTGCCGCGACCGGATCATCACGGGAACCGGATGCCAGCTGTGGGCGGCCATCGCGGTTGGTGTTGAATGGTCTCCCGCCACGATTAGAACATCAGGATCGAGATCCAGCAGGGCGGGCAGGGCGCTATCCAGCCGCTCGATGGCGGCCACTTTTGCATCGTAGTCGCCGTCTTCGCCTGCGCTGTCGGTGTATTTGTAATGTAGGAAAAAGAAGTCGTGCGTATCCCAATTTTCGCGCGCCGTTTCAATCTGTTGGTCAATAGTTTCGCCAGTCTGAAGGACGTTCATACCGACCAGTTTGGCGAGGCCTCGGTACATTGGATATGAGGCGATCGCGGCAGGATCCAGGCCGTAAATGTCCGACATTTGGGGGAGATCGGGAGTCGTGGAAAATCCGCGTAAAACAAGGCCGTTTGCGGGGTGGGCATCAGCAATAACGGACATCGCAACCTTGAGGAAGGAATTCACAATGTCGGCGGTATTTTGGCCCAAAACCGCGCTTGAAGTGACGTTTAAGGGGGCTAAACCCTCTCTTTGAGGGTCACTATCCGTCACGGCGTCGCTGAGCTGCGGTCCGCCGTCCTCTGGGCGGAATATTATGGCAAGTCGATGCTCGCGGCCGGAGGCGGCGATGGCCTGCGCCTTGTCAAGCGTGATGTCATTCAGCCGCTCCGTCAGCTCGCGGTTGATGTCGGTTGAGATGCGGCCGGCGCGGCGGTCGGTTATCGTGCCGTCCTCGCCAATGGTGCAGAAGTTTCCTCGGGCGGCGATGTCACCCTCGCGGACGTCCATGTCCAGTCCAAGCGCTTCAAGGATGCCGCGTCCGATGAGGTACTTGATCGGGTCGTAGCCGAAGAGGGCAAGGTGGCCGGGGCCGCTGCCGGGCGTAATGCCGTGCGCAACGGGGATGGACAGGCCGGTCTGCGAGGAGCGCGCGAGGCGATCCAGGTTGTCCGTCTGCGCGGCCTCAAGCTCGGTGCGGAGGGTCTTCGGGTGGGGGATGCCGCCCAGTCCGTCCATGACAAGCAGGACGATTTTGGTGTCGGTCTTGCGGGCGAGGCTCTTGATCAGTTCAAAGTCGGTCATATCAGTGTGGATAGTATAGCGGGGGCGGCCCTTCACAGGGTCAGGGTGAGCGAGGGAGGCTGTGGGCGCTAGCGCAACGCCTCTATGTCATCCCACGTGAGGATGCGGTCTTCCTTCAGCCAGCCTTTCCGTAGCATGAACTGTATCTGACCGCTTCTCATGACGGCGGCTTTATCATCACAGACGATGAAGGGCATCACCTGTTTTTCGATCTTCAGAACATCAAGTAGAACCGTCGCTTGCACGTACTGGCCCATTAGCTGGTGAACGAGAACTTGACTCCCGTCCGTGCCGAAATTTGATTCGTCCTTCGCCTCGCCGATAAGGAGGTGCTCCGGGGTTTCAAGCACGATATCGATTTCGATACCGTTTAGGTTGCTCGCCAGCTTAGTCTTGGTGCTCGTGCCATCTTCGAGGTTGCCATTAGTTGTATAGTTACGCCCCCGGAGAGAATTTAATACACGGGGTTGTTCCTTAATAAATCTTTTGATCGCAGCGCGCAGGCCTCCAAAATGTCTCTCAAACGATGCACCAAACTCATCCTCATAGTCAGTGAACTTCTTCTTCTCCGCCTTCGGCCGGCCTCTGTTTCTACCATCGATTAAGTCGCGCACGCCCTTCCAAAACAATTCAAGCCGGACATCACCCGGCTCAAGAGTTGCATCTGGGCCAAGCAGACGGCGTGCGAGACGCACACTGTTGGCACCATAGAACGGCGCGAATGTTCGAGCCGTCTTCCAGTTTTCTGTCCTGTTTTTGATTCCAAGGATTCCCATGGCGACTCCTTTTGTGTTCGGTGGTCGGATTCAGGCCCATCGCCAGCTAAGAATCGGCAGTATTGGCAATCTCTCTTAGCAGTGCCTGGTAGACACGGACCATTGCTTCGGTGTCCTGCGCGCAGTAGGTGAGCAGGGATTGTCTGACTTTTGTGGCCTCCGACGGCGGGACATCATTGGTGAGCAGGCGTTGGTATGCGGCTGATGCGGCGAGGCCGTCGGGTATGTCGAGTTCCTCATAGGAAAGCTCAGGGGCGAGGACGGGCGTCACCGATTTGATCGAGAAGCTCCCATGGAACTTAGGGTGGTAATAGCAGTCACTCACAATCTGCAGCAGATCGACGAGCCGCGCGGTAAGCGCAATCAACTGAGCCTTGTATTGAGGGAACTCACTGGCAAGCTGTCGCAGAATTCGCTCTTCGTAGCCGGAGTAAACGACGATTGAGCCACTGGCCGGGATGGCCTCGAGTAGGCTGGTGACGAACTCTTGTCGTGGGTCATCATCCCCATCGTGCAGGTAGTCACGGTGCGACAATGAGCCGTCAGATTCCTGCAGATGGAGAGACCACTGGAACGGAATCTGCTGGTATGGCCTTGTCCCAACGAATATAGGAACAGCAGTAAGAATCGTCTCGAAGTCCAGGAATGACGCCGGAAACTCAATTCCGGATAGTCGCTCGCTGAGGTCTGAGCCTACATATTGCTTGCCGGTGATAACGCTATCGCGTACCCGACGCTGTACATTCGATAAGCCCCTCGCGTCGCTCGGAATGCTCTCAATATCCCGAATCCCTAGCCTCTTGAGTCGTTCTTCTACGCGTTGCGATAGTCGAGGGAGTTCTGCAATCGGATGTTCAGGCTCATCTGCATGGCAGTGGCTATAGAACAGGCACCGGTAAGGGGACGTGCAATGTCGGCCCGTCTCTATGTCAAGGGTCGCGGCTTGACCCAATGACTCCCACATCTCCGCCAGCTTGCCGGGCTCAACATCAGCAAGGTATTCCCTCGCCGTATCGGTAACATCCTCCAAGGCAAAGAGGCGTGTGAGGTCGTGTTCCCCACCCTCATACACGTAGGTATTGTCGATATGCATCAGGTACGCGCGGCGGATTGGCACACCGTTCCCCTCCACTACGTGCAACTGAATCGCAACATCCGGAAGGTGCTCTCGTTCCTTAAAGCGGCTCGTCGATTTGACTTCAATGAGATCGAATCCCTGCCCATCATCGGCTCTGGTCAGGATGTCTACTCTTGTCCTAATCCCCTCGAACGAGAACGCCGCCTCATACAGGGCAGGAATGGAAGCATCCGACATTAGCGCTCGTGTTGAAATGTCTGCCCCGTCCTGCTCGTAGTACTGCTCTTCGATGAGAGTGCCGCCAGGGAATCTGTCCCTTGCCAACTCCCCCACCAGGTTTCCGGTATCAAAGATTGCTTGCTGGCTCGGAGCGACGGGATCGGCAAGGTCGCGATGATGAACCTCCAGGTACAGCCGCTTGAGGCATTGAAGACCGGCCATGTATCTGGTCTTGGAGAGTTGGTAAGGGGGTTGGTTAGTCATTGTTCTGCCCCAGTTAAAGGCGGGGAGGTTAGGCGGGGATGGTTCAGTATAGGCAAGTTGCTGGATTCAATGAGGCTTTAGATTCCTCGGCTGCGCTCGGAATGACATGTTGAGAGGCGGTCGGAATGGATGAGGGTTCACCCTTCGACAGGCTCAGGGTGAACGGGGGAGGCGGCGCTGCGCGCCGCACTGGATTCCCGCGAAAGCGGGAACGACGAAGGGGTTCAGTCAGTGTCCTGGAGGGCGGCGATGCCGGGGAGGGTTCGGCCTTCGAGGAATTCGAGGGCTGCGCCGCCGCCGGTTGAGACGTGGGTCATGGCGTCTGCGTAGCCCAGGGCATCGACGGCCTCGGCAGTCGAGCCGCCGCCAACAATAACGGTTGTGCCCCCGCGCGCATATTGCGCAAGGTTTTCCCCAACGGCTTGGGTTCCTCCGGCGAATTGGTCGTACTCAAAGACGCCCATCGGGCCGTTCCAGAGCACGGTCTGGCAGAGGCGCAGGGCGCGGGTGTAGATGTCCCGCGTTTCGGGGCCGATATCCAGCAGCATCGCATCGTCAGGGATGGCGTCGCTGCTTACGGCGGATGCCTCCGCATCGGCTGAGAGTTCGGTCGCCACAATCACGTCGGTCGGGATCAGTAGTTGGATGCCGCGGGCTCTTGCGGCGCTTTCGATCCGTCCGGCCATCTGAGGGCCGTCGTCTTCGAGCAGGCTCTTGCCGGTTCGCATCCCGCGGGCCTCGAGGAACGCGGCGGCCATGCCGCCCCCGACGATGAGCATGTCCGAGTTCTCGATGAGTCGCTCCATGACGGCCATCTTGTCGCCGACCTTTGCGCCTCCCATGAGCGTCGCCAGCGGACGGCGGGGGGATTCGAGGATGCCGCCCAACATCCGTATCTCCTTATCAAGGAGGAATCCCGCGACGGCGGGCAAGAGATGGGCGACGCCCTCCGTTGAGGCGTGGGCGCGGTGGGCGGAGCCAAAGGCGTCATTCACATAGATGTCCGCGAGACGGGCGAGGGCGGCGGCGTTGTCAGGGTCATTTTTCTCCTCTTCGGGGTGGAACCTCGTGTTTTCAAGGAAGAGGACATCGCCGGGACCAAGCGCGGCGGCGAGCTTTTCGGTCTCTTCGCCAATGGAGTCGGGCGCGACGGTGACGGTGGCATCAATGAGCTCGGAAAGCCGCGCGGCCATCGGGGCGACACGCAGCGCGTCGTCTATGCCTTTGGGCCTGCCGACGTGGGTTGCGAGGATGACGCGCGCGCCGCGCTCACGGAGGTAGTTAATGGTGGGGAGGGCGGCGCGGATGCGGGAGTCGTCGGAGATGGTGGTGGTGCCGAGTTCGAACGGAACGTTGAAATCGACGCGCACGAGGCATCGCGCGCCGGACACGTCGATATCGCTGACGGTCTTTTTCATATAGGTGATGATAGCAAAGGGG
>CAYOPL010000012.1:0-164905 GCA_964405845.1 uncultured Dehalococcoidia bacterium | reverse complement strand
GTTCGCGATTGGATTGGTCAGTAGAAGAGGATCGATTGCCGTGTTCCGGCTTTGGCGGTCTATTTGGGCTTTAGGTTCCTCGACTGCGCTCGGAATGACAGTGGGGGCTACGTTGCTACTTGGGCGATTTCTTGTTGTTGTTTTTCTTCCTCGGATTGCTGCTGCCATTTGGGTGGGGCGGCGAACCAGAGGGCGATGGAGCCGATGACGAGGAGGGCCGCGATCACGTAGAAGGCAATCGTGTAGGAGCCTGTTACGTCGAACGCGTAGCCGGTCAGCGGGGGGCCGATGAGGGCCGTTGGCAGGATGAGGAGGCTGAGCAGGCCGAAGATCGAGGCGAAGGCACGGATTCCAAAGGTCTCCAGCGGCAGGAGGGTCATGAGGGACCCCATGCCGCCAAAGGCGACGCCGAATATCGGGACGAACAGGAGCCACACGTATATCGACGTGCCTCCGTTGATGAGTATGACCAGTCCAAGCGCCTGCAGGAGCAGGCTGCCGACAAAGACCTTACGGGCGGCGATGATGTCCGATAGCCAGCCGAGCAGCACCTTTCCGACCATGCCAAAGATGGCCAACACGCTCAGTACCCATGCGGCGTTGGTGGAGGTCATTCCCTCCGCCTCAAGGTGGGGGATTATCTGCGTGAGAACGGATTGGTAGGGAATCGTCGCGAGCAGCAACCCGGCCGTTATGAGGAGGAAGGCGCGGGTGCGGATGGCGTCGCGGGCGGCCATGCCCACTGCGAGAACGCTTGACGTCTCGGGGTCCTGTTCCTGCTGCATATCCATCCTTCGCCGCGGGGTTTCCCTGATGGTGAGGCCGATGAGGGGTATCAGCAGGGCGATCGTCACGCCGAAGATGAAATAGGTGGCGCGCCAGTCCGTGAGGTCGATCAGGGTTCTCGTCTGGGCGGAGAAGATGAACCCGCCGAAGTTTGCACCCATTGCGGTGATGCCGACGGCGCGGCCCCGCGCTTCCGTGAACCAGATGCCGATGAGCTTGCCGACGGGGAGCATGATCGCGCCGGGCATCCCCGCGTACATGAGGATGTTGAGGGCGTAGAACTCCCAGAGCTCCGTCATCCAGGGGCGCGGGATGAAGCTGAGGGCGAGGATCAGGTAGGAGAACATCATCACGCGCGATGAGCCGAAGCGATCCAGGATGGGGCCGGCGACGGGGGCGAGGAGGCCGGTCATCGCGAAGAAGGAGAGGGATACGTTGACCTCGGCGCGCGTCCAGCCGAATTCCTCTTCCAACGGGGCGACGAAGACGCCGTAGGAGTACTGGAGCATGCCGACAGTCAGCGTGAAACAGACGAAGAGGACACCGGCGATGACCCAGCCGTAATGGGGTTGGTATTTCACCGGTTCTGCATCCCTATCCTCGTACGGTCGGGCGACGTGTTCACGCACGCCCAGCTTGCGGTTTGGTTACGCAAGTAGAACGGAAGTGAGGGTTGGACCCACAGGAGGGTCGTATGAGCCATGCCCCAATGGTATCCCAGCGGCCGAGACCGCCGCCACGCGCCTCTCGGCGCACCTTTGCGCCAACCGGCCATTGTGGATGCTACGATTGTGGCATCTGTCTCTTGTGGGGGCCCGTAGCTCAGTGGCAGAGCAGTCGGCTCATAACCGATCGGTCGTAGGTTCGATCCCTGCCGGGCCCATGCTTAGTACTGAGAGGCCATAGCCTGTCATGCATATCATTGGCAATGGGATGGTGACGACCTGGGTGGTACGAAAGTTGGTAGGAGAATTGATCAACTAGGCTATTTTGGAGCGCAATAACGTGACGGACAACAACGGAACTAAAACCGAACGTGGTTTGTTTTGGTTGAGAGAGAACGACCAAAACAAACTTTGGGGAACCCTCTTTATCGACGAAAAAAACGAGGCGAGAGTTGAAACGTTCGGTTCATTGGTCAAACCCTACGAAATGCGCCCGCAGACCATAGTTGGCCAAATAAGGTCAGGGCAACGAGCTGTAACGCTCATAGACTGCTTTCCAGTCAACACGGAAGACGGGTTGTGGCGGGGGGACGGTCAGCCAGACTGGTCGTACCAGACTTGCGTAGTTAACGGAGTAGTGGATGGACTATGGTTCGGAGTGGGGGAAGAGATAACCTTCGAACAAGTGTTTATAAACATCTCAACACTAACGAAATGGGCTAACCCTAACCAAGTGAAGCTCGACTTTCCAAAGGGTGCTACAGGACCCGCATGGCTGAGCATCTCGATAGAGGATAGGGCGTCCGAGACCGCGACTGTGACATATGGAGGGCAGGAGCTAAGGATTTCACTGCGGTTCCAGCCTAAGCAGGAGACTTCGAGTAGGATAAGCGGCTCCAGAGTCTTGGTGGAAGATCACTGCTATCTCACTATCGAGAGAAGTGACGGCAGTAGGATGGCCTTAGAGAGCATCATCTCAGTACTTGGAGTTGCCTTAGATCTTCTGAGTATCTGCTGCAACGAGACATCCAAAGTTACTAGCTTTCACGCTTATCACAGCAAGGGTGACGGGGATCCAGTGAAGTTGCATATCCCGCTTAAGGGCTACGATTCCAAAATTGAGAGGAGTCAGCCTCTGCCAGCCTTGAGCTTCACAGACATTGGAGGGATTGAAGGACTGGCACGATGGTTCGAAGTAAGGGAGAAGTATGGCGAAGCCGCGACTCGTCTGACGTCCAATTGGTACGTCAAAGGAGGATATTCAGAAGACAGCTTCTCCAGAGTCTACGCGGCAGTCGAGGGTCTGTTGGCACGGAAGAGAAACCGGTCGCGTGCAAAGATGAAGGATAGCGAACTCGCAGAGTTTGTGGACACAGCCATTCCGGATTGCCCAACAACCATAGGCGGGGTCGCTGAGGAATGGGCCAACAAAGTTAAAACTGTTAGAGATCAGAAGGTAGACCACTCTGACCCTTCAAGCACTATAAAGGCTGATGGACGCTCTATGCATGTAATGACAAATGTTATGTATGTGGCCGGAGCGTCCTTCTTGCTCAAGGAAATGGGCTTGGGCGATGAGCAGATAGCGCAATACATCGAGGGGTGTTCTGGATCATTTCTGTTGAAAGAACAGTACTAGAGACCTAGCGCGTGACGGTCAGAATATCGGCAGGGTTGGCGTGCCTGAACCATGCTTGGAATGGCAAGTGAGATTCTGGATTCTTCGCTGTGCTCAGAATGACATGGAGGCCGTCCTCGGGCGGCACTGGATTACCGCTTTCGCGGAAATGCGCTGCGGGGTTGTGTGGGCGAATCGATGGGACTTACTTACCTTCTTACACATCTTCCCCTCTGTAAATAGTGGGGATGATGGGAACGTGGCAAAACTGGTAAACGCGGTCGCCTAGAAAGCGTCTGTGCTGGCGGGCACTTGAGGGTTCGAGTCCCTCCGTTTCCATCACTGTAGATCATCCCGTCAGTCTTACCCAAACTGTTCGCCGCTCTCTCGTCTCACCAAAGCCGTGTATTCACTTGCCTGTGTTGTTGCTGATGCCGAAAATTCATGCTGCCTTGAAATAACCTCCCTGTAGAGCGTATCGGCAAACCTTAGTGCATATATCGGCTGGGAAAAGTTTGGGGTGTTCAGACGGTCATCGGGGGACTCAATCAACAAGCTCCAATAAGATGCTCGACCTTGAACCGTCATCGTCAGGTTTTTCGGTAGATGTTTGACCCACATGGTTTGGCTTACTTGCATCCAACCATTCTGTCCTGCATAGTCTCCCACCTTACGCTCGGCATTGCCCAGCATGATTCTTCCCGCTATGTAAGCAACAATTCCCGGAATCAGAATCAACCAGAACGTCACACATAAAATAGCAGTTGCATTACCCGCAAACCCCAAATCACCACTAGTTACTGCGAAGGGATTACTCAAAGCATAGGCAAGATAAATTACCGTGAAAACGACCTTCACTGGAATCAGTAGCAGTGCCCCGATTGAGGCCCATTTCCCTAGATTCTTTAGTAATAACATAGTGCCCTCCTGCGGCAAGGAACGGACTTCTTGCTTGTCTAGGGCAATCAGATGCTCCACGTCGAACCGCAGGAGGACAGGATTTGCCCGCCCTTGCTACGTTCGGCGTAAAGCAAGAACACCCTAGACAGAAGCCACTATACCCCACCTGAGTATGTTGAGTGGGCCTCTGTCTGCGCGGGGGGATTCGGAGGTGGCGCTGCGTGCCGCACTGGATTCCCGCTTTCGCGGGAATGACGAGTTGGGGGCGGTTCGTTACCGTTCGGGAGCCCCCTTCGACAAGCTCAGGGCGAACGGGGCGTTATTGCCATGTTTATTGCCAGAGGTCTGGGTCGGGGCGGTTCATGAGTCCGAAGCCGAGGTGGGCTCACCAGACTTGGTATAATCAGGCGCTTGCCGTGTATCGCATGGGGAGGGGGCGCAGACGATCTATGACGTATGAAGCTGAACAACCGCAAGAGATAGATGTTATGGCGCAGCATGGCCGTCTGCGCTGCATCGTGCAGGGGGATGGGCCGCCGCTGCTGTTCCTGCACGGGGCGCTTGGGACCGGCCGCGCCCACTTTCGGGGACAGATAAACGAGTTCGCCTCGGACTACCGGGTGATCGTGCCGAATTTCCTGGGCCACGGCGGATCGGACCCTCGTGAATCGTTCGAGGATTTCTACGAGAGGGACACTGAGGACATTGCGGCCTTGATTGAAAACCTGGAGCTGCCGCCCGTCCATCTGTGCGGGTTCAGCGACGGCGCTATCGTGGCGATGATGGTTGCCGGCGATTATCCCGATCGACTGCGGTCGCTGACGCTGATCTCCGGGCAGGCGGTTCTAGACGAACAGACGATGGAGACGACGCGGCAGCTGTCACCCGCCAGCAACCTGCCGGATGGCTTTCAGCAAGCCCTCGCCCGCAGCCACGGTTCCCCTTATTGGGAAGGGATGGTCGACGACTACGTGGCGAGCGCGGAGCGCATCTATCAGACCGAGCCCCGCATCGTCGGCGACCGGCTGGATACTATCGCCTGCCCAACGCTGATCGTGCAGGGGGAGGATGACGATTGGGCTGGGGCCAGGCACGCCCGTCTGCTCCGGGATTCCATCCGTGGGGCGGAGCTTGACCTGTTGCCGGGCGTTGGCCACGAGGCGCACAGGGAGGATCCTGAGGCCTTTAACAGCCGTCTGCAGGGGTTTTTGGCGTCGCTGGAGGAGTGACGGATGGGAGGTTCGTTCCCCGTTCGGGAACCTCCTTCGACAAGTTCAGGGCGAACGGGGACTATAAGATGACAAGAATCACTGTCCTGAAAAGCCGACTATGAACGACACAACGAGTCCCCTAACAAAGGTCTGCATTCTGGGGGCGACCGGCTCTATCGGCTTCGAGGTGACCCTTCACGTGTTACAAGCCGGTTGCAGGGCGCTCGCCGTGGTGCGCGACACCGACAAGTTCCGACGAATGCTCAGCGCGCAGGGAATGGACAATCCCTCAGGATTGTCCGTCGTCGAACTGGACCTGTTTGCTGAAAAGGCCGTCGCCGACCCATCTGTGGCGCAAGAGATGATGGCTTGCGACTACATCTTCAACGTCGCCTCCAAGCCTGTCTCCTTTGTGCCCTGGTCCCGAATCAATCGCGAATGGGGCAATGTCGTTTCATCGTTGACGAGAGGGATTGTGGAGATTGCTTCCCAGGACGGAAGGAAACCACACATTGTTGCCTTTTGTGGGCCGGAGTATTTTACGGGCTATGACGGCAACATCAGCTTTGTCCAGAAGGCAATGGCGAAGCTGGCCAACAGGATGAGCGCGGCGCTGCGCGACAATCACGACGAGGCGATGCTCCTTCTGACCTCGGGGTACGGACGGTGGAGCGTGTTCCGCTGTGGCAGCATCCGGCCGAGCTCCGGACAATCGGGCGACGCCAGCCGGATTGGGATGGATTTGCACAAAGACGGCAGTAACTATCGCCGCGGCAAGGGGAAATCGTTGGTTGTCGAGGACCTTGCGGCGTATCTCAGCAATGCAATTCAGAGTGGAACGTTCTCTGGATTTGAGGGGGAGATGCCGTTTCTGTTCAATACGCGCTTCTAAGGGGAGGCGGGACAGGGGAGGCCGCCCTGTGGGCGGCACTGGATTCCCGCCCCGTATCGGAGTACGGGGCATGCTTTCGCGGGAATGACGGGTGGTACGTCCTAGAGTTTGTTATTGCCAGAGGTCAGGATCGGGTCGGTTCATGAGTCCGAAGCCGAGATATGCGTACCAGATAACGAGTAGGACGTAGGAGCTCCGAGCCAGGGCGATAAAGGTGTCGCGGCTATCGTTGTCAATTACGGCTACCACGAAGAAGACCATTACGGCCAGGCTGACAAGGGTGGCCAACAGGGAGATTATCCGGTTGAAGTCGTCTCTCGTAGAGAGGCCCAACGCGAAAATGAAGCCGCCAAAGCCAAGCACAATCCCACCGGCGTAGACGAGAGCGGAGCCGACGTAGTAGACGGGAATACTTTCGCTGATCTGGTCAGCGGTTTGGGCATCGGCCAGTATGAAGTCCAAGCCGCCAGATAGAATCCATCCGGTCAGTCCGACGAAGATCATGAAGAAGCCCATCTGAACAAGGGCCTTGCCGTTGCCCTGCAGGGTTACGTTTCTCATTAGCGCATAGAGGCCCGAGAGGATCAGCAGCAAGCCAAGGATTATCCCGATGTTGGTTACATTTGTCAGGGCCTCGTTGTCTCCCTTGGCAGTTATGGAGCCAACAGGGTCTGATACTTCGGCGCTGTCTATTAATAGCCCACCCGGCTCTATGAGAAAGAAGATGAAGGCGATTATCGGGCCGAATATGAGGGAGAGACCGGCCAAGCGGTTCACGGAAATTGTACCCATCCTCAAGCCTCCTTTATGTGTTGTGATGGAAAGGAGCCATCCGGGTTCAACGCCTCGCACCTGCATCCTACTCCAAAGTTGTGGAATTGCAAGCGGGTAGGCAGTGCCTACGGCCATACTTCGCGGTCAGGGTTGGCTGGTACTTGTGGTTGGCGCGCCGCGTTCCGGCTTTGGCGGGAATGACGGTGGGGGTTGGGCGGCATAATTGAGTCTGTAGATTCTTCGCTGCGCTCAGAATGACATACGGAGGGGGACATTCAATGACCACTTCACAGGACTTGCAAGCAGAGTACGCGGAGGCGTGGGCGAACCTGGAAGAGGCCAAGCGGAAGTTGGTCGAGGTGAGCCGGCGGATCGGGCCGGAGCGGGTCGAGGACTACGAGCTGCAGGGTCGCGAGGGCGTCATGAGTCTGTCCGAGATGTTCGGCGACAAGCAGGACCTTATCCTGATCCACAACATGGGATCGGAGTGCCCGTACTGCACGATGTGGGCCGACGAGTTCAACGGCGTCCTACGGCATCTACAGGACCGGACGGCATTCGTGGTGGTGTCGCCGAACAGCGTGGACGTCCAGCAGGCGGTGCGTAAGACGCGGGGGTGGGCGTTCGAGATGTACTCGGCGGAGGGCACGTCGTTCATCAAGGACATGGGGTTCGAGTCGGACGGGGTCTCATACAATTCCAACGCGATGCCGGGGGTGTCTACTTTTCGCAAGAACGCCGACGGGACGATCGACCGGATCGCGAAGGATTTCTTTGGTCCGGGGGACCTGTACTGCGGCGTGTGGCACCTGTTCGACCTGTTGGCAGACGGCGTGGACGACTGGGAGGCGCAGCTGGAGTATTAGGGGCCTAGAACAACGCTTCGAGGTTGTCCCGGAGGTTCCGCCACCACTCCCGGTCCGCTCCCCGGTCCGGTACGAAGTGGACTACGTACGTTCCGTCCTCCTCCACTCTGAGCCATCCGGCCAGGGTTATCGCGCGGCCTTGAGGGATTGCTACGAGATCGTCCGACGGATCGAGGACGGTAACATGCTGGACGAACTCGCCCCGATCCATTTCAATCACCAACTCCCCGACACCCTTGAGCACAATCGTGCCTCCGACCCGCACACATTCATCCCTGACCAAGTCACTGAGCGTTACGATCTGCGCAGGCGTGAGGATGGGGGGAGAGTCCAGAGGACACGGTTTTTCACGGGGCGAGACCACATCGAGGCTGAACAGAACCCCCAGGGCCAGCACCCCAAGAATCAGCAGGCCCATTATCCACATGAGGCACCCGCGGAGGCAGCCGCTGCGCTTCTTCTCTTCAGCAGCCCCCTCCGAGCTGTATACCCGATATTCGGTTGATGGCGTTTCCAGCGTAGCTGCCGGAGGGGTGTCCTGCGGCTCCATCTCACGGGCAATGTTTTCAAATTCGGCCTGGGTTCCGCTTTCAGCAGCCTCCTCGAAATCCAGCGGCAGGGGCCCGAGGGCCTCGAGTTCCAGCTCATAGCCGTATTGGGCAGCCGCTTTCCCCGCATCGTCGTCTCGCCCGGTCAGATACCACTCCGGCGCGTGGATGAAGGCGCGGTAAGCGGCATCCAAATCGGCGGGCGCCATAGTGGATGCGGCGGCTGACCCGAACCACGGGGGAGCCGGAGCCAAGACGTTGAGCCACGACTGGGCCGTGTTGAATGCGACGGCGTGGGGCAGCATGGGATCCGACTGGTCTCGGGAGATCGCCGATCCCGTTGCGGTCACGGTCTCTTTCCAGGCAAGCCACCGACCGATCTCGATTGCCCCGGCCGGTGTTGGCTTCAGCATGCCTGTCCTTATCTTCGACGGTATTGTGAAAAACGAGTACACGAGACCCGCGAACACGCCGATAAGGACATTCACCCACCACCGGTCCAGCCATAGGGCAGCCCAGAACCCGCTGCCAACACCCGTCAGGAGCGAGGCCAGCATCCACCACGTGCTTCCGTCGTCGGAGTTCTCTCTCCTGACTCGCACCGGATTGTCATCGAAAAGGCCGCGCTGCTGTAGGTAGGCCCCTATCCGGTCGCCGATAGCATCCTTATGCTCGTCTATTGCTTCACTAAGCGCATCAATCGTTGTGGGGCGCGACGGCAGGCTGTCGGATATCGCTCGCTCCCAGTCATATTCCACCAGGCCTTGCCGAGACAGGCGGTAGAGGAAGCCGACCCTTGTTGCGACAGGCTCTATTCGCAATGTGCCACGCTGGGCCATCTCAATGATGGAGGCCAGAATCGTTGGACTCCATATCATGTGGCCTTCCATCGCAGATACCGCCGCCGCGGGCATTGAGTCGGGCCGCGGAGTTCCCAGGTACGATGCGCCCGCCGCCGGAGGCCGGTACCCGGGCCACAGCCACAGCACGATGACGATCAGCTGGGCTACAGCTACGCCTATGGTGCGGAAGCCCCAGAACGCGAGCTGCGTCCAGTCCATCTCCCGGAAATCGGGGAAGCCGCTTTCAGCGATTGCCCCGCCCGGGTCAAGCGCGAACAGGATGCCGACAGTGGCGAGGGCGGCTATCGCCACCAGCACACTCACCATGGCTACCTTCCTTCTCGGGTTGCACTGTTTAGGGATTTCGACGGCAACCGCCCTACATACTACTATCGGTTGGAAAGGAACGGCGCGAATGAGCAGTAAGCGGGTTGTGATTGTTGGCGGAGGGTTTGCGGGGCTGAGCGCGGGGTACACGCTGATGAAGCGGGGAATCACTCCCCTGCTGCTTGAGGCCGAGGACCACGTGGGGGGACGCGGCAGCGGGGAGCGGGTGGACAGGTTCTCCGTGGATATGGGGGCGTTTGTGTTCACGTCCACATATGACACGGCGTTCCGTATCTGCGAAGAGTTGGGTCTGCCGCTCGTGCCTTCGCAGATGAAGTTCGGGCACTATCGCGGCGGGCGGTGGGTTACGACGACGCCGGACCAGTCGCTCTGGAACTTTCTGAGGCATCTGCGGACGGCAGTGGCGATGGGTTTTCTTTCACCTTCAGGCATGCGTGCCGGTTACAAGGTGATGCGGGAGATCCGGCAGCAGGCGGATTACATGAGTTTCGCCAGCGACAGTCCTATCGCCGAGATCGACGACGACGAGAGTTTCGGCGAGTATCTTGAGCGGCTGCGGGTGCCGGACAAGCTGGCGATATCACTGCGCGGGCCGTTGGAGATGGTGCTAGGCGATCCGCTGCCCGCGGGGCAGGCTCTGATGCGGGCGTACATCGGGGAGACGATGTTAAGCGCTGGCAGAGTGTATATGCCGGAGCGGGGGATAGGGTCGCTGAGCGCGGCGCTTGGCGAATTCTGTACTGATGCAATTCAGGTATCGACTCGCGTGGAGAGGGTCGTTGTGGCGGACGGGAGGGCGACGGGCGTTGTGGTGGACGGGGAGACAATCGAGGCAGACGCGGTCATCTGCGCGGTGCCGGGGACGAAAGTCTCGGGTCTGATTCCCGACCTGCCGACGGAGACGCACCGGGCACTCAGCAACGTCAGCTATTCGACGGGGTGCCGGGTGGTTATCGGGCTCGATGAGTCGCCGCTGCCTGCCGGGTGGCATGGAGCGCTGTTCCCTGAGGATGACGACACGCCGCTTCTGATGAATCGGACCGCATTCCTACCCGCCTGCGCGCCTGTCGGTAAGAGTATTTTGGACTTGCTCATCGGGCGGGATAAGGCGAAGGAGTTGATTCCACTCGACGACGATGAGATCAAGCGGCAGATGCTGGGCGCGGCTCGGTCGAAAGCGCCGCAGGGCTCCGCCCTGCCCGGCGACGACGAGGGTCTGTTCTTCCGCGTGTACCGCTGGGAGGAGGCGCTGTGCATGGGGACGCCGGGGATGCTGGCGGCGGTGGCGGAGATCCCGGGGCAGTTGGCGGGGCGCGTCGATAACCTGTTTTTGGCAGGGGACTACATGAGCGTGCCGTCGGTGAACGGGGCGCTTTCGAGTGGGCACAGGGCGGGGACGGAGGTGGCGGAGATGTTGGGGGGTCACCCTTCGACAAGCTCAGGGTGAACGAGGGCGGCGCTGCGCGCCGCACTGGATTTCCGCTTTCGCGGGAATGACGAATGGCTATTTGCGGGCGGCGGTCATTTCTTCGATGACTTCTTTGCGGTAGCAGTCTAGGGCGGCGGATACAGGCAGGTCGCGCTCCTTAAACCAGCCGATTTCGCTGTGTTCTTCGGGGGCAGCGTTGGTGGGTTCTCCGTGCCACGCGGTGACAGCAAATACGATAATGTCGGCCGGCTCGACGGGATCGAGAGCAGTTCCCAGGTTTCGGTATTCAGCGGGGTCGATGCCGAGTTCCTCGCGGGCTTCACGACGCAGGGCTTCTTCCGGTGTCTCGTCGTCTTCGATGTGGCCTCCGGGCAGGTCCCAGAGGTCGGGGTAGACGCGGCGATGCGGGAGCCTCTTGACGAGGAGGACCTTGTCGTCCCTGATCAGGACTGACGCAATGCAGCGGGCGCGGGGGGAATCGTCGATTTGATTGGAGTTCACTATTGTGTTGAGCCTGTTCTCAGCGTTCACTCTTCAAGTGGCACTATAGTAGGGCATCAGAAATCCAGACCCAAGCGGCGGGGACAGGTGAACGACAAGCAAGGCGAGGCTCCCGAATCGGCGACCAATCTGCCGTATCGCGTCAGCGGGCTGCGCGAGCACGTGCAGAGCTTTATCCACACGGAAGAGGTCGGGGCGCTCATTCTGTTGGCGGCGGCGGCCGCGGCCGTTATATGGGCCAACTCACCGTGGTCGGAATCGTATTTCGACTTCTGGCATACCTATATCACGTTCGAGACGCCTATCATCTCGATCCACGAAGATCTGGGGCACCTGGTCAACGATGGGCTGATGGCCGTCTTTTTCTTCGTGGTGGGACTGGAGATCAAGCGGGAGCTGCTGCACGGGGAGTTGTCCAGCGTCAGGAAGGCGTCGCTGCCGGTTCTGGCGGCGGTTGGCGGGATGGTCGTGCCGGCGCTCACCTATCTGGTGTTCAACAGTTCCGGCGAGGCTGCGGTTGGCTGGGGCATACCCATGGCGACGGACATTGCGTTCGCGATCGGTGTGCTGGCGCTATTGGGGCGACGAATCCCGGTGGAGCTGCGGGTATTTTTGCTGGGGTTGGCGGTGGTGGACGATCTAGGCGCAATCACTGTCATTGCCCTCTTCTATACGGACACAATCGCGTGGTCGAGTCTCGGGATTTCGCTGGCTATTCTCGCGGCGGTGGCAGTGAGCGTCCGCCTCGGGATCCGTTCCATGGTCTTCTACATCGTCGCGGGCCTCCTTATGTGGTACTTCTTCCTCGAATCCGGAGTGCATGCGACTCTCGCAGGTGTGCTTCTTGCAGCGGTTGTTCCTGCGTCATCGGCGCGGGGCCGCGATGGCTACGCCGCTGCGCTAGACGATCTTCTGCACGACTATCGCCTTGCGATATCAAATGGGGACGAGGAGCACGCGGAAATCATCCTTGAAGAAATCGAGAAGCTCAGCCGGAGTACAGAGTCGCCGCTGGAGAGCCTGGAGCACATGATTCATCCATGGGTGAGCCTCGCTATTCTGCCGCTGTTCGCGCTGGCGAATGCGGGGATCACGATTACGGGCGACACGTTGTCCGATGCTGCCGGGAGCAGCATTACAATCGGCATCGCGGCGGGGCTGCTTGCGGGGAAGGCACTAGGCATCTTCGGAATTACGTGGCTTGCCATTCGCTTTGGCGTCGGTCAGCTGCCTGCGGGGGTGACGAAGATGCATGTTCTGGGAGTGGGGTTTTTGGCGGGCATCGGATTCACGGTGGCGATCTTCATTTCAGGCATCGCGTTTGACGATCCGGCCCTTGTTGATCAGGCAAAGATGGGAATATTCGTGGCGTCCATCGCGGCGGCCGTATTCGGGTACGGTATCTTGCGTCTGACCGGCAAGAAAGACGTGATATATACTTAGGTCATCTTGAGAAGGAAGGAGGTGGTTTGGCGCATGTCTTTACCTAGACAGCCAGAGCTTATTTCAACGGACGAGGTGAGCAAAGGCTAACCCAGCGCCAGGCGCCATAGCGTTGACCTTGGCGACTGGGAGAAGGGGGCTCGGCTTCGGCTGAGCCCCCTTGTTTTTATGTGCGAACGGGGGTGACCCTTCGACAGGCTCAGGGTGAACGGGGGAGGCGGCGCTGCGCGCCGCACTGGATTCCCGCTTTCGCGGGAATGACGGAGGCAGATTGAGTGAGCGAACGACAAGACGGAATCAGCAAGGCGGTGATTGTGGCGGGGGGGCGCGGAACCCGCTTTCTGCCGGCGACCCTTGCCATCCCGAAGGAGATTTTGCCGATCTTCGACCGTCCGATGCTGTTCTATGCGCTAGAGGAGGCGGCGAACTCCGGGCTTACGGAGATTGTGCTGATCAGCGCACCCGGCAAGGCGGTGATGGAGAACTATGTGACGCTGCGGGGTCCGGCGCTGGCACGGGCGTTGGGGGAGCACGCGAGCGCGGCGGACGTTCAGCGGTTGATGGATTCGTTATCGGTGACGATCGTTCATCAGAACGAGCCGCTCGGCCTGGGTCACGCGATCCTGCAGGCAGCGGATACGGTGGCCGATGAGCCGTTCGCCGTGATTTTGCCTGACGATATTGTGGACGCGGAGACGCCGGTGTTGGCGCAGATGCTGGCCGCATATCGCCAACATCCCGGTATTCACGTGGGAGTTGAACGTGTGCCGGGGGACGCTATCTCGGCGTACGGTGTCGTGGCGGTTGAACCGGCGGGCGGGGATGACCAGCGCGTTCATCGGGTGACGGGTCTGGTTGAGAAGCCGGAACCTGTCGACGCGCCCTCCGATCTCGGGATTGTTGGGCGGTATATCTTTCCCGGCGCGATATTTGACGCGATACGACGGACGCCGCCCGGCGCGAAGGATGAGATCCAGATTACGGACGCGATGGAGATTCTGCGCCGAGAGGGGACGCCGACGTTCGCATTCACCTTTGACGGTGTGCGGTATGACGCGGGGAATCCCTTGGGTCATCTGCGGGCGGCGGCTTCATTCGCGTTAAAGAGGTCTGACGTTTCGGAGCAGGCGCGGACGATCCTTGAGGAGGCGCTTGGGGGTTCGGGCCGGTCTTCCTCTTAAGGGAGAGGGTTCACCCTTCGACAAGCTCACGGTGAACGGGTAACTGCGTTACGGCTCTCGGTTCGCGATCCGGCGAGGATTGGCCTGTTAGGTGGTATTCCACGTTCCGACACTGGCGGGGCAATTGAGTTTTTAGATTCTTCGCTGCGCTCAGAATGACAGACACGGATGAGAAACAGCAGTTATTGGACGTGGTTTTGAAATTGGTCTAAAATAGTCGGGCTATGGCTGGTTCAACTGCCACTCGGCGCGCTTCCGGACGAGCGCGTACAGCCGATGTTGAGATTTCCGCTAGCGGCGGCTCCTCGAAGCTGCGCATCGTTGTCATTCTCCTATTGCTGGGCATCGTCGTCGGTTCAATCGCGGCCGCGTTATTGCAGCCTGCAGAACTGACGGGTCGGCTGGCTCCGGCATGGACGTACTCGGGGCCATGGCTGATCATTGCGCCCGCGCTTCTGGTTGCAACGTATATCGCTCTTCGTGTCTTTGGTCTGAAGAACGCGCGGGTTTGGCGCTGGGCAGGCGCGCTGCTGTTCGGCGCGGGGGCTGCCATGGCTGCCCTGCACTATTTCGAGGTGACGGAGATACAGGGCATCTCCATCGAGAGCAGTCTCACCGGCTTTCTTGCTGACTTCACAGATCTCCAGGTGATCGGCATCTTTGCCGGGCTAACGCTGGTCACGCTCATTCTTCTCTCACCAATTGGGGCGTTCAGGGCTGCGCGAGCATCAGGGCGCGCAGGACACGCGGCGGGCGTGGCAAGCGCGAGCGCCGCGGTTGCCAGTGGCGCAGCGGCCAAGCGCAGGGTACAAGAGGTTCGCGCGGCGCGCACGTACGCGAGTGACGAGGGAGACACCTCCGAATTCGATGAGGCTCCGATTCCTCGCACGCGGATTGTCGTGCCCGAGCCTGCGCGCGCCGTAATGAAGCCACGGTATCCGGAGCCGGTTGGGGTTGTCCGTGACCAACAGAAGCGAGTGCAACAGGAAATAGAGTCGGCACGGGGCGGGGAGACACCGCAAGAGCAGCGTCCCCGCATCGTTATGCCCGGCGTTCCCAGCAACAAGGACGTGGATGACGCCACAAAGCCATTTGGTGAACGGCACTTCGACTCTGAGGAAACAGCGACTATCGAAGGACCCGTCAACCAAGAGAACGCGACGGCAGTGGAGGAGAAGCCTCTGTTCATCCCGCCTCCCGGTCTCAGCAGCGTCGATGATCAGAGGACGCACCACTCGTTCCATCCTGACGTAGAGGGTGAAGGATTCGGAATGAATCCAGACGAGGTTGACGAGATGGGTCAGAGGGATCCGCTGGCCTTCACCGACCATGACGCGGATGACGAGGACGATGCCTGGGATCTCGATAAGCACATCGAGACGCTCATCGACGGCACAACTGATGAGTCCATCGAGACTATGGAAGATGTCGACGAATTTGACTCCGGTTCAGACAGTCCCGTCCTAGAGGTGGGCGAATTCGAGGCCGTAGACGACGATATCGACCTGACGGAAGAAGGCATTGAGGCGGACGCCGAACTAGAGGAGATAGAGGAGGAACCAGAGGCGGACGAAGAGGAGGCGGTTGCCGTTGTCAGTCGCAGCGACCAGCAGTTGCTGGACTCTCTTGATCCGTTCGCCGGACTGCCCAAGGTGGCATGGAAATACCCCTCGTTCAAGCTATTTGACGAACAGCCGGCGGCGGAAGTCGATACCGAATCACACCTCGAAACGGCGGAGGCCATCCAGGAAACCCTGCAGGAGTACGGCATCGAGGTTGAGGTGACGGAAGTTCGCCCCGGCCCGACCGTCACGCTCTATGGAGTGCGGCCCGGATGGGACAGGCGCTACCGAACTGTGCGTGAGCGGAACGAGGACGGTCAGATTGTCGCAAAGCGACAGGAAGTTGGGCGCACGCGCGTCAAGGTAGACGCGATCTCCAAGCTCGATGACGACCTCGCGCTCCAACTGAAGGCTGCGAGCGTCCGTATCGAACCCATCCAGGGCACGAACCTGGTGGGAGTCGAGGTGCCGAACGCGACGGCGGAGACAGTCTACATGCGCCCACAGATGGAGAGTGACGCCTACCGCACAGCGCGGGGCAAGAGCATGCTGGCGTTCCCGCTTGGCAAGGGCAGCGGCGGCGAGCCGGTGGTTGCAGACCTCGCCCGGATGCCGCACCTGCTTGTTGCAGGCTCAACAGGCAGCGGTAAGAGCGTCTTTATCAACAGCCTGATCACAAGCCTCATCTCACGGGCCACGCCGGACGATCTCCGTTTCGTGATGATCGATCCGAAACGAGTTGAGCTGACCATCTATAACGGCATTCCCCACCTCATTACGCCCGTCATCGTCGACACGCAGAAAGTGGTCAACGCACTGCAGTGGATGATGCAGCAGATGGAGGAGCGGCTTGAACAGCTGGCGCAACAAGGCGCGCGCGACATTGCCTCCTACAACGACAAGGTTGGAGAGGGCAAGCGGATGCCCTATCTCGTCCTCATCGTTGATGAGTTGGCGGACCTGATGATGACGTCAGGCAAGGCTGTGGAAACCGGCCTCGTCCGGCTGGCGCAGATGGGACGCGCAACGGGCATTCACCTTGTGGTCGCGACGCAGCGCCCGTCCGTGAACGTCATCACGGGTCTCATCAAGGCTAACTTCCCAACGCGAATCAGCTTCATGGTGACGTCGTTGGTGGATTCACGGACGATCCTGGACGGGGCGGGCGCGGAGAAGCTGCTTGGACGCGGCGATATGCTCTACCTGCCGCAGGACGCATCACGCCCTCTCCGCATCCAGAGCGCGTTTATCTCATCGCATGAATCGGACGCGGTTGTTGACGCGTGGCGGGCCCAATCCAAGGGCTACGTACCGCCTGAGCTGCCCGACCTTGTTCAACCTGAGGACATCGGCCTGCAATCACGGGGCCGGAACGGCAGCACGGACGATATGAACGGGAACGGGTCAAAGCGCAACGGCTCCGGCGAGGATGACATCATGGAGCAGGCGCGCGAGCTGTCCGACATCTATAAGGGCAAGGTTTCAACTTCGCTGCTGCAACGCCGACTGGGCATCGGCTATCCACGCGCGGCGCGGCTGCGCGACAGGCTCGTTGAAGAGGGTCTGGCCGGGGCCGAGATTCCGAATGCGCCGGCGGAGACGGCGGGGCGCGGAATCAGGCGGACTCGCGAGGCTGCCGCTGCTGTGGAAGAGGACGACGGCGAAGAGTAAACGCTGCCCTGCCCTGCTTTGCAGGGTGGAACACACTACTCGGTGGGGGTCCTATCACAAATGACACATTGGGTTTTGAAAACGATGCGCAAGGACTGGCAGGCCATAGTGCAGGCACTCATCGTCCTTGTCCTGCTTCCTCTCATTGCGGCAGTGATACTAAGACTTCTATAGAGGACTGAGCGCTAAACTCGCCGACGGGAGCCTAGGAGGCGATCTGGGCGGCGGGGGTTACTTCCTTGACGCGGTCAATCATGCCCTCGGCAATTTCCCTATAGCGTTTCTGGGCTTTCTTGTGCTTGATGACCGCAAGGTCGGGGCCGATATCGCTGAAGTCGCGGGAGAGTTCCAGTCGCCCGAGGAAGGGGACGGCCAAGTCCTTGGCAAGAGTTTCGCCGCCGCCCTTGCCAAAGATGTCGCCGGACATATTCTCGACGACGCCGAGGATGTCTATGTTCATCTTCTTGATCATGTTGATGGAGCGCTTGGCGTCCAAGACGGCGAGGTCCTGTGGAGTAGTTACAACGACGAATCCGTGCAGTTGAAGTGTCTGCATGATGGTCAGCGGGGCGTCAGAGGTGCCGGGGGGCAGGTCGACGACGAGATATTCGAGATCGCCCCACTCGGTTAGTTCAAGGAACTGGTTGATGGCGTTGGTGACCATTGGCCCGCGCCAAATGATGGCCTCATCCTCATTTTCCTGAAACGACGCCATGGAGATGGTCTTGACGCCGGCGCGCTGCGGTGGATGGAGTGTGCCGTCGACATAGCGGGGGCGCTCGGTGACGCCGAGTAGTTTGTCAGCGTTTGGGCAGTCGATGTCAGCGTCAAGGAGGCCAACGGAATGTCCCATCTGTGAGAGCGCGACCGCGAGGTTGACGGCGACCGTCGTCTTGCCGACGCCCCCCTTGCCGCTGTAGACAGCGACGCGATATTGGATCTGGTTTAGGTGTTCGGCGATCTTCTTGCGGCGCTCCCACGTCTTCATCATGGAGCCAAGCCGCGCGCGGGCCTGATCATTCATTCCGGGCTGAGTCACTTGTCTTCCCTTCTCCGTTCTGTACGGCGACGCGGTTTTGACCGCTGCGCCGCCACCCTGTTCATTCTAGCGGGTTAACTCCGGCGGTTTAGGTACTGTGGGCGCCGGGCGCGTCTCAGTTGGGTATCAGTTCGAGTATCTGTGCGGCGTCTTCCGGACTTGACGATGCCGCCACCTGAATATCGCCCTGCCTGACCTGCGCGAGCACGACCGCGCCATCACCTTCGTAGCGATAGTAGCGGCCAGTTGGGGATTCGACCCTGTCGAGACCGGCTCGCAATGCTCCAACATTGAATCCCCACGAAACAAGGGGGGCGGGGATTCCGGTGCGGGCGATGGCGAGCCCGGTGAGGCCGTGTGCCGCCAGTTCGCCGGGGGCGGTGTTCACGCTTAGCTCGGGGAGGGAGTCGCCATAAACCGCAAAGATGGCGTTGTCCAATTGGAGTCTATCAAGCATCTCACCGAACTGCGTGAGATCGACGATGCCCTGCCTTGCCAGCCAATCGAGAATCTCATTCATGCGCTCGGGAGGAACCTGTGTGAATCCCGCGGCGAGCACGGGCTTTGGCGGGGCTTGCGGCAGTTTGAGGGCGTTGCGCCATGCTCCCGTTTCGGCCAGCTGCTCATCTGAGACGAAGATGTTTTCATTCAGCGTGTTACGCATGGACCAGACCTGTCTCTGGTCGCCGATAACGAGCTCTGCGTCATGCCCGCTCCTGTTGGCCCACGATGACACGCCCGCATCGACGCGAGAGAGCACGCTGTGCGCGGAAATTGCATCGAACTCGCTGCCGAACGAGAAGCGGATTGTTGTGGTTATTAGTCTCTCATCCGTGTCAGCCGGGCTTAGCCAGAGGGAAATCGAGCGGGCTTCCGCCTGCCAAGAGATAGTTGAGCCGTCCCGTTGTCTGAGATTTGTGCTGATGTTGATCGTGGAATCATCGCCGGGCGGCTTTACGAAGAGGTAGCCGCCGAGGGGCACGTCGGGCACTCGTTCGCCGAAGCCCTCAGGAACGCCGGGCACGCCATCATTGGACAGGTGCTCAACGCAGCCGGTGAGAGCGATGGCAGTGAGGGTTAGGAGCGTCGCCGGGAGCAGCCACGTGAGTCCGCGGATGGTGCGCAGCGCAGGCATGGCTCACTCAATCATCAGCCGGCGAAGCTCAACCATCTGGTCTCGCAGGGCAGCGGCTTTCTCGAACTCCAAGTTGCGGGCGGCTTGCTTCATCTGCTTTTCAAGCTCACGGACAGCAGACGCGACGTTCTCAATTTCGATTTCGGCCGGCGCTGTCTCGTAGACAGCGCGAGATTCCGCGACCTGCCTCACTCTTTCCGTAATGTCGTGAACAGCCTTTTGGATTCCCTGCGGGACGATATCGTGATCCGTGTTGTAGTCCTCTTGCAGGTCGCGCCGTCGATAGGTTTCCTCGATGGCGTTGCGCATGGAGTCCGTTACCCGGTCGGCGTACATGATGACGTGGCCGTTGACGTGACGGGCGGCACGTCCGACGGTCTGGATCAGGGATGTGCCCGAACGCAGGTAGCCCTCTTTGTCGGCATCCAGGATGGCGACAAGGCTGACTTCCGGGAGGTCCAGACCTTCACGCAGGAGGTTGATGCCGACGATGACGTCATAGACGCCGAGGCGGAGATCACGGAGTATCTCGCTGCGATCCAGCGTTTTCACGTCGGCGTGGATGTAATGGGTTTTGACGCCCATTTCCTGTAGATAGTCTGCAAGTTGCTCGGCCATGCGCTTGGTGAGTGTGGTGACGAGGGCACGCTCGCCACGGTCCACACGTTCCTTGATCTGGGCGAGCAGGTCATCTACCTGGCCTCGCGTGGGTTTGACTTCCACCGTCGGATCAAGGAGACCCGTCGGGCGGATGACCTGTTCAACAATGCTGTTGCTGACCTCATGTTCATAGGGGCCGGGGGTGGCAGATACGAAGACAATCTGGCCGAAGAGCTGCTCGAATTCGGTGTAGTTGAGCGGGCGGTTATCCAACGCGGAGGGGAGGCGGAAGCCGTAATCGACGAGGACCTGCTTGCGGGCAACGTCGCCGTGGAACATGCCGCGGAGCTGAGGGATGGTCATGTGCGACTCATCGATAAAGATGAGGTAGTCCTTGGGGAAGTAGTCGAGGAGGGTCCAAGGACGACTGTGGGCTTCACGTCGCTGGAGGTGGCGCGAGTAGTTCTCAACGCCGGCGCAGTAGCCCGCTTCCCGAAGCATTTCAAGGTCATAACGGGTGCGCTGTTCAAGGCGCTGCGCCTCAACGAGCTTGCCCTGCTCCCGGAACCATGACACACGATCATGCAGTTCCTCTTCGATATCTATGATGGCGGAGCGCAGTTTCTCTTCGCCGGTCACCCAGTGTTTGGCGGGATAGATGGCCACTTTCGAGCGTTCGCCCAAGAGTTGGCCTGTGGTGGTATCGACGGTGACGATGCGCTCAATCTCATCGCCGAAGAACTCTATCCGGACGGCGGTCTCCTCATATGCTGGCTGCAACTCAATGGTGTCGCCATTGACACGGAATCGGCCTCGTGTGAAGTCAAAGTCATTTCGCGCATACTGCATATCAATGAGACGGCGGATGACATCGTCACGCCGGTGCCGTGTTCCTCGTTCGAGGACGAGGATGAACGCGGCGTACTCATCCGGCGCGCCGAGGCCGTAGATGCAGGAGACGGAAGCGACAATAAGGGTATCCCGGCGTTCCCACAACGCTTTCGTGGCAGCGTGGCGGAGGCGATCGATCTCATCGTTGATCTGGGCGTCTTTCTCGATGTACGTGTCTGAACGCGGGACGTATGCCTCTGGCTGATAGTAGTCGTAGTAGGAGACGAAGTACTCAACGGCGTTATTGGGGAAGAAGTCGCGAAACTCCATGGCGAGCTGCGCGGCGAGGGTCTTGTTGTGGGCGATAACGAGAGCGGGGCGTTGGGACTGGGCGATGATGTTGGCCATGGTGAACGTCTTGCCACTGCCGGTTACGCCCTTGAGTGTCTGATAGCGGCGGCCATCCCCTAGGCCATCCACAATTGTGCCGACAGCGTCAGGCTGGTCACCCATCATGCCGAACGGGGACACAAGCTCAAACTGCCGGTCTGTCGTGGGATACTCTGCAATAGCCATCAACTGATCCTGACTTCGGGCTCCCAAAGTTTGCCCAACACCCTAGTATAACTAGGGTTTGCCTTGCGGGTCGCGTAATTTCACGTTTGGTTGGCCTGTTCGTTCAGCGCCCGCAAGAACTCCGCGGACGTTACGAATTCCACGCCACCATATCCCCACATCCGGAGCACTTCCCTATCCGCCGTCACAAGATAACGCGCGTTTCCCGCGTACGCGGCCTCAACAAGGCGGCGGTCTCCCGCGTCCTTGAGAGTCAACTCCTCCAAGATCGGCGCTTCGACCAGTATTGAGCGCTCTCGTAGTTCCGCCAACAGGTCGTCACGCTCTTCCGCGCTGCTGAGCCTTTCGATCCAACGCGCACCAACAACAAGTTCGGCTTCGCGGAGGGTGGCTTCCGAAGCGACGTGCTCAAAGCGGCCGTCGCGCCAGAGGTCGAGTATTTGGCTTGCGGAACCGCCACGTTGCGCAAGGGCTCCCACAAGGAGGTTGGTGTCGATGATTGCCCTCATGCGGACTCCGTACAGGTGGGATCAATCGCTCCCTCAGGAACGTCAGGGGATTAGCTGTACCGATCGGGCCGCTGAACCATGATGCGGGTGATGGCCCACCTGACCATGAGCAGCGGGGTGATGATGGCGGCGATGATTGGGCCGCGTCCGACGTCCGGCAGCTGGGGGTCGACCGTCGTAGCAGCGTAGATGCTGACGACGATGAGGATGACTTCCATCAGGAGTTCGCGGTTGCCGGGGCGCTTTAGGAGGCCAGCGTTCCAGAACGAAATCTCCCGCAATGCGGCCGGTAGGCTGGTGCCGATGGCGATCGCAATCAATGCCCATGCGATGATCGTGAACGACGGCAGCAGCAGCCCAATGACGTGCAGGTTGAGCAGAACTGCCATGAGGCCGATGACGGCCCACCAGGGGTTAGAAGTCGCCGTGCCGTAACGCCCGCCGGTGTAGAGGACCCAAGCGCAAAGCACACTGATCAGCGCCAGAACGACGAAAAAACTCTCAAGCATGGTTCTAGGTTCCGCCTCCGCTGAGTGTTGTGAGGGCCAACCTCACGCGTTCGTCCAATGGCGGCGTTTCCTCCAACTCCGGATTTACGACCGCCGAGACTGCCAGACGTATCTCCTGCGCGGTATAGCCCAGCGATTGCAGGACGGCGGTCAGCTCGGCGTCGAGGATGGTTGGGGCACGGGTTGGGCCGGCGGTCAGGCCGGCGATGTCCAGCTCATCCAGCTTGCCCTTGAGTTCCACGATGACGCGCGAGGCACTGCGCTTGCCGACGCCGGGCGCGCGCGCCAACACTCCTGCATCACCCTGCTCTATCGCTTCCACAAGCTCGGCGGGCGACAGCACTGACAGAATAACCAAGCCGAGACGGGGCCCGATGCCGGAGACGCCGAGGAGTGCCGTGAATGCTGCTTTTTCCTCGGTGCTACGAAAGCCGTAGAGGGTGATGCTCTCGTCGCGGACGATGAGATGGGTGAAGAGACGGACGTGGGCGCCAACAGGGCCAAGGCCGGACAGAGCAGATGATGGAACCTGGGCGCGGACGCTGACGCCGCCGATAGCAACGTCGACCCAGTCCTCGCCACGCGCCTCAAGGATGCCCTGAATACTGGAAATCATCGTTCACAGCGTACCAGAGCAAGAGGCGATAGTAGTCGCGCAGGTAACGCTACCTCGGGAGGCCGAGGCCGCGCCAGGCAATGATGTTTGCGCCGAGCGCGATGCCACCGCCGCCGCCGGACTCGTTCTGAGAGAGCATGTAGTGCGTGCCGTAGATGCCGTTGCCGGGCGCGCGTGGTTCAGGCTTATGCAGCCCAATGTACGGTCCCAAAGCTCTCGCGAACGTGGGCCAGAGCCAGTATTTGGAGGTGTGCAGGACACGCCATCCAGACATCGCTCCCTCGGCTTGCGGCACCTCACCCGCCGCCTGCATTGCCGCGACGCGGTACGCCAGCATGCGGTCGATCTCCAACGTGACGCGGAGATCCGCCAACTGGTGTCGTGTGACTCCGTTGTTGAGGATGGACTCACCGTTGAATTTCAGGTCGCGCGCCATTGCGATAAAGCGGTCAAATACGCCGATCTGACGCGCGGCGTTGTCGATGCCCGTGCGCTCGAAATTGAGCGTCGTCATGGCCGCATACCATCCGCGGTTCATCTCGCCAATCATGTAACGCTTGGGAACGCGCACCTCGTCCATGAAGACCTCGTTCCATCGGCGCGTGCCAAAGAAGTCGTACAAGGGACGCAGGGTGATGCCGGGCATCATGTAGCCGTCATCGTCCTTGAGCTGCATGGCGAGATACGTAATGCCGCGGTGCTTTGGGGCGCTGGGATCCGTGCGAACAAGGATGTGGTACCAGTTGGAGAAGTGGGAGCCGGACGACCAGATCTTTTGGCCCGTGACAACGATGTCATCGCCGTCCTCGACGCCCCGTGTCTGCAGGCTGGCGAGATCGGTACCGGCGTTAGGCTCGCTGTACCCCTGCGCCCAATCGATTTCAGCGCGAGCCATGGGGCCAAGGAACTTTTCTTTGAGAAAGTCAGTGCCGTGAATCATGAGGACGCCGGTGATGTTGGATGCGGGAGAGCCTTCCGGCGCGCCCGCGTATCCCAGCTCCTCCATGTACACGAACTGCTTGTCAAAGGGGGCGTCCTGGCCGCCGTACTCCTCCGGCCAGTGCATGGTGTACCAGCCCTTGTCGACGAGCTTCAGGATGAATTCGTGGTCATTTTCGCGAGATTCGGCGCTTGCGAAGTCAATCGAGCGGACGTTGATGGAGTGGGCGTCGAACTCTTTGGTATCCCAGTTCTCCTTGAGAAAATCGCGAACCTCTTCGCGGAATGCCTCACCCTCAGGCGACAATCTGAAGTCCATGATTTACCCCCTCACCCGAAACATCTCTCGTTAGCGTAACAAATTGGCTGCCTGCGTTTGCACCGAGGACGATTGCACAGCGTCACACATGGCGACTGCGAGGGCGTCCGTGGCGTCCGCCGGGACCTTGCCCTCCGGCATTGTCACTTGCAGCCTGAGCAGCCGATCAACGTCCTGTTTCGTGGCGCGCCCATGACCGGCGACGGTGCTCTTGACCTGGGCGGGGGCGTATTGGCGGACGGGGATGCCGCGTTCGGCGGCGATGACAAGCGCGACGCCTCGCGCCTCTCCCACCGAGAATGCCGCCTTGACGTTTCGCCCGACAAACGGGCTCTCAATGGCGATGGCATCAGGGTTCAGGCGGCTGACGATCTCAAGCAGACCTTCACGCAGCCGCAGCAGACGCATCTCCAGCGGGTCGTCCCGCTTGAGGCGAATGACGCCGCACTCCACGAATGAATGGGCGCTGCCATCGTCTCTTGTATCAAGTACGCCGTAGCCGGCCACGTGTGTTCCGGGGTCGATGCCGAGGACGCGCGCCATAAGTGGCCGCCGTATCACGCGGACCTAGACGGCCGCGGCGTCTTCCAGGACTTCCGCGGGGAAATTGGCGTTGGTATACACCTGTTGAACGTCATCGAGCTCATCGAGCCGCTCCAACAGGCGGAGATTCTGCTTGGCTGTCGACACTTCAAGGTCTACCTGCGTCTTGGGTCGCATGGTGATTTCCGCCTGGACGACCTTCGCGCCCTGCTCTGCCATTGCGGCACGAACCGCTTCAAGCTGTGCGGGGGAGGTGTAGACCTCCAATTGGCCGCTGTACGGGTCACCGACGTCCTCCGCGCCCGCGTCGATGGCAGACAGCGCTACCTCTTCAAGTTCATCCTCAGAACCTTCAACAACAATCGTGCCGGTGTTGTCAAAGATCCAGTTGACGCTTCCGACCTCGCCGATGTTGCCGCCCTGCCTGCTGAAGGTGGACCGCACTTCATTTGAGGTGCGGTTGCGATTGTCGGTCAGGGTCTGCACGAGGACGGCCGCGCCACCTGCACCGTAGCCCTCATACCAGATTTCCTCCAGCGAATCGCCATTGTCGCCACCGGCGATCTTCTTGAGGGTGCGGTCGATGTTGTCATTGGGCATGCCCGAGTCTTTGGCGCGCTGAACGGCAAGACGCAGGCGTGGGTTGAACTCAGGGTTGACGCCCCCATCCCGGGCGGCGGTAGAGATCTCACGAGACAGCTTGGTGAACAGCTTGGCGCGCTTGGCGTCGTTGGCGCCCTTCTGCCGCTGAATGGTCGACCAATGAGAATGTCCAGACATGGCTACATTTTACGTCATCGGCAATTGACCGGTGTCAAGAGCGCTACAGTGCAGGGCGTGACCGGAGATGCCGTACGTAAGGCTAGCGTCGTCGCCTACGCCGGCGGCGTCTCTGCTGGGGCTGCTGCTCCTGTGGTTTCTCCGGCTCTGCGGAAGGCAGCAACCCCTCTATGGGTTTCACCCGGATGACGGCGTTCTCAAGGTCAATGGTGGCGACCTCGTCGGTGTTCGGAATCAGCGTTTCGGGTCGGCCCTCCGCCCGGACAACAAGCACGTCATTCACGCCGGTCTCGATGATGTCTTCGACGGTTCCTATTGATTCGCCGTCAGTTTCCGTAACGACGGGCAGGCCGATCAACTGGAACCGGTAATAGGCGCCGTCCGGCAACGGGATGACATCTTCTTCCCGAATATCGAGTGTTGCGCCGCGGGGGATGGTTTCGGCTTTTGTGCGGGAGCGGAATTCTTCGAGCTGCACGATGAGTCGATCCATCCCGCTTGCACGGGCGCTTGCAACGGTCACAGGCTCCTCCGAAAGGAAGAGCCTGCTACCTGGTTGAAACCGTTGAGGGAAGTCTGTGAGGACTTCTACTTTAAGTTCGCCCTTTACGCCGAAAGGGCCACTGATGCGACCTACTGCTATGTAGGGTGATGGGGTAAAGCGTCGATCCACAGGCTTGACGACTCTAGACGATCTCCAAACTGGCTCTCACGCCACGCCTGATCGCGGCAATTCTCAGCACCGTGCGGATAGCTTCAGCAACGCGGCCCCCACGGCCAATGACTTTACCTTTATCGCCCTCAGCAACAACAAGACTAATCAGGATTCGGCCATCCTCAGCGACGCTCTCGGTCACACGGACTGCATCCTTGTCTTCGACAATGCTCATAGCGATAAATTCAACAAGCTCCTTCACGATCACGTCCCAACTGCCATTGCTGGCGCACTTCTCATGCCGAGGCGATAATCCCCTGGCGCCGAAAGAGCTTAGTGACAGCTTCACTTGGCTGAGCGCCCCTACTCAACCATTCCCGCGCTTTATCGTGGTCAACGTGAAGAGAATCAGGGCCGGTGCGCGGGTCGTAATGCCCAATGATCTCGACAAACGCTCCGTCTCGCGGGGCGCGTTGGTCGGCCACCACGACACGATAGTGCGGTTGCTTACGGAAGCCCTTTCGAGTAAGGCGAATTCGCAGCATGTGTTCCTTTTACCTTTGCAGTAGTCCGGTGCATGGAGGGTTGGAAGTTACTGTCGCGACAATACTACACCACAGTATAGCCCCATAGGGCAAACGTTTGCCCAGAAAGGCCCTAGCTTGGACTTTCCGGAGCGCCGGACGCGCGGTCACAGCATCCATGTTACACGGCAACAATCTCCATCATCGTTGACGGAACTTTCACCTCTTAATACGATTGTTCTACCACGCTCTTGCTCGACGAACGCAGCAGGCGCGTATCGACCGGCATAGAGGTACCGTTGACTGCGAACGATTCCATCTTCGAAGAACAGGATCACTCACGGCGCGGACGATTCAACGTCCGTTTGCTCATTGGCGCCGGCGTGGTCGCCCTCGTGGTTGCCTATCTCATCTTCCTTTCACTGGATGCAGCCACCGCTGCCTACATGAACGTGGACGAGCTAGCCGCCGCGCCGGACATTACGGATGAGCGCCGACTCAGGATAGGCGGAACGGTGACCGCCGGTTCCATCGTCCGCGGGGAGGACCTCATCTACGAATTTGAGGTGCATGGGGAAGAGGCGACGATTCCCGTGGTCTACCAGGGAGCGCCGCCGGACATCTTCGGGGACAACGCTGTTGTTTTCGTTGAGGGCTACTACACTCCCGGCGGGACATTCAATGCAGACGTCTTGCTGACGCGCCACCCGGATACGATGGAGCCCCTACCCAGCGGCGCGACGGCTCCCAATTACGAACCAACTTACGGCTAGGCGATATACGCCAATATGCAGCTTTCAGACGCCGGTTACATCGCGCTGATTCTCGCGCTTGGCGCTGCCCTGTACGGCTGTGCGGCGTCCGCGCTGGGGGCGCGTCTGTCCATCACTCCGTTGACGGCGAGCGGACGGAACGCTATCTACGCCGTGGCGCTCCTACTTGTGATGACAGCCTCCATCCTCGTGTACTCGTTTGTCACACAGGACTTTGGCATGCGCTACGTGACGCTCCACTCCAGCACGACCATGCCGTGGTACTACATACTGTCCGCCTTCTACGCAGGACAGGAAGGCTCCCTGCTCTATTGGTCGACTCTGTTGGCGGTGTTCGGAAGCGTGATGATCTACGTCATGCGCAGACGATACCCGGCGCTGATGGGCTACGCGAATGCCGTAATCCTCGCGAATCTGTCCTTCTTCCTGATGGTGCTGGTCTTCTTTGCGAATCCCATGGCGCGTCTTCCCGCCACGATGCCGGACGGCGTGGGGTTGAATCCCCTGTTGCAGGACCCGGGAATGCTGGTTCACCCTCCGATGCTGCTGGCCGGGTACATGAGCTGGACGCTTCCCTTTGCGATCGGAATCGCCGCGCTGGCGACGGGCCGGGTGGGAGTGGAGTGGACGCGGGCGCTGCGTACTCCCACTCTGATTGCCTGGAGCATTCAGACCGCGGGACTCATTCTCGGCGGGTGGTGGGCGTACCACGTGCTGGGCTGGGGCGGCTACTGGGGTTGGGATCCGGTGGAGAATGTCGCGTTCCTGCCATGGCTTACAGGCACAGCATTCCTGCACTCCGTCATGGTTGTGGAGCGCAGGGGCAAGCTCAAGGTGTGGACTCTGAGTCTTGTTTTCTCCACCTACCTGCTAGCCATTTTCGGGACGTTCATCGTGCGTAGCGGGATACTCAGTTCCGTCCACAACTTTGCGGAGTCGGACGTGGGCGGCCTGTTCCTCGGGTACTTTGTTGGAGCACTGGCGCTGCCGCTGATTCTTCTTTTCTGGCGGCTGCCACGCATCCGCGACGAGGAGGGTTTTGAGGCGGTCCTGTCGCGGGAGTCCGGTTTTCTGTTCAATAACGTGCTGCTGTTCAGCATCGCCTTCGCGACGTTCTGGGGCACCGTATACCCGATGGTGTCCGAGGCTCTGGGCAATCAGCGGCTAACGGTAGGCGCGCCGTTCTATCTCAAGGTGAACGGGCCGCTATTTCTTGCGCTCGTGCTGCTGATGGGCGTGGGTCCTCTGCTAGCGTGGCGGAAGTCGACCGGTCAGGGTCTTTGGCGACATCTCCGCATATCAGTTGCAGTCGGGGCGGTGACGGCATTGCTGCTTGCGCCGTTGCTACGCGACGTCATTACACCAATCGCTTTCGGGGCGTGCGCTTTCGTATTGGCTACCATTGCCCAGGAATACGTGCGGGGCATACGCATTCGGCGGAACACAACACGGGAATCTTATCCAGCGGCGTTTTCGGGTCTCGTTTCGCGAGATCGGCGGCGCTACGGCGGGTATCTCGTCCACGTTGCCATCGTGGTGCTTGGCATCGGGCTCATCGCCTCAACGGCGTTTCAGTCCGCGACGGAGGTGAACCTGTTACGGGGAGAGTCGGTGACCATCGACGATTACACCATCACGTATGCAGGGACGGCGTCGATCCAGGAGCCGAACCGGCAGGTGTTCAGTTCACAGTTGATCATTGAGGAAGACGGAACGACTGTTGGGCAGCTCTTCCCCAAGACACAGGTTTATCCCAATTTCGAGACGCAGCCGACAAACCGCGTCGCGGTGTATTCCACATGGGAGCATGACCTGTACGTTTTTCAGGCGGGATTCGATGATGAGTCGGCGACATTCGCGATCTTTCTCAATCCACTGATGACCCTTGTGTGGTTGGGGAGTTCGATGATCTTTTTGGCATTGCTCATCACGGCGTGGCCGGGTCGTGCCCCTGCCCTGCGGCCTGTGTGGGAGCCACTGGGTTCTGCGGGAACTACCGCTCCACGGCGATCCTGAGTAAAGGCATCAAGGACCATCATGTCCCAGTCACGATTACGCCGGAGTTTCGCACTTAGTGGAATCGTTCTGCTGGCCACGGCGTTTGGAGTCTTGCTCCTGCTGAGCTTGCCCGCAGCGGCTGAGGCCCAAGAAACGAACTCCGACGAGTTCTCACGACAGGAACTTGAGCTGTTGGCGCTCTCGCCAGAAGCGCGGGCCATTGCGCAGAAAGTGCAATGCCCAGTCTGTGACGGACAGCCCATCACGGAGTCGAACGCCACCATCGCCCGCCAAATGCGTGTGCGAGTACAGCAGCTTGTGGACGACGGCGTGAGCGAGGACGAGATCCTCAACTTCTTCGTTGAGCGATACGGGCCGGAGGTTCTGCGGGAGCCACGTCCCGAGGGCATCGGGTGGGGCGTCTGGCTGGCACCGCCCATCATGGCGCTGATCGGGTTGATCATCGTGTATTTGGGCCTGAAGAGCGGCAGGCGAGCGCGATTGAATCCGCAGACGCCACGGCCTGCGCCACCCTCTATGGCGGATGACGATGAAATCGTCACGCGAGAACTAGGCCGCATGACGAAAGACACGAATTGAGGCGCGGGTGGAGCTAGTACCCGTTGGACTGACCCTGCTGGCTGTTGTTGTGACAGTCGTGGCAATCGTATTTCCTCTTATTCGAGCGCGGGGCGCGGACGACGGGACTTCCGCAGGGGACGAACTCTCCGATCTAGGCCGCATGAGGGAGGCGCGCAACGAGGCGCTGACGGCCATCATGGACCTGGATGACGAGCTGGAACGCGGCAACGTTTCCGAGGGAGAACACCGCACTGCGAGAGTCTTGTTGGTTCGCCGCGCCGCCGCGCTAATCCGTGAGATAGAGGGCCGCGAGCAGATTCTTGATGAGGAAATCGAGCGGGTCGTGCAATTGAGTCGGGAGCGGCGGGGGGAATGAGGCGCTTCGACAAGCTCAGGGTGACCGGAGTATTGGCGCTCTGGGCGAGCGGGGTGGAAGTGGCCCGATGGGTTCCTGCTTTCGCAGGAATGAGGGGAATAGTGGCGGGAATGACAGTGGGGGTTATGGCCTTGCTGTTGCTCGCGGTTGCGCCAGTTGCCGCGCAGGAATCATCGCCGCCTATCATTCTTGAAGCCGAGGTCAGGAACGGCACAGCGGGGGGATCAGTGCCGGAGGGTCTAATCATCACGCTGCAGGTGTTCGACCTTGGGAACAATGAATTACAGCGGCTTGAGGGAGAGACCGATGCTAGTGGAGGCGTGGCGTTCGGGGGAGTAGTCGCTGAGGAGGTCACTTACACGCTGTCGGCGGCCTACAACGACATCCGGTTCTTCAGCGACGCATATATCTCCACAATTGATCGCGACGGGCCGATTCACCTCACGATATTCGAGCCTACGTCCAATCCGTCCGTGATTCGCATCACCGGGGACAGTTCCGCGATCACGCCGCCCGACGACGATTCCGGGGTGCTACGCATTCTGCAGGTGACCACTTTCGAGAATACGAGCGACCGCGCGTACGTGGGCAATGATCCCCTCAATACGCGGCTCACCGTTCGGCTGCCACTGCCCGTGATGGCGTTCGATCTTGAGTCCGTGCATAGCCCGGGCAGCCTCGTGCTCGCGCCGGACAGCCGGGACGTGTATTCCATCATCCCCTTGATGCCGGGCATCGAGGAGTACATTGTCACTTACGGCATCCTCTATACGACCGATGTGTTTGCATGGAGCAAGACGTATCCCTACCCTACCGAAATCGCCCGCTTGCTGGTCCCCGAGGAGGTCTCGTTCCGCCCCGGTTCCGACTGGGTGCAGATGGAGGATTCAGAGGTGTCCGGGGTGACGTATGCTCGCTATGAAATGAGGTCGATTATCGCAGGCGAGACCCTCAGCGCCACGGTTGCCGATCTGCCCCAAAGCGCCGGCTCACGCAGCCGCAGCCTTGAACGAACACTGCGCGACGTGGCGTTCGGTGTTGTCGCGGTGGCGCTGATCATGGCGGCGGGATTTGCGCTGTGGTGGGCACGATTCCGGAGCCGGGGACGCAGGCCCAGAGGCTCCGCCGTTAATCGAGAGGAATTGCAGATGCAGAGGGATGCTGCGGTTGCAGAGTTGGCGCGGCTAGAGGATGCGCGGGAGGCGGGGGATATCTCCGAGGAGGAGTATGACGACATGTCTGCGCCCCATCGGGAACTCCTGCGCCAACTACTCGAGGGGGAGCGTAGGCAGTGAGCGGCGAGCGCTCGGGCTCTTCGTCTCAGGCCGTCGTGCGGTGCGCGGGTCTTGAGAAGTCCTATGGACAGCGCCCGGCGATTCGGAATCTGAATCTGACAATCAACGTTGGCGAGCGCATCGCTCTGTTTGGAGACAACGGAGCGGGGAAATCCACACTGCTACAACTGATTTCAGGTCTTTTGCGTCCAAGTGGCGGGGGGATTCGTGTCTTCGGGGGGCAGCCGTGGGGCAACGAGGGGGCTCGCACGCGAGGACAGATCGGCACACTCAGCCACCAGAGCCATCTGTATGAGGAGCTGTCCGCACGAGAGAACCTTGCTTTGTACGGCAAGCTCTACGGCGTGGCGGATCCTCAGGCGAGGGCAGATGCGCTCATCTCTGAGTTTGGCCTGACGGGGCGGCGGGTCGACCCGGTACGGACGCTGTCACGAGGCATGACGCAACGTGTGGCCCTGATGCGGGCGCTGATTCATCATCCGGCGCTGCTGCTGCTGGACGAGCCGGAGACGGGCCTGGACGCCACTTCGCGAGAAATGCTTGCCCAGCACATCACGGAAGAGGCCTCCGGCATGACGGTTGTGCTGGCGACACACAACGTCGAGATGGGGGTCTCACTGACGACACGCGACATTGTGCTGCGCGGCGGGGAGATTATCCATGACTCCGCATCGCTTGGCAGTCAAGCAGCGGATGCCGACAGGCGACGGGATGAAGTAGCCCGTCTACTTGGTTCACGAGCAAGTTGAAATCTGTTCCTATGAACGAACGACGACAAGCCTCACCTCCCGGGTATCTGGGGCAGATTCGGATTCTACTGACCAAGGAACTCACCGTTGAGTTCAGATCACGCGAGACCGCCATCCCGATGGCGGTGTTTGCCGCCGCGGCGCTTATCGCGTTTCAGTTCTCGTTTGACCTACGCGGCGGCACGCTGAATCTCGTTGCGCCGGGAGTTCTGTGGGTGGCAATCATCTTTGCGAGCTTGTTGGCGCTGGGGCGTTCCTTTTCACGGGAGGTGGAACGCGGCTCTCTGGACGGTCTGCTTGCGAGTCCTATCGATCCGGGAGCACTCTACCTGGCCAAGGTGGTCGCCAATGTCATCCTGCTAGTGGTGCTGGAGGCCGTCATCATTCCTCTTGCGGCGATCCTGTTCAACCTGCAGATTTTCCAGCCGACTTTGCTGTTGACGCTGCTGCTGGGCAACATCGGAATCGCGAGTGTGGGGACGATCCTTGCCGCGATCAGCGCACGGGCTCGGGCACGCGAGGCGCTGCTGCCGATCATGCTGCTGCCTCTGCTTGTGCCGGTCATCATCGGGGCGGTACGCGCTACGGCGGTCGCTATAGACAGCGGGCCGTGGGACGACATTCAACCCTGGCTGGCCATCCTAGGGGCATATGACCTTGTTTTCCTCTTCGTGTCCTCGCTCCTCTTCTATGTTACGGTTGAAAAGTGAGCTTCACCGGTCGACGATTCACGATTACCGACGCCATTGGCATAGCCGCTTTTCTGGCCATGCTCATTGCCCTTTATCTGGCCTTTGTTGAGTCGCCGATTGAGCGCGTGCAGGGCATCCACCAGAAGATCTTCTACATCCATGTTCCGACCGCCCTGGTTGGCTACATCGCTTTCGGCGTAGTCGCGTTCGCCAGCATCATGTATGTCTGGAAGCGGACAGACCGCTGGGACCGGGTTGCTCTTGCATCGGCGGAGCTGGGGGTTCTCTTCACGACGCTCATGCTGGCGACGGGGTCGATTTGGGGGCGGCCGGTGTGGGGCGCGTGGTGGGACTGGTCGGACGCACGGCTGGTCACTTCACTGGTGATGTGGCTGGTGTACGTGGCATACCTGATGTTCCGCTCACTCGGGGAGCGCGGCCCCGGGACATATCGCTCAGCGGCGGTTATCGGGATTCTGGGCTTTGTCAGTGTGCCGCTCTCGTACTTCTCCATCTGGCTATGGACGAACATCCTTCATCCTGTGCCGACGCTGCAGTCGTCCACGGACAGGCCGGAGGGTTCGATATTGGTGCCATTCCTGTTCGGGATGCTGGCATTCACGTTGCTGTACGTATACCTGATGTCATTCCGCATACGTGTCGAGGAATCACAGCGTGAACTGAACGAGCTGCGGGCAGCGCGCGAGGTCTCTTAGGGAGGGGCAGTCAGACGTGGAAAACGAATTCGGCGACTTCAGTCCAATCTTTGTCTTCGTGTCCTACGCCGCGGTATGGATCGTGTTTTTCGCCTATCTGTATTACGTGGCGCGGAGGCAGTCCGATATCCGTTCGCAGATCGACGCGCTCAAGGAATCAACGGGAGAGGACGAGGGTTCAACCGGATCCGACGGATAACAATCCCGAAGGGGGAAACCCGGATTCGGCAGCATCTTAGGCAAGAGCAATGACCGACATTGAAGATACCTCCGACCTCACGCGCTCGCACGACGAGATGTACACAGGCGCGAAAGCTCTGCGCAGCGATATTGCCCGCATGGAGCGACGCTTGGTACGTCAACTCAACATCGTACTCATAGCAGCCTGGCTAGTCGCTATCGCCGCATTGGTCTTATTCTTCCAGGAACTCTGGGAACTCACGGCGGGCTAATCGAGCAGTACGTAATCCCGATGGATTCCGGCTTTCGCCGGAATGAGGGGAGGATACTCCCGCTCATGTCCTTCGACAGGCTCAGGATGAACGGCGCAATGGAGACTTTAGATTCTTCGCTACGCTCAGAATGACAGGGGAGGCGGCGCTGTGCGCCGCACTGGATTCCGGCTTTCGCCGGAATGACGGAGGGGGCACTCTGTCCTTCGACAGGCTCAGGATGAGCGGTTTGTCTACACGACCTGGTCGATCATTATTGCGAGGAAGAGCAGGGCCAGGTACAGCAGGGAGTACTTGTAGAGGCGCAGGGCGGCGGGCCGATCCTTTTCCTTGAGAAGTCGGTAAGCGTAGTAGGTAAACATTCCTCCCAGCGCGATTGCACCTGCGAGGTAGACTTCGCTGAGGCTCATTGTTGAGAGGTAGAGCAGCAGCGCGAGTATATTCACCAAGATCGTGTAGAGGAAGATGCTGGTTCGCGTGCTCTCCTCGCCGAGGACGACCGGCATCATCGGCACGCTGGCTCGCTCATAGTCGTCCTTGATCATCAGAGAGAGCGCCCAGAAATGAGGCGGTGTCCAAAAGAAGATGATCAGGAATAGGTAGATGGCGGGCATGCTCAGATCGTTAGTCACACCCGCCCAGCCAACGAGGGGTGGGACTGCTCCTGCTGCTCCGCCGATGACGATGTTCTGCACCGTCGTTTGCTTGAGCCAGAGCGTGTAGACGAAGACGTAGAAGAGCGATCCGCTCAGGGTGATAGACGCGGCGAGGACATTCGCTCCGCCTGCCAGCACGACAAAGGCAAACACGTTGAGGGCAATACCGTAGCCGATTGCCATGCGGGGGCTGACTCGACCACTCGCGACGGGGCGATGACGCGTTCTCATCATTGCGGAGTCGATGTGTCCTTCAAGGCCGTGATTGATGGCTCCTGCGCCGCCGGATGCCAGCGCGCCGCCAAGCAGAACGGCGACGGCGACGGTTAGTGTCGGCAGGCCTTGTGCCGCCAGCACCATTCCTCCAAGCGCGGTCAGCAGCAGGAGCACCATAACGCGCGGCTTGGTCAGCCAGAAGTAGTCGGACGCGACACCTCTCAGAGAGAAAGTCGGCGCGAATCCCGATCCCCCCGCGGGGGCGGGGGGCATCTGAGCGGATGCAGGCGTTTCGTCGTTTTCGGTACCGGATGCTCTTGCACGGGCGGCGAGTATAACGAGAAGGACGGCTGCAGCCCACGTCAGCGAGGCAAGAGTGATGTGGGCGACACGGGCGGCATGGTGGAACTCGGTCCACGGCACGAGCGCGCCGATGACAATCTGCACGGCAAGCAGGTGAAGTGTGGCCTGCCCTACCCGGCTGATCATGCGATCTCTTTCTTTCTGACGCCATGAGAGAAACGCGACGTAGCCGGTGGTCAGGGTTCCAATGACAACCATGTACCGGTGTCCCATGTGGATGTTGGGGTCGAATCCGCTGGGCATGATTGCGCCGTCGCAGAGAGGCCACGCGGAGAAGCCGCTGCCACAGGCAAGTGTTGCCTCTTCAGCCACGACGTAGGAGCCGGAGAGAATCATCACGAGAGTCATGAAGGCGGCGACGGCGGCCCAGATGTACAGCTTGCGGGCATCCCGGAGGGAGATGCCCTGCCCATCTGCGGGCGTTGTCCGTCCGGGCGCGGCAGCCATCATGGTCACAATTAGCAGGGCAAGAATGGCTTCGGCGAGGAATAGGTGAAGGGTGACGATTGGCGGCGGGAGTTCCGTTATGACGGCCACGCCGCCCAAACCTGCCTGCGTGAGCATGACAACGAGTGTGATTGCGGCAGGGATAAGCGCTCGCCGGGTTGGCTGCTCGTTGGCGCGTGACGCGAGGAAGGCCACGACGAACATCGCGGCCACGAGCAGGCCGACTATGGCTGCCGTGAGACGGTGGGAGTATTCGATGAGGACGTGGTATTCGAACGGCGGGATGATGCTGCCGTGGCACAGCGGCCAGTCCGGGCAGGCGAGGCCGGAGCCCGTGACGCGCACGAAACTGCCAAGGCTGATCAGGAAGACAGTTGTGATTGCCGCTGCTAACGCGAGCCCCAGCAGTGTCTTGCGGTAGCGCAATTCGGCGCTTTGAAGCGTACCGGACATCACGTGGTCGCCGGCCTATGCGGCACATGATTGGGCGAGTTGTTGTAGAGGGCGGCACGCGAGCGGCGCGTGTCCTCTTCATCACGCCGGACTGCAACGATGAACAGGCCGGCAATGGCAAGGAAGTAGGGCGCGATCCCGCCGACCCACATGATGAGTCCACCGATCTGCTGGTCAGTCATGGAGTCGATTCCCCAGAGTGGTTCCTGACCGATGTAGGGGGCATACCAAGGATTTGCCGCAAATGTCAGCATCGCGGCCAGAGGGAACGTCAGCGACAGCGCCATCACGACGACGACGAGTCGGGCCAAGTAGGGAATTTTGCCCCGGATGGGTGTCGGGTCGATGATGGCCCACCAGAAGAGTGTTGCGGCAGTAATGAAGCTGGCGTGCTGGCCGATGTGAGCGAAGTCGTTGGTGACGGCGGCGGCGTAGGCTCCCGGGACGTGCCATGACCAGATAACGCCCACGAAGACTGCCAAGCCAACGAGAGGGTGGATGAGGATATGAAAGATGAAGCGCACCTGGGGAGCTCTGGCGAGCTTGATGAGGGTTAGTCTGCGAATTCCGTACCCCATGCCGCGGGCAACTGGGAGAACCGGCGCGCCCAGTAGAATCAGCGGCACGGCGACGTGCATCAGGAGCATGTGCTGGGTCATGTGGAAGGCGAACAGTCGACCGCCGAGGGTATCGATGGGTGAAATGAGGGCGAGTAGGAGCACGGTCAGGCCTGTCGCAAAGGACATGGCACGCCAATTTGTGACCACGCGAACCTTAATCGGATTAAGGCCTCGCAGTCCCCTGACGTAGGCGAATCCGAGGAGGCCGACGAAGAACAGAGTTAGCGGCTCCCACGACCACGCGAGCAGGTAATCACCCAGGTCATTCATGCGGCAATCCTACGCCTTTTCCGGCGCGTTGCGGAGACAGGAGCGCACTGGAATGGCCAAAGTCAAATGGGCTGCCGCCTCTATCAGCGGCGTCGCACTATTAGGAGTCGCCGCCGTCGTCGTCAGGCGCGCGAGACGCCAAGAAAGCGAATCCCAGCAGGAAGAAAAGCGCCAAGCCAAGCGCGGCAGGAACGGAGTAGTAGACTTTTTCACCGGCCAGCGTTACGTAGTCGTGAGGGACGACGGAGTACAGGAGTTGGCCAATGCCAACAATCAGCGCGATGGTGATGATGAGGCAAACGACCGGCAGCAGAATCGGAACAACGAGTCGATCCTGAACGTTGTTCGTCTTGCCCTGTTCGTCTTGGTGCGCCATGGTTGCTCCGCTATCCTCGTGTATTCACAATTCGTATTCAGCCACTACGTGCCGGGCAGGGTGAAGTTCTCAAAGAGGGCCACCAGCGCCAAGAGGACTGCTATGGCAAGGAATAGGCCGCCGAGGAAGAGCGCCTGGTAGAGGCGGGCGTCGAACTTGAGATGCATGAACCAGCCGACGACAAAAGCGAACTTGACCGCCGATAGGGCAAGCAGAGATGAAATCAGGATGACGGAGGGCACTTCAACGATGACGATGGCGACCTCAATGATCGTGATGACCGAGAGGATGATCGCGACGTTGACGTAGGTACGCGGAGTCGGGTGATCTTCCGTGTGTGCCTGTTGCTCTGCTGTCGCCATTTTGTCGTTCCTCGCTTTGCGTGCCGTTTCAGCCCGTCCTACGACGGGATGAGATACACCACCGTAAAGATGACGATCCAGACGATATCAACGAAGTGCCAATAGAGGCCTACAAGCTCAACCGTCAGGTGATGCTTGGGCTTGAGTCGTCCCATATAAGACGCGCCGACAAGCGTGAGGAGCATGAACACTCCGATGGCGACGTGCGTCCCGTGGAATCCGGTGAGGACGAAGAAGCTTGTGCCAAAGACGCTATTGGTGATGGTCAGCCCCTGATCAACGAATACATTGAATTCGTAGAACTGACCGCCGAGGAAGACGGCGCCCTGCAGGGCCGTCGCAAGCAGCCAAAGCCGTGCCGCCCGAGAGTTGCCGCGCTGAAGCGCTGCGAGAGCCAGCACCATTGTCAACGAACTCATCAGTAGGACGAACGCGCTGACAGAGGTGTACGGGATGTCAAAAATTTCCGGTCCGGGTCCGGACGGCACGTTGCTCCTGTACACCATATAGGTGGAGATCAGGGCGCCGAAGAACAGGCAGTCGGAGGCCAGGAAGACCCACATGAGGATCTTCCGATGGTCGAGGCCCATTGTTGTGTAGTGAGCCTCAGCCTGTCCCATTGTCGCGTCGTGTGCCACGTGCGATTTCCTTTAGTGTTTCCCTGTCAGTCTTCTTGTCAGTCCGTTGGCTCAAAGATCCAGCCGTAAGAACCCCAGAGCAGGAGGATCATTCCGATTGCCCCAGCGGCGTAGCCGGCGGGCGCAGCGACTTGGTAGAGCAACATTGTGATTCCGAGCAGGAAGATGCCGAGCGCGACGATAAACGGGAAATAGGACGGGCTCGGCATATGGATGTCATGGTGCTCGTCCGCCTCCTCTGCGCCACCGGCGGGAACGGGGCGCGGGGCGGCGTGCTCTTCATCCGGGTGCTTTTGCTCCCAGAGGGCGTCACGGCCATGGACGACGGGAATCTCCGCGAAGTTGTAGTGGGGCGGCGGAGAGGACATTGCCCACTCAAGCGTACGGGCATCCCACGGGTCATCGCCGGCCACTTCACCACTACGGGCGCTGCGGAGAGCATTCCACACGAACAAGCCGATGCCAAAGATCATGAACAACACGCTGAGGGACGCGACCAGGTTCCAGATATCCCATCCCATCCCTTCGGGGTACGTGAAGTTCCGTCGTGGCATTCCGACGAGACCCAGGTAGTGCATCGGACCAAACGTCATGTTCATGCCGATCATAACGAGCCAGAAGCTCCACTTGCCCAAGTAGTCGCTCATCATGCGGCCTGTCATCTTCGGGAACCAGTAGAAGATTCCACCAAGGATGGCCATGATCGAGCCGCCGAAGAGCACGTAATGAAGGTGGGCAACGATGTAATAGGTGTCCGTCTGCTGGAGGTCTGACGGAGCGGCCGCGTGTGTCATACCGCTAAGCCCGCCGATGGTGAAGAGCGCAATAAAGCCGAGCGCAAAGTACATCGGCGTCTTGAGCTGTATGTTTCCTCCCCAAATCGTGGCCAGCCAGTTGAAGACTTTCACACCAGTGGGGATAGCGATTGCCATTGTTGTCGTCGCGAAAACTGCGTCCGGCACAGGTCCGAGACCGGCGGCGAACATGTGGTGCGCCCAGACGGACCATCCGAGGAATGCGATGGTCAGGCCGGAGAAGACGACGACCGGGAAGCCGAAGAGCGGCTTGCGGGAGAAGGTTGGCAGGATCTCGGAGATGATTCCCATGGCCGGCAGGATCAGGATGTACACCTCGGGATGGCCAAACACCCAGAAGAGGTGCTGCCAGAGGAGGACATCACCGCCGCGCTCGAACACGAAGAAATTGGTGCCAAAGAAACGGTCGAAGCCCAACTCGACCAAGCCGATGGTGATGACGGGCATGGCCAGAGCCAGCAGGAAGGACGTGATGAATGCCATCCACGTGAAGATGGGCATCCGCATCAGGGACATGCCAGGGGCGCGCAGATTGATGATGGTCACGATGAAGTTGAACGCGCCGAGCAGTGAGGATGTTCCCAGCACGAGCAGGCCGAGGACGTAGAAGTCCATGCCATTGGTGGGTGAGAACGTGGTGTTGGTCAGGTTGGCGTAGGCAAACCAGCCTGCGGCCGGAGCGGTCATGGTGAACCAGCCAAGGTTCAGGATGATCGCGCCGAAGAGGAACACCCAATAGCTGAGGGCGTTCAAGCGGGGAAATGCGACGTCCCGCGCGCCGATCTGAAGCGGAACGATCCAGTTAAAGAAGGCGACGCTGAGCGGCATGATGGCCAGGAAGATCATTGTCAGCGCGTGCATCGTAAACAGCTGGCTGAATACGTTTGCGCTAATGATGGACGAATCCGGCACCGCCAATTGCAGCCGCATGAGGCTTGCCTCAATGCCGCCCACAAGGAAGAAGAAGAAGGCCGTGACAAGGTAGAGCGTGCCGATCCTCTTGTGATCGATCGTCGTGAGCCAGCTCCAGATACCGGTAGTCCCGGTGGGTCTCTCGAGTAAGCCCCCTAGCATAGCCATCGTCATCTACTCCTTCAGCCTGCCGCCCGTTACTTCAGGCTCTCCAGGAAGAATACGAGATCATCAAGCTCTTGGTCGGTGAATTCATGGTCAGGCATCTCAGTGCCGGGCTTCACGTCCGGCGCATTATCGAGCCACTGTCGCAGGTTCTCTGCCGCCGGGTCGCGCTGCATGAAGTCCGGATCAGTCGGGACATCCGCAAAGAATGCGCCCATATTGATATCCGCCGGACCCTTATGGAGGGTATTGGCGGCGATGGTCACGCGGGACCCGAAGTGGCTCAGGTTCGGAGCCTTCAGGCCGATAGCTAGTTCGTACTCGTCTTCGGTCTCACCACTGATGCTGTGGCAGCTCCGGCAACCCTTGTCCACAAAGACCGCCCAGCCGGGTTCCATGGCGGCAGTCATGTTGACTGCCGGGCGGCGCTCATTGGCGGCCCATGCTTCGTAGTCGTCAAGTTCACGGGCAAAGGCGACCGTACGCATCAAAGCGTGTGAATCTCCACAGAACTCCTTACACTGCCCCGCGTAGACGCCGGTTTCCGTCGCGTTCAACCACATGCGGTTGACGCGACCGGGCACGACGTCACGGCTGCCCGCGAGGCGTGGAACGGAGAAACTGTGAATGACGTCGTTCGAGGAGAGCTTGAGCTTGATGACGGTATCGACGGGGATGTGCAATTCATTGGCAGTGGTGAAATCAAGGTCGCCGTTCTCATCCAGATAGCGGTACTCCCACCACCATTGGTGGCCAACGACCTCAATGGTGAGGGAAGGGTCATCAGCATATTGGGACGGGGGATCATACGTTGCGCCGATGCCCGCGACCGTTGGGATAGTGATGGCGATAACGATTAAGGAAGGAGCAATTGTCCAGCCGATTTCCAGAGGAGTGTTGCCGTGAGTCTGGGGCGGGATGTCACTTTCGCGACCACGCCTGGCACGGTACTTGAGCACGGCGATGGTAAGGAAGCCCTGAACGCCGATAAAGATGGCGACGGCAATCCAGAAGATAAAGACAAAGAGGTTCTGTTGAGTCTGGGCTACGTCTCCTGCCGGATGGAGCGTGCTCTGCGGCAACGCCAACTGGCAGCCTGAGAGGAGAACGACGGCCATAAAAACCGTCAGCACTCCGATTAGTTGAGTCCCTTTCCCCATTCGGTTGAGCCTGTTCAGAGCAATACCTCAACAACTGATGTTGCGTCGTCGCCACGACATTGCGAGTCTATCTGTCAGCGCGAATTTGTGTCAAGCATCACAATCGGCGAGAACCGACGCCTATAATGGCCGCATGGACGTTCGCGTAAGGCTGTTTGCGGCACTGCGAGAAGCAGTGGGCGCTTCTGAAATCAGCGTTGAGATTCCGGAGGGCGAGCCGGTCTCGCGCCTGCTAGGCGAGGCGCAGCGGCAGCATCCAGCATTGGCGAACCGTTGCGACGGCGTTGTTGTTGCCGTCAACCAAGAATATGTCGATCAATCAACCACTCTCTCGGCGGGCGATGAGGTCGCGCTGATTCCTCCCGTGAGCGGAGGGGCCGTCTCCGAGGCGGAGGCAGTTCAGGTAGGGGTGACGGCTGATGCGCTGGACGCCTTGAAGATTGCGGAGTCGCTCAAGGCTTCATCCGACGGCGCTGTACTGACGTTTGAAGGCATCGTGCGGAACAACAATCTTGGGCGTCACGTGCTCTTCCTTGAATATGAGGCATACCCGGAGATGGCCGAGAGCGTGCTGCGGAGGATTGGGCGCGAGACGCTCGAGGACTTTGACATTGGCAGCATCGCGCTGTGGCATCGGACGGGACGGCTCGAGATTGGGGAGACATCGCTGGTGGTGGCGGTGGCATCGCCGCATCGCCGCGCGGCCTTTGACGCGTGCCGGGAGGCTGTGGAAAAGGTGAAGGCGCTGGCGCCTGTGTGGAAGCGCGAGGTGTGGGACGGCGGCTCCGAGTGGCTACGAGGAGCGGGGTAGATCCTTCGTCATGGCTACGTGCTCAATGCCGGCTTCCATGAATGTTTCGCCGTGTTCTGCGTAGCCGGCCTGGGCGTAGAAGTCTTTAACGTAAGTCTGGGCGTTTAGGTGAACCTGAGCAAAGCCGCGTTCCTGAGCGGCGTCTTCCAGCACTGCCAGGATCCTGTCGCCGATTCCGTGTCGCCTGAGGTCTTGTCGAACGGCCATGCGGCCAATACGGCACGTTTCCTCTCCCTCGTCCGTTAGCAGGCGGCCCGTACCAACGACCTCACCCTCTGTTAGAGCCACTGCGTGGACGGCGTCCTCATCGCGTCCATCCCACTCTTCGTCGGCGTCTACGTTCTGCTCATCGATAAAGACGACGCGACGGAGGGCGAAGATCGCCTCCATGTCGTCCGACTCGGCGATTCGGACCACCACGTCCGCCTGATCTTCCACGTCAGCTCCCTGCCCCATCTGATTCGTGTTGATAATCTCACGGGCCGCTTGCATGAGCACTGTACGGCGCTCAGTGGCAATTGATGATTTGTCCATATAGAGGCTGAGGGCTTGTTCAGGTTCAAGTGATTCAATTGCCATGCCGCGATCAAGACGGGTTCGTGTTCTATCCGGCGCGTCGACCTGCACCGTGACTCCCGAAACCGCGTGCGCCCCGGCCTGCCGCACTAAATTGCGAATGCGGACGCGGTCTATGTCGCCCGCGAGTTCGGAGGGGGCTTCGATTTCCACGCGGGCTACGGCATCTTGCACGTCTGCAGCGGCAAGGCGGACGGCAATCGTCCCCATTACATCCTGCTCACCGGCACGGACGGCAATTTTGATTGTCTTGAACGGGCGCGTCCAGACTGGATGGAACGACCACGAGGCAGCACGGCGGCCGGGCGGGAGAGCGGAATCAATGTCCACGACACAGAAACCCTTGTTGTCATCTTCTTCAGAGAAATCGACACGGTGGAGGCTGCCGGAGTAGACGACAGGTGGGGAGTCAGCGATTTGCTGGTGGCGATGGATGTGGCCCAGAGCAGCGTAGTCAATGGGATGTGTTTGGAAGGCGCTGGGCAGCAGCAGGTAGTCGTTGCCCATCATCATGCTGCGTTCATGGCCGATGGTAGCCGTGGTGGCGGTGGCGTGGGCAGACAGGATAGACGGCACGGCTGGATCAAGTTCTCCGGCCATGCGGTTGATTTCATTGCTTAGGAAACTCTGCATCCAATCATTGACTTCCGCAGAGCTCTTGCCGTGCAATTCTGCGCGCGCGGCGGCGGCACTGCGACGCAACCACGGGACGGCAACAATCTGGACAGGGCCGGCCGCAGTTTCAATACGGTGAACGGCGGGGCGGGAGGCAACCGTGACGTTGTCGACGGCGAGGGCATCAAAGATATCCAGCGCTGTTGCCCTGCCCTCCGTGTTGGGCACGTCATGGTTGCCGGTCAGAAGAAAGACGGGGATACCGGCAAGGGCAAGACGGCTGATGCGGCGGGCGAATTCCCGCTGATGGGTTTGGGACGGGTCTCGTGAGCGATAGGCGTCGCCGGAAAAGACGACGAGATCGGCGCGGGGTTCCGTCAGGGCGAAATCAACAAGTTCATCAAAGGCGCGGAGGGCATCAACGAGGCGGGACGGCATACCCGTGTAGGTAGCGGCGCGGTTTACGCCCGGGGCGAAAGAGTCCGGCAGGGCGTTGAGTTCGTCCGAGGTGACGGGACGGCTGTGGGTCTCAACGCCGATGTGCGCGTCGGCAAAGTGGATGATTCGCATGGGCAGTGTGAGAACGCCCGTGGTGGCGCAGTATCCCCTACCCCGTCAGACGGTCCTCTAGCAGCGCGCCAAGCTCAGCGATTGGGACGCGCACCTGCTCCATCGTGTCACGGTCGCGGACGGTGACAGCGTCGTCTTCCTCAACTGTCTGGAAGTCGATGGTGACGCAATACGGCGTGCCGATTTCGTCCTGCCGGCGATAGCGGCGACCGATGGACTGGGAATCATCATAGTCGGTCATCCAGCGGCGGCGGACGATGTCATAGACTTCCCGCGACTTTGGCAGGAGTTTCTGATTGCGGGAGAGGGGTAGCACGGCGACCTTGTAGGGAGCGAGATCGCGGTGCAGCTTGAGCACGGTCCGGCTCTCTCCGTTCACTTCTTCTTCCGTGTAGCCGTCAACGAGGAAGGCGAGCAGGCAGCGATCGACGCCGCTGGCGGGTTCCACGACGTGAGGTATGAACCGCTCCTGTCGTTCGTCATCGAAGTATTCAAGCTTCCGGCCAGAACTGTCCTGGTGCTGGCGGAGGTCAAAGTCACCGCGGTAGGCGATGCCCTCCAATTCCGACCAGCCGATTGGGAACAGGTACTCAATGTCATAGACGGCGGCGGCGTAGTGGGCGAGCTCGTCCTGATCATGCTGGCGAAAGCGCAGGCGCTCCGGGTTGATGCCGAGATCCGTGTACCATCGCATCCGCTCAATACGCCAGTATTCCAGAGAGGAAAATCCGTCCTCAGGTCGGACGAAGTATTCCATCTCCATTTGTTCGAACTCGCGGGTGCGAAATATAAAGTTTCCCGTTGTAATTTCATTTCGGAAGGATTTACCCGTTTGCGCAATTCCAAAAGGGATTTTCTTGCGCGTGGCCGTTCTCACGTTCTCGAAGTTCGTGAAGATGCCCTGCGCGGTCTCCGGCCGGAGGAACGCGACTGCCGCGTCCTCTTCCACCGGCCCAAGAAAAGTCTTGAACATGAGGTTGAACTGTCGCGGCTCCGTGAACTGTCCCACCTCTCCACAGTCCGGGCACGTGTCATTCTCGATGTGGTCGGCGCGTTGGCGGCGGTGGCAGCTACGGCATTCAATCAGCGGGTCCGTGAAACCAGCGACGTGGCCGCTCGCCTCCCACACGAGGGGACTCTGGATGATAGCACTATCAAGGCCAACGACGTCATCCCGCTCCTGGACCATCGCGCGCCACCATGCATCACGCACGTTGCGCTTGAGCTCCACGCCGAGGGGGCCATAGTCCCACGACGAGCCGATGCCGCCGTAGATCTCGCTGGCGGGGAACACGAATCCGCGTCGCTTGGCGAGCGAAACGATCGTGTTCATATCGGTCAGCGTCGGCTCAATGGTCACGTGGCGAGGCCTCCATCAGAATCCGGGATATTGCGCAGCGGGCGACGTTGAGTGTGCCAACGACGCTCAGCTATAAGGATACAAGAGGAAAAGGCGGCGTGGCGGGTTGTGGGGCGTGTCAGATTCCCGCCTACGCGGGAATGCCGGATGGGGAGGGTTGGCTGATTCCATACCGTTCCGCAGCCAACTTGACGGTCTCCTGAATCACATCGACGGGCATTACGGTGGCGAGTCCCGAGTTCTCCTGCACGATAAGCCGGGGCTTTCCTGTTTGCTCGCTCAGCGCGACGTCAACGTACGGCTGATAGGCAGCTACAACGCCAATCAATTTGGGGTCCGGGCGCGTCTGGCCATACGAGAACATGGTCGGTTTGAGGATGACCGGGCCTCCGCTATTGCCCGGAAAGACAAAGGAATCTATCAAGAACTCCTTGGAGCGCCGCTCATAGCAGTCCTGAATTCGGGCGATAACTCCCTGGCGCACGATCGCGTAGTTCCGTTCAGCACCAGCCAGTCCGAGAGGAAAGCCGAGCACGAAAACCTCGTCTCCTTCGGAGACAGAACCATCCCTCATAGAGTCCAGGAATTCTGTCTGTCCGTTGCTCGTGAAGAATGCAACCTTGACATCCTTCAGAGTCTGCCCAAGGGAGTCTATGAGCAGAACGGCAACGTCAATCTCCGGGTCGGGGTGGAAGATCCAGTGATCATTTGGGCCACCGTCATTCGGAGGCAATGGCAGGATCCTGGGAGCAGCCCCGGCAAGTGCATTGAAGCGTATCTGAGGGCTGCGTATCCCCGTTACGACGTGACGATTCGTTACAAGATAAACGTAGTATCTGCCCTGATGCCCTGACGGTTGTCCGTACAAGAAACCTGAGGCGGCGTACCGTATGTTCCCTTCGTTGTCCGGCGTGCCCAGAGCAACGACTTTGTCCATGAATGCGGGTGGGATCAAGGACATTTTGGTTTCTCCTCAACAAACCGAGGCGGGTATTTCTACCATCAATTATCGCAAGTGGTAGCAAGAGCGTGCGTCGATGGGGGCTCACCCTTCGACAAGCTCAGGGTAAGCGGATGGACTGGCGCTCAGGACGAACGGGGCGTGAAGTGGTGGGCGGGGGAGGGTTAGTCCAAGCCGCGCTTGTCGAGGATTTTGTCGACTTCGCCTTCGCGGGCCTGGCCAATCATTTCTTTGACGCGATCAGGCATCTCAATCCCAGCCTCGTCCATGCGCTTCTCAGCCCATCGGCCGATGTTTGACGGGTCACGCCAGTAGTCATAGCCGGGGGCATCGGGATCACCGGAGGCCTCATGACGGGAGGCGGTGGAGCGGACATATGCGGCACGGGACATGACCTTCTCGGTCTTGGTGGAGCCGCAATGGGCACATTCCTGATTGGTAGGCAGCTCCTCCGGCATGACCTTATAGAAGGTGGAGGAGCGCTTGCCGCACTCGTTACAGGTGAATTCATAAATGGGCATTGTGTCACCGCCCTCTCTGACGAACTCTCTTAACGTCCTTAATCGTACCCGTCATCGAAGTAGCCGTCATCCGTCCCATCGTAATCATCATCACTCGGCGCGTCATCAAAGGCGGAGAGGCGGTCATAGTCGCGGTAGAGATCCTGTCGCGAGCGAACGACGGCAACACGCGAGACCTTGCGTCGCAGGGACTTGCCGCCGCAGTGGCGGCACGTGGGGTCGCCGATGGGGGCGGAGACGGAGCGGGTGAAGACGCTGGTGTCTCGACTGCAGTCATCGCACTTGAATTCGTAGATTGGCATAGCTTGGTCAGTCTACCAGAGGGGCTGCGGCTGCTCCTATTCTTGACAGGCTCACCCTTCGACACGCTCAGAGTGAGCGGGAGGCTAGCGTACGTCCTGAATGGCGTTTTTATGCCAGGTGAGCCGCATGAGCCTACCCCGCCGGTCAAAGACGACGGCGACGATATCGATGCGGGTGTGTTCCGGTAGACGTTCGGTTTCGTGATGCTGCCGGTATGTCTCGATGAGGCGTGCGAGGCGGGCAGCCTTGGCGGGAGTGACGGACTCCTCCGGTGTGCCAACGTTGGGCGTAGAGCGGCTGCGCACTTCAACGGCCACAAGCGTCTCATCGATGAGGCCAACGATATCGAGCTCTCCGGCGCGGTAGCGGACGTTCTCCGCCAGAGTGCGGAAACCCTCGGATTCAAGGCGTCGGCGGGCGAGATTTTGGGCGTGCAACCCGCGCCTAGAACGGGTAGTTGGGCCTGTCTGTCGATCCTTTTTCTGCACGGTTCAGTCCTATACGTATCCCTTATACTAAAGTGGCTATTGCGCCATATTCGACCAGGAGGAAATATTGGGCGAAGATTTTACCCACTCGGCCGTGATTCTCGCCATGCAGCTGGGCATAATCCTGGTCGTCGCCAAGCTTGCAGGCGAGTTCACTGAGCGCATTCTGCGACAGCCGGCCGTCATTGGGGAGCTGGTAGCGGGCATCATCATCGGCCCGTTCGCATTGGGTGGCCTCGAGTTGGCCGGCATCGGCCCAATCGGGCAGATCGGTCCGCTTTTTGAGAAGCCAGCAGAGGACGCTGTCATCCCCGTCCCCAAGACGTTGTTCGTTGTGGGCCAGGTGGCGGCCATCATCCTGCTGCTCGAAACCGGACTGAATACCGATCTCAAGGCGTTCCTGCGGTTCGTGCCGCAGGCGAGCGTGGTGGCCATCGGCGGCGTTGTTGCCCCCTTTGCCCTGGGAGCATACTCAACTGTTCTGTTCGGATTCGCCGACTCAATCACATCGGCCCCTGCCCTGTTTGTCGGAACCATCATGACGGCGACGTCCGTGGGCATCACGGCGCGGGTGCTGGACGATTTACGACGTTTGGATTCACCGGAGGGTGTGACGATCCTGGGCGCGGCCGTTGTGGACGACGTGCTGGGAATCCTGATTTTGACGGTTGTGGTGGGCGTGACGGCAGGCGAGTCCGTTGGGGCAGCTACAGAGGCAGCTTCGTTCGAGTGGACCGAGGTGGCCATCGTCGGCGCGAAGGCGATCGGCTTCTGGCTTGTGCTGACCGGCGGCGGGATTCTCGGCGCGAAGTACATTGTCCGAGCGATCAACAGCGTCCGCGTGGAGGGCGCGGCGATTGCGATTGTGTTCGGCATCGGACTATTTGCGGCGGCGCTGGCGGAGATGTTCGGGCTAGCAATGATCATCGGCGCGTACTCCGTGGGCCTGGCGTTGTCCCAAACAGAGCTCCGCCAACAACTGCATCAACCTTTGAACGGCCTATACCACGCAATGGTTCCGATTTTCTTCGTCGTGATGGGCACGATGGTGAATATCGAGGCGATGTTAGATGCGCTGGGATTCGGGTTGATCGTCGTTGTGCTGGCCATTATCGGCAAGGTGGCGGGATCCGGCATTCCGGCGCTGGCGGCAGGATTCAGTCGCATCGGAGCATGGCGCGTGGGCGTGGGAATGGCGCCGCGCGGCGAGGTGGGACTGATTGTGGCCGGCATCGGTGTATCTGAAGGATTGATTGGGCAAGACCTGTTCGGCGTGGCAATCCTAATGACGATTGCGACCACACTTATTGCGCCCGCTGTGCTGGTGCCTGCGTTCCGCAGGAATGCCCCGGGCTTGCGCAGGGATCAAGTGTCGGAGAGCCAGGTTTAGCCAACTGAGCGGGGTATGATGGTGGGGCGCCGCAAGGCGTAATCATGCCCCTGTAGCTCAGCGGATAGAGCACCAGCCTCCGGAGCTGGTGGCCCGGGTTCGAGTCCCGGCAGGGGTATTTTTTGCTGTAATTGGGCTGGGTTGGTTACGCCAGCCTTTCGGGTCAGGTCGCCTTTACCTTTACTGCGTCAATAGCGGCTACTACATCACTATCGGCCGGAAGTTAGTCGTAGTTTTGGTCTGAGTCATCCAGCCGGGAAAGGTGCAGGAACAACGAGGTTTTATTGTTCGCCGGCTACTCGCCTTTCGGCATACGGTAGCCGACGCGGGGTTCGGTGAAGATGCGGGTGGGGGTTTCCGCGTCCTCTCCCAGCTTGCGGCGGAGCTTGTTCACGATAGTGCGCATTGGGCGCACGTCACCGTCGCTTTTCTCGCCCCAAACCTGAACGAGAAGGCGCTCATATGTCATCACCTGTCCTGCGCTGGCCGAGAGTTCGGCCAGCACCCGATATTCAGTCGGTGTGAGATGGACAGGATTCCCGGCGAGGGTCACCCTGCGCCCGGCGTAGTCGACGGTCAGATCGCCGAGCACGTAAGGTTTTGTCGGCTCTGCGGCCGCGCGTCTTCGCAGGGCCGCCCTGATCCTGGCTGAGAGTTCCGTGGGGGAGAAGGGCTTCACGACGTAATCGGTGGCCCCCATGTCGAAGGCCCTGGCGATGAGCTCTTCTCGTCCGTAGGCGGACAGGAAGATAACCGGCACATCGGTCACATCGAGGATGTCCTTCATCAGCTCGATGCCGTCCGTTTCCGGGAGCATCAGATCAAGCAACACGAGTTCCGGCTTCTCCTCCTCCACGAGACGGAGCGCCTCCTCCGGGTCTCCGGTCAAGATGGGGGCATAGCCCGACCTAGCAAGAGTGTCACGAACGTAGCGGAGATCGTTGGGGTCGTCGTCCACGGCCAGAACGCGCAGCCGCTCCTCTTCCCTTTCTTCACGTCGCGTTGAGACCGGCGGGAATCTACCGGCTGTGTCGTTTCCGGAGTCTTCGAGCGCAGGAAGGGTGAAGGTGAAACGCGCTCCCATTCCGGGCCCGTCGCTCTCAGCCCAGATGCGGCCGCCATGCGCTTCCACAATGCCCTTGCAGATGGCCAGACCCAGCCCCGTGTCTCCTCCCTGCTCCTCGGACTGCGCTCCATAGAACTTGCGGAACAGGTGCGGCAGGCTCTCCGCCGGGATGCCGCGTCCCTCGTCGACCACAGAGAACGCAACATGAACACCATCCCGCACAGCGGTTACCCTGATGACCGCCGACTCCGGGGAATTTCGCGCCGCGTTAGAAAGCAGGTTGCCCAGCACCTGGACGATGCGCCGCCTATCCGCCATCACCAGAGGCAGATCCGGCTCGATGTCTATTGTGAAGTTGTTCCTGTCTCCCGAAGAACTGACGAAGGCGCTCCGCGCCCTGTCCATCAATACGGCCACCTCGGCAGGCTCAGGATCAACCGGCAGCGTGCCCGTCTCAATGCGGGCCACGTCGAGCAAGTCTGCAACCAGGGCGTTCATGTGGTCGGCCTGGTCATTGATAATCCGAACGAACTGGCGAGCCACGGCGGGGTCAAGGTCCGCCCCCGCATCCATGATTGTGGAGACAGAACCTTTAATGGAGGTCAGAGGAGTTCTCAACTCGTGACTAACCATCGCCAGGAATTCGGCTCGCAGCCGCGCCATCTCCTCCACGTTGGCCATGTCCTGAAAAGTGACGACTACCGACTCGACTTCACCTTCATCCGAGAAGATGGGTGTGGCGTTAACAAGGGTAGTGACGCTGCGGCCGTCCGGGACACTCATGACGATCTCTTCGGCCCGTACGGTCTCCCGGGTGGTGAGGATCTCGGTCATCGGGAACTCTCGCAGGGTGACCTCTCGACCATCGGCCCGCCTGTAGGTCACCAGGTCGATGAGGTCCTCCGGGGACTGGTCAGGATTGAGCAGGCTGCCCACGATTCTCCTAGCTTCCTTGTTGAAGGATTTCGGCACTCCCATGACGGCATCGAGGATTACGACGCCAACGGGGGACGCCTCCAAGAGGGTCTCCAGGTCTGCTCGAGCCCGCCGCTCTTCCCGGTGCCTGCGAGCGTTGGCGATGGCCATCGCCGCCTGGGAAGCGAACAGGACCAGCGTGTCCTCGTCTTCCTGGGTGAACTCCCCACCGTCAGGGCCATGAGCGAGATAGATGGTGCCCACACCAACTCCCTGATGGCGTATCGGGGCTACCAGCACGGAACTCACCACCACCGAGGGCAGGAATGCAGGCATGTTCAATGCCTTCAGATGGCTGTCGATATCAGAGACCCGCAGGGGCTCCTCCAGGCCGCTGAGATACTCGAAGAACCCCAGTCCCTCCTGCATGTCCCACAGCCCCTGGTGCTCCTCCTCGGTCAGACCAGAGGTGATGAACGTGGGGCGTCGGAAGACCTCGCCCGGGATGGTGATCGCCCCGTAGCGTGAGTCGGTCAGCGTCCGGGCGCTGTCCACCACCTCCTGCAACACCGTGTCGAAGTCCAAGCTCTCGTTGATGCGGAAGCCAGCCTCGCTCAGCCTGGAGAGACGCTCTCGAAGCTCCGCCACCTCTCGCATCAGCTGGTCTTGTTGACTCAACTTGTCACCTCTTAATGGGCCTCGGGATACCCCGTGGGTTTCGTCCCTAGTGGGCGTTGGAGTCTGCGTTTCTACGGGCAATTATGCGTATTTTGGTGGATGGTTACAAGAAGTGATGGGGAGTCGGTCGAATAGTTACGGGATAGTTACAGCTACTTGGTAGACTCGGACGAACTGGCAAAAAGATAGAGATGAGGTGACGTCACGAGGCTCTCCAACACAGCCCCTGCCCTGTCCTTGCGCCGCACCGCAGCCGTGCTTGTCCTCTTCCTCGCGGCTCTCGCCGTGTCCTTGTGGGGAGGCAGTTCGGTGAACGCCGCGGACGGCCCTTCAGTGACCGGCGTGGCCATCACCTCCGGCGCCGGCCCCGACAAGACCTACGCCTTAGGTCAGAACATCCGCGTGACGCTGACCTTCAGCGAAACGGTGAACGTCACCGGCACGCCGTATATCAAGATCGACATGGACCCGGCCGACTGGGGCACGAAATGGGCCTTCTACAACAGCGGCAGCGGCGGCAGCAGCATCGTCTTCGCTCATACCGTGGTCGAACCCAACTACTCCACGCAGGGCATCGCCGTGCTGGCGGACAGCCTCAGACTCTACGGCGGTTCGATCACGTCCGTCTCATCGGGGACAGCGGCTACGCTGTCCCATTCCGGACTGGACCACGACGCGAACCACAAGGTGAACTGGAAAGTGACCGGGCCCACCGGGCCCACCGTGCCCGCCGTCGCGATCACCTCCAACCCCGGCGAGGACGACACCTACGCCAACGGCGAGGTGATCGAGGTGTCGGTCGCCTTTAGCGAAGACGTGACGGTCACTGGAACACCGCAGATCGCCATTGACATGGACCCTGCCCACTGGGGGACCAAGTGGGCCTCCTACGTGCCAGGCGTCGCTGCAAATGTGCTCACCTTCGCCCACACCGTCGTAGAACCCAACTACTCCACCCAGGGCATAGCCGTCCTCCCCAACTCCCTCAGGCTCAACGGCGGCACAATCGCGTCCTCCGCCACGGGGACTGCCGCCAACCTTGCCCACTCCGGCCTGGCCCACGACTCAGGTCACAAAGTCAACTGGCAACTCGAGCCCTCCGACGATACCGAGGTGTACTGCCAGCGAACCGCGCCCTCCTCGGTTTCCGCCCTGACCATCGGCAAGGGCGCGGTCGTCTCCTGGACGCTGCCCGACAACATGGACGAGTCCTGCGAAGTGACCGGCTTCGTCCTCTCCGCCATCAGCGAGTCGAGTCCCGTCAGTTGGACCGCCTCAGTTTCCCCTGAGACGCGGACGCACACCTTCCGCGGCCTGACCCCGGGCGACTACGTCTTCTCCGTGCGCATCCAGTACGACGAGGGCGACTCCGACGACTACATCGTGATGGAAGCCAACAGTGTGCCGGACGCCTGCATCACGCTCGCGATCAAGCCCTACGCCCGCAACGCCGTCAGCGGCCGGATCACCAGCGTCAACGGCACCGGCTGCGAGGCCCGCGAGACGTTCGACCTCGAACTCAAGCGTTCCAGCGACGACTACTGGCGCGGTTACAGCGCGTTGCCGTGGAGGTACGTCGACACGCAGACCGACGCCAGCCAGCCGCACTTCATCTTCTACGGCATCGAGCCCCACGTCGCCTACGACTTCCGCATCTCCGCCTACGACGCCTCCGACGATAAGTACTCGACCACCGGCCAGAGGGTCACGATCACCGGCCAGGACCCATCGGCGACCGCCGCCACAAACAGCCCGTCCGGCGTGACTGCGGTGGCCAACAACAACAATGGCATCGAAGTTGACTGGGACTCGTTCACTACGCCGACGGGACGCACGATGGTCGGATTTGTTGTGGAATGGAAGGCCTGTCCCGATCCCAACAGCACGACGGGCTGCAGCGGAACCGCGAGCAGCGCCACTGCACTTGCTACCGCCACAGCTCACCGCATCACCGGGTTGACCGACGGCGCGTACTACACCGTCCGCGTCGCCGCCCGCACCCACGCCAGCGGCCAACCCGCCTCGACCGCCACCAACGCCTGGTCGGTCTGGCTACCGGCCACCCGGGTCTGGTCCGAGCCGACCCAGGTCTGGTTCACTACCGGGCCTCAGCATATCGGCGGCCAAGTCTTCATTACAACCAAAAGCAATAAGGAATGGGGTACGACCACCTGCGACGTCACAGACGGCGGTGGAACTGATACAGTAAACTGCCCCAAAGGGACCCTGGTCCGGCCTGAAGCCACCGGGTCAATCTCGGTTTTCGCCCGGCACGCGATTGAGGGCGCGACTACCAATTCTACCCAGAGTTCCGGCGAGGAAGGCGGACCGGGCGCCCCTGCGGTGTTCGCGTCCGGCGGCAACAGCAAGCTGGTTGTCGAGTGGGGCGAAGCCAGCACCATCGGCGCTGTCGGCAGCATCGACCAATACATCGTCCGCCACCGCTCCGGCACCAGCGGGAGTTGGACCAACACCGTCAAGGGCGTGAGCGACCGCAGCCACACGTTTACCGGCCTGGCCAACGGGACCTGGCAGGTCCACGTCCGCGCCCGCACCGACGGCAATGACAACGATCCGATGACCACGGACTCGCCGAAATTGGGCTTCCAGTCGGAGATCCTCACCGTCACCTTGGCCGCCGGCAACACCACGACCGTGATACCGCCGCGAGTCAGGGTCATCCCCGGCAGCAGCCAGAACCTGTTCGTCGAGTGGGACCTGGTCACCACCGGTTCGCTGCCCTACGCCTACCAGGTGCGCCACCGCGCAGCGGGGGCCACCACCTGGACTGAGGGCACCGTGCTCTTCCCGCGCCCGGCCCAGCGCATCTGTGATCCATCCGTCGGGTGCAGCAATCCAAGGCAGCAGAGAATCTCTAGCCTCACCGGCGGCACGCGCTACGAGGTCGAAGTCCGGGCCAAGAACGCCAACGGCTGGGGTGAATGGTCCTTCACCCGCACCGCCCGTCCGAACGATTAATGGCGGCGCACGCCTGATCCGAAGGCTCAGGGTGAACGGGAGGGCAGGGATTTTTCGATATTTCGGCGGATGGTTACAAGAAGTGATAGATAGGCAGCCGAATAGTTACGGATTGGTTGTATGGATGCGATAGGGTTATACGGAATTACGCCGCGAGGCGAAGAGGCGGGTACGACCCGGAGTTGAAACACTGAATATGCACCGAGAGACGGGAATGCTGCGATTCAAACTACTTGCCGCGGGAGTAATCTTCCTCCTGGCACTAACGCTCATTGGATGCTCGGAGCCGCCGACGCCTACCCCGGAACCCACGGCGACTGCTACGGCAACTCCGCTTCCGACGGCCACGCCGACACCCGTTCCGGAAGTCCTTTCGATGCGGGACTTCGTCCTCGGCCCGACAACCACGGGCAAAGACCTGTTCGACCGTCTCGCTGAACAGGAGGCAGCCTGTATCAGGGGCGTTTTGGGCGATGCCGTGTACGAGGCCATGCTGAGCTTTCCGTTGCTCGCGTCAGGCGGCGGAGATCCTGCGGCTGCCGCGTCGATATTCGGATGCCTGACCCCTGAGAACGCTGTGCTTGTTGGCGTCGCGTTCCTTGACGCCGCAGCCGGTGGACGCAGCGACGAAAGCCGCGCGTGCATCGCCGACTTTGCCCTCGAACACCCTGAGTTCATCTACGCTCGCCTTGGCTTTGAATTGCCGGAGACAACCACGTTCGACGGCGAGGAGACACGCGACATCCTTGTCGGCTTCTACGACTGCATGACGGAGAACGAGAAAGCAGTCGCTCTGATCGAGCTCTACACCTCTATCGACAATCTCTCACCCCTCACGGGGGAAGACCTTGTGGCCCTGCTCTCAGAGTCTGAAGCGTCCTGCGTGCGTGACACGCTCTCCGAGGCGGAGTACGTAGCGATGGTGGGCACAACGCCGCTCAGGGCAGCGGGGCTTGGCGTCAGCGCGGCCGAATGCCTTGAGTTGGATAGCGTCGTCGCGTTCCTGCTCGCTGCCACTGAGGCCCAGATTGGAGATCTCAGCGATGCGTCCGCGGCGTGCGCGGGCGACTTCATCCGCAGCCACCCGACTTATATCGCTACCATCGCCTCCCCCATTGGCGGCGACCCTTCGCAGTCCTCGTCCGTCGATTTCAACGAGGCGGCCATCGCCGGATTCGACCTGTTCGCGTGCCTGAATGAGGAGGAACTGGCGGGGCTTGAGGGAGTGCTTATGGCCCTGGGGGCGTAGCGACTGGGGCTCACCCTTCGACAGGCTCAGGGTGAGCGGGGCGAAGGCTCAGGGTGAGCGGGTAAGTGCGCTACGGCATTGATTTTGTTGCTTTTCGGCGAATAGTTACGAAAAGTGATAGAGAGGGAGCCAAATAGTTACGGAATAGTTATATTCGCGTGGTATAGTAGCCCTCGGTCAGATTCGTAGTGCATGTTGGGAGGCATCCCACTTGGCCCTTGTACAACGAAATACTGTGCCAACGCAGCGTCACGTCCGGTGGCTACCGCGCGGGGAGCCTTTTCGCGATCGCTGTGTTGTTGCACTCCATAGGTTCCACCTGTATCCAGGCCCGCTATGGGTCTGCGCAGCCTTCGCTCCCAACACGAGGGCTGACAGCGTGAGAATGGAGCATTAGTCCCTAACCTCTCTCTCGGCATTCACCTACATTTTTTGCGCTTGGACAAGCGCCGGCTGCACCCACTAAGAAGGAAAGGATGGTCGACCTGTGCCATGCGAGTTATGAGCAGATTGAGCCTTGGAATAGCTATGGCCGTTGTCGCTTTCGACAGCGCGCCGAACAACAAGCGGATCGTTGGACTGATTCTCGCGATCGCGCTTCTGGGCGCCGCCAGCATTGGGCTGGCCATCTCCCTGAATGAACTGAGCGGGACGCGGGGCCAACTCAACGCGACCACGCTGGATCTCAGCGAGAACGAAGCTGCGCTTGAGGTGGAGCGGGCAACGAAAATCTCACTGGGAAATGAGCGCGATTCTCTTTCTTCGGTCGTGCAGGAGACCGGGCGGCAGCTCGTGGACTCCGAGGCCGCACTAGAGAGAGAACGCGCGGAACGCGAGGGCCTGGAAGATGTCCGCAATGATCTGAAGGCCGAGAACACGCGCTATTCGCTGGTCGTCTCCCGGAGCGACCAGGAGCGTGAACGGCTGCAAGCCACCGTTGCTTCATTGTCGCGAGAGAAGGCGGACATCCAGGGTCGCTACGACACCCTCTTTGTCGAACATCGGGAACTGTCAGAGACGGCCGCAACGCTCACCGAGGACGTCGCCTTCTATAGTCTTGCCCATGAGAGCTATTCACGACTTGAGGAGCGTTCGAGCGCTGAGCGTGAGTACAAAGAGCTGGCGATTTCCCTGTGCGGCAGCGTTGAGGCGGTCTCAACCTGCCCGACTGATCAGGACGGCCTGGACCGTCTTGAGGCGCTCTACGCCCGCTACACGGAGGCTCACGAGGCGGCGGTGGCCGCCTATAACGCGTACTCGACTGCTTCCCAGGAAAGGAGGGGCAGCTGATGAGCAAGCGTGGACGATTTTCCCTTGGTGTTGTTGTAACGATTGCCTTGATGGCATCGCTGATGCTGACAGCCGCCTCTGTGATGGCTCTGCCTGATCTTCCCGATCCGGGCAATCCGGGTCCTTTGCTGCCGCCGCCTGTCCTGGCGACCGCCACTCCGACTCCGGTTCCGGAAGAGGAGGACGAGGAGGATGAAGACGAGGACGGCGACGAGGATGGCGATGAGGACGAGGATGACGGCCCGGGGCAGCCCGAGGCCACCGCCACTCCAACTCCACGCGCAACGACACCACCGACACAAGGCACGTCTCCTTCAACTCCGCGACGGGCCACACAGACACCTGCGAAGGCTGCGTGCGTAATCTATTCGAGCTTCTACTCTGATAACAGAGAGGGATTCCCATTCCTGGATATCCCGGGGGTGGCGACGATAAACGCGCCTAACATTGGCATCCTGCTCAGTGCTGTCTATTCATACTTTTCGCCTTACGGAGTGGGTGATCTGGCCAGTTCAGGGTTGTCCAAATACTGCGCGTCCGTTCAAGAGCGTTTTGCGTTCAGCCGACAGGACACTGAATCTTGCGTCCGCACTGATTCCAACGGAGGGTTCGTAAAGGCCAGCAAAGACTCCAACTATGCTTGTCCGAACGACGGCAACGAATGGTCTGTAGTGCCCGATTACTCAAGAATGACGCTGGACCAGACCCGGTATGCGGCTACAACTCCAAAAGAATACGTCTGTCCCCGTGACGGGTACTACACGGCGGGAACCCCTGCCCGGTGGACTTCGATAGGAAGCACCTACTGTGTAAGGATGCACCCGAGGGGCGCGGCTTGGCGCTAACCCACGGCAAGTTCATGGTGAGCGGGCGTAGTGATTCTGGCGGAGTTCCTGGAATAGTTACAGGAAGTGATGCCGAATCGGACGAATAGTTACGGTACGGTTATATCCGAGTGGTATAGTGGCACTCGGCGAGATTCGCAGTGCAATGTCGGGAGGCGCCCCACGGGGCCCTTGTACGGCGAAAGCCTGTGCCGGCAACAGCATAAGTCCGGTGGCGACCACACCTCGAAATTCCCTTTGGTCGTTACGCTGTCGCACCCCAAAAGTCTCTACCTGTTCCCAGACCCGCCTTCTGGGCCTGAGCAGCCCCCGGATCCCGACACGGGGGCGCCAGTAGCGTGTCCACCCGCGATCGCACCTCGATGACCGTGGCGCGAAAAATGGGGGATTATTCCCGCCCTTCGACAGGCTCAGGGTGAGCGGGGGTGGCGATTCTGGCGGAGTTCTCTGAATCGTTACACAAAGTCATAGGAAATCGGTGAAACAGTTACGGGACGGTTATATCCGAGTGATAGGCTACTTTAGACCCCCCGCCCAATCATCAACGTAACCCGAGAGGCGAAAACCTGGGGAAAGGGTGCGCGCCAGGATTGTGTCATATCTTCAGCCCTACAGGGTTGTGTTTGCGGAATCATGTTGTCCGGACTGAACGATCAGAACGTCCATGAATGACACTATGACTGAGCGCACATCTTCAACCCCCGACTACACGATGGGCTTCGGCCATGAGTTTGTTGAGACTATGCGGCGGTTCACCGCACAGAAGAACGCCGCCTATCTGCTTCCCTATCTGAGGCCGGGGCTTCGCGTTCTGGATTTCGGCTGCGGACCCGGCACCATATCAGTTGGCCTGGCACAGGCTGTCTCACCGGGGGAGCTGCACGGCGTCGACATGGAGGAATCCCAGATCGACCTGGCGCGATCCGTGGCGGAGGCAGGCGGTCAGACAAACACGATATTCCAGGTTGCCGACGTATCGGACCTTCCGTTTGAGGACGACTACTTCGACGTCGCCCACTGCCACAATGTGCTGATGCACGTTCCGGACACGGAAGCCGTGCTGACAGAGGTGATGCGAGTCCTGAAACCCGGCGGCATCATCGGTTGCCGCGAGATGATCTGCGAGTCCAGCTTCACCGAGCCCGACTTCGGCATTCTCAGGAAAGCATGGGATATGTTCGAAGACATTTTGGCGACTGACGATGCTCATCCGCAGATGGGCAAGGAACTAAAGGGCCAGCTTCTCAAGGCAGGATTTGCCAACATTAGAATGAATGCGACGTTCGACATATTCGACTCGGTCGAGGAAATCGAGTTTATCCATCGCCTGGTCTACGGCTGGTTCCTGTCGCCGAGCCTCAGAGAGCAGGCGATTGGCTACGGAGTGGCCACCAGGAAACTCGCCGATGACATAGCCGTCGCTTATGAGAAGTGGCGGAGGGATCCCGGCGCGCTGCTTGCCGTCGGATACGGTGAGGCGATTGCCAACAAGCCGTTTTCGTAAGCAGCGCTGCAAGCTCTAGAGCCGGAGACGCCGGCGTCCGCGGGGCGCGCCTCTCGCAGTTATTCAGTCTCCTGCATGGCAGCGTAGTTGGACGCGATTCTTGAAATCACGGATTCGAATACGCTTAGTTCATCCTCAGTGACGTTCTCCGTCAGTTTGGCATCGAAGGCCTGCAGCAGGGCCTGGAGCGTGGACGTCAATTCAACTCCCTGTTCGGAAAGCCGCAGCATGACAACACGCCGGTCGTCTCGGCGTCGGCGCCTGCGGAGCAAGCCCTTGTCAACCAGCCCGGTCACGGTGCGGCTTGTGCGGGAGGTATCGACAGGCAATACGACTGCCAACTCCGTCATGGTGGTCTCACCCCTGGCCATGCAAATGCGCAAGGCTGTGAACTCCAAAGGAGTAATGTTGTAGGGCTCCAATTCAGTCGCAGCGCCCCTGAGAACCGCGTTCATCAGGCTGGTCACCTGGATACCCAAGCCCATAGGCTGCGCCTCTTGCGAGGAGTCATTGCCGCCCTGAGATTGATCGTGGTTGTCTGTCACTCGTATATCGCCATGGTGATTTGAGGTCAGTATAGAGCATGTACGCTGCGCCCAAGCAGCCGAGATTTCAGACGGTCCTTGTTATTTGCATATAACAATTATTATCAGACACATTTATTGTGCATGCAACTTTTATCTGGAATGACTACCATCAATCGCTTGCCCAAGCCCCGGCGATATGCAACACTCCGCAGCATGCCGAATTTGCCGCATGCCGACGTGGTTGGGAGCCTGATCAGGCCGCCGGAGTTGCTCGCTGCACGCGAGGACGTTGCGGCCGGACGAATCACGCCTTCAGAGTTCAAGCGCATCGAGGACGCCGCGGTTGATGGCGCGGTTGCGGCGCAAGAGGACGCCGGGTTACAGGTTCTCACGGACGGCGAGATGCGGCGGTTGTCTTTCCAAAGCCAGATGCCCGAGGCGGTGGAAGGATTCGGTGAGTTCGATATTGACGCGTTTCTCTGGGGTGATTGGCGTGGCGATGAGCGGGTGGGGAACGCCCCCAAGGAGCGGCCAGCGACGCTCGGTGTCGTCGGCAAGCTGCGGCGCAAGCGTCACCTGTCGGCAGAAGAGTTTACGTATCTCCGGGGCCGCACGACGCGCATGCTGAAGGTGACCCTGCCGAGTCCCAGCCTATTCGCTAATTTCTGGTCGCCGAGTAAGTCTATTGAGGCTTACCCCACGCTTGATGCGTTTCTGAGTGACGTCGCACAGATCATCCGCGAGGAGATCGAAGAGCTAATTAGGCTCGGCGCAACGTATATCCAGCTCGACGCCCCGCACTACCCTCTTATCCTCGATCCGACATGGGCAGCGTTCTACGAGTCCCAGGGTCGGACCGGAGAGGACTGGATCACGCAAGGGATTGAGCTGGACAACGCGGTGATGGACGGCTTCACGGATGTGACGTTCGCGTTCCATCTTTGACGAGGCAATCAGGGCAGCCGTTGGCTGGCCGAAGGCGGTTACGACCGGATTGTCGAGCCGGTGCTTCAGCGCGTCAACGCGGATCGGCTCATGCTGGAGTACGACGATGAGCGCTCAGGCTCATTCGAACCTTTGCGCGGCGTGCCAGACGACAAGACGGTGGCGCTGGGATTAGTTACGACAAAGACACCGCGCGCCGAGACGCCTTCAGAGCTTGCAGGCAGAATCGCCGAGGCGGCTCATCACTTCCCGCGCGAGCAGTTGGCCATTAGCCCGCAATGCGGGTTCGGCACGTCCATCGTTGGCAATCGCCTCAGTATCGACGAGCAGAACGCGAAGCTGCGGGTTGTCGCGGAGACCGCTCAGAACGTCTGGGGGTAGCCTGCTGCGCCTCTCCCTGGTCTTTTGATCACCGCTTCAGATTCTTCGCTGCGCTCAGAATGACAGTAGAGGCGGCGCCGCGCGCCGCGCTGGATTCCTGCTTTCGCGAGAATGACGAAGGGGGCCCACCCTTCGACAAGCTCAGGGTGAACGGGTGGCCAGTAAGTCGCGTACGCGGGCTCTTGCGGTGTCCATGTCCGGAACAATCAATCCTTCCGGCAAGGCGGCACGTAGACCGAAGGCGTCAAGAGTTTCCGTGACCGGTCTTGTCAGTCCTGCGATGACAAGGCGGCCCGGGCGGCGAACAGCGGCGATCCTGATGAGGTCCGCTATGGCCACCGCAGCGGAATCGTCGATGAAGAAGGTGCGGGACATGTCAAAGATGACGACCTGATGCCCGAGGATGTCCGAACGGACGATGCGGCTCACCTCACGGGTTGAGGCCACCGTGACGCGATCAGGGAAAATAACGATGCCCGCACGCGCCTCGAAAGGGTCTGCCTCATCGTCCTCAAGGAACACGCTGTCAAGAATAGGGGCGGAGATGAGCGTTTCGGTTTCCATTTTCTCGCGCCGTCTCGCGCCGGTCATCGCGGAGACGACGACACCGGCTACCACCGCAAGAGTGATGTCCACAAACAGCACGAGAGAACACGTGAGGAGCATCACGATTGTGTAGTCGGCAGGCACGCGATGCAGGCGTTTGACGAACCGCCAATCTATGACGTTCCAGCCGTTGATGGCCAGGATGCCTGCGAGGACCGCCAAGGGAATGCGCTCTGCTATCGGGCCAAGGAAGAGGATGACCGAGATGATAAGGGCGGAAACGGTCAATCCCGCCACCTGTGTGCGTCCTCCGCTGAACACGTTGACGAAGGTGCCGGGGGTTACGCCGCCGGGCAGGCCACCGATGAGGCCGGCGGCCACGTTGCCGATGCCCTGCGCTCCCAATTCCTGATTGGGCTTGTGCTGGGTACCTGTGATCGTATCCAGGGGAAGAGCGACGATGAGTGTCGCCAGAGAACTCAACAGAGCCATCGCAAAGGCGGGCTGTAGAAGCCGGATTACCAAATCAAGTGAGAAGGGGGGCAGTTCCAGCGCGGGCAGCCCTTGTGGGATAGCCCCGATAGTCGGCGCCCCTGCAAAGAACAAAACGCCCACGACTGTCCCGCAGACGAGTACGGCAAATTGAGACGGGGCAATCTTCAAGAGTCTTCCACGCCACGCCACTCCCAACGCAACACAGAAAATCGCGACCGCGAGGGCCTCCAGGTTGGCGTCTCGCGCCGCATCAGGAAATGCACGGATGCTGTCGAGCGCAGTACCGCCCGCGGATGCACCGAAGGCAAGCAGTCCTTGTTTGATGATCAAAAGGATGCCAAAGGCCGTGAAGAACCCGGCAATCAGGGAATACGGAATATAGGAGACATAGCGCCCAAGCCGTAGAGCGCCAAAGCCCATCTGAATCAGACCGGCAAGAATGGCTGCCGTTGCGGCCTCGGCAAGGCTGTTGGCGTATTGGGAGACGACGGCGGCCATCGTCAGGGTAACGAGAATATTCGGGCCGGAGATCATCCCCCGGGTGCCGCCAAAGAGCGCGCCAAAGAGGCTAACCGCCACAGCTCCATAGAGCCCGGCGACGGCACCCAGACCGGAAATCAGACCATAGCCGATGGAGGCGGGCAGGACGATGCTGCCCGCGGTTAGCCCGCCGAAAACGTCACCGCGCAGTTGGCCCCAGCTGTACGAGGGTCGAACTGGAAGTTTATCGAGTGCCGTTTGAACGATTGACATGATCCTGAGAAAGGGTCTCACTTGCGCCTCTATGATAGATAAATCGGGCTGTGACGTATTGGCAGTTGCAAAACGGCTATCTATAGTGGACACAGGCTTGCGGCCCGAGAATGTGCTTATCGAAACATGCGGGGGCTCATGGCAGGAAATAACTCCCATACGGACGAACCCATCGCCATCATCGGTATGGCGTGCCGATTTCCCGGTGCTGACGGCTACGATGCCTATTGGCGGCTGCTGGCCTCCGGCACCATGGTACGAACAGAGGGAATAATCGGTGAAGGGCCGGGCCGGATGGGCGAGTTCCTTGAGATGCCCTCCACACAGAGCGACGTCACGCACTATGGGGCCTTCATCGACGATATCGACAAGTTCGACGCTGAGTTCTTCCGAATTGCGCCGATAGAAGCGCAGCTGCTGGACCCGCAGCAGCGGCTCATGCTGGAAACGAGTTGGCGCGCCCTTGAAGACGCGGGGATCGACCCGGATAGCCTCAAGGGAACCCGCACAGGCGTCTATGGCGGCATTGCCAACAACGAGTACAGGTACTCGGCCGTCGCGTCAATTGAACTGGATGATCCCGCCACCAGTCTCTATGCGGCCAGCGGGAGCACCCTTAATACCGCTATCGGGCGTGTTTCCTACACGCTTGGCCTTGAGGGGCCTGCCATTGCTATCGACACAGCATGCTCATCGTCCCTCGTCGCCACGCACCAGGCGATTGCCGGCCTTCAACGCGGAGAGTCGGATCTTGCCTTGGCCGGAGGCGTCAACGCGATGCTCTCCGGCAGGGTTATGTTCCTGCGAAGACAGGCGGGAATGCTCTCACCCAACGGTATATGCCGCACGTTCGACGAGGCGGCGGACGGCTATCTCCGCGGCGAGGGTTGCGGAATCATCGTGCTCAAGCGCCTGAGCGATGCCGAACGGGACGGCGACCGCATCTGGGGTGTTATTCGCGGCTCTGCAATCAACCAAGACGGCGCAAGCCAAGGTTTGACTGTGCCGAGCGCTTCCGCGCAGGAAAACGTTATTCGCGATGCGCTGGCCTCAGCCGGGCTTACCGCCATGGACGTGGATTATCTGGAAGCGCACGGAACCGCGACCCCGGTTGGCGACCCCCCTGAACTGCAAGCCGCGGCGGCCGCGTACGGCAGCAGACGACCGGCAGATCAACCGATGATTATCGGATCCGTCAAGACGAACTTTGGGCACCTCGAGCCTGCGTCAGGCGTTGCAGGAATCATGAAGGTTGTGCTGGGCATGCGGCGCGGCATCATCCCCAAGCACCTCAACTTCGAGAATCCCAGCACGTCAATCGACTGGGAGACGGCCAATCTGCGCGTGCCGACCGAGGCGATGGAGTGGCCGCACGTGGATGGCAGACCGCCGCGAGCCGCCGTCAGCGGATTCGGATGGTCCGGCACGAATGCCCACGTCGTCATCGAAGGCTACGGCGCGCCTGCTACGCCGTCTCTGTCAACCGGGACAACCATGTGGCCTCTGGGCGCGCCCAAGGAAGTGGAATCCCTCAGTTCTGGTGACTCTGATGGGGTCACGCCACGCCAAACGCGACTTTTGCCGCTATCTGCCAGATCACCGGAGGCTCTGCGGGAACTTGCGGGGCACTATCTTGACCGACTAAGTGAGACGTCCGGCGGGCCATCTCCGGATACTCTCGCGTCCGACCCCGCCCTGTCAGACCTGACGTGGACGACGAGCATCGGACGGAGCCATTTCCGCTATCGCTCGGGTGTTGTGTATAAGGATGTCGATTCGCTGCGAGAGGGCCTTGCCCGTATAGCGGAGAACGGTTCCCAGAACCCGACAACGGCTCCCTCAAAGATTGCTTTTGTCTATACAGGACAGGGCAGCCAGTGGCCGGGCATGGCTCAGACGCTCTATGAGACCGAGCCAGTAGCGCGAGAAGTCCTCGATCGTTGTGAAGCGGTTGTACAGAACGCACGAGGCGAATCGTTGCTTGATGTCATGTTTGGGCGCTCAGGCGACCTTGATGACTCGGCCTGGGCGCAGCCTGCAACGTACGCAGTTGAGTGCATGCTGACTGCCCTATGGGAAAGCGCTGGTGTTACACCGTCCGTCGTCGCGGGACACAGCCTCGGCGAGTTTGCCGCCGCGCAAGCTGCCGGCGTTTACTCACTTGAAGAGGGTATGCGCCTAGTCACTGCGCGCGGAACAATCATGAGCCCGATGGCAGAGGGCGCCGCGATGGCGGCTATCTTCGCGCCGCAAGACGCCATACAGGAAGCGATTGAAGAGCAGCATGCTGTTTCAGGCGACGATCGCCTCTGCATAGGCCTCGACCACGGCATCAACCAAGTGATCAGCGGCCCCGCCGGGGACGTAAACGCTGTTGCCCAGAAGTTCGAGGAGCAGGAGATTCGCGTCAGGCTTCTGCCACCGAGCGCGGCATTTCACAGCGCAATGTTGGAGCCGGTACTGGACCAACTGAAGAGCGTAGCTTCCGACATCATCCGTGAACCGCAAAGGCCCAAGGTCACGCTTATATGCGACTTTACCGGAAAGCCTCTTGAGGAGGATGTTCAGATCGATTCCGACTACTGGATTCGCCATTCACGGCAGAGGGTTCTTTTCCGAAACTCCATGGAGTCCCTGGCCGAATTGGGCGTGGACTGTGTCATTGAATTGGGTCCGGCTACAACCCTGAGCCCCATGATTACCCTGCTTTGGCCGCAAGGCGCGCCGGTCAAGGACCCGCCGATGTTTTCGAGCCTGGAAAGACCTCATCACGATGAAACAGAGCCGCCGATAGACCTTACCCGCGGCTTTGTGACCGCCGTATCAAATGCCTATAACACCGGCATCCCTATCGATTTCACCGGCCTCTTCGCGGGGGAGTCGCGCCGACGGGTTATAGCTCCCGGCTATCCCTTCCAGCGGTATCGCCACTGGATTGACACGTCCGCCCGCTCGACAGCGATTGCGGGACATCCGCTACTGGGAATTCGCCATGAGTCCCCACGTGGAGAGGTGACTTTTGAAAGCCGTCCGTCATCCTCCGAGCCTGCGTGGCTGAGCGACCATCGCGTCTTTGGGCGGGTCATCGCGCCGGGCGCGATGTACGCCGCATTAGCCTTGACGGCCGCGCGCGCGGATCACGACGGGGTTGTGGCCCTCGACGATACGCAGATACAGACCGCGATGGTCTTTGCCGATGCTCAAGACGGCGACGCGCCCGAGTCCATTGAACGCTCCGTTCAGGTGATCATGGATTCCGAGAACGGTCCGGACGGTCGCGGTTTTGAAATCTACAGCACGTCCGATGCCGAGAATGACTGGACGCTCCACGCCAAGGGATCGGCGCTTGAGCAACGTGGTCTGCCGGAGGGGGTGACGGCCATATCACCGGACGAGGTACGCGACGGTCTGCGTGAAATCGACATTGCGGAATTCTATCGCTCCAAGGCAGACATACGAATCGATTTCGGTCCTTTGTTCCAAGTCATAACGGGACTGTGGGCAGGAAACGGGGCGTCTCTTGGAGAGGTCGCTCTTCCTGACGAACTGGTCCGGAAAGGGCTCGATTTCCATCCGATTCTCCTTGATGGCTGTGTGCAAGTCGCATCCGCCGCACGGATAGATGACGACTCCGTCGGAACGGCCACGTACTTGCCCTTTGCGTGGGAGCGACTGTGGATGAGCGGCCCGTTGCCGTCCCGCGTCCTTTGCCACGCCACCATGCGCGAAAGAGCCTCGGACGCCGCAACGGACAGCCGACGCGGCGCGCCCGAGGTATTCGCCATGGACGTGACCATCTACAGCCCCGATGGTCAACCGCTTGGCGGAATCATTGGCTTGACGATCAAGCGAGCCACTCGCGAGGCTCTATTCTCAGCGGACGAGGGCTTGTCAAACCTGCTCTACGACATCGTTTGGGGCGACCGGCCCCTGTTCCCATTGCAGCCCGCAGATTTCCTCGCGGAGCCTTCCACGATTCAGTCCGCTACGCCGACGTTCAGAGAGTATCTCTCGCGGGAAGGTGTGGATTGGGACGAGCGCGTAAGTCTTTTGGCCGATCTTGAACGGCTTTCGTACTCGTTCGCGCTGACTGCGATCCGTAATCTCGGCTGCCACTACGCCGCAGAAAGCGTAATTGACCCGGAGACGTTGAGCGCGGATCTGGATATCACGGGCGACCGCGCCAGGCTGTTGAGGCGCGTTTTTGAACTTCTTGCGCGCGCGGGCGTCATGCAGGAAACAGCGGACGGCTTTCGAGTTTTGGTCGGACCAGATGACCCGCTGCCGGCAGACTTGCCCTTTGATCCCAACGCGTTCGCCGCGGACATGCTGGAGCGCTATCCTCATGGATCGATTGAAATCGCGCTATGCCAGCGGACGGCGGCAGAACTGCCCGGCATCCTGCGAAGAGAGACAGACCCTCTAACGGTGCTGTTTGGAAGCGGCTATCCGACGCCCGGCGACCTGTTCAACACCGCCCCCGCAACCCATGCCGTCAATACCATGCTAGGGGATGCCGTTGCCGCACTCATCGGGGAGCTGCCTGAGGGGCGAACGCTCCGGATTGTGGAGGTGGGAGCAGGGACAGGCTCAGGCACAGCATCCATCTTGCCCATCCTTCCCGCCGGACGTTTCGAGTACGTATATACGGACATTTCCGCCGGATTCTTCTCAGAAGCGGAGGCGCGGTTCGGAACTGCTGACGGCGCGATAGACTACCGGCCCCTCGATATTGAAAAAGACCCGGTCGAACAGGGTTATAGCTCACATGGATATGATTTGGTCATCGCCGCAAATGTCCTGCATGACACCATTTCCCTTAATGAGACTCTGCGCAACTGCATGAGTCTCCTGGCACCATCCGGCCACCTGGTTGCGCTAGAGGCCCTTGAGGGGATGGGTTGGCAGGACGTGACGTTTGGCGCGCTGGAGGGGTGGTGGCGCTTTGACGATCAGTATCGAACCAATCATGGAATCGTCGGACCAGAGGTGTGGACGCAGGCGCTAACGGACACCGGGTTTGAAGACCCTCAGGTTCTCGGACTCGGTTCAGGTGATTCTTCCGAAACCCCCGACCGTTCCGTTTTCCTCGCCCGAGCGCCCGCGACCATACCCGAACGCCCCGGCGCGTGGATCATTGCCGCAGATGACAGCGGCATCGCCGAGGAGTTGGCGACCGAACTGGCAGAACGATATCAGACCGTCACGCTCGCAGACATTGATATGACGGAGCGTGGCGCGTGGCAGGCGCTGTTCGAAGGATTGTCGGATGACGTTCCGCTGCAGGGCGTCGTTCATCTCATTGCGGCGAGCGGTCACGGTTCAGACGCGACGACGGACGAAATGTCTGCGGATGTTCGGCAGGCAGGCGGCTCCGCCCTTGCGATGATCCAAGGACTGCTGGACGCGGACATGACGCCTTCGAGTGGCACATGGATCATTACGCGCGGGGCGCAGTCCATCGGGCGAGAGCCGCTCATCGAACCAGCTGGGGCGGCTTTGTGGGGATTCGGCAAGTCCCTGATCCGCGAAATCCCCGCTCTACAGGCGAGAATGATCGACCTCGATGATGACGGCGCGCGGGGCGCCGACCTTGTTGATGAGCTGCTGCGTCCGGACGCGGAGAATCACGTCGCCTGGCGCAGGGGCTATCGGCAGGCTGCCCGCCTCGTCCGCGGAAGCAACGTTCCTGATCGGCTCTCCATCCCGGAGACTCCCGACTGGCGGCTGGTTCCGGATGAGACGGGCGATCTTGGGGACGTCCATGTTGAGGACGTGCCGGAGCGTCCAATCGGTCCGGATGAGGTCCTTGTCAACGTTGATGCTTCAACACTCAACTTCCGCGACGTGATGATCGGTCTTGGGGTGGAGGAGGCTGACAATTTCGGCCTTGATCTTGTTGGGCACGTGCTCGAAGTCGGGGCAGACGTATCCTCTCTCGAAGTGGGCGACCGCGTGCTTGGTCTGGCCTTTGACGCTCTCGCGCCACAGACTGTGACCAAGGCCGCCCTTATAACCAAAGCGCCGAGCGGTCCAACAACGACGGACCTGGCAACAATGCCGACAGCGTACGTGACTGTGGCGCTCTCCTTTGAAGCAGCGCGTTTGAAAGCCGGCGATCGCGTGCTGATTCACGCCGGCGCGGGTGGTGTAGGCACTGCCGCCATCGAGATGGCGCGCGCCGTGGGAGCGGAGATATTCACAACCGCAAGCAGCCGCAAACAGCCATACCTGCAATCGCTTGGCGTTGACCACATCTACGACAGCCGCAGCACGGCGTTCGGTCAGCAAATTCTCAAGGATACCGACGGCGTCGGCGTTGACGTCGTGCTGAACAGCCTGACGGGAGAGGGTTTTATCGACGCGAGTCTTTCCTGCCTGGCCCAAGGCGGCCGATTCATCGAATTGTCTCGCGAGGACATCCTGACAGAAGACGAAATGGCCAAAGCGCGGCCCGACGTGGATTACCACATCATCACGTTGGATGAGTTCAAGACGCATCAGCCGGAGATTGCGGGCTCAGCCCTTGTTGATGTGGTGACGAGAATAAGCGCCGGTGATCTCGTGCCGCTCCCGCATACCAGATGGTCTATTGCCGAGGGGCCCGCGGCCATGAAGTTCATGCGGGACGCGCGGCACATCGGCAAGATTGTCGTCACCAATGCATCGTTGCAGACCGGCAGCCTCCGCGCTGACAGGACGTACCTGGTGACAGGTGGTTTGGGCGGCATCGGCACTGCGATGGCACGTTGGCTCGCGGACAAGGGCGCAGGCGCAATTGTGCTCAATGGGCGGCGCGATCCCGATCCGGAGGCACAGGAAATCATCGATGAACTGCGCGAGGCGGGCGTTACCGTGCAGGTGGAACTCGCCGACGTGACGGACGGCGTGGCAATCGATGCTATGCTCGAGCGGATCGATGCGTCACTCCCACCGCTGGCAGGGGTCATCCACAGCGTCGGTGTGCTCTCGGATGCTTCAGTAGCCAACCAGACGTGGGAATCATTTGAGCAAGTGCTTTCCCCCAAGGTACTCGGCGCATGGCATCTGCACCGGGCAACACTGAACCGTGATCTTGACATGTTCATCCTGTTCTCCAGCGCTGCGGGCGTGTTCGGGAACCCCGGACAGGCGAACCACGCCGCCGCAAACGCGTTTCTGGACCAGTTGGCCGGGCATCGCCGCGCGATGGGGCTGGCCGGTCAGACGATCGCGTGGGGCGCGTGGTCGGATATCGGAGAGGCGGCGGAGCAGCGGGAGCGCATCGAGGAGACACTAGCGGAGAGGGGAACTCTGTGGATGTCTCCTGAACAGGGCATGCGTGCCTTCGATCGGCTTGTTCGCCAGGATTGGACGAACGCAACCGCCACGTCTATGGACTGGGAGTCGTTCCTTGACAGCATCGGGTTTACGCCGCCACTCTTCGCGAATTTCGAGCGCGTGGATTCAGACGATGACGAGATGTCGACGGGTGCGAGCGAGAGCCTGCTTGACCGGCTCGGAAGCGTCGCGGTTGAGGAGCGCGAGCAGGTAATCATCGGATTCCTCCAGAAGGAGTTGCAGTCGGTGATGCGGATGCCATCGCATCCGGCCCCCGGGGCAGAGTTCTCGGAACTCGGCATGGACTCGCTGATGGCCGTGGAGTTGCGCAACCGTATCAACCGCGCACTCGTTGGGGCGTATGTGGCGCCCAACACTGTCGTGTTTGACTACCCGAGCATTGCGAGGCTAGCCGCCCACGTGGCAGGCGATCTGGGCGAAATCGCGCCCTCCACCGCGCCGGCTGTGCAGCAACCAGCAATACCGCTTCCCACACAGGTGGTGGAGTTGCCCGCACCGCCACCCCCCGCACGGGTCGTGGAGACACCCGCAGCTCCACCGCCTGTACGACGGCAGGCGGACCGGGACGCGATTGCCATCGTCGGAATGGCGTGTCGTTTCCCAGGGTCAGAGAATCTTGATGCCTTCTGGCGTCTGTTGGAGAACGGGGAGTCCGCCGTTACGAACGGACGCACAGACGGCGGCGACTGGACGGGGCTGCTCGGCGATCCTAACGCCGAGAACCCGTATGAACGGTTTGGCGCGTTCCTCCATAACATTGACGAGTTCGATCCGCGCTTCTTCCGAATCCAGCCCATTGAGGCGCGTACGATGGATCCGCAGCAACGTCTGCTTCTGGAAACGGCATGGCAGGCGCTTGAAGACGCAGGAATCGACGCTGAGAGCCTGAAGGGGAGCCGAACGGGAACCTACGCGGGGATCAGCGGGAGCGAATACCGCAAACTGATGGCCGAGCGGGGCGCTGAAGACATGTTCGGATCGGCTCCGAGCGTGGCCGTCGGGCGGGTTTCCTTTGCGCTTGGCCTACAAGGCCCATCAATACCTATCGACCTGGCCTGCGCTTCCTCACTCGCGGCTATACACCAGGGCGTCGTCGCATTGCAGCGCAGTGAGATCGATCTCGCGCTGGCAGGGGGCGTCAATATCGCGCTGTCACAGTCAACGTCAACATTTCTTGCCGAACTGGGTGTCCTGTCATTGACCGGCAAGACGGCCAGTTTTGACGCATCAGCCGACGGTTATGTCCGTGGCGAGGGTTGCGGCTTCGTCGTGCTAAAGCGATTGAGCGATGCAGAGAGAGACGGGGACCGTATCTGGGGTATCGTACGGGGTTCGGCAGTCAACCAAAACGGCGCGGGATTCAGTTTCACCAGCCCTAATGGCGTGGCGCAGGAAAAGGTCATGCGTGAGGCGCTGGAGAGGTCCGGCGTGTCAGCATCCGACGTTGATTACGTTGAAGTTCATGGGACCGGAACTCCATTGGGCGATTCGATTGAGGCGAATGCCATTGCGAACGTATACGGGAAGGGGAGAGCCAACGACAGGCCGTTGACGCTTGGATCAGTCAAGACGAATATGGGCCATCTTGAAGCGGCATCCGGAATGGCCAGCCTCATCAAGGTCATCTTGTCCATGAATAAAGGGCTGATTCCCAAGAACCTTCATTTCGCTACACCAAGCCCAGAGATTGATTGGGAGAAGATGCCCCTGCAGATTGCCTCAGAGCTGGCGGAGTGGCCGAGCAACGGCGCGCCAATTCCCATCGCAGGCATCAACATTTTCGGAATGACGGGGGCCAACGCTCACATTATCGTGGAAGGCTACCAGGCTGAGAACGGAGCGCGCGACAAGATCAACGGCCATTGGCCTTCCGGCGCTCCCACAACTGTTCTTAGTGAGGATGGGATGAGCAGAGTCGAACAAAAGGAACGTAAGGCACGTATTCTGCCGCTTTCAGCGAAGGACCCGGCCGCTCTTCCGGACCTGGCCGCAGACTACCTGAAGTGGCTAGACCATAGCGCCCCGGACGGGAGTCCTGATGAGGAGATGCTTGCAGACATGGCATGGACAGCGTCCACAGGCCGAAGTCACTTCGCGCATCGCGCAGCCGTGATTTTCAGTGATCCGGGTGATTTGCGGGCAGGCCTTAAGCGCATCTCGGATGCCGATCCTCTGCTCAGTAATGCCGGAGAACAGCCAGACGGCAGGGACATTGAATCAAACACTGTCGAAGCCGCAGCCCGAGCCTATGAGGCCGGGCATGACGTGGACTTCAGCGCACTGTTTGCTGGCGAAGAGCGACGTAAAGTCAGGCTGCCCGGCTACCCGTTTCAGCGTCGGCGATTCTGGGTAGAAGCATCAAACTGACTGACTAGAAAGGAAAGCAGTCCACGTTATAGACTCTAGTGGATGTATTGACGAAAGTTGGCCGTGCCAACGAACGAATGGCTGGTGGAGAAAGGACCACGAAAATGGCAACAACCGAAGAGAGAGTTCGCAAGCTGGTCGATGATAACCTTGAGATTGAAGGGCGTGAAGCCAACGCTGCCCTGGATATGGGATTGAATCTCACAGCGGCGGGTGTACCGTCGGCGCAGGTGCTCGCGTTTGCCAAGCTCGTAGCTGACGAGTTCAGCATCACGATTCCGCCTGAGGACTTTGCCGGCCTAGGCAATATTGGCGATCTAATCGGTTACATCAACTCAAAGGCGGCATAGTCGAGGCTCAAATACTTCCAGGCAGCGGCCACTTGAAGTAAAGGCATAGAGTGAGAGGGAGCAGCTTATGGCTGCTCCCTCTTGGTGTCGATTAGTCCGGGCCGCAATTGTTCACGTACAATTGAGCCAATGGGCACCGATATAGGCAATCAGTGGTGGTCTTGCTTCGCGCAGATTGACGGCGTTGACATTATCCATATCGATCTATCGCCAAACGTGGCGCGCGAGTCCAAAGCCCTGAAATACCTGAACGAATGGGAACGTGAACGCTGGAATCGCTATCACTCCGGAGCTCCGAGGCGGCGTTTTGGGCTCAGCCGCGCGGCGCTTCGAGCGATTCTCTGCAAGATTCTCACCTGTGACAACAACGAGCTTGAGTTTGGCTGGGTGGAACGCGGCAAGCCGCGGGCATTTGTGGACGGTGTCCCTGCCCCGCTTCATTTCAATGTGAGCCATAGCGGAGATAATGGGATGCTCGCAATTTCGCCGGATCATCAGGTCGGCATCGATATTGAAGAGATCAATCAGAGATTCCGCTTTGACGCAATCATCGAATCGACGTTCAGTCCAGATGAACAAGCTGCGATTTCGACCGCGGGGAAAGGCTTCGACACCAGAACGTTTTTTGAGATCTGGACGCTCAAGGAGGCAATCATCAAGGCCACCGGCGTAGGGCTCTCCGCGAACCTTCAATGCATAGAAACTCCGCCCTCCATGCGCGGAGAAGCGATCACAGGCCATGTCCGGCTACAGGAGTTTCCGGATGTGTTCTGGCGGTTGCACAAGTTCAGTACCAGCAATTTTGTAGGCGCGCTCGCCGTTGAAACAGTGGCGTCCTGCACGAGTGAGGATGCGTTCGAGTGACCGAAGAGCCCCAGTCTGTTTGGCGTGTTCCTGAGCCGATTTCCATTCATGACGTGACCGTCGATGAGAATACGATCATCCGGCTGAGGCGCCACGGCAATCCTCAAGGACCGCGGCTGATTATGTGCCATGGCAACGGTCTGGCCATTGACCTGTACTATCCCTTCTGGTCAAACCTGCTGGACGATTTTGACATCATCATCTATGACCTGAGAAATCATGGCTGGAACCCCGTGGGAGACATTCAAAATCACAACCTTCCAACGTTCATCCGCGATTACGACCGGGTGCTTGAAGCGATCCACGACGAGTATGGGGATAAGCCTACCTTTGGCGTTTTTCACTCTATCTCTGCGCTGGTCGCGCTGCTATCTTCGACACGAGGCGGCGGGCTGTCCGGCCTTTATCTATTTGATCCGCCAGTCTGCAGGCCGGGCGTGTCCTACGAAGAGTTTGAAGTCGCCGCAACTCGCGCAGCCAATTTGACGAGAACTCGCACCGAGCGATACAAGACGCGTTCCGAGTTTGCGGACGTGCTACCGTTCATGCCGACATTCAGGAATGTTGTCCCGGGAATCGCGACTCTTATGGCCGAGACCACTCTTGGCGAGTCAGCCGACGGCCAGGGCTTTGAGCTCCGCTGTCCCCGTGAGTATGAAGCGCAGGTCGTTGAATATGCCGGTATCTATGCGGTGTCTGTGGACTTTGACAAGATCGTCTGCCCGGTCAGGGTCCTAGGGGCGGATCCCACCTTGCCGTACTCGTACCTACCAACGATGGACCTCAGTGACATCCTCAGCATCGACTACGATTTCATGCCGGAAGCTTCCCATTTCATGAACTTTGAAAGACCTGACGAATGCGCCGCGTCATTGCGGGAGTACATCCAGAGTCTCACGCCAGCGTAGGCGATCATTGTCTCGGTCCAGTCGGAAACAATCCGTACACGCAGAGCTACCCTGCACCGCGCGACGCCTCAAGCAGGCGATCAATCTCGATTTTCGTCATAGTCAGCAGGCTCTCCATGACAGCCGTGGGAGCGCGCGTCATCAACTCATTCAGGTTAGCCGGCACAACTTGCCATGAGAGGCCAAATGGATCAGTTAGCCAGCCAGCGAAGCCCTGGGTGCCGCCCTCAGCCAGCTTGTCCCAGTAGTGATCGATTTCCTCCTGTGATTCGCAGGGGATGACGAAAGAGATTGCCGGCGTCATCTCAAACATTGGCCCACCATCAAGAGCGGTAAAGGTGAGACCATCCAGTTCAAACTCTATTTGGGCCGCCCCATTCGCAGGGCCTGCGGCAACCTCAGTCACGTTGACGATTCGGGAATTGGGAAAGACGGACACATAGAGTTCAACCGCTTCTCTCGCCTTGCCGCTAAACCAGAGAAACGGGCTGATACGCTTTGCCTGTGTCATCGCACACTGTCTCCTTAATTCATCTCATAGATTGATGGTCTATTGAGTCTTCCCGCAGTCGGCACTCCCCATTAAGTCTCCATTAAACCTGATATTCGCTGCCGGACCACTGCACTCCCGGTTAATGGATACCCCATATCAGTCACCGATAATCACGATACTGGGTATCAAGAACCCCTTGCCACTTCCCTGCTCCTTGCACAGAGTGGATTCAGAGCAATCGACAACAGTAACCAAATGGGAGGTTGCAATGACGAGCGCAGCACACGATCACGATCAGCATGAGTGCGACGAGCACGAACATCACGGAGATGAGCCGAATCACGTGCATGATCAGCACGAGTGTGACGATCACGAGCACCACGCGGACGGCAACTAGTTTCATCCGCTGATTGAGCGAATAGCCGCCCATTTGGGTGGCTATTTGTTATTTTGGCCATCAGTTCGGTTCGACCTATCCGGTCAGCAAGGCGGCGGGTGTTCTTCAATCGAGTCCAAAGATACCGGTCGGTCAGACAAAACCCTTGGGACGTTATACTAAGAGTCGATATTGTGGACTTAATGTCCTGTCAGAGAGAACGGAAGCGCCATGGCTCGCAGTGACCACGAAAACCACCGACACTCAGACCATGATCATGATGCCCACGACGGGCAGGATCACGACGATCACGATGGGCACGATCACGACGACCATGATGGGCATGACCATGGCGACCACGATGGGCATGACCACGACGACCATGGACATGGCCACGCGGGCCACGATCACGCACACGATCTGCGAGGAGCAAGCCGCCGCAATCTGCTGTTCGCGCTAGTCCTGATCTCGACCTATATGGTCGCGGAGGTCATCGGTGGCGTTATATCAGGAAGCCTGGCGCTCATCGCGGACGCCGGGCACATGCTCACGGATGCCGCGGCTATCGGCATGGCGCTGTTCGCGATGTGGATTGCCGAGCGGGGCGCCACAATCGAGCGGACGTACGGGTATTACCGAACGGAGATCCTCGCGGCGTTCATGAACGCCCTGGCGTTGTGGCTTATTGTCGGGTGGATCCTTTGGGAGGCGTACCACCGGTTCAGGCTTGACGAACACCACGTGGACGGCTGGCCGGTCCTGATTGTTGGCATCGGCGGTCTGTTGGTCAACATTGCCGCCGCATGGATTCTCCACCGTTCTTCCGGTCACAGCATCAACGTGGAGGGCGCTTTCCAGCACGTGCTGGCAGACCTGATGGGTTCCGTGGGTGTGGTTATCTCAGGGGCCGTCATACTCCTGACGGGCTGGACACTCATTGACCCAATTCTCAGCGTCGTTATCGGCCTGCTGATTCTCTATAGCTCATGGAGCCTGGTGATGCAGGTGTTCCGCGTGCTGCTGGAGGGAGTGCCGGAGCACATCGATGTTTACAAGCTTTGCGCCGACATTGAGGAGTTGCCGGGAGTGACTGTCATCCATGACGTGCATGTGTGGACGATTACCTCCGGCAACGAAGTGCTGACCGCCCACGTCCTGATCGACCCTGAATTTACCGGCTCCAATCAGAACCTAATCGATCAAATGCAGGGCATCATAAAGCTGCGCTACAACATCGAGCACGTCACGCTCCAGCTAGAGCGGTCTGCAATCCAATGCGACGCGGAAAGCCACCATGTAGGCCACCTGGAGCACGCCCAACGGCCGATTGGCGTCTAGGGGTTGGCTTGAGTCGCTAAGCGTGTAGCGGCTCGTCGGCAAAATCCGTGTTCTCGTCGGATTCCGGATGGGCTATTTGGCCGGCATCAATCTTTTGGTGAGTGCTGCTGAGCGCGGCGTCGATTTCATCCGGCTCGGCCCAGTGGAGCGTTCCCGTCCGCAGGAACATCAGCCCGGCCTTGGGCTTTTGTCCTGTGGCCGCTTCAATCGCACCGGCGTAGACGCCAAGCTGAGTGAGGTAGGCCTTGGCGTGTTCAGCTTCCCTGCCCTTTTCCACACGATCCGTCTTGAAATCCACCACGTGCCACTTGCCGTCGACCTCATAGGCGAGGTCAATTGATCCGTGGACGGCGACACCGCCCCACTCCCATGAGAACGGCATCTCAAAGTGTTTTCGGGTGGCGGGATCGCGCAGCGTTGCAGCGAGGTCCGACTGGTCAAAGTCGTTCAGCATCCCGTTCACGTCTGCTACAACGTCTGCCATGTCTTCGTCGTTTAGGCGCAGGCCGGTACGTCGCGCCAAGGCTCGCAGGTTCGGCCGGGTTCCGGTCTTGAACCACTCTTCAATGGCGGCATGAGCCAACGTCCCGCGAGTTAGGGCAAGAGGATCAGGCCTGCCGGAGAATCCGGCTCCGTCGCCGTGTTCCAGCGCAGTTGCGGGCGTGCTTGAGCGGATGGGGATTGCGCCACGTCGGCCAAGCAGCGGGGGAACCGCCGGTTCCTCTTTTTCAGGAGTCGGCACTTCAAATTGTTGTCGAGATTCGTTGCTGCGCATGGTTTCGAGATCAACCGGTACTGGTTCCTCCATCCGGACGATGGGCGGGTTGCCGAATTCGATGAAATCTCCCAGCCACGTGGATGTGCTTCCGGTGGGCTCTATTCCGGTGACAATGAGCAGGTCCGCGGCGCGCGTGGCGGCCACGTAGAGGAGGCGCTTGCTCTCCGCCCGGTCTTCCCGTTCCTCAAGTTCCGTGAGGTAACTGTAGAAGCCAGGCTTGCCTCGAGCCTTGTCTATTTCCTCGACTTCCCGCTCCAACGTGAGCGAGATGCCCATATCGGCCCGCCAAAGCACACTCGGGGAGCGCGATGCTCCCTGAGTCGATCCCGTTTCGGCAAGGATAACGATCGGAAACTCAAGGCCCTTGGCTGAGTGGATAGTCATTAGCCTGACAGCATCGACGGCATCAAGCGCGGCCTGCGGAGCGCGCGTATCCAGATCGTCCCTCAGGAGGCGGATGTATTCGACGAATTCGTCGACGGACTTGTCTGCCATGCCCCGCGCCAAGCCCACGAACTGTCGGATGTTGGCGAGCACCTGGTCACCGCCACGCACCGGCGCCCATGACGCCTCATAGTTCGTGCGGATAAGCGCGCGCTCCAGCAGCTGCTCCGGCGTGGCCAAACGTGATTCTTCCCGGAGTTGATCAAGGACACGGGCGGCGTGGATGCACAATGGCCGGGTTTGAGCGAGAACGCCGTCGGGCGGGCTGCGGAGCGCATCGAGCCAAGATCCGGCCGCCCCTTTCAGCGCGATGAGTGATTGGTCGTCAATGGCGAAGAATGGGGACCGAAGCAAGCCGACAAGAGCAATGTCATTGGCGGGTTCGGCCAGCCATTCGAGGAGGTTCGTCAGGTCGATAATCTCCGACCGTGTATAGAAATCGCCGGTTGACGCGGTTCGATAGGCGATGCTGGCGTTCTCAAGCGCTCGCTCGTACTCGCCAACATGATTCATGCTTCGCAGGAGGATCACGATGTCTTTCGCCTCTACGGCGCGAGTTTTGCCGGAGTCCTTGTCCCATACCGTATGTCCGTTGTCGAGGAGGCTCTTGATACGTTGCGTGAGCAGGTGGGCTTCCATGCGCCGCAGTTCTCTTGCCGTTGGCGCGTTCTTACCCTCCGGTTCCTTGTGCTCACGGGCAACCTGGATAATCTCGACTGCAGGGGAGTTCGAATGTGCCTCACGCACCGCTGACATCGGCTCCATCGGCGCTTCATAGTCTTCGTGGTATTCGCTCGCCTCTCCAAGCACACCGATCATAATGTCGTTTATTGCGTCGACGAGACGTCCATGGGAGCGGAATGACGTGTTCAGCGAGACGGTTGCGCCGTTCGCAGTCTCTATTTCCCTTTTGAGCTGAGTGAGTCTGCGGACATCGCTGCGTCGGAATCTATAGATGGACTGTTTGACATCGCCGACGAAAAATCGCTCAGGCTTGCGCGCGTCTGTGTCCCCGACTGTTATTCCGGCCGACAGGAGTTCAAGTAGCTCGTACTGAGTCGGGTTTAGGTCCTGCGCCTCATCGACGAGGATGTGGCGAAAACGAGCGCGGTAGGCGGAGGCCACAGACTCGTTCCCGAGTAGTTCGATAGCCTTCAGTTCGAGGTCAAGGAAATCAAGCGCGGCGAGGTCTTTCTTTTTCTCTTCGTAGCGACCGGCTGCATCCCGGAATAAGATCCGCAGCGCATCAAGAATCTTCAACGCCTCAGCGTCGGCGTCATTCCAGAGGAAAGGGGCAATCTCGTCATGGGATTCCCGGATGGCCCTGACAGAATCGCGGACTTCTTTGGGGGTAAAGCGCCATGCACTTTGAGATCCTTTGTTGCCGGGGCTGGGAATCATGGAGCACTTACGTAGACGTTCGACAAGTTCCTGTGTCGTTCCTGTTGAAGGGTCGCCCAGCGTCTCAAGAAGGAGATCGACGGTTGGTGTGAGCGCATCAATCTGATCAGGGATATGCGCCTCGACAAGGAAGTCACGATGATCAGTGAGGCGCTCTCGACATGCGTCAATGAGCGGTTCAGCAAAGCGCTCAAGTTCCTGTCTTAGGTGCGGCTCCCATTCTTCGGGCGATTCTCCGCCCATGACGGCATAGGCACGCTCCACCTCATCACGCCGCGCCAGCATTCGTGGCAATGCAATCTGTGTCTGATAGACACCGAGGCCGAGGAGAGCTTGTGTGCCCGGTCCATCCTCGGCAGCCGCCAATTCTATAGCGTCACGACAGGCAGTCAGGATTTCAGCCTGGGCCACATTCTCATCCAGGACGGTCACGGCAGGGTCGATGCCCGCCTCTACAGGGTTTTCCCGGAGTAGTTGGAGGCAGAGGGAGTGGATGGTGCCGATGATGGCGCGGTCAAGGTTTGGGCGGTGGCGCTCCAAATCCGAGTCGTTGATGACAGCCTCGCGAACACGCCCGCGCATCTCTACCGCCGCGGCATCCGTGAAGGTGACCGCAACGAGCTGTTCGATTTCATGGTCGTTCAACAGGCTAACGTAACGCTCAACAAGGACGCGTGTCTTGCCGCTGCCGGCCCCAGCAGTGACTATCACATCACGGTCGCGCGCGGTTACCGCCTGTTCCTGTTCGGGTGTCAGTGTCATCGCTTATACCGGCTGAATGCGTTGACGCGGCAAACGTGTTTCATGGCGCACCAGGTTGGACAGGTGTCCGGTGTCGGATTGACACGGAAATCGCCGTCGTCGACAGCGTTTCTCTTCTCTTGCAGGATGTCTTTGACTTTGGCTATGACATCAGCGTCGTCTTCATTGGCGCTGTCCAGCGTCCACAGTTTCCTGTCCCCGCGAGACGGAAGTTTCCAATACTCCATGCGGAGGTCTTTGCCACTTGTCTCCTCAAGACGTTGGAGAGCAATGGCATAGAGCGGCAACTGGATGTTCTTGTGTTCCCGCACATCTTTCTGCGACGGAATGGAGCCTGTCTTGTAGTCGATGACTATTAACCCATCCGGGGTTTCATCAATGCGGTCGATCTTTCCGCGAATCCTGAGCGGGGGTTTGGTGGAGATTTCAACATTGAATTCACTTTCGGTGGCCAGCACGCGGTAGCCATCTTCGAGGCCCACTGACAGCACGCGCTCCCTGAGCATCCTTACGATGCGGTCGCGATAACGCGGCCATTCGAGCCGCCACAGCGCTGCCTGTCCAAAGCCATTTTTCTCAGGGGCGTTGCCCCACATCTCTTTGCCTTTGGTGTCGATGTGGTCGATGACATCGCCGATGGTGTCCTCAGAAAGCGGCAGGCCTTTTTCGACAAGGGGTTTGAAAGCCTCTTCCAAGATAGCGTGGATGATGGTTCCGCGCATGGCGCCGTCGCCTTCGTCAGGTTCATCGTCGAGCTCGCTGAGCCCAAGTACACGCGTGCCGAAGAACTGGAATGAGCACGTGAGGTACGAATCCAATGACGACGCGCTCCATAGGGACTCGGCCCGTGTCCAACGTGGAGCAAGTTCGCGTGACACTCGTCCTTCGTACTCACCTGCAAACTGAAATGACCGTCTCTTTTGCTCGGCGAGGGCAGCTATACGAACGGTGGCCCATGTGTCGATCCCTTGTGGGAAAGAGGGGCGTACAGCCTGCCCGTTCAACCATCCCATCGAACTAGCGATGGCAAGCTCTCTTGTCGACGCCGATTCTGCAATCTCCTGAACGTCAGGGCGATTCACGGTGTCAGATTTATCATCTTCAAACACCCACGCGGGAGTTGCTTCCTTGCCCGAGGCATTGAGGCGGTATCGCCACAGGTTGGTTGAGTCTTCCGCACGGGACGTGACGGAGTTCCAGAGTTCTTCCTCAGTGGAGCGTGGGGCGGGAGGAATTTCCAAGCCGGCATCAAGCAGTTCCTGACACATTTCATCGCTCAGAAGGTCGCCGTAGCGGCGGCCTGCCGGAAACTCGCCCTCGGAAAGGCCGCCCACCATGACGTGCTTGAAACGCAGGCCGTGCATGGTGTGCATGGGGGCGAGAAGCACGCCGCCGGGTGTACGCCTCATCAAGATCGGCATGGAGAGGCGGCGGTCAAGGCGTTCTCGGAACCGTTCGAACGACTCCTGTTCATCGCCATCACGCGGTGAATTTGCCATCTCGGCCAGATAGGATCGTAGCTGCTCAATGCACTGCGCCGTTTCATCGTCAACATCTCGTGGGTCTCGTAGCCAGCCATTTTCGCCGTACAGCGTATCCATCAGTGTTTGTGCCCGGTCATCATCACCCGACTCCATGAACTCATGGAGCGCGGTAATGTCGTTCAGCGCGTCTTTGAAACCAGAAGGGGCTTGGCCACTCAATTTCTCAAGCGCCTCCAAGCCGGACCAGAGATTGTTTTCGCGTGACGTTTGGGCGATGTGATCGAGGTCGCGGTCCGTGAGATTCCAGCGTTGGAGGTTGACGACGCCACTGCGAAGGATGGCGCTGATGTCCTTGACACGCCATCCGTTGTCTTTGACACCGAGCAGTCGATTCAGCCAAGAGCCGAGCGAGGTATCACGCAGGCGCGCGCCCGCTGCCGGATCAAGCGGGATGTCATATTCCGCGAAGATGCGGCGCATCATGGCGAGATATGGTGTGACTTGGCGGAAAGTGACTGCGCAGTCGGATGGTCTCAGGGTCGGATCGTCTGCCAATTTTTGCTTGATCTGGCGCGCGATCTCGCGCGCTTGCTGCTCGGGGTTCACGGCTTCTGCTTTGGTCGTCTTTGGAGTATCGACCTGTGGTGGCTTAAGTGGTGTGGGCTGAGTGCCAGGCCATCGCTCTTGTAGGCGTTTGAGGTCGGATTCGGAGCGTTCAGAGGCTTTGGGGTCCAATGTGATTGTCACGTCCGCTCGTTCGGACAGGGCCGCAAGCAGCTGGATCTCCCCTGCGGTGAAGCGCTGGAAACCGTCCGCCATCACGACACCCGGCACATCTGCTCCCGACCGAATAGCTTGCGCCGCCACGGAGTTGACTTGCACCGGATGTATCAGCTCCATTTCTTGAAGCTCAGCGACGTAGGCGGCGTAGATGTCTGCCAGGGCGCGGGCGGGCTCAGAGACGGTTTGCACTGCTGCGGTTCGCAGAGAGTCCGGGTCGATGTCCTCCTCAAGGAGGCTCCCAATGGCTGATGCAATCATTGGAACGAAGCCGGGCATACCGGCGATGGACTCGAAATAGCCGGTGTCACCGCCATACGAGACAGTTCTCCGTGCCACACGCGCCAGCTCGTCGGTGGCCCTTGAGGCACTGAGCATGGGGGAGCCTTCCGTTACGCGGCGGCTCAGCATCGTCAGTGTTTCCACGCGCAGATTCATGGCGACGCCGCATTCCTGCACGAGACGCCGCCGGAATTGGTCCGCGTGGCGGATGGTCGGCACGAGCACGAGGGCGTCAGCGAACGGGTTTGAGCGATAGAGGGCCGCAAGGCGCGTGACCATTTCGCGCGTCTTTCCACTGCCCGCCCCGCCTGTGATGATCTCAACGCTTGGCATGGTGCAATTGTAGGAAAGAATAGCGGAGCGCGTCCCTGCAGGCCGCCCCGTACACTATCCCCATGACATTCCTTGAGGTGACCGTTTTGATCACACGGTGGGCGCATGTGATTGCGACCGTCGCGTGGGTTGGCGGCAACATCTTCTATTTGGCGGCGCTGCGGCCTGCCATGCGACAGGGCGGGGGCGGTTCTCCTGATCTTCCGCGCCTTATCGGCGAACGGTTCAAGCAGGCCGTCGATCTCTCGATGTGGGTGCTGCTCATCACCGGCGCGCTCCTGATATACGACCGGCTTACGGAGGAAATCGGTCTGACCTACGCCGTCATTCTGGGCATCAAGCTCGCGCTTTCCGCTGCGATGTTCCTCATCGCGATCTCGCTTGGCAGGCGAGGCCCGCGACGCCGTTCATCGCCTGCCGAAGGTCTTTGGAGCGAAATCTTGCCGGGGCCACTTACGCTCCTCGTCGCGGATGCCGGATCATCATTGGCTCGCCTCGCCTCGCCTACTAACGTCCTCTTCGCGCTTGGTCCGATTGTGATTATTTTGGGCCTGCTATTGCGCTTTATCGGAGGGTGATGGCAGCAAAGGTAGACAACGCCCTGTTATAGCGGGATGATACGCGCACAATCGGCAGAAGTGCCCTTAGACAGGCTCAGGGCGAACGGGGAGGCTGTCATGACCGACCAGAATGGAAACGGCGCTTCGGCGCTTGGGCACCTGCGCGTTCTTGACCTCGGCGGGCCAACGCCACAGTTCACCACCCGTCTGCTTGGCGACCTCGGCGCGGACGTTATCAAGATAGAGCCGCCGGGCGGCGATCCTCTCCGCAACCAAGCGCCGTTTGCGGGGAACACGCCTGATCCTGATCGCAGCATCCCGTTCATTTCCGATAACCACAACAAGCGCAGCGTTGTTCTCGATCTGGAAACCGACGATGGGCGCGATGCGTTTCGGCGGCTTGCCGCAACGGCGGACGTTGTCGTTGAGTGTTTTGACCGCACGTACCTTGATGATCGAGGTATTGGCTACGAGGCCCTGTCCGGGGTCAACCCTCGCTTGATTCTTGCCTCCGTCAGCCCTTATGGGAGGTCCGGGCCGCGCAAGGACTATGTCGGCACGGAGTTGACCGTGCAGGCAATGACGGCGGTCATGTATATCCACGGCGACAGCGAGGAGCGCCCGTGCATCGTTCCGGTAGAACAGCTCTATCGAGTCACGGGATTCCATACGGTTCTCGGTGTTATGGCCGCTGTGCGCGCGCGGCATCTGACAGGCCGTGGTCAGCAGGTGGACGTATCCATGCAGGACGTTGGCCTCTGGCAGTTGATGACGGTGCTCGGGGAGTACTCGTTCTCACAGTACATACGCCGCCGCGCCGGCGCGGCGCCAAGCAACCCCGGGGTGTCCATCTTTGAAACACGAGACGGCGGTTTCGTGCAGACATCCACGTACATGGATCGTCACTACACGCGCCTCGCCGAATGGCTGGATTCGGAGAATGTAACTTCCGAGAACATGCTCGATCCGGCGTGGCGGCGCGAGAATATCGACGTTATCGACGCCGTAATGGTGAATCACATCGCGAAGATAGATCGCGAGGACTTTGTGGACGAGGGGCAACGACGAGGCATCCCGTCAACCGCCATTCATAAGGTTTCCGAGTTCGTTAACCATCCGCACCCGAATGCCCGCGACTGGTTCGAGGACCTTGAGCATCCTGTCATCGGCAAGTACCGCACGGCCGGGGCGCCGTTCCGCATGTCCCAAACGCCATGGAGCGTCCGCCGTCCTGCGCCGTCTGTCGGAGAACACACGGATGAGGTTCTTTCCGAACTGCGAGCGCCTGTTCCTGCGGGAGCCGCAAGGAACGGGGCGAGCGACAATCACAGCACCGAGCGGGTCAAGCCGCTCGATGGTGTACGCGTGGTTGATTTCACGCAGGCTGTCGCCGGGCCGGTTGCCACCGGTTTCCTCGCGTTCCTTGGCGCGGACGTTATCAAGGTGGAGACGGACGCCCATCCGATCGCCCGCCGTCCGGACGCTCCCGCCTTTGCCGAACTCAACCGCGGCAAGCGCAGTGTCAATATCAACGCGCAGAACCCGGAGGGGCTGGAGGTCGTCAAGCGACTCGTCGCGCAATCCGACGTGGTCATTGACAACTGGCGCGCGGGCGTTATGGATCGCATGAAGCTCGGCTACGACGAGCTGGTCAAGGTGAAGCCCGACATCATCTCCGTGCAGATGCCCGGCCTGGGCCTGACTGGCCCCTCTCACCACTTCACCACCTACGGCCAGATGATTTTCGGATTCTGCGGTCTCGGTTACATCTGGGGGCACGAGGGCAGCCCAATGACGACCCGCCCCAAGCTCGGCTACACGGACTACGTGGCCGGTTCCGCGACCGTCGGCGCGATTCTGACTGCGCTGGAACATCGCGCCCAGACCGGCGAGGGGCAGTTCATCGAGGTTGCCCAGCTTGAGGGTCTTGCCTCCACACTGGGCGTGCTCTATATGGACTACACAATTAATGGGGTCGATGCCGTCGCGAAAGGCAACCGCTCGGAGCGGTTCGCGCCCCACGAGGTCTATCCCTGCGTGGGCCATGATGCATGGTGCGCCATCGTTTGCCGCGACGACGATGATTGGCGGCGGCTTGTTGCCGCCATGGACTCTCCCGCGTGGGCGCAGGACGCCAAGTGGGACACACTGGAGGGCCGTCTGGCGAACAAGGACGAGCTTGATCGCCACATCGGCGAATGGACGGCCACCATGAACCCGCAGCAGGTCTTCGACCGACTCCAGCGTCGCGGGATTCCGGTCGGCATGGACCAAGGGCCTGACAAACTCATCTGGGACCCTCATCTGCGAGAACGAGGCTCCGTGGTTACGGTTCCACCGCCCGCACCGTGGGATGTCGGCCCGCCGCTCACTCACCCCGCTCTGAGCGCTTTTCTTTCTGATACGCCAGGGCAGTCCGATGTTCCCGCTCCCACCTCCGGCCAAGACAACGACGACATTTATAGGAACGTTATCGGTTTGGGCGAAGACGAAATCAAGAGCCTGACGGAGAGCGGGGCGCTGGTGTGACTAGAGTCGTCTTGCCCCCGTCATTCTCGCGACTGTGGGAATCTAGCACTAGGAAAGCAAGCGGGGAGTGGGGGTTGAGACCGTGACACAGAAAGTCCGCCTATGGGAGATACGGGATGGTCGCCCTGCCACCATCCCCGAAAAAGAGATTCGGGCGGAGAATGACCTTGAGGAATGGCTCGAAAAAGACATCTCCATCTTGGACAGCAGACTCTTGGTAATCGGGCGACAAGTGGTGACAGACTATGGCGGAAAGATTGACCTGCTCTGTCTCGACGGCAATGGTGATACGGTTGCCGTTGAGCTCAAAAGGGGTATGACCCCGCGAGAGGTAACGGCACAAGCTTTGGACTATGCGTCTTGGGTTCGTGGGTTGTCGAGACAAAGGTTACTTGAGATTGCCGATGACTATTTCGCCCTCACACGCCAGTCGTCCTTGGAAGAGGCATTTCAAGACAAGTTCAAGGCAGAGTTACCTGAAACTTTGAATGATTCTCACAGATCCGTAATCGTCGCTGAGGCGATGGATGCAAGCACTACACGAATTCTTCGATACCTTTCTGACTTCAATGTTCCAGTCAACGTCTCGACTGTTCAGCATTTTGTTGATGACTCAACGAGACGGATGCTCGCGCAGGTATATCTCATTGATCCTGAAGAGGCCGAGGTTAAGGCCCGCCAATCGTCCAAGCGAGCATCACAGACCGTTGCAGGACTGAAGAGAATGGCCCATGAAAGTGGAATCGGCGAAGTATACGATCATTTCCGCGAACAAATCAGCGGAATATTTACCCACACGAACTATCCCAGAAGCGTAGTTTGCGAACTCAAGTCTGATGATGGTAGGTGGCGGCGTCTAATGTCTGTCGACGCCGTGCGGGATGAAGACAGAGTCGGTTTGCCATTTGTATTGCACGCGACTCGAATCCAAGAGTTCTTTGGGATTGAAGTGGGTAAAGTGAAACAATTGCTTCCTGATGAAATCGAAGATACTGAATCGATCAGAGATTGGGGCAAGACGATCGGTGTCCATCAGCCGGAAGCAATCGGCTACAAGGGCTATTTCATTACCACACAAGAAATCGACCGCTTCATGGACGCTCTCAGAGCGGCGAAGAGCAGGTAAAAGCGATAAAGGAAATGTAAGGAGGAACCTCTATGACCACGTATGAAAATATCCTGTATGAGCCGCAGAAGAACGGTGTGTTGATCACGCTGAACCGGCCTGAGGCGATGAACTCACTGAGTGTCGAGTTGCGGGCGGATCTGAATGCCGCGCTCGATGAGGCGGAGCAGGACGACTCAATCCGCTACGTGATTCTCACCGGCGCGGGCCGGGCTTTCTCCGCCGGGGCAAATATGCGCGGGTCACGTGATGGGTCGCTGCCGCCTGTCGTTTGGCCGTATGGCCTCCGCGAGGGGCAGTCAGTCGCAGAGTTCCTGGACTCCTGGCGCGACGGTGACCGGAACGGCATCCGCGACCAGATGCGGCGCTGGGAGTATCCGAAGCCCATCATCGGCGCAATCAACGGCTGGGCGCTCGGCGCGGCCTCATGGCTCGCTCTGACCACTCATATCACCATCGCCTCGGAGAACGCCGTGTTTGGCCAGCCGGAGGTGCGCCACATCTCCAACACCAACTTCATCTGGGTGCTGCTGGCGGGCTACAAGAACGCGCTGCGTTATGCACTTACCGGCGACCATATCGACGCGCAGGAGGCGTTGCGTATCGGCATCGTCAATAAAGTTGTCCCGCATGACGACCTGCTGAACGAGTGCTTCTACATCGGCGAACGGATTGCTCTGGTCTCGCCCGAGACCGTCAAGATCAATTTGCACGTCGCGACGCTGGGGCTGGAGATGATGGGGCTGGACAAGGCGTGGAGTTTGAACGCGGAGCTTGCCGCGCTCGCTCACACATCACAGCGTGAGGATTTCAAGCGGCATCTCGACGACGCCAACGAAAAGGGCGGGCTTCGGAGCTACATCGAGACGCGAGACGCGCCGTTCCAGCCGGAGCCGTTTGGGCCGAGGGCAAATAGATAAACCAGCCTCTGCCCCGGCTCCCCTTCGACAGGCTCAGGGCGAGCGGGGTGGAACTTGAGGCAGGTTGAGATGCGGCGGCGTGCGCTGGGCGCAGTAGGCGCACGTAGCTTTTGTGGGATTCAGAGGGGTTGGCCGGCTGACCGGCTCTTTAGATTCCTCGGCTGCGCTCGAAATGACATGCGGGGATTGCACAGAGCCTCGGGCTTGCGCTAGCAGTCGGTCTAGCAGGCAAAGGGGGAGGCCGACGACGTTCAGATAGCAGCCGTTGAGTTGTGCCACGGGACGGAACTCCGCGTGCTGGATGCCGTAGGCGCCTGCCTTATCGAATGGGTCGCCGGTGGCGATGTAGTCCTCTATTTCATTATCGGTGTAGTCACGCATTCGGCCTATGGTGATTTCGTGGCCAACGATGAGCTCCGGGTTGTCGCCAGGCGGGATGACGGCGATGGCGGTTATGACCCGGTGATCTCCTTCTCTGAGGGTTCGGAGCATCCGGCGGGCCTCGTCCGCGTCTTTTGGTTTGTTGAGGATCGTGCCGTCGGGGGCAACAACGACGGTGTCTGCGCCGACGACGGGGACTGTTGTGTCCTCAGTTGCCACTGATTCGGCTTTTCGGATGGCGAGGTTCTGGGCGTAGGTGATGGGGTCCGGTTGAGGAATTGAGTCCTTAGATTCCTCGGCTGCGCTCGGAATGACAGTAACAGTAGTGTCTTCAATGATGGAAAGGGTGTTGGGTTCGATGTTGGAAGCGGGGGCGAGGGCAGCGAAGGGAGTGTTTTGGTGGGTGAGGATTTCGCGACGGCGGGCAGACGTGGATGCGAGAACGAAGCCATTTAACGGCATTCTCTCCAGCGTAGAAACACTCTCGATGTGGTAGGTGTGGGGAAACATGTCGACGGGTGTGACGTCGGTCAGCATGTATCCACTGAGAACCAGACGGTTCAGGTCACGGGCGAGAGTGGCAGGGTCGCAGGAAACGTAGACGACACGGCGGGGTTGGAGTCGGCGTAAGGCATCGATGACCTCCGGGTAGCAGCCGGCGCGCGGTGGATCGAGGATAACAGCGTCGACACGCTCATCAAATTCCGGCAGGGCCTCCTCGGTCTTGGCCAGGATCATCTCTACGTTGGGGAACGGGGCAAGATTGATCTCGGCGTCGCGGACGGCGGCGGCGGACTCCTCGATGGCAATCACACGCCCGACCATTGGAGCGATAAGGGTAGCAATCGTTCCGACGCCAGCATAGGCATCAACGATGGTGTCAGACGATGTGGGTTGGAGGCGGTCTCTTACGAGAGCCATCATGCGCTCGGCCTGGGCGGTGTTGACCTGGAAGAAGGAGGCGGCGGAGACCCTGAACGGGACGTCGAACAGTCGCTCCTCATAGGATTGCTGGCCGGTTCCTACATCGCGCTCATCGCCGCGGCCGTTGAGGGCAGGATGGACAAGCGTGTCACCCGTGTTGTGCCCAATGCGGACGGCAAGCTGACGCTCTCGGTTAGTCAGCGCTCCATCCAGTTTGCGCTTGATGTCATTGATGCGCGTATCCATAATCAGGCACTCGTCGATGGGTTCGAACCGATGGGTGTGCCAGTGGGTGAAGCCTGTTGCGCCTTCACGTCGCACGGTGAAACGGGCATTGTTGCGATAGTTCCAGGGGTTCTCGGCGGCGAGGATAGGGCTAACCGGCGGATCGACGATGTGGCCGATTCTTCGGAGCTGATCGGCGAGAACGCTCTGCTTGATCCTGCCCTGCTCTTCATACGAAATATGTTGGAGTTGGCAACCGCCGCACGCGCCGAAGTGTGGGCAGCGTGGTTCGACACGCTCAGGTGAGGGGCGCAAGACCTCAACGACCTCGGCAACGATGTATGTCGGATGCTCCTCACGCACCTCAACGACGACGCGCTCGCCCGCGATGCCGTAGGAGGCGAGCACGATCTTGCCATCCTCGCGGCGTCCAACAGCCTCACCCTGATGACCCGGGCGCTCAAGTTCAAGCGTGAGTCGCTGCGGCGGGCCGTCACGAGTGGGGGATTTGCCGTTTCGCGGAGGAAAGCGGCGGTGTTTCTTTCTGCTGGCTTTCATGGTCTCGGAATTAGGGTAGCGGCCATACGAAGAAGCGGGCAAGGAAGGGGAGGGGACGTGGAACTTGGCACAGTGTGCTAACATTTACGAAGCACAAAGCGCGGATTCAGGTGGGGAGCAGAGATCCGTGACAAGCATCATATTCGGCGTGGGAGACCGCCGCGATCTTGATCGCGCGGCTGAGCAAGGCAACGTGCCGTTCGACGGGATGTACGCGGCGACGGAAGACGGCTTCTGGGCTCTGCGCCAACGACTCATCGAGGAAAAGGAAACGGCCGGCGTCTCCGTGATGATTTCACCCGGGGATCGTATTCCTCGCGTGCGGCTCATTGAAGAGTTGTTGCGGCTTGAGGCGATGGGTGTCGAACTTGTCTCGGCAGAGGCGGCGGGACATCCACTTGAGATTGCCCTGACGCCAGAGAACGGCACGGCGCCGTCAGACCGGGGAGAGATGATCCGACAGAGCATGGCGCGCAAGGCACTGCGCGGCGTCGTTCTGGGTCGGATTCCTTATGGCTACAAGACCGGAGAACGCGGTCAGCTGGAAGAACATCCAGAGGAAGCAACCGTCGTCAAAGTCATCTTTGGGCTTGCCGCACAGGGCAAGGGCATTCGCGCAATCGCGGCGGAATTGAATTCACGTGGACTGCGGACTCGACGAGGAGGCGCGTGGAGCATCGTCACTATCCGTGACATGCTACGCAACCGCGTCTACACGGGCGCCTACAACCGATTTGGCGCACGAGTTGCCGGAAATCACCCTGCCCTTGTTGCAACTCCATTGTTCAGGGAAATCCAGGAGCGGCTGGATGAGCGGGCGAAACGCGCCGGATACGGGGCCGGAAGGCCGTATCTCTTGTCCGGCACGGCAATTTGCGGCTCATGCGGCAGCAATATGGTGGGCGTGACACGCCGCCAATCATGGACACGCAACGACGGGTCTTCCGGTTCCAACACGTACCGGTACTACCAGTGCGAGGCCGCGACTAACCAGGGGCGTTGTTCATATCACACACGGCGGGCACGAGAACTGGACGCAGCGGTGTTGGCACGGGTCGGCCTGGACGGTATTGCCTCGCGGATTGAGGCAGCGGTCGATCTGCGGATAAGCAACCTGGCCAGAGAGGCGGCGAAGGGCCGAACCCCAGCGCAGGATATTCGGTCGGCAGCGCAGCTGCTATTCCACGAGGCGGGCCGGCTACGGGACGCGACACGAACACACGGGAGCGCCTCAGCGGCAATCGATTCCCTCCTTCAATTGGCGGATGACGATATGGCACTGCACTCGCTGCTGCGTGATGTTGTGCTTTTGGGTGTGTCCCGGATAGTTGTTGGTGAGAAGGACGCGCGCGTCGCTCTCAGGAAGTAACGGGGCCACCTTTTGATCATCGGCATGATCTCCGATACACACGTGCCGGAGGCGCCGTTGGCATTGCCGGAGAGCGCGTTGGAGGTTTTCACCGGCGCGGGGGCAGAATTCATCCTCCACGCAGGTGATATCTACAGTCCTTCATGCCTCGATGACCTCGAACGCGCCGCGCCCGTGTACGCGTGCGAGGGGAACGGTGATTTTTTTCGCAAAATCACAGATCCGCGCATCGAACGGACACGGGTGATGGAGGTCGAGGGTTTCTCCATCGGACTGACGCACGGGCTGGCAATCCCGGAGTTTCCGCCGCATCGGACGATTGAGTCCGTGATGGGTCACGAGTTCGGACGGGCCGTGGACATCATCGTCTTTGGCGACACGCACACGGAGGAAGTCGTTAAGGTCAAGGACGTGCTGTGCGTGAATCCGGGAAGCCCCACCCTGCCCCACAACCTGGATCATCTTGTCGGGACAGTGGGGCTGCTGGAGTTGAATCGCGGGGAGGATCCGAAAGTCCGCATCATCCGGCTTGAAACGCTGGAGGAGCTGGACATGGACAACCCTGTTAAGTGGTGGAGCGTCAGGTAGGAATAATCGGGCTGTCTTCTTGACCGAAGGCGGGGACGGCACGTATGATTGATGCCACTTTCGCCACACAATCTACGAGGTGTTTCCATCAACTACGCAATCGTCCAGACGGGCGGCAAGCAATATCGCGTGTCCCCCGGCCAGCGGGTTTCCGTGGAGAAGCTCGACGCCGAGGAAGGGGAGCTCATTGAGCTTGACCAGGTTCTGATGATCACCAACGACGAGGACATCGCCGTTGGAACACCAACGATTGAAGGGGCGAAGGTAATAGCGGAGGTCGAGAAGCAGGGCAAGGACAAGAAGATTGTCGTCTTCAAGTACAAGTCCAAGGTGCGGTATCGACGCAAGCGCGGACATCGGCAGCCAATCACGGAACTGCTCGTGCGGGAAATCGTTTCCGCCTAGCCAGCGAAAAAGGATAAACAGCAATGGCGCATAAGAAGGGCGGCGGAACCACTCGAAACGGCCGTGACAGCCAGGGGCAGCGGTTGGGCGTTAAGCGCTACGACGGCGAGACCGTGCGGGCCGGGACGATCATCCTGCGGCAGCGCGGGACAAAGATCTTTGAGGGAACCAACGTCGGACGCGGTCGTGATTTCACGCTGTATTCCCTGATTGACGGCACGGTCAAGTTCGAGCACCAGACGCGCGCCAAGAAGCGCGTGAGTGTCTATCCTGTCGAGGCGTAGCCACGCCTTTCACTTGCGGAGAGCATAACCATGAAGCCGGGAATTCACCCTGAGTACTACCAGACACAAGTAACATGCGCGTGCGGGAACTCTTGGACGACGGGAGCAACGACGCCCGAGATTCGCGTGGACGTGTGCAATAAGTGCCATCCGTTCTTCACGGGGCAGCAGCGCATTGTCGATACGCTGGGTCGCGTTGAGCGGCTGCGCCGACGCTATGCGCAAGCTACGCAGCAGCAAGGGCGACAGGGCGGTTAGGTTTAACTTTCGCTACACGGTCGCCGCACAGCAATGACTGAGGCGGGACAGCCCACATCGAACACGTATGGGGGTCAGGCGCTCATTGAGGGCGTCATGATTCGCGGTCAGAGATGCGTGAGCATGGCAGTGCGCCGCCCCAATGGCGAGATTCTTGTCGAAACACAGCCTATCGGTTGGCGCTGGGCGCGAACGATTCGTCGCATTCCGTTCGTTCGGGGCGTGATTGTCCTGAGCGAGATGCTCGTGGTAGGAACCCGGGCACTGATTTTCTCCGCCAACGTTGCCTCCGAGGAGGACAACAAGAAATCTCCGGACCGAGACACGGCCTCAGAGGAAGGTGAAGAGGATACCGACATGGGGTCGGGCGGCTTGTCATCATGGGCGGTTGCCAGTTCAGTGGGTATCAGCCTGCTGCTGGCCATCGCGATCTTCTTTGCAACGCCGGTCTTCGCGACGCGGCTGCTTGATTCATGGCTGGACACGACCAATATCTGGAGCAACGTGATCGAGGGTGGGATTCGCCTTCTGATGTTCGTGGGGTACATCGGGCTGATCGGGCTGATGCCGGATATACGGCGCGTATTTGCTTATCACGGCGCGGAGCATATGACGATTCATGCGCGGGAACACGGTCAGCCGCTGGACGTGGCTTCGATTCGCCAATTTGGAACGGCACATCCGCGGTGTGGGACGGCGTTCATCCTCGTTGTACTGGTGGTCGCGATCATCGTTCACGTGTTTTGGACGCCGCCCGGGTTGGTGGACCGCGTCATCTCGCGGATCGTTGTGCTGCCTCTGATTGCGGGGCTGAGCTACGAGATCATCCGATTCAGCGGGTTCCACGCCAACAACATTCTCGTGAAGGCAATCATCTGGCCGAATCTGCTCTTGCAAGCACTGACAACCCGGCAGCCAGACGACGACCAGATTGAGGTGGCGATTCGCGCACTCGAAGGGGCGCTGGAGGAGGATCAGCGTCTGGCCGCATAGGTTGGCACGGGGAGTATTATTGGGGGTAAGAATTAGGAGTTAGCGATGCCCTGGTCACGAATAGTCGGCGGAGCTGCAGCAGGAGTGATGGTAACGGCGCCATTGATGGCGCTGTTTTATTTGGCGAACAAGCTTCTCGAGCTTCCCTTTCCTCCGTATGACCTCTTCGACTGGATAACTCGTGTCTTGCCGGGACCGCTTATCACTTTCGGACTGGATCTGTTCATCGACGGGATGATTCTTGTCGGGCTGGACGTGGCAGATACGGCGAAGACGGCCGAGTTGGCCATGGCACTGCTGCAGTTCTTTGGCATGGGCGTGGCGCTGATTACAGTTGTGGCGTTCATCGCCCCCGTTCTTACAGTTGACCTGCGTCGTGCCGCATTCGTAGTAGGAATCATCACCGGGTTGGCGGTGGCATCTATTTCCCTTGCCATTGGCGGCTCCACGCTGCCCGCGCTGGTGAGCATCGTGTGGATCATGGGAGTGTATGCCGCATGGGGCTATGCCGCCGGCGTTGTGCTGGAGGGTGTGCTGCCGCGCACAGTAGAAGAGCCTCTGCCCTCACCGATGGCGGCCAATATCAATGCACCGGTTGAGCCAGTGGTTCCCGATGACGTGCTGGAGGACATGGAAGGAGCCACGGAGCCGACTCCGGTCGTTCACACGCGGCAATACCAGGAGGCTTCGGCGCAGCCGACGTGGGGCGTGGATGGCGGCATGAACCGCCGTGAGTTCATCGTTCGTGTCGGGGGCGCAGCGGCGGTTATCACGGTCGCGGGATCAGTGACGGGAAATCTCATCGGCAGGGCGGGCAGCGGCGGGTCAACAATCACCATGCCGGAAGGCGTGGATGAGGAGTTGATGGCGGGGGGCGTTACATCCTTCCCGAACGAGGGAGATCCCGTGCTGCCTGCGCCGGGCACGCGGACAGAGTACACCGCCGTGGAAGACCACTATCGTATCTTCATCCGGACGACACCCACGGTTATCGACGGGGCATCCTGGGTGCTGCCCATCAGCGGCCTCGTAGCGAATCCGGTCGAGTTGTCGATTGACAACATCCGCGACAATTACGAGCCGCGCAGCCAATTCATCACGCTCTCATGCATCTCGAACCGTGTCGCCGGTCCGCTGATCAGCACGACGCAGTGGACGGGGGCGAGTTTCAAGGACATCCTGGCGGATGTTCAGCCGCTGCCGGGGGCGCGGTACGTGAACATCGAGAGCGGAGACGGTTTCCACGAGATTGTGGACCTCGCACTCATCGACCAAGATGAGCGAATCATGCTGGCGTATGCGTGGGACGAGAGGCCGATTCCCGTCGAGCACGGTTTTCCGCTTCGCATCTGGCTGCCGGATCGCTACGGCATGAAGCAGCCGAAATGGATCACCAATATGACGGTGCAGGAGGAGTACACGGAGGGGTATTGGGTTGCGCGGAACTGGGACGAGGTGGCGCGGGTACGCGCGACGTCCGTGGTGGACACGATCTCTGACCAAGCAGTCTTTGAGCGTGACGGCCAGACGCTGGTTCCGGTTGGCGGCATCGCCTATGCCGGGGCACGAGGAATCTCGCGCGTTGAGGTCAGCGTGGACAGCGGGGCGTGGCAGCCGGCGCAGCTTCGCGAGCCGCTTTCAGACACAACCTGGGTGATCTGGCGATACGACTGGCCGTTTGAGTCGGGCAACCACAGCATGCGGGTTCGCTGCTACGAGGCTGACGGGACGCCGCAGATCGAGGCCCAGATGGGAAACAGGCCCAGCGGCGCGACGGGTATCCACCGGCGGGCGAAGTTTGTGCCGGAGCGGGACAGCTAGTCGTTTCCACCTTCAATTACCGGGTTGCCGGTGAAATGACGTGCCTGTCCAGTAGGGCGCCGGCTGTTAGCCTGTGATTCCAATTGCCTTGAACGGGCGTCGGGATTTCCTGCGCCGTGCTAGCATCGGTAGGCAACCATTACGAAGGGATGATGCCAATTCAGCAAATGAGTGCCACCGAAGATCAGATCAGCCACGTGGTGCAGGCAATGAGCAGCGCGACAATCTCCTGCCCCGAGTGCAAGACCCGCATCCGCTACGGCGACTACGAATGTCCCCGCTGCGGTAATGACATCGAGGAGCAGCTCCGGGCGTGGGCGGCGTGGATGCTTGATCCAATACGAGATCTCTAGGCGACCGAAACAGCCCTAGTTATAAATACGCATATGCGTATTTATAGATTTGCTTTTCTGTTTTGTCATTGTGGGATACAGTAAACGGCAATGTCAGTTACACATTAAGCGGGCTTTTCCCGAGGAGGACGGTTCACGTGAACAATAATGTTCCACTTTCTATTGCGGCGGTTGCAGCATTAGTGCTTGCGATCATCGCGGGCGGCGCGGTGTATTTCTCACAGCAGGGAACCATCAGCAACCTGGAAGACGACAAGGTGGCTCTCGAGATCGATAAGAGCACGCTTTCGGGGCAGGTTGAGGAACTGGCGGCCATTACCGCGTTCGGCGGAGGCGTCAATGAGAAGTCGATGCCAACGCTTGACATGGGCGTGACGCACGTGATGGATGAGAGTTTCTCGTTCAGCACGGAATACGCAATGTGCCGCGTGGACACCAACTTCACGGACTTCGTGATGCCGACGAACGAGCTGGGTGAGATTCCGATTGAGGCCCACACGTTCTACATGGCTATGGCATCCAATAACGTCGAGAGTTACGAAATCTCCACCAACGCCGATGGCTCAACCCAAATTGTTCTCCTGGGAACGTTGGACTGCTTCACGGAGGTGGATCTCACCGAGAATGCCCTGGTGCCCGATGAGTTCAAGGCGGTTCATGGCAGCCGGACGACTCCTGAGCCCGCCAGCTATCGCGTGACGGCTGTCGACGGCGGCATGGGCGGCGGAGGCGCCGGCGACAGGTTCGAGTTCACGACGTTCTTTGATCCTGAAACAGCTCCGTTCAACCACGCCGTGTTCGGGCCGGAATTCACGTTCACCGGCACAATGGTGGTCGGCGAGATCACCATCAAGGACATCGAAGTCGAGAGCATGAAGTAGTCGCGCTAGGCGATCCACTTCGCAGATAACAGAGGGGGCGGCCAAATGGCCGCCCCTTTCTTTGAGTCCGGGTTGCGTATGCCGCTAAGCGGGCATCAACTCAATTTCGCGCGATGGCGCGCCGATCGTATCGGCTATGGCTGAGTCAGGAAGGACGGCCGTCAGAGACCACGGGCCAGCGCGGACGATGTCTACGTCAACGACGTGGCCCTCGAGGTTGGTTTCGGAACCCTGCACATGAACGATTTTGTTCGTCCGCGTCCGTCCCGTCCATGCGTCCTTGACTCGACGTTCGACAAGAATCTCCTGCCGGGTTCCTGCGAGCGGCGCGTTCAGATCCGTGGCGATTCGCTCCTGCAGCTCCTCAACGGCCTTGCGTCGTTCAATCTTGACCTTTGGCGGAACGTCATCCACGAGTTTGCGATCCGCGATGGTTCCGGGGCGTGTTGAGTACGGCGCGACATGCACGATGTCGAACTTCACCCGTTCCAACACGTCCATCGTCTGTTGGAATTCTTCGTCTGTCTCGCCGCAGAAACCAACGATTACGTCCGTGCTGATGGCAACGCCCGGGATTGTTTCCCGCGCGCGCTCAATAAGTTCCATGTATTGCGCGATGGTGTATGGACGGCGCATTCGCTCCAGAACCTCGTCCGCGCCAGCCTGGAACGGCAGGTTGAGATGCTCACACGCCTTTGGGAGTTCCGCGACGGCATCGAGGATCCGCTGTGTCATGTCGCGCGGGTGGGACGTCAGGAATCGGATACGCTCCAACCCGTCCACGGGATGGATGGCGCGGAGCAGATCGGCGAGGTCAGGCTTTTCCGGCAAATCATGGCCGTAGCGGTCGACGATCTGGCCGAGGAGAGTGATTTCTTTCGCGCCACGCGCCGCCAGCATCTCAGCCTCTCTGACCAGTTCATCAACAGGACGACTGGTTTCCCGGCCACGCCGGTACGGCACGATGCAGTACGTGCAGAACTCATCACAGCCCTGGATGATGGGCACGAAGGTGCTCACCGTGGGGCGCGACGGGACAAGGAAAGCCTGATCCGTGTCGCAGGAAAGGCCCTGGCGGTCCGCAGCAAACTCGACGAGCGCCGTGAAATCCTGCGGGCGCAGGAAGAAATCCACGTGGGGGAATCTCTCACGGAGGGCGTCGGTTCGCGGGCCGACCATGCAGCCCATCAGGGCGATAGTCGCGTCCGGGTTGTTCTTTTTGTAGGACTTGAGGGAATCCAGCCTGCCGACGACTTTGTCTTCCGCTCCCTGCCTGACGACGCAGCTATTGAGGACGACGATGTCGGCGTCTTCTGCCCTCTGGACGGGCTCGTAACCGAGCTGATCAAGGGAAAGACCGAGACGGTCTGAGTCGGCCACATTCATCTGACAGCCGACCGTCCACAGGTGATAGCTTGCCATTCCCGTCCCTCTCCATCCCCGTTTCGATTGCCCTGTGCGGGCGGGTTATATGCGATGGCGGAGGGAATGGGATTCGAACCCATGTGTCCCGATTAAAGGACAAACCGCTTAGCAGGCGGCCGCACTAGACCTGGCTATGCGATCCCTCCGCGAGTTACCGTGCAATGAGGTCAGTATCCTCGTTTACACTGCGTTCACCATGATACAACGGTTGCAGGAAAGGCCAAAGATTCAGGGGCGACTGTACACGTGAGACCGTGATGACTGGCGACAACGAGAACGAATTGAGCCGCCGTGCCTTCCTCACCATGTCATGGCGGCGGGACGATCCAGCCGCGTCAACTGAGCCGTCACGCGCCGCGACCAGTGACAATCTCGTCCTGCTTGGCACTATCGCACGCCTGCGTGATTTGGCAGTTGGCGAGGTTGTCGTATCCCCTCGCCGTGCCGATATTCACGCCGTCCGTACGACAACCGGCATTCTCGCACTGCGTTCCCGCTGTCCAAATGACAGGGCGCTTGTCGAGTGGCGACGAGAAGAGCGATCTGAGGATGAGTTGGCCCCAACCGGCCGTTTCTACTGTTCTCGTGACGCCTCCATTTTCAATCGGTTAGGAGAACTAATCGCGGGGCCCGCCGGCGGGCCCCTGCCCGTTCTAGTTATTGCCGAGAGTGCCGGTAGCTTGTGGGCGGATGAGGCGAAGCCGGAGGCACCGGAGAATGAAGAGCGGCTGCGCCGTGAGTTTAGGCTCCCTTAGCCGCAACACTGAGAAGTTATTGGCCGGCCGGGTCCAGCAGAACGTAACGCTGACGGCGGCGTAGCCGTGAGAATGCCCGCCGCGGATCCAGGGCGAGCAAAGCCGCGTACTTGCGCAGTTCTTCCATCCTCTGCGGGTCGCCCGTCCGCCGCCAAGCGTTGTAGCTGTCCAGCATGAGGTTCGTCACGCGCTGGACATCGACACCGTGGATGAATGTTTGCGCGACCTCTGCAAGAACTTCCGCGTAGATGTCGAAGTTGTTGGATAGACGACTGAGCACGCTGTCCAGACCCGTCCATCGCGCCAGCTCATGCTCGGAGGCGAGCGCGTAGTGACTCCGTCCCAGCCGCGTGTAGTAGCTGATATCTAGCCGTGGTATTGCCTGCATTGCGGGGCTACGGCGACGGCGCCACCTGCTGCGGCGGCCGGTCAGGCTGGCGGGAAAGATCCCTATAAGAAATAGCGTGCTGTCCGCGATGTTGCGGTTGGCCTCAAAGAGGTTCTGGGCCTCCCGAGCCGCGCCATGCTCCGCCTCCTCCATGAGGCTTTCCAGCAGATTGCCGAAGTGGGCGGCGATGTCCGGAATCGGAAAAATCTCCCTCATGCGCACATGACGCGCGAGCAAGCTCCCAAGATAGTCAAGCGTGGCGATGCTGGTACTGTGGCGGTCTATATAGAGCGACTTAAGGAGGAACAGATCGAACAGGCTCTGGAGTTCGATCCGTTTCAGCTGAGTAATATCCGCGTAGAAACCGTTGAGCAGGGTATCAACTTGGCGAGCGAATGCGCGGTCGACGATATTGCGTCCTTCATGCGCCGACGCTGTTTCCTTGAGAGCCTGTACGGCAGTTTCTACGTCCGCCATATCTTCTCCCCGCGCTCGTTGTTCTCGATTGTACTCTTTCTGCCGGTTACTGCACTGTCTGCCACCTGACGAGAGGCGACCCCTCTTCCCGGATGCGGCGTATCGTCCCCTTGCGGCTCAGGTGCTCCAAGTGCGAAAGGGTTTCTCCAACGGCGGCCCGGCGCAGGAATTCGTCCATCTCGTCCCAGCCACCGACATCCCACGGAACACCTGACGCGACCTCGTAGGCTGTGCGCGGCGAGCCGTCCGCGGCTTTCAGAACAGCATCCAGACGGGCATCGTGGTGTTTGTGCAGTTCCGCCACACGGCCTTTGAGATCAGTGAAGTGATGTTCGTGCGCGGGCAGAACGAGATCGACGTCCAGTTCGCCGACTTTTGCCACGGAATCAAGGTAGTCACCCAAGGGGTCGCCATCCGAGGTCATCCGCACTGAGACGTTGGACGTGATGATGGGGAGGATGTGGTCACCGGTAAAGACGAGTCGGGCTTCCTCATCGACCCAGCAGAGATGACCGGGGGTGTGGCCGGGCGTCCAGAATGCGCGCAGGTTGTGATTGCCGGTCTTGTAGATTTCCGAACCGTCCAGCAGCAGATCAGGTGGCTCAAACTCGCGGAACAGCGCCCACTGCCGGGCTTCGCGCTCTTCTCCTGCACCACGTTCCGCAGAGTCGCCGTGAGACGGGATGCCTTCCGGGTGCTCTTCCTGGCGACGCTCTTCCTCTTGAATCGCGCGACGGCCGCGCCTCCCACCAAACAGTTCGCCCTGCAGTTCTTCTTCCGGCACCCCGTGGCGGCGATACCAGTCTTTCATCCGATCGCTGCCATCACTTCTGGCCGCCTTGGGATTACGCATAATCGCCTCCATCGCCTCACGGAACGGGCTCTGTTCCCAGTCGATGCGGTGCATGGCCGTGCGTCCGCCGGTGAGCTTCTTGGCGTCGATGGCAAGGCCATAGTGGTCCGGGTGGTTGTGGGTGATGAGGATGAAATCGATCTGCCCGGGTTTGACTCCCAGCTGCCCTACTAGTTGATCTTCCAAAGCCTCGATGCCCTCCTCGGAGCGGAGGCCTGTGTCAATGAGGATGGGTTTGTCCGGGCCGGTGACGAGATATGGGAGAGTGTAGCCGAGTGGGTTCTCCGGCATCGGGATGCGCATCTGGAAGATACCGGGGGCTACTTCGTTGACGGATTCTGACATTACGCAAGTACCTCTTATTACGCGTCTCCGCGCATCTTATGCCATGTTGCCGCCGATTATAACAGTCGACGTGCTCTCCAACCCTTATAAAATCCTCTCTGAACGTTCCATAATCTTGCCTTGCTCTATCCCGTTCTACTCAAACCTTTGTTATACTCAAATGCGTTGCGTCATAATGCACGGGGCAGGTTTATGGCGGACGTTTTGCGGGGGCTCTGAAACCACAGCCTTTCAAGCAATCGCCATGCACTGCTGGCCTGCCGAGAAATGAAGTCGCAAGGGGGAATTTAGTGGCAGCCACACGAGACTTTGTAATCCGCTTCGCGGGCGAAGGCGGACAGGGCATGGTGACAGCATCCGAAGCCCTCGCCGCAGCAGCCGCGCAAGTGGGATACCACGTGATGACGTTCGTTACGTTCCCGTCCCAGATCATGGGCGGACCCACGTGGAGCCAGTGTCGCATCTCCGTGACACCGGCGCTTAGCAACGGCGACACGCTTGACGTGCTCGTTGCATTCAACGAGGAGGCCTACGAGGTTCACAAGGAAGAACTTCGCGAGGGCGGCATCCTTGTTTATGACTCCGCAGTGTTTGAGGTGCCGGAGGAAGACAAGGGGTCGATGAACATCGTGGCCCTGCCCTACGAGGAGCTTGGAAAGTCCACCGGTAACCCGCGCGCCGCCAACATGGTCATCCTTGGCGCAGTTGCTCAGTTCGTTCAGTGGCCTGAACAGTATCTTGAGGATTTCAACGTCAAGCGCTTTACACGAGGCCGCCCGAACGACGCCGAGGTTGTCGCGGCGAATAGCATGGGCCTCGGGCTTGGGCGCGACGCGGCGAAAGCCAGCGGATTCTCGCTCGGCGAGTTGGCCGCTCCCGATCCGCCCGACTACGAGCAAATCATCATCAAGGGCAACGAGAGCTTTGGCCTCGGCGCTCTGGCCGCTGGCCTGAACTTCTTTGTCGGTTACCCGATCTCACCAGCTACGTCCATCCTCGTGTTCATGGAGCAGAACCTCCGCGGCGAGGGGACGTTTGTCTACCAGGCAAGCTCCGAGATCGAGTCGATTAGCACAATCGTCGGCGCGGGATTCGTTGGCAAGAAGGCCATGACATCCACCGCAGGGCCCGGTTTCTCGCTCATGAGCGAGGGATTGGGCATGGCTTGGATGATGGAGATTCCGTGCGTAGTCATCGACGTTCAGCGCGGCGGGCCCGCCACGGGACTGCCCACCAAGTCAGAGCAGTCCGACCTGTACATGGCGATGCATCCGGCGCACGGCGACTCGCAGCTGCCGGTTATTGCACCGGGCACCATCGAGGAATGCTTCTACGCAGCCATGCACGCCCTCAACTGGGCGGAGCGCTATCAAGGCCCCGTCATCGTGCTCTCCGAGCACATGCTCTCCGAGCGGGTGCAGAACATCCGCAAGCCTGATCCTTCCCTAGTTGAGGTGGAGGCGCGGCAGGTCTACACAGGCACGAACGGGTACAAGCGCTATGAGGGCGATACCGTTACCCCCATGCCGCTTCCGGGTGGGCCGGGCGCCTATGTCGCCAACGCCAGCGAGCACGATACGATTGGCGATACAACGCACCTGCCGATTCATCACGTCCGCGGCACAGAGCGGCGATTCGGCAAGTTGAAGCTGCTTGAGGACACGCCGTACGAGACCCGAAACACGGACAACGACGTGGTCATCATGCCGTGGGGCGGGTCAAAGGGACCGGCACATGAGGCATATGAGCAGATGATGGAGAACGGTGTGCCAGTGGGCTGGTACTACACCATGTTCATCTCGCCGCTCAATCCCGAGCTGCTCGATGAGCTGCGATCCAAGAAGCTGGTCCTAGTGCCGGAGCTCAACTACCTTGGGCAGTTGTCCTCTATCCTGCGCCAGCACGGCGTCAACGCGAAGTCACTTACCCAGTACACAGGCCTGCCGTTCAAGGTGGCAGATCTGGTTGAGAGAATTACCGCCGAGGTTGAGGCCATGGCGGGCAGCAAGGTCGGAGTCTAGCGCCCAAAGCACGGGCAGAGTCGAAAGAAAGAGGTAGCAGACCATGACGAAGCGGAACCCCGAGTACGATTTCAAGTGGTGCCCCGGCTGCGGCGACTTCGGCGTCAAGCGCGCCATTGAGTTGACGATCGCAGCTCGCACGACCGAAATGGACATCCCGTTCGAGAACAACGTGATCGTCGCGGGAATCGGTTGCTCGGGCAACCTGGTTCACCTGACGGACGGCCCACAGCCGTTCGGTTTCCACGGCATCCACGGGCGCACCCTGCCCGTCGCGTTCGGCATCAAGAGCGGCAACCCGAGCCTTGAGGTCATGGTCGTCGCCGGTGACGGCGATTTCCTGAGCATCGGCGCGGAGCACATCGGCCCCGCCGCACAGCGCAACCTGAACGTAACCTGCGTGATCATGGACAACGGCGTGTACGGCCTGACAAAGGGACAGAGCTCTCCCACCACGCAGTTCGGCGTCGTTACCAGCACCACGCCCGGCGGCAAGATCGAGGGCGAGGTCAAGCCGTTCCAGTACTACCTGTCACTGGGCGCGTCGTTTGTTGCATCGGCGTTCTCCAGCAAGCCGCGCGAGATGGCGCAGATGATTCGAGAAGGCATGGACTATCCCGGCTTCTCAATCGTCCACGTGCAGTCCCCCTGCACTACCTATAACGACAACTACGATGTCCTCCGAGGCAACGCCAAGAAGGGAATCGATCCGCTGACCTACGACCTCCCGGAGAGCCATGACCCGACGGACTTCAGGGAGGCGCTACGGGTTGCGCAGGATCCGGGTATTCCGCTCGGTGTTCTGTATGCAGCGGACAATTCCGAGCCTCTGGACGAGCGTTACAGCAACCTGAATTCCCGCCTGCGCTCACGGGATGTCGACCAGATGATTGAGTCGTTCGCAATCCAGTAGACACGGAAACACATACGCCCATGGCCCGGCAAACGCTGGAGGCCCGGCTACGAGACGAAATACGGCGAAGGGGTCCCATCCCCTTCGCCGATTTCATGCGCGTCGTTCTCTATGACCCGGATGACGGCTATTACAGCAGCCTAGACGAGCGCATCGGCCCGAGCGGTGATTTCTATACTGCGCCTGCCACCCACCCGGCGTTTGGGGCGTTGCTTGCCTTACAGCTGGAGCGGTGCTGGGAACTGCTGGGCAAGCCGGAGTCGTTCATCGTTGTTGAAGAGGGCGGCGGCAAGGGACGTCTCGCCGAGGATATTTTTAACTACGTACGGCATTTGGCTCCGGATTTCAGCAAGTCTATCGATTACCGAATCGTAGAGTTTGGGCGGAACGGCCGTGTGACACCGCCACAGGACGGTGGCACGGAGCCTGTCATCAACTGGGATGTTGACGCGCACCCTGATGAGATTAAAGCAGGTGCGATCATCTCCAACGAGTTGTATGACGCCATGCCGCGCCATCGTGTAATTCAACAGGGCCGAACTCTCTACGAGCTGCTGGTGGACGCGACGGACGGGGGATTCATTGAGACGGTCGCGGAGCCGTCGACGCCGGCCTTGGTGGAGCGGCTAAGGCAGTTGGACGTGACGCTGCCGAATGGCAGCAAGGCGGAAATCGACCTTGGCGGCACGGCGCATCTCACGGAAAGCGCATCCCGGCTGCAACGGGGATTCGTTTTCACCATCGATTACGGCTATCCTGCCAACACGCTGTACGACGGTTCGCGGCGGGAGGGCACCCTGCTCTGCTATCACCATCACACGTCCTCCACCAACCCTTATATCCGGCTGGGCAGGCAGGACATCACGGCGCACGTGGATTTCACGTCGCTGGCATGGGCCGGAGAGGAGGCGGGACTGCGGACGGAAGGTCTGCTGACACAGCAGAGATATCTCAAGAAGCTCGGTTCGCAGGCGTTTATCGATGCGCTGCGCGAGCTTGATCTGCCACCGCAGGACGTCATGGCCAACCGCATGGCAATCCTTGAACTCACCAAGCCGAGCGGGTTCGGTGGGTTCGGGGTCCTCATTCACAGCACGGGCACGGGGGACGGCGAACCTTTTGGCGTGGACGACATCGTGATCAGCCGGGCGCGGGGTGGGTTGGACGGTCTACCGCCCGTTCTGCTGACACCCGACCATATGCCGCTGCTCGCCGGACGTTATCCGCAGTACTCTGAACTGGACACCATTTGGCCAGCGGCACAACGACCGGAGACGGAAGAGGTCAATACAGGAGGCATACAGCAATGACAATAGCGGATCGATTGAAGGAACTCGGAATCACTCTTCCTCCACCCGCCACGCCCGGCGGCAATTACACGCCCGCCAATCGTGTCCACAATACGCTTTATGTGGCCGGGCAACTTCCCACACAGGATGGCGAGCTCATCTCACCCGGCAAGGTTGGCGCGGACGTGACGGTTGAGCAGGCGGCGGAAGCGGCACGCATCGCGACGCTCAATGCGCTTTCGGCGGTGGAAAACGCGCTGGACGGTGGACTTGACGCCGTTGAGTCGGTGACGCGGATCACCGTATTCGTGAATGCCGTGCCCGATTTCGATCAGCACTCGATCGTTGCGAACGGCGCGTCTGATCTGCTTGTTGCAGTTCTGGGCGAGGCCGGACAGCACGCGCGTAATGCCATCGGCATGGGCTCCCTGCCACGCGGCTCCTGCGTCGAGGTGGAAACGAACTTCAAGGTTCGCTAGCCTGCCTCCGACATCATCGCGCGGGCAACGTCCTGCCCCTGGCGAATGCTGTAGTTGGTTCCGCGGTCCTCCGGATAGATCTGGCTCATGGCGGCGAGCCAGAGGCCATCCACGGGCGTCTTGTTGGGCGGAATGTTGTCGCTGAAATGCGTGGTCATGATTGGCTGTGCCGCGCCCTCGCGGTGGACGTACGTCCGCTCCACCCACGACAGGTCGAATTCAGGGTTGATCTTCCGCAGGTGTTCGACGTAGCTCTCAATGAGCTCATCGTCCGATAGCCCCCACCTGTGGTCCTCCGGCGTCACGTAGTCCGCCGTGTAGAGGATGTGCTTGCCGCCGTAGACGGGCGGGGGAACGAGATTCGTCTGCTCCAGCGCAAGAAGGAACGGGATGTCCGCATCCGCGATGTTGAGCCAATAGATGGGCGAGAGGCTGCGGTTCATCACCCAGATCACAGCGATTGCGCCCTCGTAGTCGATAGTGCTCACCTTGTTGAGATAGTCCTCGGGCAGGTCCACGAGACGCGGGAGCAGGAAACTGGGGACGGTTGCGAGGACGGCATCATAGTCGCGCTTTTCTTCGGCGCCATCCGAGTCGGCGATCGTCAGTCCCGTCACACGGTTATCCGTGGTTTCGATGCGGGACACGCCGACGCTCGTTCGCACATCGCCACCCATCTCTCTGATGCGCTGCTCAAGGGCGTCGATCAACACCTGCCAACTACCCTCGATATAGCCGAGTTGCTCCCGTCCCAGCAGCCCTTTGCGAGAGGCAACACGTGTTGCGAACTTACTCCACATCCACGGCATGGCGATCTGCTCGGCGTAGCGCCCGAATTTACCGCGCAGCAGCGGTTCCCAGATCTCCTCATAGTTGCGCCGCCCGGCCCATTTGCGCATGAACGCGGAAGCCGTCGTATCCTCCAGCCTTTTCCAGTTCTTGATGCGCTGGATATAGAGCGTCACCAAGCCCATGCGGACACGGTCAATCAGGCTCACGGGGTTGAACCTCAGGAGATCAGTCGCCGTGGCGAACGGGTAGATACGCCCGTGCGTGAAATAACCGACTTTCGAGTCTTCCCAGATGAGACGGTCTTTCAGGCCAAGCTCATCCAAGAGACCGATGATTGTGACGTCGGACAGGAAGAGATGATGATAGAACCGCTCCAGTCGCCCGCCGCCAACGTCAAATGTGGACGCCAGCCCGCCCAGGAATGGCGCACGCTCGAACAGCTCAACAGTGTGCCCGGCCTTGGCGAACTCATAGCCCGCCGCAAGGCCGCCAACACCGCCGCCGATGATTCCAACCTTCATTCAGCAGCCTCCGCAGGCCTGGCGTCTGATTCGTTCATCCCGCTCGTGGGACGCAGCACCTCGCGCAGCGGCACGCCTTCCAGAATGAGCAGGATCGCTCCCGCTATCGTAACGGGAACCCAGAGTGTGGCGTGAATAACAACCGCGTAGGCTGTGGCAAGCCCCGCTCCCACGCCGGCGCGGAAAAGCGTCTCTTTCGCCAGAAGCTCGAACGGGCCGATGCCGCCAGATGATGAGGGCACGGCGGTGGCGAGATTGGAGGCAGCGACGGCGACGCACAGGACAACGATGGGCGTGTCCACGTCCATTGCAACGGCAACGAGGATATAGACAAGGGCCTCGCCTGCCCACACGGCGTTGGAAACAATGAACCAGAACGGTATCTTACGCGCGTCCTTGAGGGCCGCGAATCCGTGAAGCAACGACTCAGCGATTCCCATCAGACGCGCCGCATAGCGGTCCGGGAGCGGCCGCGTAACGGCGTGGCTCACGCGCAGAGCGGCATCAGGGAACAGCACGGCAAGGATAACGGCCACACCGGCGCTGATGAACACAACGGCAGCCACCTGAGCGGCGAGGGTCAGCAGCGGTGACAGCGTCCACATGGAGGCGAAGAACAGCAAGCCGATGCCAAGCCAGAGGAGGAGGGTTAAGCCGTCAAGGATGCGCTCTACGGCGATTGTCGCAAGGCCAGCCGTCATATCCAATCCAGGGTTGCGGCGGAGCAGATATGCCCTGACGAACTCGCCCAATCGAAGAGGCAGTACATTGTTCGCCGCGTAGCCTATGGTTGCCACGAAATAGGAACGTCCAAGTGTCACTCCACCCAGATGCGCCAGCAGGCTCTGCCAACGCCACGCGCGCAGGGTGAATGCGAGAAAGTAGACGATTACCGCAGGAATCAGCCAGATGTAGTTCGCCTCGGCAAAGGCGTCGATGAACTCGTCGAAATCAATACTCCAGAAGACGATGGCTAGGAAGGCCACGCTTACAGTGAGCGCGAAGAGAGTACGCCTGTTGATGAGCATTGGGCCGCGAACCTAGGCAGGCCCGTAGACCGGATCAGGCGGCGTGCTCAACTCAGGTGTGTAGTCGGACGGGAAATAGACGTAGATGTCAGAACTACCAAGTCTCCATGGCGGCTCTCGCAGCGTCCAATAGGTCCAGATGGTCGACCACGCACCCGGGTCGATCACCCCCTGCGCAATGTCACCAACGCCCAGCCCTTCATAGTACTGGTCGCCCCGGTAGACGCCCTCCGGGAACCACCATCGAAGCGGAATGCGGACGCGATTGGCTGCGTCTGAGCCCCACTCAGTCGTCCGGATGTTGGAGGCGCTGTCCGTGTTGAGGGCCATGATGAGGCCGCGCGGGGGATTTTGATCGGTCACAATGGGCGATCCGGCTCCGCAGACGCTCTCACCGCCCATGCAGCGGTATTCAACATTTGTGTAGTCGCGCAAGTACCAGTGCCATGGCCATGAGTATCCGTGTGCGGTGTCGATGGTGAGCGGCAGATGTTGTCCGTCGCCCGTGGAGGCTGCGTAACGGTCGATCTCGTCGACAGCCTGCTCAAGCGTTGGCGAGGTCTGGGTGTAAACCAGCATCTCCACCGGAACGTCGCCGTTCTCAAAGCTGGCACGGAGTGAGGATTGCGCGGTGAGGATAAGGAGCACGGCCAGCCCACCAACGGCTACAGCGTGGCCCACACGCCGCGCATCGGCCTGTTTGGACAATTCGCGGATGCGGTTGAAGGCCTGCGGCAAGTATTCTCCAAGCCCTCGCCCTGCGATCATGATTATCGGCAGCGTGAGATGAATGGACAGCCACGGCATCTTCTCTCCGGCCATCAGCAGCAGCACAAGCGCGAGCATGAACCAGTAGATGAGGAAGACGTCAAACGTCATGAATGCAGGGCGTCGCCGGAGGATAAAGAATCCCGTTACGAGGGCGACGATAAGGGGCAGGAGTTCGTACACGGATAGAACCATGAAGTAGTAATACCAGGGCTGGCTGCCGCGCCCGACATCCTGCTGCGCCACCCAATACCCCAGCGACTGCCAGACGCCGCTGCCAAAGCCGATGCCATTTGTGAACAACGTGGTAAAGAGTATGGCGATGAGGAACCAGAACACTCCGGCAATGATCAGCCAATGCCGTCTGTGCCAGATGATACCCAGCGCCGCGCCAACGCCGAACAGCGCCAACAGTACGAAAACGGCGATGTCCAGCGCTTGGATACCAAACAGCGTGCCTGCGGCAGGGTTTTGAATTTCATCCAGGTTGGCAAGATCGAATCCGACGCCCGGCAAGCCGGAGAGCCTTTCAATAATCCATGTCGTCACCCCAGGCTCTTGCGAAATAGGAGCTCCCACCGGGCCTGGAAGGTTCGCCAGCGCGCCCTCCGCGGCATCGACGCCCGAATCGGGATTCGCCAGGTGGATGCCGAGAATATTCTGAAAGAGCGCAACACCCGCTGCGCCCATCGGCAATACAAGTGTTGTCAGGATTAGGCCGAACACGGCAGCGGGTGGCCATTCATGCAACGGCGTGCGAATGAGCCGCCGTGCATCACCGACGTGGGCGACAAAGAGGAATGTAAGCGGGATCAGAACTAGCAGATACATGACCTCTTTAGTGGCGAAGCCGACAGCTAATGTTGCCGATGCGATGACGAGGTAACGCAGTCGCCGGGTGTCCATGTATGCCCACATCGTCCAGAAGAGTACGAGGGTGATGAGAACCATGTAGATGTCGTTCCGGGCGAATCGGCTGAAGTACAGGATGCCGGGCGAGATTGCTAGCAGGGCCGACGCTACGAGAGCGCCGAGTGTGCCCATCCGGTGGCGGTACAGGAGATAGGGCAGCGCCACGACGATTGTGCCCAAGAGGGCCGGCAAAAATCGTAGGGTTGCGTCTGAGGCGCCGAAAAGGCGAAACACGAAGCTCGTCGCAATGAATTGGACGGTGCCATGCAGGAGCGGGTTGTGGATGAATCCTCCGCCCTCTGCCATGAACCACGAGTAGTAGCCGTGCAGGCTTTCGTCGTGGTGAACGGCTCGTGTATCCAAGTCCCAGAAACGCAGAACGGCAGTCACGACGACGATGGCCACAAGGATGCCGGCTTCAGGTCGACGCACCCACGCTTTGGCGTCGGCAAACGTCTGTTGCCACGCAATACGTGACATCAACGTGTTCCGCTCCTCCGTCACTGCAAGAGTGTCAATAGAGCCAGAGACAGTATCTTCCGTTGACTGGATATCTTGTCCGGCGTCAGCCGCCGGGTTGTTGTTGGTTGTGGAACGGCGGCGGTTTCGCTTGCGTCGAGATTGGCTCATGGTCAAATCTAACTATACCCAGACGGCCATCAGATGATGGGCACGTATCGTAGGACGGTCGTATTTCCCGATTCAAAAGCTACTTCGAGGCGGTTTGGCATGTAGGCAAGCAGCCTGTCTGCTGTGTCCTCTCCAAAGTCAGCGCGCTCCAGCGAGCCGACGAAGATGTAATCGATACCGTAGAACTCGAGCCTGAGTTTTAGTTCCTCTTCAGTAAGGTTTTCACCTTCCGCGACGGTTTGTCCACGATAGATCTCCTCGGTGTATTGCACTCGCGGTCCGAACAGTTCCGTTCCGCCTCGCCATTGCAACTCATGGCCCTGCCAGCCCATGGGTGTCGGAATACCGGTTATCGCCGACACGCGGCCATAGTCTGTGTAGTCATTACCAAACGCTTCCAGCAAATGGTCATCTCGTTCTGCGTTATCCACCAGCCAATCGATGGCAACCGCGTCATCCGGGAACCGGTCCTGGTATGTTGCGAGCCCATCCAGTTCGATGCTGGTTGATGGCGAACCCTCAATGCGTTCGGCTGCGCCAAGGGGGCCATACGCCGCGCCGGCCAGCAATAAAGCCACTCCGCCTGCCCCAGCTACAAGGAGTCCGCCTTGTGCGGGAGAGAGGCGTGCCGGCCGTTGTGCAATGATCCAGGCGGCGCCGATTCCCGTTGCGACTGCCAGCAGCGTCCATACCTGATAATGCACCTTGAAAACAGTGTTCATGCGGACACCGAAGGAGTCCCAGACGTAGAACACCTCCGTGATGACGATGCCCATTGCAGCCGTGGCCACCAACAGGCACGCGAACTGAATTCCCTGCGGAAGAGGGCCGTCTTCCCGTCCGGTTGGCAGCACTGCGAGGAATCCAATTGCCGCCAAAGCCATCGCGGGCGCAGCCACGAGCCAGCGTACACCCACATCGGCCACTGTTGGCGGATCAACCGGGATGGGGGCGTCATGAGGCAGGAGGTTCCAGCCGACCACGACGAAGGTCCAAAGAATCAGGGGGAGAGCGGCCAGCAACATAACGCCGCCCAGGTACAGATTCGATACGTCCTTGTGTCTCAGGCGGATTATTGCGAATACGACAGGCGGGATTATAGCAAGCGCCATCGGGCCCCAGATGCGCGCGTAGTGGCTGAGCTCCGTGCCGGATGCGTGGACCGGCAGAACGCCACGCACACCACTGCTCACGGTCAGGTAGAACGGTGAGAAGAGAGCCAGCGACAGGAGGGCGATTGCTGCTGCGGGGATCACGATGTCGAGGGTTGTTTGTTTGTTGAACAGAGCCCGCCCCAAGCCCTCTTCGCGCAGCCGCCGCGCCTTGATGGCCACCAACAATAGCAGCATGAAGGCCAGCCAGTCCCACGTGTTGATGAAGCCAAGCGCGCCGATGATTAAGGCCGTCAGGAAGAGTTCACCGGCGCGCTGCCAAGGCCATGAGATATCTGGGGCGCCAGGCTTGCATAACCAGGCGAGAGTGACGGTGAGGGCGAGCAGGACAAACGGGAGGACCATGACGTGTGGGTGAAGATCGCCCAGGAGGAAGCTGAACACAGGGAACTCGTCGATGGGAGAAAGCACACCCGGATCCTCAATGATGCGTGTTGAATCCCACCACCAGAAGCTGAATCCCGTCGCTCCTTCCAATGACAGCGCTTCCGTAAGCGCCCGTATCCCGCCACTCAGATTACCGGCAATCAGCAGCGCAATGACTGCCGCGACACCGCCAATAACTGCCACAACATCCAGTCTCGGTGGCTGGACACGCGCGACTCCTGTTCGCAAGATTGCGTTCATTGTTAGGGAAAATGCGGACACGGCCGTGAGGGCGAAGAGCGTGATGAAGGCAAGGTTGTAGCCCACCGGCGCGGCTGCCAATGAAAGGCGCGCGGGAATGCTGAAAATCACGTACCCAAAGTGGTAGTAGCTGATGGAATGACCGGCCAGCCAGGGGTCGGCCGCGGGGAACGTCGAACTGCGCAGGGAACTCGCGAGGAATGCGAGGTCCATCGGCTGTTCGGTGGTAAGGCCCGTGATGGATGTGGAGATGGTGATGTCCGGCGCGAGGACACGGAAAACGGCGAACAGTACGAATGCGGTCAGAAATACTGCTTCGCTCGCTACGAGCAGCCGCCAACGGCTGCGGATAAAGTCGACCATCTCCTCGCGATTCTGCCTCGCCAGAACTACGCTTGCGCCGAGCAGCAGAGCAAGGATTGCCAGTAGCGAGAGCAAGTCGTTGTCCAGGACACGAGCGGTGACGAGCGCCCAGTACGCATAGGCCAGCACAAGAATGCCCAGAACCTTGGAGACGCCATATCCGCGATCGGGGAGGTCTCGGAAGAACGGGAACGCCCACGCGAACCCTGCCGCCCCGATAACCTGGAGCAGAACGAGCCAGATAACCAAGTGGAGCATGGGAGGAGGCTCGGACCGCTCGCGCCTCTACGCGAGCAACGCCGTCACGAATGCGTTGGCGTCGAACGGTTCAAGGTCATCGATGTCCTCGCCCGTTCCGATGTACGTTACGGGGACCCCGAATTCGCGGCGGATGGCGATTGCTATGCCGCCTTTGGATGTGCCGTCCACCTTGGTCAGGATCACGCCATCCACGCCCACCGCTCCCATGAACTCTCGCGCTTGAGAGAGGCCGTTCTGCCCCGTTGTCGCGTCCAGGACAAGCAGCACGGTGATGTCCGATGCGTCGACGGACCTTTCTACCACGCGGCGCACCTTGCGTAGTTCGTCCATCAAGGATGTCCGAGTCTGCAGGCGTCCGGCGGTGTCGATGATGACCGTGTCAACGCCGCGGGATTTGGCCGCCGCGACACCGTCAAATGCCACCGCGCCGGGGTCTGCGCCATGCTGCTGCGCGATGACAGGCGTACCGAGCCGTTCACCCCAAATCTGCAACTGTTCGATGGCTGCTGCGCGAAAAGTGTCACCAGCAACCAGCAGCACTTGCCGATTTTCCGCCATTTCACGTCGTGCCAGTTTGGCGATACTTGTCGTCTTACCACTGCCGTTCACACCAACCACGAGGATGACGCGAGGAGTGCCTCTCTCTCCTTCAGGTGTGGCAGGAGAGGCACCGTTGACGGCAACATCTACCAACTCGGCGGCGAGAGCGTCACGGAGGTCGTTGGGCTTTGCACCGCGTATTTTCTCGACACGGTCACGCGTGCGTGAAATCAGCTCCTCGCTCAGGTCAAGACCAACGTCCGCGCCGATCAGCGCCTCTTCCAATTCATCCCACGTCTCCGGCGGAATCGAGTTCCTTCCAAAGATGCTCGTGACGCGGCCAAACCACGCCCTTTTGGTCTTGTCGACGCCTTTTTCGACGGATGAAGTCACTGCCTGTGTCGCTCTCAACTAGTCCACCGGATCGATGGCGGACTCCGCCTCCATGCGAATCTCGAGCGCGTTAGCGTGGGCAACAAGTCCTTCCGCACGCGCGATAGCGATGCCGCTCGGCCCCAAGGCTTGCAGCCGTTCCTCCGGCACCGATACAAGGCTGGTCACCTTGAGGAATTCAAAGACGTTGACCGGGGAACTGTATCGCGCCGCGCCGCCGGTGGGCATGGAGTGGCTCGGCCCCGCGATATAGTCCGCCAACACTTCCGGCGAGTGCTCACCAACGAAGATGCCGCCCGCGTTGCGCAGGCGGGGGATGAGCGCGTGCGGGTCCTGGGTCATGATGCAGAGGTGCTCCGGCGCAAAGGCGTTGCAGAAGTCGGCAACTTCATCATCCGTATCGACGATGACGAACCCGCCGGTTTGCGTGGAGAGGTGCGCGGGAGAATTCTCCGGCAAGTCACGCAGTTGACGTTCCAGTTCCCTGCCCGTCCGTGTCACCATTCGCTCGGATGTCGTCACCATGACAACCCGCGCTTCGGGGTCGTGCTCCGCCTGCGCAAGCAAGTCTGCCGCGCATAGCGCGGGGTCGGAGCGGTCGTCTGCGATAACCAGCGTCTCCGTGGCGCCTTGCAAAGAATCGACACCCACGACGCCATAGACGGCCTTCTTGGCCAACTGCACGAGAAGGTTGCCGGGGCCGAATATCTTGTCCACCTGCGGGACGGACTCCGTGCCGAGCGCGAACGCAGCGACACCCTGCGGCCCGCCAACACGAAACACGCGATTGATACGGGCGATGCTGCACGCGACCAGCGTTACCGGCGCAACGACTCCGTTGTCTCGCGCAGGCGTCGTCACGAATATTTCCGGAACATTGGCCACGCGAGCGGGAATGCCGATCATCAGGACGGTTGAGGGGTAAGCAGCCCGTCCGCCGGGCACATAAATGCCGGCGCGCTGCACAGGGCGAATGAGTTGGCCGACGCCACGCTCAAAGTCCATCCAGCCCGTTCTCGACTGCTGCTCGTGGAACGCCTCAATCTCTTCTGCCGCCTTGTGCAGCGCGTCAATGACGTGAGTGTCCACGCTGTCGTAAGCGCGGGCGATTTCCTCTTGTGTGACTTCCAGCGCGGAGAGCTCGACACCGTCGAACTTGCGCGCGAGTTCTCGGATACCCTCATCGCCGTCCACGCGCACAATCTCAATGACGCGTTGGACGGCCTCTTCGGGAGAAATTTTCTCGCCAAACGCCTGCTCGAGGAATGAGAGTGTGGATTCTGACGCCTGCGGGTTGAGCCACGGGTTGGCTGCAATCAGCCCAGCCTTGCCCTCTTCAAGTCCGCGAAAGATCTTCATGCGAGGATTTCCTCGGCATGCTTAAGTGACTGCTCCATAGCAATGGCACGATGCTGCTGAATGATGTCACGGGGGATGCGGGCATAGACGCGATCAAGCATCCCTTCCGGGTCAGCCATCAACTGCTCGACCTCTACGCCATCCAGATCGGGATCATCGAGGTAGCGCGAGATAAAGCGCGGGAATTCGGCCCACGTGCCGGGGAGTGTGAGGACACGACCTGCCACGAAATCGCTCCACTCGCGCAGGATGCTCGTTGCGATAAACGGGTCAGGAACAGCATCGGTGATGCTATTCGAATCGATTATCTTTTTCTGCCAATTCATCAGCTGTTCGCGGTCGCCGCGGATATCGACCTCCAACTCATACTGCATGGCTCTGTCCAGGATATTTTTCGTCGGCTCAGCGCCAAGATACTCATCGTCCTCAAAGAACGGACGGTAGACGTTGACGATCCATGCCTCATCTGCCGCGAGATGGCTTGCGTAACCAACGAGGAATGCGGTCAGTGCCCAATCATCCTCCGGTGAGCGGGAGACAATATCCGGCAGAGCCTTTTTCATGCCCTTGAATCCGTCACCTGCCTCGCTCTCCGTCAGATGGAAATAGTGGGTGTCCTCTCGCGGCTCGCGGGTCATCACACGTCGGTCGGGCGCGGTGGAACCCAAGAGGGCGGCGCCAATGTGCTCCCGAATCTCTTCAATGCCCAGTTCGTCCACAAGTTCCTGGATAATGCTCAGGTGTACCGCCAGCATCGGCATGGCATCGGCATCCGTTAGCGCAACGGCAGTTCCGGCGGCTCGCCGAAGTGCTGTGTGAGGGGAAAGGCGATGACGTCTGTCGCCCCGATCGTGCGCAGCGATTCCGTTGCGACGAGCTGTTCCGTCTGCTGATGATTGATGACGAACGACACGGAAAACCACTGCTGCCCGTCTTCGCTGTCGAGGCTCTCACGTGTGACCACAGGAGCTATCGTGGGCCCCTTCAGCCCTACGCTGCCCAAAGACGGCAGATCGAAAAGCTTGCGGGCAACATCTTCGGGGGTACTCCCGGGAACGTTGGCCATGACCACATAGCGCCCTTCCGCATTGAGATTGGCGTGGATATATTCAAGCACGAGCCAAGCAGACTGCACGGCCTGATCGTCATAAACTTCCTTGTTCACACAGGCGACAAGCGCGGCGCTTGAGTTGAGTATCGGGCGGGGTGGATTGCCCAAACGCAGGCCAGTCAACGAATGGGCTGAGAGTGTTGATCCTGTGACAACGACATCTGCTATCAAATCGGCCGCGCCCAAGTGTGGCAGCAACTCGTGCGAACCCTGGAACAGTCTCACTCCCTTGCCAGAGATGCCGTGCGCCTCCATGTAATTTTGCGTGAGGCCGGGGTATTTGGTGGCCACACGCAGGTCCCGCCCGAGCTGCCGCGACCATCCGGTCAGATCACCGACGGGAATATCACCTGAATCGCCAAATCGGCGGCTTGGCGCGGCCAGCATGAGTCGACTGTGCCCAAATCCAAGATCCGGTATGAGACAGGCCACGTTCTCCAGGCCGGACAGGCTTTTCTCTTCAAACCAGTCGCGTCCGGTGATGCCCAAGTGCGCGCCGCCCTCGGCAACGATGGCCGGAATATCATCAGGTCTGAGGAAGACAGCCTCACATTCAGGAATATCTCGCACTTCTTCGACAAGGCCAGTTCCACGGCGAGACACGTGGATGCCGCATGCATTGAGCATGTTCAGCGTGTCGTTTAACAATCGATTGTTACTAGGGAGAGCCAGCCGCAGCACGTTCGCCTCGTCTCTATCCACACATGCCGCATTCGTCACATGGTCGCGGCACGCTAATTCATCATGCGTTCGTTCTTGTAGATTCTAACGTAGGCGAAACTCAGAGCAAAACGTCGCCCACAAGGGGCAGATTCTCGATAAAGTCCACGCCGTAGTAGCCCGCAATAGCAATTGCGGTGACAAGGATCAGTTTGCCCGCCGCCACGATGAGCAAGAATCGCCCCAGTGGATAGCGGATCGCGCCGGCCCACACACCTGCAAAGTCAAACGGCAACGGCGTGGCCGCGAAGACAAATATCGCCCAGCCGCGCCATCGTGTCCCCATCGACTCAAGCCGCTTGTACCACCTGCTCTCATCAACTATTGACGAGCCGCCGCGTCCCGCCATGTACGCCGTGATTTCTCCCAGCGCTGCGCCGGCCGCACCAAAGAGTCCGATCAGCAGGGGGTTGAGCGTGCCAGAGACGGCGAAGATGATTGCATGGCCGGGCACGGGGAACAAGACGACTGTCGCGCTGTTGATGAGCTGGAACAAGAAAATCCCAACGTATCCCCAGTCACCGAGCCTCTCAACAAAGCTTGCGTAGCGAATGAGCAGCACAACGACTGCAATGGAGATGATGAGCGCTCCACCCAATTGGAGAGCCGGAATGAGGCGATTTTCTCGCCGCTGAGCGCCCGAGGATGCCGCCGTGGTGTCCATCAGCTCAGCGTCACGTCGCCCGCGTGAACGACTCTGCGCTGCCCGTCATCGGTCTGGACAACCAGTCCGCCGCCCGGCTCAACATCAAGCGCGAGGCCTTCGAATGTTGAGTCGCTACCGGACACGTTTACCCGTTTACCGAGGTTGACGAGCGACGAGCGCCATTGGCCGAATACGTCGCCACCAGCCTGCGCGTCCACATACAGCGTGTCCATCTCTTCCAGCAGGGCGCAGAGCAGGTCAACACGCGAAACTTCGCCACCCGTTTCCCTGCTGAGGCTCGTGGATGCGTCGGCGATTTCCGGGATTGAGGCCGTGTCCCAATTGACGTTGACGCCTATGCCTGCGACAGCGAACTGATCTTCCTCGGACTCGCCACGCACGACTTCAACGAGGATGCCGCAGACCTTGCGGCCACCGATGAGGATGTCGTTCGGCCACTTGATCTCCGGACTGAGCTGCGGGCACACGCGGCGGATGGCGCGCGGAACGGCAAGGGCGCAGATCATCGACAGCGCTGGGAGCAAGTCTGGGCTGGGCCTCAGAAGGATCGAGACGAGGAGGGACGAGGCGGGGGGCGACATCCATGATCTGCGGAAACGTCCCCGCCCTCGTGTTTGCTCGTCAGCCGTGATTGCCAGGCCCTCAGCGGCTCCTGCTCGCCTTGCCACAGATACGTCGTCCTGTGTGGAATGCGTGACCGGCAGATGCCTGTACTCCGCACCGATAATGCGTGTTGCGAGGCGCTGCTTTATCTCAGATTCATTCAAGGCATTGGGCATGTGGCGGCGCTTCCTCACTGAAGTGCGTCGGCGGACATACGTCCACTCTATAATGATGCATATCATCAAGGGCATCACTGAGGGGGAGCGGGAATTCATGGAATATCGTCGATTGGGCAATTCAGGCCTGCAGGTCTCGGCCGTTGGTCTGGGGACAAACAATTTTGGCAGGCGGCTTGAATACGAACGGAGCGAGATCGTCATCAAGGTGTCGCTCGACAACGGAATCAACTTTATCGACACGGCCAATATCTACAGCATGGGCGAGTCCGAGGAGCACATCGGCAGAGCGCTGGTGGGGAACCGCGAGGCGGCGGTGATTGCCACCAAGGGCGGCGGGCAGATGCAGCAGGGCCCACACGGCAGCGGCAACTCCCGCAAGCACATCACGAGTGAGGTGGAGGCGAGCCTCAGGCGGCTCCAGACCGACTATATCGATCTGTACCAAATCCATTTCCCGGACAACGACACCCCTATCGAAGAGACGCTTCGAGCGCTCGACGACCTGATCCGCGACGGCAAGATCCTCTATATCGGCAGCTCCAATTTCGCCGTGTGGCAAGAGGCGGAGGCCGCGTGGACGAGTCGGCATCTGGGTCTCAACAGCTTCGTCAGCACGCAGCCGGAGTACAGCCTCATCAATCGTGACGTGGAGCGTGAGCTGATTCCATTCGCTGTGAAGTACAACATCGGAATCATCCCCTATTTCCCACTCGCGGGCGGCGTGCTCACCGGCAAGTACACGCAGGGGCAGGAGCCGCCAGAGGGGACACGCATGTCCACGACGCCCGCGAACTTCCGCGGCCGCTTTATGAACGAGCGCACGTTTGCCATCGCGGACGTGGCCACGAGGTTTGCGGAGGAGCGCGGCCACACGACGGTGGAACTCGCCATTGCGTGGCTGCTTGCCCAGCCGCAGGTGGTCAGCGTCATCGCAGGGGCGACACGACCGGAGCAGGTGGAGGCGAACGCCAAGGCTGCCGACTGGACGCTGACGGCGGATGAGGTGACGGAACTAAACGAGAAGCTGGCCGCGCTCGGCTAGCCTGACAGGCCTACGCCTCTTCTGTGACAGGCTCGCGGGCAGTCACTCGAATGACGTAGTTCTGGGGGTCGTCCTGCGTGGGAAAGTGACGCCCCTGCGCGAACATTTCCGTTAGACGCTGAAAGAGCAATGGCCCCACCTGGGATACGGCATCTTCCAGATCGGCTGAAACGGTGGACACGTCCGGGAATGCGACAGTTGTGGCGCTGTACTCTCCTTCATCCGTGCGTTGAATCATGACGATGTAGGGTGAGGTGTCGCCGCGGCGTGGATTCCGTACCCAGACGGTGCGGACGGGCGGCCAATCCTCGCGCGGGGCATCTCCGCCCTCCGCAAGGATCTCTCCCAGCGCTATTCCGGCGTTGTCGGTCACGTTTTCAAGCGCCGCGGCGCGTGTGGAGCCCTGCCCCGTGACGCCCGACATTGCGGGAATCAACGCGCTGTATGACCCGTCCTCATTGGGCAATAGAACCGCCGTGTATGATGGCGCCATTTCTTCTCCCCGTCTTTATGCGCCTGCAAAGATCGATGCCGCGGCGGACTCCGCCGCCTCAGCCAGCGGCCTCACATACAGACCACCTGCCACAATCGCGACAAGCAGGCCAAGAATCAGCAGCCACATGGTCCGTGAAACACGAATCGGCTCCGCGCCGGCCTCGGGCTCCTCGATGTACATCTGCCTCACGATGTTCAGATAGTAGTACAGGGAAATCAGGCTTGCGAATATGGCGATGCCGACCGGCACGAGGAATCGGGCGCCTGCCGTGGCAACCACCGTGAACAGGTAGAACTTGGTTGCGAACCCGACGAAGAACGGGAACCCGGCTAGGCTGAATAACGCCCCTGTCAGAGCCAGCGCGAGGAATGGGTTGCGCCGCGCCAAACCGGCCAAATCACGCACGCCCTCCTTGCCAGTCTGCTGCCAAACGGCCAGGAGCACCATGAACGCAACCATCGTTGAGGCGGCGTAACTGACGCTGTGAAGCAGCATTCCCGCAATCGGTTTCGTGGGGTCGTCAGCACCAAGCGCTGCTATACCGAGCAGTAGATAGCCCACTTGCCCAATGCTGGAATACGCCATCAGCCGCTTGAGGTTGGATTGCAGGATGGCGACGAGGTTGCCGAGCATCATGCTCAGTACGGCGAGCAGGATGAACACCCAATCCCAGAAGAGCGCGACCGGTTCCAGCGCGACGGCCACGAGACGGATCAAGAGAGCGAATCCTGCCGCCTTGGACGCCGCCGCAAGATAGGCGGTGATGGGAATCGGGGCACCCTCATAGACGTCGGGCGTCCACATATGGAACGGGACGGCTGCGACCTTGAAGCCCAGCCCTGCTGTCAGCATGGCGAGCGCGATAATCAGGCCGGGGCTTGGCGAGAGGGCGCTTAGGCCGCTTGCCACCTGATCGTAGCGCGTGTCACCCGTGAGGCCGTAGATGTACGTGATGCCCAACAAGAGGAACGCGGAGGCGATTGCGCCAAGCAGGATGTACTTCATCCCGGCCTCGTTCGTCCTCTGCTCCTTCCAGGTGTATGACGCGAGGATGTATAAGGAGAAACTCAGCAGTTCCAATGAGATATAGGCGGTGATCAGTTCTCCCGCCGCCGCCATGCCCATCGCGCCGACGGCGGACATCATCAGGAGGGCAACGAACTCACCGGGGCTGTCGATGGACGATACGAATTGCGCAGAGCCAAGAATCGTCACCGCCGCGAGAATCACGAACAGTGCGAAGAAGAACGCGGAATAGGTATCGAAGATTAAGATGCCGCCCGCGAAGCGGTTTGTATCACTGCTACTCGTGAGAATGATGAACACAGCGATAGCGGCCATGACCGCCGCGCCGCCGTATACCAAGACCGTGCGTGAGAGACGCGGCACAATCAGGTCGAGGGTGAAGGCGCCGAAAGCAAGACCGGTGACGAGGTAGCCGGGTAAGAGGAGCGCCCAGTTCATCGCGTCACAGCCCCTACACCGTTTCCGCCAACGCGGCCACGGCGACGATGATTACCGCCGCAATGGTGAAAATGAGCGCATAGTTGAACACGTAGCCGGTCTGGATGCCACGCAGCAGGTGCCCGGCATCGACCGTGCGCGCCGCGGGCCCATCCACACCCGCATCGTTAACCACCCGTCGGTCAACCTCACGAATGAATCCGGCAAAGACCAGAACAATACGGTCGATGATCCACTGCGCCGCGGCGTCGATGTAGAACCGGTTCTGCACAAGCTTGAGTGGCCCGGCAACTGCCTCAAGGACCGTGTCATCGACGCGCTCCTTATTGTTCCAATAATTCAGGCCGACGCCGATGCCCGCGACGGCGGTGAGGGTGGATGCAAGCGCGAGTAGCGTGTCGAAATGAAACTCTCGGTGTCCGTCCGTGAGGAATTCGATGAAATCCCAACCGAACGAGAGGACGATGCCGAGGAAAACGGCAAGGACGCCCAGCAACACAAGAGGAATGGCCATGAGGGGCGGCGGGTCATGCAACCCGACGGCTTGGTCGCCCTCTCCACCGTGCTCACTAGCCGTTCGCGCGGGTTCTCCTTGGGCCACAACCAGCGCGAGCCGTGTCATGTACAGAGCACTGAGGAATGAGGCGATGATTGCCCCAAAGAAGAGTAGATAGCCGGGCAGCGTCTCAATCTCAAGCGCAGGAGCGAGAATGCCTTCCTTGGAGAAGAAGCCGCTCAGGAACGGAATGCCCGCCAACGACAAGCTGCCGACGACAAGCGCGGCGGCAGTGAAGGGCGCGGCGGTACGCAGTCCACGCACTTCGTAAATCGAGGCGGCAGAGGCATGGATGGCATGGAGCGCCACTCCAGCTGTCAGGAACAAGAGCGCCTTGAAATAGCCGTGCGTCAACAGATGGAACATGCCGCCGCTCGGGTCGCGATGGGAGGGGTCATGCGCTAACCCGGCAGCGCCGAGCGCCAACATCATCAGACCGAGTTGGCTCACCGTCGAGTAAGCAAGGATGCGCTTGAAGTCGATCTCGCCCAGTGCCAAGAGCCCAGCCAGAATGGCAGTCACCAGCCCGATCACGGCGACGAACCAGAGCACCCCAGGGGCCTCGACAAAAAGGTCAAACATACGCGCCACAAGGAACACGCCTGCGGCAACCATGGTCGCGGCGTGGATCAGCGCGCTGACGGGGGTGGGGCCCTCCATGGCGTCCGGCAGCCAGATATGGAACGGGAATTGCGCGCTCTTGCCCATCGCGCCCAGGAACAGCAAGAATGCTACCAGCGCCGCCTCTCCACCACTCAGCGCTGCGATGACCTCCCGGATGTCGAACGTGCCGGTGCTGAGATAGGCAATGATGATGCCGATCAGCAGGCCAACATCACCGAATCGTGTCGTGATGAACGCCTTCTTGGCCGCCTCAGCCGCGGAGCGCCGTTCCCAGTAGAAGCCGATCAGGAGGAAGGAGCAGAGACCCACCAGTTCCCATGAGATGTAAAGAAGCAGCAGGCTGCCGGTCAGGACGAGGGCAAGCATAGACGCGGCGAATAGCGAATGCGCGGCGAAGTACCACCCAAACCGCTCATCGCCTTTCATATATTCAAGGGAATAGACCTGGACGGCGAGTGAGACTGACGAGACGAGGATAATCATCATCACCGACAGGCTGTCGACGATGTAGCTCAACCCAAACTCGGAGCCTCCCACAGACAGCCAGACCACGGTCCCGACGTATTCACCGTTGGCAAGGTAGTCGCCCAGCACACCGAGTGAGCCGATGAATGCGATACCGATAGCAGCGACGCTGACCCAGGAGGCTGCTTGGGGCAGAATCTGGAGTCGCCCAATGGCAAGAATCACGAAAGCGGCTAACGGCAGCGCGGCAATCAGCCACGCCTGTTGAGCGCCGATTGGGATTGCGTCCAGCAGGGCGGTCACTCTTCGAATCCCCTACTGCTGCAAGGTGGAGATGCGGTCCAAGTTGACCGTCTCCCAGTTTCTAAACATGCGGAGAACGATTGCGAGTGCAAGGCCGACTTCCGCCGCCGCAATGGTAATCACGAAGATGATCAGCACGTGGGCGATGGCCTCCATACCGACCACGTAGCGAGCAAAAGCGATCAGATGAACGTTGACGGCGTTCAGCATCAACTCGATGGACATGAGGACAAGGACGGCATTGCGCCGTGCCAGTACGCCATACAACCCCAAGCAGAACAGGGCTGCGCCGAGGATCAGCATGAACTCGAGGACAGTCATGCGCCCTCTCTCCCGCTTCGCGTCAGCACAACAGCGCCAATCAGCGCTACTAACAGCACCAGCGATGCAATCTCAAACGGAATCAGGAAATCGCTAAAGAGCAACTCACTTAAGGCAGTGAACTCGGCCATTGGGTCGGCGCTGGGATCACGCGTCCGCCATGGCGTCGCCAACGCCGCCGCCACGAGCAGGGCGAACAGCCCGACGCAGGCCATTGCGGCGAGCGGACGCTGCGCATTGTCTTGCACATTGGTCTGTTCCGGCGCGCGGGTCAGCATGATGGCGAACAGCAGGACGATCGTGATTGCACCGCCGTAGATGAGCACCTGCGCGAGGGCAATGAACTCTGCCAGCATCATCAAGAACAGAGCCGCCACGCCGACCAACGAGATCAGGAGGAACACTGCCGCGTAGACGACGCTCCGCGTTGCGACGACGCCGACGGCTGCTGCGACGGTGATTATTCCGATTGCTCCCAGTATCGCGGTCTCGATCATTCGGCGCCTGTCCCGGGTTTGGATTCGTCTGAGTCGGATTCGCTGTCAGAGGAGTCTGCATTGGCAGCTTCCTGCGCCGCACGTTCCGCGGCCCTCTGCGCGCGGAGTTCGGCGGCCTTTGCCCTCGCCTCCGCCACTCGCGGATCAACTGGCTTGACTTCGGCGCTGTCAGTTTCAGATGCGGGTGCGCTTGCCTCTGTAGGCGGTGCCTCGCCACGTTCTGCGGCGCGTTGTGCACGGAGTTCGGCGGCCTTTCGCCGGGCTTCGGTCACGCGAGGGTCAACTGCGGGGGCGTCGCCGGATGCCTGTTCAGGGGCAGCCGCTGTCGGCTCCGCTGGCGGAGCTTCGCCACGCTCTGCGGCGCGTTGGGCACGCAGTTCGGCGGCTTTGGCACGGGCGGCGGCTACGCGATCATCGCTTGATGCTGCCGCCCCAGTCGCGGTTCCACTACTCTGCGAGGTGGCGCGGCGCTGTGATTTCTTCGCCTCAGGCGGGGACCACCGGCCTTTCGCTTCTTGTTCTTTGCCAGCCTCTAGCAGTTGCTCAAGATCGAAAACCAAATTAGAACGCGCATCCTGGCTAGCGTCGAAGTTGTCCGACATGATGATTGCGTCGAAGTTGCAGTACTCAACGCACAGGCCGCACATGATGCAGTCGGCGACATTCAAATCAAAATACTCGACGATCTTGCGGCGGGAGCTGTCCCCTTCCGCGTGCTTGGGATTGTCCATCATTGCGACATCGATACAGTCCGTAGGGCAGATCCGCATACAGACCAGGCAGCCGGTACAGTACGGCTCCGGCACGGCCTTGTCCCACGTCAGCACGGGGTGCGCCATGAAGCGGGGAGCGAGCGTGGGGGCGACCGACGGATATTCCGCCGTAACGGGCGGCTTGAGTGCCAGCTTCATCGTCGTTAGCAGACTCTTGAATGTACCCAACATGACTATTGCGCCCACCTTTGCCTGAACTGACGGAGTCTCTGTTCTCTACGCCGCTGAATGAAGATGCCGGCTGCCACGGCCAGCACGATGCTGACCACACTGATTGTCACACTTGTCACCCACAGCTCCCAGCCGTTCTGGTGCTGTACCCAGACGGCGGTCGCTACCACCAGGAGGTTCACGAGCGATGCCGGAATTGCCAGTTTCCACGCGAACGCCATGAGCTGGTCGATGCGGAGTCGGGGCAGCGGCGCTCGTATCCAAAACACGATGAGGATGATGGCGGCCATCTTCACCAAGAGGTAGAAGGGCTGAAGAATCGGGACCTGTTCAGAGAACGGCCCTGTCCATCCGCCCAGGAAGAGGATTGTCGCTAGGAACGCCATCGTCGCCAGTCCCGCGTACTCGGTCAGGAAGAACACGCCCCAACGGATGCCGGAGTATTCAACGAACGCGCCACCAACAATCTCCTCCTCCGCGTGCGGAATATCAAACGGAATGCGCGCCGTTTCGGCCAATGCCCCAACAAGGAAGAGGATGAAGCCCAGCGGCATGATTACCAGATACGGGATGCTGCCCTGCGCCTCCACGATGCCAGCGAGGCTGAATGGGCGATCCGTAGCAGTTTGCGCCAGCAGTCCAACGGCCAGCACGGCAAAGACGAGCGGCAACTCGTAGCTAATCAACTGGGCAGCGTTCCGCGCGCTGCCAAGCAGCGCGTATTTATTGTTGGACGCCCATCCAGCCAGTACATGACCCACGACGGACAGCCCAAGGATGGCGATGATGTAGAACAGCCCGATATCGAGGTCGCTCAGCACCCAGTCGGGGCCGAACGGCAGCACCATCCAGAGCATGAAGATCGGCGTAAAGATGAGAAGCGGAGCAACATAGAAGATAACGATGTTGACGCTGCCGGGACGCACATCTTCTTTGAGCATCAACTTGATCGCGTCCGCCGCCGTCTGCAGGATGCCTGACGGCCCGGTGCGTGAGGGTCCGACGCGCTGCTGCAGGCGGGCAAGCGCTTTGCGTTCCGCCCAAATCACGCCGAGCACGGCGGTCAGGATGCCGTTGAACAGCACAAAGACGATGATGGCTATGGTGATGAGGTCAAGGAGGCTCATCGATCAACCTCACCAAGAACAATGTCCATGGATCCGAGTATTACCGTAGCGTCGGCAAGGTACGAGCCGCGAATCATGGCGGGCAGCGCCATGAGGTTACAGAAGCTCGGGCCGCGAATCTTGAGGCGATAGGGTTGAACCGTGCCGCCCGATGAAACGAGATAGACACCCAGATCACCGCGCGGGTTCTCGCCATGGACGTATACATCCCCCTCCGGCGGACGGAGGATGCGCGGCACACGGCCCATGAATGGGCCGTCCGGAAGCTTGTCCAAGGCCTGTGCGACGATGGAAATCGACTGCTCAATCTCCAGCATCCGCACCATATAGCGGTCGTAGCAGTCCCCTGTCTGTCCTGTCGGAACACGGAAATCCAGTTCTTCATAGACGGAGTAGGGATCGGCCTTGCGAATGTCGTAGTCGATGCCCGCCGAGCGGAGCAGCGGCCCCGTCACGCCGTAGTCAAGCAAATCCTCCGCAGGTATCACTCCGATGCCGGCCGTCCGCTCGATGAAAATCTCGCTCTCCGTGAGCGTACCCCGCGCCTCTTCATATCCAACCTTGAGTTGATCCAGGAGGGCGCGCACGGCTGGGACGAATCCGTCCGGCAGGTCTTCCTTAACACCGCCGATGCGGAAGTAGTTGTGCATCATGCGCGCACCCGTGACGCCCTCGAATATCTGTTGGATTCGCTCGCGGTCGCGGAACCCAATCATCACGGGGTTCATCGCGCCGGTGTCCAACCCGTACGTGCCGTAAAACAGCAGATGGCTCGCGATGCGGTTGAGTTCGGAAAGTATCAGGCGGATGTAGTCGGCGCGCTCCGGCACTTCGACGCCCATCGCCTTCTCGACCGCGCGGACATAGACCCATTCATTGTTGAAATTGGCCACATAGTCGAGGCGGTCAAAAAGAGTGGTGATCTGTTGAAAGTTCTCACCCTCTGCCAGCCGTTCAGAGCCGCGATGCAGGTAGCCGATGTGAGGATAGACATCAACGACTCGCTCACCGTCAAGCGTGAGCACCATGCGGAAAACGCCGTGCGTGGCGGGGTGCTGCGGCCCCATGTTGATGCTCAACTCCGCCTGTTCTGTGACGGGGTCGCGCACGATGTTAGCCGACAGTCCGGAGTCAGTCACCATAGAATGTCACCTGCTCCGGAATGTCATAGCTCTTGCGTCCCGGGAATCCTTCAAACCCTTCATAGAGGATCAGTGGCGACAGGTCGGGGTGGCCGCGAAACTCCAAGCCAAAAAGATCATGTCCTTCACGCTCGTGCCAGTCCGCGCCCTTCCAGACGCCGATCATCGTCGGAATCCACGGATCGATTGTGGGCACGCGTGTCTTGACCACCACCTTGTGAGGATGGCTTAGAGAGGTGAGGTGATAGACCGCCTCCAACTCGTCTTGCCAGTCGACGACCGAAAGGCAGCGGAGGTATTTGAAATCCAGTTCCGGATCCGCCTTTAGCGCAGCGCACACATCAACGACGGACTCGCGGGAGACATGCAATTGCAATTCATCAAACGAGTAGTCAATAGATTGCGCCTTGCCGGCAGCAATCTCCCGTACGCGCGCCTCGATCGGTGAGGACACGGCGGCATCCTCAGGCCGGTCTCCCGACGTCACCTAGAGACCCCTCTTGAGCTTGGGCTCTTCCTGGATCTTGCGCTGGAGTTCAAGGATTCCGTGCTGCAACGCCTCCGGGCGGGGCGGGCAGCCCGGCACGTACACGTCCACGGGGATGATCTGGTCCACTCCCATCACAACGGAATAGGAGCGGACATATGGGCCGCCACACGTCGCGCATGACCCCATCGCAACGACCCATTTAGGAGCGGGCATCTGTTCATACAGGAGCTTGATGGGCTCAGCCATTTTCTTGACGACCGTTCCCGCCACGATCATGACGTCGGATTGGCGTGGTGACGGCCATGTAACGACGCCGTAGCGGTCGAAATCATGCTTAGGCATATAAGCAGAGATCATCTCGATGGCGCAGCACGCCAAGCCGAACGTGAGCGGCCACAGCGAGGATTTTCGTGCCATCGCGAACAACTCTTCGGTCTTTAGCGTGATGACGCCCGAGAGGCCGCTCTTCTGATGTGCCGCAATATTCTGCAGCGCCATGCGGGATTCCGGCGTGGAGATGACGGGGCCCTGCCCTGTGCCACCTTGCCCGCCTGCGGATTCAATATTCATCGCCAGGACAACACCCCCTTACGCCATGCGTACACCAGTCCAAAGAACAACACGACAAGAAAGATCACCATTGAATAGAACGCGGCGGCGGGCAAATCAAGGAACACGAACGCCCACGGAAAAAGGAAAACGGTCTCCACCGCAAAGATCAGGAAGAAGAGGGCAAAGAGGTAGTAGCGAACGTTGTAGCGGGTGTTGCCCTCGCCCGTGGGTAGAATGCCGCACTCATAGGCAATGCCGGAGAGGCTTGTGGCGCGGCGCGGCGCGAGAATCCACGAGATAACAAAGAAGGATGCAACACCGCCGAATCCGAAAATAGCGGCAATTCCCACAGCGGCCCAGTTGAACGCATACTCAGCCGGCATTCCCCTGCACTCCTGTCGGCCAGTCTATGTGCGGCTCAAACATAGTGTCAACGAATCCCTTCCTAGCCTGCCTGGTCACTTGAACTATGACCTCGCGTCTTTCTCATAGCGGAACCGATGATGCCGACTATCGACGACAAAATCGACGCGATAATTTCGATTGCGAAACTCACCCGATCCTCCCCAGTAGCGCCGTCACGTCGCTGTCGATCAATTCAATCCACGGGAACGGCCAGAGGCCGATGGCGACGATGAATGCGATGAGCAGTCCACCTGCCGCGAGTTCCACACGCGAGGCGTCCGTCAGTCCTTGCCATCGCTCGCTGACTGGGCCGAAGAAAACCTTGCCCAGCAGTCGCAGTACGTAGACCGCCGTTACGGCCGCCGCGAACACCCCCAGCACGCCCACGAGCGGATATGTGTTGAACGCGCCGATGAAAACCAGCAGCTCCGCGACGAATCCGCTGAGGCCCGGGAGCCCCAGCGATGCTAAGCCGGCGATTGCGAAGAATGTCGCCGTGCCCCCCATCCGTTTGGCCAACCCCTCCAGTACGCCGATGTCGCGAATGTGAGCGCGGTCGTAGACTGCGCCGACGAGCACGAAGAAGAGGGCTGTCATGACGCCGTGGGAGAACATCTGCAGGACTGCGCCGTTCACGCCGAGCGGGTCAAGTGTTGCGAGTCCCATGATCACGTAGCCCATGTGGCTGACGCTGGAATAGCCGATGACGTACTTGAGGTCGCGCTGCCCAAGGGCGGATATCGCGCCATAGACGACGTTGATTGTCGCGAGGATGATCAGGACAGGCATCCATGCTTCTGCTCCCTGTGGAAACAGATCCATCCCAATGCGGAGGATGCCGTATGCGCCCAGCTTCATGAGCACACCGGCGTGCAACATGCTGACAGACGTTGGCGCGGCAACGTGGCCATCCGGCGACCACGTGTGGAACGGCCAGAGTCCTGCCAGCACGCCGAATCCAACTGCGACTATCGGGAAGAAGAGCAATTGGAATTCGCGTGAGTATTCCTCGTTGTCCCGGAGGCTGAGGAAGTCGAATGTCGGGTTGTCCGCGAAGATATAGAGCGCGATGAGGGCCACCCACACCAGGACGCTGCCGAGGCTGAGCATGATGGTCAGCTTCATTGCGCTGTATTCCTTGGTGCGGCTGAACAGGAGCGGCGGGACGTAAGAGCGGAAGTCCGTCGAGCTGCCCCACACGCCGATCAAGAGGTACATGGGGATCACGGCGAGCTCGTAGAAGAAGAAGAAGAAGAAGAGGTCGAGGGCAACGAAGACTCCGTAGACGCCCGCAATGAGAAGCAGGAAGAGGACAAAGAACTCCTTGGTTCTGTCGGGAAGTCGCCAAGCGACCAGGGTTCCGGCAAAGGCAACCACGCCGTTCAACAACACCATCAGCACGGAGATGCCGTCCACGCCAAGCGTGAATCCGATCCCGAGGCTTGGCAGCCATTCGACGCGGGTTAGCGGCCAGAACTCTGCTCCGGCCGGTGCGCTCAGATAGTGGCGGAGGGCCAGATAGATGGAGAGGGCGAAAGTGGCGCCGGTGACGGCGGTGGCGATACCACGGATGGTGTTGGGCTGACGGCCCGGAACGAGAATAAGCGCCAGACCGCCCACGAACGGCAAGAGAACTAACAGGCTTAAGACCAGCTCGTCCGCTTCAGCCACCCATACTCCTCCGACGCTTACAGGTCAGCGGCCCCTACCCGCCAATCATAACAGCGACGGGCGGTGGCAGGCGTCAGATACACTTTCCGTATGGACTTCTTGAACGTCGGAGGGCTTGAGCTTCTCTTTCTGGCCGGTCTGGCCATCATCATCGTTGGGCCATCACGGGCCGCGGAGATAGCGGGCGAGATTGGCAGGCTCATCGCCCGGGCACGCCGCACCATCAACTCCATGACGGAGGATCTGCAGACGCAGGCTCGGGAGGAAACGGAACCGCTCCGCTCGGCGAGAGAGTCCGTCCGCGAAGTTGAATCACGACTCCGCCGTCCCCTTGACCTGTCTGAACCACGCCGGAACTCGGGGCGGGCTGAACAATCGACAGAGGAAACAACCCAGCCCGAAGAAAGTGAGCAGCCTGCCGAAGAGTCCCGGCCGGAGGATGGCCGGTGACAACCCCTGAGCCGGAGGGCGTGTCAGGCGCAACAATGCCTCTGTCCTCGCATCTGCGGGAACTGCGGACGCGGCTCATGTGGACGTTCATCGTGGTGGGCATCGGAGCGGTCGCCGCGTTCGCAGTCGGTAATCGGCTCATCGACGTTCTGCTGATTCCATTCCCGGATGACATCGAGGTGGTGCAAATCGACGTACTCGAGGGCGTGCGCGTCCGCATGAAGATTGCACTCCTGGGCGGAATAATTGTCGCGTTCCCAATGATCCTCTACCAGACCATCATGTTCGTTCGTCCCGCGCTGACTGGCTCCGAGAAGCGCTTTGTCTACATCGCCCTGCCAATCGTGAGCATCCTGTTTGCCGCCGGAATCCTCTTTGCGTTTTTTGTGCCTATCCCGGTGATGATGCAAATCCTTCCACAATTTCTCGGGGATGATATTGAACCGCAGATACGCATCGACAGCATTGTGGGCACGACGGTCTGGCTGATCTTTGCCATGGGCCTGCTATTCGAGCTGCCAGTCATCATGTATCTGCTTGCGCGCATCGACATCATCGATCCGGCGAGCCTGCGAACCAAGCGCAAGGGAGCGATTCTGCTGTCATTCGTGGCGGCGGCAATCATCACACCCACGGGCGATCCCATCAACATGGTTATCTGGGGAATCCCAATATGGGTGCTCTATGAAATCGGGCTGCTCATGGCTCGATTTGCGGCTTGGCAGCGAAGACGCAGTGAGTGAGCAGGTTCCCGCTTACGCCGGAACGAGGGCAGGAATTCAGGGAATAAAAGAACGCCGCCCGGTGGGCGGCGTTCGGTCTGCTTAGCCTTGGTTTCGAGACTCTAGGTCTTCGCAGTTGTTGAATCCGATTCCGAGCTCTCCTTGGCGTCCTCGGACGGCTTGCTCTCTTCCAGTTCTGCTCCCTTGCGGAACTCCCGAATCGAGCTTCCCATAGAGCGGGCAAGGCCGGGAAGTTTGGCGCCCCCAAATATCAACAGGATGATCGCCAGAATCAGAATCAACTCGAGTCCGCTTGGAATCGTCATACTGCCTCCCTGTTTATGTCCACAGTATACGCGATGGGTCTAGTCGTGCTGCCTTATTCAAAAATCAGCGTGCCGAACGCGAAGACGAAAAAGGTTGCAATAGCCAGTAGCCCCGCGCCAAGCGGCAGCATCAGCATGGTCAGGATGGCCTGCGTACCGACAAATCGATTCGCCTCACGGATGGCGATGTAGGTTAGGCGGATCACGGCCAGGGACGTCACGATGATTCCCAGCGTCAGGATCCACGGCCCCGCGCTTCCAGCAACTAGCCAGAGCAATGCAGTTGGGACGAGCAGCCAGAAAGACAGGGCGGCCCAGGTCATCGCTGAAAGTTCTTCTGCGATACTTGCCTCGCCCTCGAATGCCTTGCCGATGACGTGCAGCAATACCATCAAGAACAAGAACGCTGTGTATCCGGCCAAAGTGAACCCCACGACACCAATGGCCATGCCCTGCAGGCCATCGTAGTCGGAAATCAGGCCGCCGAGCCCAAACAGCGCCCCTGCCATGGCCAGACCGGCGAGCAGCAGGCCCGTCCCACGCCATATCGGCTGGTCGATGGCGATATCGCTGAACGAGTACGAGGGCGTCCGCACGATGCCGCGCAGGTAGAACGTCACGGGCCGCTTGCGTTTCTGCGGTCCCGGCACTCCCACGCTTTGGGCATCTCCTCCTGCGGACGGATCAATAAACATCAATCCATAGTACGCGGGAGGCGAGCTTAAAAGGCATGGGCGGCGCTTGTGCGCCGCCCACAGGTCTCGTTTTATTGGTAGTGGTCTTGGATGCGCAACGCTAGCCTGTCGCGACCCCCAGTGCCACGACGATGGCGACTAGGACGATGATCAGCAGGATGAACAGGATGACGGCGACGACGATCGAGGCGAAGAGAGACGCAATGCCGTTTAAACGGCCATCCCTGTGGTCAGGCGATAGTTCTCGCGGATCAGGAGAATAGCCAGCACGATCGACCAGACAGCCACGACAAGGCTGACCACCGTGGCAATCGCCTCAAATGCAGTTGATCCATCTTCGCCCCTAGCAAGAACATCGAGCAGTGACGGGACAAGTGGAATCAGGCTCAGGACAGACAGCATCATCAAGCCGGCCAACATCCCTGTGTATGCCCCGTCGCCGCCGAACAGCTTCGAGATGAAATGCACAATCACGGAGAAGAAGCCCAGTTCAACCGCGACGAAAGCGACGAACAAGAGGGCTCCAATGACGACGAAGCCAGTGCCAATAGTAATTTCTTCGCCTGAAAACTCTTCGAATGTCGCCGTATCAATTCCCAAGCCGAATGTCACAATTCCGTTAGCAATGGCCACAATCAGGAGCGTCAGGAGGCCCAGTCCTACCGGCCGATCATCCACAATCTGCTGAATCGTGTGAACGGGCCGCACAATCAACCCGATGTACGTGCTCAACAACATCGTTTCGCCTCCTCGCTCGTTCAACCGCGCTCTCATAATTCTACGGCACAACGCAACATAATATCGCCCGCCGCCCCCATGCCGTGCGCTACAATGAGGCCATGACAGACGCCCTAATCGAAACCCAGCTCGACTTCCCAATGATCCATCGCGGCAAGGTCCGCGATACGTATGACCTCGGCGATGACACGCTGCTGCTTGTTGCAACGGATCGTGTATCCGCATTTGACGTTGTTTTGCCGACGGGTGTCCCCGGGCGCGGCATTGTCCTATCGGAGATCTCTGCGTTCTGGTTCCGCCGTTCCGGCCATGAGTTTCCTAATCATTTCGTTGGCATGGCGTACGAGCCGGAGGTGGCCAATCAATATAAACTCGGCGACCTCGATGAGGCAGTCGCTCGCCGCGGGATGGTGGTCAAGAAGGCCGAGCGCATCGACATCGAGTGCGTCGTTCGCGGGTACATCACCGGCTCCGCGTTGGCGGAATACCAGAAATCCGGCTCAGTTCAGGGCTATGACCTGCCCGCGGATATGGTTAATTCACAAGCATTTGAGGAGCCCCTCTTCACGCCCACCACCAAGGAGGAGACGGGACATGATCAGCCTCTGACGGTAGACGAGCTTTGGAAGCTGGTGGGCGGCAACATTGCATGGCCGCTTGAGGAACACAGCCTCGCGCTTTACCGCATGGCGTCCGAGTATGCCAAGGCGATGGGCGTTATCCTGGCGGACACCAAGTTTGAATTCGGCATCATCGACGGCAAGATCTCTGTGATCGATGAACTGTTGACGCCCGACTCGTCCCGCTATTGGGATGCAAACATCTATGAGGCAGGCAAGTCACAGCCGAGCTTTGACAAGCAGATCATCCGCGACTGGCTTATCGAGTCCGGTTGGAATCGCGAGCCGCCCGCGCCGGAGCTGCCGGACGACATCGTGCAGCAGACAATAGACAAGTATCGCGATGTCTATCAGCGGCTCACGTCCAAGGAGCTTGCCCTGTGAGCATCGGGCGGGTTGTCGGGGGCGCGCTTATCGCGGTCGCGGCGGCAATCATGGTCTATACCATCGTGGGCGCGGCCAGCATCGTTTGGGGCGTAGCGCAATTCGAAGAGATGCCGATCACGGTTAAGCTTTTCCTGCCCGTGATATTCGGCACGCTTGCCGGGACGCTTGGCGTGATGGCCGTTCAACGTGTACGCAACCGCAGGCATCCGCACAACGCAGACAACTCGGCGCAGAACTGAGCCGGTAAGCGGTATTCATAAGCGGGATGGCGAACTACCTCGCGCGAATCTACGTGACGCCCAAGCCGGGCGTTGTTGATCCACAGGGGCTGTCAATCCTGGGCGGGCTGAGGAACTTGGGGTACGATTCCGTTTCAGCCGTGCGGGCCGGTCGTTATCTAGAGGTTCAACTTGGGGAGGCCTCGTCACAGGAGGCGGCTGAGTCACGGGCGACGGACATGTGCCGTCAACTGCTTGCGAATCCCGTGATTGAGGACTACCGGTTCGAGGTGGTAGAAGGCGACTAGCTACTAGTCCGTCAGCGTGCCCTTGGTAGAGGGCGCGACACCCGCAAACCGCTCATCACGGCGCGTGGCCGTATCCAGCGCCTTGGCAAGTGCCTTGAACGTGGCTTCAGCGATGTGGTGGTCATTGACCCCAGCGTGCTGGACGACGTGCAAGTTAATGCGCCCCTCGCGCGCGATGGACTCCAGCACGTGGCCCACCAGCTCCGACCGCAGGTCACCGATCATTCCAGTGCTGAACTGCAGGCCGATGGCTGCGTAACCGCGCCCGCCCAAATCCACAACCGATGTCGTCAACGCGTCATCCAGCGGGACTGTCTCGTGCGCCATGCGACGAATGCCTGTGCGGTCTCCCAGCGCCTCGGCGAGCGCCCGCCCAATCACGATGCCGGTGTCTTCCGCAGTGTGGTGTCCGTCGGGGTCGTTCAGGCCCTCAGCGCGCACAGTGAGATCGAAGCCGCTGTGCCGCCCCAGCTGGTCTATCAAGTGGTTGAGCATCAAGGAGCCGGTGCTCACATCGTGCTGCGCGCGCCCGTCAAGGTTGATCGATACTTCGACAATAGTCTCTCGTGTCTCGCGGCGGACGGTGGCCTGGCGAGGCGCAGTCGGTCCCTCCCCTGTCACTTCTGGGCCTCCATCTCCTCACGCATAGCTTCGAGCAGGCGCTCATGATCTCGTGGTTTGCCGACGGAAATGCGGATGCAGTCGCGCAGTTCAGGGGTGTTGAAGTGCCGGAGGGCGATGCCACGCTTTAGTAGAGAGGCATGCAACTGTTTGGCGTCGTGTTCCAGGAAGCGCACCAGCAGGAAGTTGGCGTCCGATGGGAAGACCTGGACGTTTGGCAGTGACCGCAACCCTTCTAGTAGGACGGCGCGCTCTTTCACGATGAGATTTACCGTCGCCATAGCCGTTTCCAAATCTTCGATGGCCGCAATGGCCGCCGCCTGCGCCAACGTGTTGACGTTGTACGGCGGCTTGACCGTCATGAGGATTCCGGCAAGATCAGCGGGAAAGATTCCATAGCCGACGCGGAGCCCTGCCAGCCCGGCCCATTTGCTGAATGTTCGGAGGAAGATAACGTTGGGGTACTCATCCACCAAGTGCATGAGCGATTTTCCAGAAAACTCTGCGTACGCCTCATCAACAATTGTGAGGACCTCAGTCTCCGCGACGGCCCGAATTTCTTCCTCGGTCACGCTGTTGCCGGTGGGGTTGTTGGGCGTGGAGAAGAACACAATCGATGCTTCACGAGCCGCATCCACGAGACTGGGGAGATCAATGGAGAAATCATCCCGGCTGCGCGGCACGCCAACAAAACGGGCGCCGGCAAGATCGGTCTCGACTGCATACATGCCAAAGGTGGGCGTCGCAGCGACGATTGTGTCCTCCGGACCTACAAATAGCCGCGCCAAGAGGGCGATGAGCTCGTCGCTGCCCGACCCGGCAACGATGCGTTCAGCGTCGAAACCCGTGTACTCCGCAAGGCAGGCACGCAGCGAAGCGTGGTCAGGATCCGGGTAGATGCTAGCGGCGTCGAATGATTCTATGAGCGCCCGGACTCGGGGGGGCGGGCCGTAGGGATTCTCGTTGGCGTTCAGCCGGACAATCCCCTCTTCACCTGCGTCGCTCTCCGCTTGAAGCCGCTCCGGTGGCGCTACAGGCTCATACGGCTTCATGTCCCGGTAACGGGGCACCAGTCGGTCAAGAAGTGGAACTGAGAGACGCGCGCGCTGTGCTGTCATAGCGTCTCTATTATTGCATGCTGGCTATTCGCCGACAGACACGGCGGTGATGCTCGCGGCCTCCAGCAGGTCTTCTTCAGGGCCGGGGACGACGGTCACTGTGACTCGGTCCCCGATGCTTAGGTCATCAATTTCGCCCGATTGCGTGACAGTGATGCGGGTTCCTGAAATCGTCGATATGCGCTGCAAGCCCGTCGGCGTCATCAAGGTAATCGTGTTTCCGTCTAAGGACTCAATGGTCCCGTTCATGCGGGTCCCGATTTCCGCGTTATCCGTGTCACCCGTTCCTGCCAGGAATCCGGGGCGCCCCTGTGGAAAACCCGCTCCTTCGCCGCGTTGGAACTGTCCGAACTGGGCACGGATGGCGGCTATGTCAGCATCCGTCGCGCCCTGTGCCCGCATCTGCCGAATCGCCTCCGGCGGAATCTCACCACCGCCCGGCCCGAACGTCACGATCTCCGTATCGGCGTTCTCAGAATCCACTTCTACTTCCGTGAAAGAATCTTCAGCAGTTATGGCCAACGGTGGAACCTCTTCAACATTCTCCGCTTGTGATTGTCCCACCTGCACGCCGATTCCGAACGCGCCGCCGATGCTCAGTCCGACCACCAATACCAGCCCGGCGATTCCCAAGAATACACGCGCGCCCGGACCGTTGGAGTGTTCCTCGTCTGTGGATTCAATCGGCTGATCGTTCATCTTGTCATTCCTTACTCATATCTCAGTGCCTCGATTGGATGCAGCGCGGCGGCCCGCATCGCTGGATAGATACCGAACACCAGACCGATAAGCATGGAAACAGCCAAGGCCAAGACAGTAATGTCGGTGCTGACAACTGTGCGAATTTCTTCCTGGGCCAACAGGGTGACGTTCATTCCTTGTGCGACGAGCATGCCCACAAGCACGCCGATGATACCGCCGCCCAGACTCAGAAGGATCGCCTCCAGCACGAACTGCGAGAGTATGTCCCAGTGCCGGGCTCCCACTGCTTTGCGAATACCGATTTCCCGCGTCCGTTCTGTCACTGACACGAGCATGATGTTCATGATTCCGATTCCGCCAACAATGAGGGAGATGCCTGCAATCGAACCCAAGAAGAGCACAAAAGCTTGCGTAGTTTCCTGGAAAGCTTCCAGCGCTTGCTGTTGATTCCTGACCTCAAAGTCGTCTTCGTCCGTGATGCGATGCCGCAGACGCAAGATCCGGCTAACTTCGTCCTCAGCCCGCTCCATGTTGTCGACATCGCCGACCAGCACGCTGATGGTATCGACACCGACAGTGCCCTCAACATTTCGATCTGCGCTGATGCGGCGATAAGCAGTCGTGATTGGAATGAGGACGCGGTTGTCCTCGAAACCAAACGCTCCCCCTCCCCTGCTCTCCAGCACACCGATAACAGTCATCTTGCGGCCGTTAATGGTAATGGTCTGCCCAACCGGATTGCGCCCCAGGAAGAGGTCCACCGCCGCCTGCGAGCCCAGGACTGCCACGTCGGACGCAGCAGAAACATGCGGAATGCTAATGAAGCTTCCGGTGGCAACCTCGTAATCTCGCACTTCCCGGTACTCAGGTGTCACGCCCGTGATCTCGCCGGAAAGGCTGCGCGCCCCGAAGTCATCAGTGGTTGTTACGTCGCCAAACGAGTTAATCTCCGGTGCAACCTGATCAACCGAGGGAGCAAGCACCGGATCCACGAGCGCATATGCGTCATCCAGCGTTAGCGATCCCCCTGACGGACTGATGAAGAGAGTGTTCGTGCCCAACTCCTGGATGAACGATGTCACGGACTCCTGCACACCGCGTCCGATGGACATGAGCGAAATCACCGCCGCCACGCCAATCACGATGCCGAGCAGAGTCAGCAAACTGCGGAGTTTGTTTGACCCCACGGATTGCAGAGCCGAGAGGAGCGTGCGCTGCGGGCTCACGTCGTCCTCGCTCTCTCATCATCGACGATTTCCCCGTCGCGCATCAGGATTCTTCGTTCAGCGAAACCCGCGATGTCCTCCTCATGCGTGACGATGATGACGGTGATGCCCGACTGTCGATTGAGCTCCTTGAGCAGTTCGATTATCTCCAGGCTGGAGCGAGAATCGAGGTTGCCCGTCGGTTCATCGGCAAGCAAGATGGACGGCTCATTAACCAGCGCCCGCGCGATGGCGACTCGTTGTTGCTGTCCACCGGACATTTCCGTTGGACGATGGTCGGTCCTGTCCGCAAGTCCGACACGCCCCAACGCCTCTCGTGCCAAACGCGCGCTGCCACCCTTTCGCGCGTACAACAGCGGCAGCTCAACGTTCGACGCCGCCGTGAGGCGCGGCAACAGGTTGTAACTCTGAAACACAAATCCAATTTTGCGGTTCCGAATCGCCGCCAGCCGTGAATCGGACAGCCGTCCAACACTGACGCCATCAAGCGAATACTGGCCGGACGTGGGAACGTCAAGGCAGCCAAGAATGTTCATCAGGGTCGATTTGCCGGAGCCTGAGGCCCCCATGACGGCGACCATCTCGCCATCCTCGACAGTCAGATTGACACCGCGCAGGGCGCCAATCTCAACCTCACCCATTCGATAGGTCTTGGTGACGTTAACGAGTTCAATCACATTGCTGCTCCGGGCTGCCCAACGCGCGAACGCCGCTAGTTGACTACCCGAACGGTCCGGGTAGTCTGGCGCTGGAATCCCGGGCCACCGCCAAACACGCCGAATTCATCTGCCTCGGACACGTGCATAGTGACCTCTTCGCCCTCACTCACGCCGCTCTCGACAACAACCCAAAAGCCGTCATTGTTTCCAAGAGTCACAGGGCGCAACGTAGTCTCGCCGTCTGCCATGACACGGAGGATGGGCTCCTGGAACGTGCCGTAAATCGATTGCACAGGAACCAGCAAGACGTCGAACTCCTCTTCCACGGCCATGCGGGCGTTCGCGTTCATACCTTCCCGCAAGTCAACGTCCGGGGGAACGTCAATGCGTACTAGGACCGTAAAGACCGCGATGCCTTGTTGAAGCTGCGCTGCGGACGAAATTGACGATATTGAGCCAGTGAATATCTGCCCGGGCATCGCATCCAAGGTGATTTCGGCGGAATCCCCGTAGCTAATTCGCAGCACGTCGGTCTCATCAACCTGCCCCGAGAGCTCCACGACGGACGTGTCAATAATCTCAACCGCAATCCGCGACTCCACGTCAAGCTCCTCGCCCGGAACCGCATTGAGGACGGCGACAATACCGTCGATTGGCGCGCGGATGGTCGCTTCCTCGCGCTGCTGCAACGCATCCTGCAGCGCAACCTCCGCTGTCGCAAGTTCAGCCTCTCTGAGTTGACGAGCGTATCCCTCGTCTCCCTCGCTCGCATCACGCACGGCGAGCAACATCTGGTCGTGTTCTTCCCGTGCCACATCCAGCTTGGTTTGCGCGTCCCGTGTGGTGGTATCCTTGGCCGTAACCTCGTCATAAAGGTCATCGCGAGCCGTTGTTAGCGCATCCCAAGCGTCATCAAACCCCTTTTGAAGGCAGTGCCCGTTGAGTGGGTGGGTGTCAGTGCTCTCGCACGTGGCGACGATCTGACCCGGGTAGAAATTGACGATACCGTAGACGATGGTTTCCGACCATCTAGTTGCCGGATCGTCTGCAGGAGCACCCCTGGAATAGATACCCCTTACGGTGTCAGTGCCAGCGGTCTCGATTAGCAGTTCCTCCAAGTTGGCTCCCCACCCCGTTAGTAGCTCGTCCGGAGGAATTGTCACTTCATGGTCTTCAAGGGTGACTCCCAGCCATGCGGCGAAGGTGTCCCGATACACTTCTTCCTGCTTATCAACGTCATCCTGCGCCGTCTCGATTTTCTCCCGGTGTTCCTTATCGAGGTCAACAAGAATCCGCTCCGCGTCCGCGACGTTATCCTCGGCGACAGCCAGATCTGCTTGCGCGTTTGGAAGCAGATTCGCAAGAGCATCCCGCGCGTCTCGCAGCGCTATCCGTGCCTTCGCGATCTCCATGTCATGCTGCGCGACGGTTGCGTCATCCAACGTAAAAAGGGCCTGGCCTTCAATAACTGCTTGCCCTTCTTCAACCAACACATCCTTGACGACGGAACCAACGCCCAAGCGTATGGATTCCCGATGGGGCAAAGTAAGCGTGCCGCCCGTCTGTACCTGGTTGATCAGATCCCCGCGCGCCACCGCCACAAGCTGCTCATTCTCCGTGAGGCCCCCGGCGGCTTGATCGCCCGATAACTGTGCGTTGATGACGTACGCGCCGCCGCCTAAACCAACAATCAATACGCCGATGATTACAATGATTTGCCACAGCCGCAGACGCTTAATCGTCGCCATCCGCTACACACCTCAATTGCCCCGGAGGGCGTTTGCATTACCGCCGGGGCGGGTGTTACCGACCATGGGCCGCCGCCGCTACAACGCGCTGTCTATTCGAACGTCGTCACACCTGTGAACGTTAGCAGCGGAACTAAAAGAGGGACGGGGCCTTTGCCCCGTCCCTCTTCAATATCAAGGGGAATCCAGCAATTAGAGAGACAGCTTCTCCGCGAGCAACTCTCGCAGCTCCCGGACGGTCTCCACCTGCCATGCAGGGTAGCGAGCCTGCGTCCGCTCACGCACTGTGCGGCGGAATTCCTGCTCATCCTCGTCGCCAATCTCAGCCTTCACGTCTTCAGTAATCTTCGGCATTTCTTCATTGGCGGACTCGGGTCGCTCGTGCCAATGCGCAATCTCTTCGAGATCGTCCGTGTAGAAGACGGGCACGGGAATGGACATGAATTCGCCGTTCTTGAGGAACTCATTCATGATGTCGAGATTCTCATCCCGCGGAAAGACGCTGACTTCCATGCCCGCCGCTTCGGCGATCTTTGCGAGAACCGGCATCCCGCGGAACACGTCAGGGCACCAATCCTCACCGAGGATCAGCATCTTTGTCGCGCCGGCATCCTTGGCACGGCGGAAAAATGTCACATCATCATCGGAGAGCTGGGTGCTGTTGTAGTACTGCTCAAACCTGTCCTTGTTGACCTTAATCTGCTCAATATAGTCGTCGTATGTGAAACCCGAACCAAAGCGTTCAGGTGTGACGACGGTTGTCTTCTCAGCCATTGGTATTCCTCCGATTCTCGAATTGCTACTGAATGTGCCGTAAGCGACGGGTTAGCCGATATTACAGCTAATCATGTCCTTGTATCCCATGGTGACCTTTCCGTCCGGATAAACGACAATTGGGACGACATCGCCATAGGTGCGAGCCTCATCGAGCCAAGTCTGACTCTCATCGACCTGCCGCTCTTCAAACTCGATACCTTGTTTGTTCCAATCCTCTTTCATCACGACGCACGCAGGGCACGTCGTCAATGTGTAGACAATTGGCTTTGTTCCAACTTGTGTTGCCACCAACAAACCTCCATTGAGCCCGGCAATTCCGGGGCACTCTGATCTTCTTAGTGATTCTAGAATGTGTGTCCGAATGAGTCAAAGAGACCCCTCGCCAAGCCATGCGATGATTAAAGCACCATGATGTCCAAGAGCATTGCGCTGGAATTGGGGCAGCGGCTAGAGCCGGACTTGCTGGAAACATGCCGTACGCTCGGCGAGATTGCGGAACAGGGCACGCTCTTCATTGTCGGGGGAGCTGTGCGGGACATTCTGCTGGGGCGGGATCCCGTTGAAGTTGACCTAGTTGTCCAAGGGAGCGCTGATGAACTGGCGCAGAGGGCCGTTCAGTTTCGCCTAGCCCTGAGAACCACCGCCTCACAATTCATGACAGTCAAACTGACCATCGGCACGCGGGACATGGACATCGCGACGGCCCGCAGTGAGACGTACGCGTCACCCGGCGCGCTGCCGGACGTTGCTCCATCAGATATCGAGACCGACCTGGGACGCCGCGACTTTGCAGCAAACGCAATCGCCGTCTCAATCGGTTCGATGGATTTCGGGCGTGTAATCGATCCACACCGTGGCGTCAACGATGTACAAGCAGGAGTACTACGAGCTCTGCATACTGGGGCGTTCCGTGATGACGCCACAAGAATGATTCGCGCCGCTCGCTACGCCTCACGACTCCGGTTCAGACTGAACGCGGAAACCGAGTCATGGTTGAGGAACGATGCTTCCTATATCGGCACGGTTGGCCCGGATCGCCTGCGCAACGAATTCAACCGACTGTGGCGAGAAGAGAAGCCCATGGAAGGACTGATTATGCTGCAGTCCTGGGGGGTTCTGGATCACCTGCCCACAGCATCCGATTGGGTGAGCGGGCTGTACACTTTCTCGATGTCTGATCGAGAGGCCGCGGTCAGGCCCGATGACGCCGATGATACCGACGTGCATTGGGCCCTCGTTGCAACAACGGTAGGGACGGAATACGACACACTCATTGACACTTTCCATCTTGCAGGCAGCTCTCGCCGGGCAGTCGATGACATCCGCTTCTGGAAGACGAGTGGATCGGCGGCATTCCGTGAGGCTTCAGAAGTGGGCCGTCCAAGCAACTTTTCGGATGTCCTCTCCCAGTTTGACCCGGCTGCCCTTGAGGCCCTGTACCTTACCGGAGACGCTGCTGAGGCTCGAGCAATCGCCTCATATCTCGGAACGTGGAGACACATCCAGCCTGAGCTGAACGGCAATGACCTGCTTGAGATGGGTGTACAGCAAGGGCCACTTGTCGGTAAGTTCCTTGACCAGCTGCGAAAGGCCCGGCTCGACAACCTGGTCTTGAACAGGGATGGCGAAGTGCAGTTGGTCAGGCAATGGACAGGGCGCGGTTCTGCCGTCTCTGACGGATCATGACGCTGCCAGGTAGCGAGCGCTCTCGCATAGCCACTTCGCGCTCCTCCTGAAATAGCAGCTGCTGCGCATAGGCGGCGTAACGGCCGAAACGCTCCCGTCCCCACATCGCGATCTTGTCCTCGGGAGTTTTCTTTCCATCGAGGTACAAGCGCGTCACGGCGCGGCTTACCCATCTATCTACTGCGAATGCCTTTGTATGATCCAGTGAAAACGCGAGGATGCAGTCAGCGATTTTCGGGCCGATGCCTTTGAAAGTCAGCAGCGCGTTTTTGGCGTCTTCGTACGAAAGCGTTCGCAGTTCATCAAGTTCAACGTCACCCTCCGCAATGCGTATGGCGGCCGAAGCGAGAAATGGGGCACGAAACCCGAGTCCGATGCGGCGGAGTTGGGTCTCCCCCAAGCGCGCCACCGCGACCGGTTCAGGAACGCTGTACACCTTTTGATCCCATGCCGTACTGCTGACGCCGCACGCCTCGGCCAGGTTCTGCATGTTCCTTTTAATTCGTGGCAGGTGGCATTGAGCGCTGATGATGAAACTGGCCAAGCATTCCCACGGTTCCTGCCGCAACAGGGTCAAGCCGGGCCAACGATCCATGATCTCCACGAGCACAGCATCTTTGGACAGCGCTCGTTTGATTTGTAAGTGGTCGTCATCAAGACGCAGGTAGCGAGTGACCATTTCCGCGGCAGCGTCATTTGGCAGATCAGGGTCGTGCGCAGAAACCTCCAGAACGCCAAGACTATTAACTGTTGCATCCAAGTGCCGGACACGAATGGCGTGTCGATGAACGGTCCCGATCCACCAGTCATTGGCATCGACATCAGGGGCAGTCCAGCCAAAGGCCTGTCCCTCATCCAACGACGCCGGCAGGTCAAGAGGATAGGTCAATTCGATGCGAGCAACCCGCGATTCCACGTCATCACTACTCATCGGCGTTGAACCAGTCCCGTACCTCATCGCCCAGTCGATCAAGCGTGGGCGTCTGTACGTTGGACGTGGGGAGCGCATCGATAAACGCCGCGCCGTACGCGCGGTTTAGCACCCGTGAATCCAGAACGATAATCACGCCCTGGTCTTTCGTACTTCGGAGCAGTCGCCCGACGCCCTGCTTGAACCGCAGCAGCGACCGCGGAATCTGGAACTCGCTGAAGGAATTCTCATATGTTTCGCCACGCGCCGCGATTATCGGGTCGGATGGCACGTCAAACGGGAGGCGGGTGACGATGAGCGCCTTTAGCGCGTCGCCCGGCAGATCGACGCCTTCCCAGAATGCTGCCGCGCCGAGGATGACGATTCCCTTGCGAAGTCGAGCGATTTCCGCCAGCCGATCCGGCGCGCCATCAATCCCCTGCCCGAGAACGTTGATGCCGCGCTCGCGCAGTTCGGAACTGACCTTCGTATAGGTCTGGCGCAAAGAGGCGTGCGAGGTGAACAATGCCAGTACACCGCCGCCTGTCGCTGTGGCAACATCAATGACGGCCTGCTGAACGGCTTTGCCGTAGGCATTGTTGTTCGGGTCCGGCACGTCAGCAGGGACCATTGCCGCCGCTGCATCCTCCGGCCCCAGCGTGAGTCTCACTTGCAGCGTTTCCGGTTCCTCAAGTCCCAACCGGTCAGTGATGAATCCAAATGAATCATCCGTCGTTAGCGTTGCGCTGGAGAGGACAATCGACTTGCGGTCGGCGAAAGGACCGGACGCGAGGTGCGGGGCAACGGACATCGGCGCCCAATGCAGCGAGAGACTACCGCGTTGATCACGCGGAGTTTCAAGCCATGTGATGTCGTCGTCAGGATTCACATCTCTCATCACGTTCATCAATCGTGCTCGAACGTCAGCGATACGCCTCACAACGTCGTCCACGTCGGTTGATGGGCCTTGCCAAGCTTGCTGCGTTTGCAGCGCCGACCTCAGCCGCGAATCGACCAAATCGGCAACTCCAGCGAGAGTTGCGTCTAGGTCCTCCCATGCCTTCGCGGCCTCACGCCACTCATCTGTTTCTCGGACACGCTGTATGAGCCGCACCTGGGAATCACCGCCGCGATCTGAGCGTGACCCAGCGGCGATAGCTCCAACGGCACTGAAGAACTGACCCGCCCGGGTAGCCGCGCCGTGAGCTGCCGCAGCAACCTCAGCGCCCGCGGCGTCCATCGCTTGTGCTGCTGCTCCGGCGGATGAACCCGCTGAGCCCAGCACCGCCGTGATCAGTCGTGGCCTTCCGTCTTCTGAATCCGAGCCAAGTGAGTTGAGTAGCTCATTAACCTCGCTGTGAGCGACGCTGCGGCTATAGTGGTCGGTGGCTTCGCGTTCAAGGTTGTGCGCCTCATCAAGGATCACGTGAGGGATTTCACCTAAAACGTTGCCGCCGGAAGATGAGTCCGCCATGAGAAGCGCATGGTTTGTGATGACAAGATGGGCAGCCTGCGCGGCTCTTCGTGCCCGGCCAATGAAGCACAACCCCTCACGCTCATAGGCGCAGTTCCTGTGTCCCTCTTCGGAGCCTGCGGACAGGGTTGACCAACGCGCCGCCTCCTGTTCACCCATGGGCAGCTCGCCCAAATCGCCGCTTTCGGTCGATTCGAGCCAGACCATCAACCGGGCAAAGAACGCGGCCTCTCCGGGAGTCACCTCAAGGCTGCCGAGCCGCGAGAGCAACCGCGATATGCACAGGTAGTTTCCCCTGCCCTTAAGCACAGCCACACGGACTTCATCCAGTGTCAGACCGAGTGCCCGCAGAGCGATTGGAACGTCCTTGGTGGCGAGCTGTTCCTGCAAGCCTCGAGTGGACGTGGCGACGACGACCTGTTCTTCAGCAGCCTCCGCACGCCAAATGGCGGGGATCAGATAGCCTAAGGATTTGCCTGTACCGGGTGGGGCCTCAAGGAGCAGTGTTCGCTCCGATTCCTGGATGGCCACTACTGCCTGCGCCATCTCCAGTTGTTGGGTCCGGGGCTCATACGAGTCTCCAAGCGCTCGGGCGAGCCCGCCGTCTGCCTCGAATGCCTCCCCAATGGCCGCCGCTCCATCCTGCGTTGTGGGCAGTTTTCGCTGTCGTGTCTCGGATTCGACGCTCGGCTTGCCTAGTCTTTCAGTCAGTCGTTGGATAACCTGCTCAGGCCCGTCGCTGGGAATTTCTCGTTGCTGCGCAGCCAATTCAAAAACCGGACCCGTTCTCCAGTCGCCCAGCGCACGGTCAGAGAGTGAACGAATCATCGCCAAAGTGGCCGGGTTGAGGGAAAGAACCATGTCCCAGAAGGTGAGAAAGACCTTCGCTGTTGCCTCTGCGTCTGCAAGCGCCCTGTGTGGGTTTTCATTGACGATTTCCAATTCTTCGATGAGCCATCCGAGGGAATGATTGGCTGCAGATGGCCTCAAGATTCGGGAAAGGTCCAACGTATCGAACACAGGGCCACTTGGCTTCACGCCATTCGCATTCAGGAATCCAAGATCGAATTGATAGTTCTGTCCCACCATGGGCAGGTCGCCGATGAATGCAGCAAGCTCGTCCGCTATATCAGTGAACGGTGGCGCTCCGACAAGATCAGCGTCCGTGATGCCGGTTAGAACGGAAACGAAATCAGGGAGGGCATGGCCGGGATTGATGAGCCGCTGGAAGCTCTCGACAATCCGGCCTTCCTCAACCTTGACTGCGCCGACCTCAATTATGCGATCGCTTTCCGCGCTCAGCCCTGTGGTTTCCAAGTCAAGCGAGACGAACGTCAGAGGAAATGAAGTGCTGCCCGACGCGCTTGAGGCAGTCATCTCACGCCTACTGCGGCAAGGTCTCCGGCCCGCTCATCCCAATAGGAAATATCGCTGCCCTTGAGCAGTGCGCCGGTGGGGTAATAGCGGCCCTCCCGGATTTCCTCAATGAATTCTTCCACGTTGGAGACATGCCGTTCCGTTACGATGGCTCCGGAGCCAATGCCTGACGTGGAATGGGCGTCTCCGCCGCCTACGCCCGTACGGCCGAGCATCTGGGCAACTTGCAGAGCAAAGAGGTTCTCCTGGGCGTTATTCGCACCGTTCACGACTTCCATTTCGTCAGTCAGCTTGAAGATGGGGAGATCGGCCGCCTCTTCAACGGTGTACATCTTCGGCCAGCCGTTGATACGCGGATCGTCAAACAGGCGGCGAAAGGGGTGTGCGGCGATCATGATGCCGTCCGACGCCTGCACAACTCTTCTTAGAATCTCTGCGCGGTGAATCCCGGATGAATATCCTGTCAGGCCAAAGCAGGTGATGTGCCCCAGGTCCGTGGCAACTTCCATGCCGGGAATAACGAGGAAGTCATGCTCGGCGGAGAAGCGTTCAAGCTGATAGGAGTCCCAGACCGTACCGTGTTCGGTAACGCACACACCATCAAGTCCGACGGCCTTGGCGGCCATCACGAGGTCCTGAGGCGAAAGGCCGCTGTCGGATGAGCCAAAGTTTGTGTGTACGTGGAGATCCAATTTCATGATGAGATTTCAGCCCTTGCATTCTACAGGAACGCCGTAACTGAACGCTAACAGAGGGACGGCTCTTGGGGTATGTTGATCCACTCTTCCTAGGGCAGGATTCAGTCTCTCAAACAGAATGGCGGCAGTGGGGCGCACTGTAGACGAATCGGGTAGGCTGTACTTGACCAAGGCGCTCTCGCGGGAGGCTCGCATGTATCGCATTACGATTTCGACAAAGGAACACGGAACGATCCTAGACCAGGATCTCATGGGCTTCGTGCTCATCCGAAAGATGCTGTGTGAACACGAGGATCCCACGCACGAGCCGGTGATGAGCATGGAATCACGCGGCGTCAACGGCTATGAGCAGATTGGGCTGCTTGAATGGGCCAAGGCCGTGACAACAGCGGACATGGTCGCGGACATGGAAGAGGGACCGGGCCTCGCGGATTACCCAAATTAGCGGGTTATGTTGGTGCCCCCAAGGGGACTCGAACCCCTGTCGGCGGCTTGAAGGGCCGCAGTCCTAGGCCACTAGACGATGGGGGCGTGACACCTTCGCCTCTTCCACTATAGCCATAACACGCTCCTTCTGCGCCATAGTCGCAACACACCCGCCCTGCACCATCCAATGCCATGTCATCCTTGCGGCATCCTCGATAATGGATGCATGAAGAATCGACCCATAACGGTCTTTCTGAACTCGCTGGGCATCTCCGGCGCGGAGCAGCAAGTTATTGCACGCGCAGTTTTGGAGGATGCAGGGTTCACCCGCGCCGGAAGGACCAATATGGCCGTCCACAAGGAGCCGGGCGCTGAGGAAGCTCTTGAAGCACGGCTGGCACTTCACTGCGCGAACCCGGGGTGTCGGGAGACCTTACATGAGCAGGAGCAGCAAGTTTCTGATCCCCGCGCACTCATCCTGGTAGAGCGAGATGCCTGCGAGGTGTGCGGCGGCTCTGTTGACCGGCGAGCTCTGAATGAGATGGCCACAGCCATGAGTGGAGCCGGACTTTCGCGGGCAGTCGTCGTGGGCGGCACCAATCCAAAGTGGGCGCGAATACGTCAAATTGCGCCTAAGTGGGTTGAATGGCGATTCGTTAACGGGCTTGGCAACGCCAATCAGCGGGATGCGTCAAGCGACTTGAAATGGGGCGATGTGATCCTAATCTGGGCCGGGACTCCGGCGCAACACCGTGTAACGAATCTCTATGCGGGGCCGCGCACAATTACAGTGCCGACAACGGGGATCGCTGCTCTGGCTCGGGAAGCTGCAAAGTTCGCCAAAGGTCGGGGTGAGCGAAGCAGAAACGCTGCGAGTTGAGCGTTCACATTCACAATCAATCAGCGGAAGTAGGCTTGGTTCCCTACCGCGAAACCAAGTGATTCAGCAAGGCCGGCGTTAATCTCTAACGCGTACTGCGCCGAAGCGGCGCTCGGATAGGTTCTGAGCTCAGAATCCGGAGCGCCCGGCTGTGGGGTCATTGTCTGGATGTCCACAACAACTCCGGTAGAGTCCATGTAAAGGATGTCCAGGGGAATCAGGGTGTTCTTCATCCAGAAGTTGAGGGGGGATTCCTGCGAAAAGACGAAGAGCATTCCCGCGTTTTCTGCAAGATTTTCACGATGCATCAGACCGCGCGCCCGCTCAGCCGGAGTGGCCGCAATTTCCAGTACAAAGACGTGGCCCCTGAGGGACGTCTCCCGGATTGATGCCGGGTCCTCCACGTTCTCAATGACCAGAAATCCCCGTTCAAGTGGTGACGGTGTGGGAGTTGCAATGAGGGTCGGAGTTGGAGAAGGTGCTGCAGTGACTGTTGGCGGGAGAACACGAATATCCGGACGCGGGGAATCAGGTGACGGGATAGATGTTGCAGAGCCAAGGGAGCTGCACGCTCCAAGAGTGAATACGATGAAGGCCACAATGATGCCAAGAACGGCTATTGAACGAGGTCTCATTCAGCCAAGGATACAGGACTCATTTGGTAGAATTGAATTACGGGTTCGCCCACCGTATTTCCCGATTGTGGAATATATTTCAAGCCAGCGTAGCTCAGGGGTAGAGCAGCGGTTTCGTAAACCGCAGGCCATCGGTTCAAATCCGATCGCTGGCTCCAATATCATCCATCCCAGTCAGGCAGGCATATGCTAGAGTACGTTCGCAGCCAGTAACTGTGCTTGCCGCTCGCATCAGCGTGGTTGACAGGACTTATTCATATTTGAACACAGGGGGGGCCGTTGAGTAACGATGACAGCGGTATGGGAACCTCCACTGATGTGGACGCAGTGACAGAGGGGGAGGCAGGCCGCAAGAAGAGCACAATCTCATCGGTAGAGCAACACATTCAGAGGCGCCTCATGGATGGCCTCTTTGAACTTGTCCCGTTGCTTGTCACGATCGGCGTCGTTGCATTCCTTGTGGGCTATGCGGACACCCTGATCAGACCGCTCATCCGACTACTGGATCTACCGACGCTCGACATCACAATCGGAGCGATAGACATCAGCCTGGGCCTTGACTTCTGGGGAGTTGGCGCGATCGTGTTGCTCCTCCTTTTCTACCTGGTTGGCCTTCTAATTTCATTCACTGCCGGCCGTAAGGTTATGGACGGCTTCAGCGCAGTTCTGGCCGCGTTGCCCGTTGTGAGGGTCGTCTTCGGCGTGATGAGGCAGGCCATGGCTTCCATCAGCAGCACAAAGACGAATTTCAACCGCGTCGTCTTTATTGAATGGCCTCGTGAAGGAATGATGGCACTTGGTTTTGTCACAGGACGCATCTATGACCCGGAGACACATACCTCAATGGTCACCGTCTATGTCCCAACGATTCCTAATCCCACTTCCGGGAATATGGCGTTCGTCTTCGAAGACGATGTCATCGAAACGAATCTTAATCCCGATGACGCAATGAAATTGGTCTTCTCCGGCGGCATTGTGCTCCCGCCTACGGTGAACTTAGCCCGCCTCCCTTCCGACCTAGAGGAACATCGCGTGTCCGATCTTGTCGGAACCTTCAAGACAACATCCGGGCCGGTTAGGGCTCACGATTGGGACTCACCCGCAGTTTCCCAAGAAATAAAGCCTGAGTCCTAGCGGGCAAGAAATGATTAGAAGCAAGTCTAATCGTCTGCTGCGGTAACGGTTTCGGCTTGCTGGGGAGCGCCTCCCTGCATCTCAGCCATCTCTTCCGCCGTAAAGTCCTTCACAGACTGCAGCGGGATATCAATGTACATCTCTGTAAACTCGTTCGGCACTGATTCCACCGAGATGGATCCGCCATGTCGCCGGACGATGTCATTTGAGATAGCAAGGCCGAGGCCAGTCCCCTTCTCGGGAGGCTTCGTGGTGAAGAATGGATTGAAGATCTTTTCCTTAACTTCGTCCGGCATTCCAACCCCGTTGTCCCGAATGGTGACACGTATCTTGTCCTCTTCACGGCGCGTCTTTAGCCAGACCATCGGGGCGTACTCTTTTTCCCGGCCTTCTGCAGCCAGGTTCTTACGACGAAGATCCGTAGCATAGCACGCGTTCGCTACCATATTGAGGAAGACACGGCCCAACTCTTGCGGTATCACTTCCACTGTGCCGATGTTGGGGTCGTAGTCCTCTTCCGTCGTCAGGTTAAAGTCGGCGTCAGTCGCGCGCTGGCTGTGATAGGCGAGACGGAACTGTTGGTCGACAAGGATGTTCATATCAACCTGTTCCCACTCACCAGTATCACGGCCGATCTGGAGCATGTCATGGACGATGCGATTGGCCCTGTCACCGTGAGATTTAATCCGGCCGAGGTTGTCATGGAGGTCACCCACGACTTCATCGACGTAAGATCGCTGATCGTCTGTCATCTCAAATTTCGGATCTTCGAGAATCTCCTTGAGTTCATCGACGAGTTCCTGAGACGCCTCGGAGAAGTTGTTCATGAAGTTGAGCGGATTGCGGATTTCATGGGCGACGCCTGCCGTCAGCTCACCCAGCGCGGCCAGTTTCTCTCTAAGGACAATCTGACCTTGTGCTTGCCGCAATTCACCCAGGACTCCCTCAAGTTCTTCATTCTTGTCCTGCAATTCATTGGCGAGCTGCTCAACGAGGTTCAAGCGCTGAACCTCCAGCGCGTGCCTCCGGAAGACCTCAAGCGCGGACGCCATGACAGCGACTTCATCTTGTCCGCCAATGTCGACTGCTGATTCCAGATCGCCCTCAGCCATGCTCTGCATGCGGTTGGACAAAGTATTCAGGCGGCGGAGCAAGATGCGACCGATGAATAGCCAAATCACCAGCAACGCCCCAATCACGCTCAGTGCCGTAATCACAACGAGGAGGATTCGTCCGGTGCGTATTGCCTGGGCAGAGGCTGCCGTAGCCGTCACGGTGCCCTCCTGTGACGCTATGACAAGGCCGTCTACTTCAGCCAACAGTTCAATGGAAAGGGCGCGGTTACTTTCGAGGAGTTGCCGCTGCGCATTTGCAATTTGAAGTGATTGCAGTACGACATCATAGATTCCGTTCTCGCTGAGACCCAACGCAAAGAATTCATTCAAGATGGGTTGGGCTTGTTCATGGACCTCTGTACCCATGAGGAAATCCATGTTGCGGTCAATTCTGCTCGTCGCCGCCGCAAATTCGTTTCTCAAGGAATCTACGAGCCTAGGGTCAGTCGCTGTGAACGCGCTGGCTAACTGTTCACCACCAATCTTGACATCTGATTGAATCTCAACAAGACGCCGGTACCTCTCGACTTGCTCTTCGGAAAAATGCTCGAGCCGTTGGGCTTGATTCTGATCGATGCTGGGAAAGCCCGTCATGATGAAGAAGAACTGGTCGTCTATGGCCGGGACGAGGACTCCATTGAGCTCGATTCCCAGATTGGTGAGTCTGATTTGGTGAACGCCGCGCAGATCAATTAATTCAAATGTGCCGTCTGTTTGCGCCGCAATGGAGTCGATGTTTGAGAGAAGGGTATTCGCGTAATCCCTGATAACACGGATGCGCTCGGGGTCAACGCCAGGCTGAGCCTCCAGCGCGGCCATTTGGTCCTCAAATTCGTCATAAGCAGAGTCGATTTCCCCAACAACCCGCAGAAATTCCTGCCGATTGTCCGCAGCCGTCAAACTTGGCGCGGCGGTGACGAGAGTTTGTCCGTACTGGGCGATACCGAATGCGGACGCCAGTTCCGGCACGCTGCCCTCATTTACTTGATCCTGCGCATCGTTGATGCTGTTGAATGAGAACCACGCCACCAAGCTGGCCAACAAGGTGAGCATAACCGCGCCGCCGATACTGAGATACAACTGCGTCGCAATGCGAATGCGCCCCAGGACCCTTCCCCAAATCCCGCTCACGGGCGGCGCCTGCCATTCCTCTGATTCAGTGTCCTGTCTACCACGATCACCCGAGGTTGACTGCCCTGAACCCCCTGGCAACAATCCACGAATTGTTCTGACCAACGGAATCTTCATGATGCTGACTCCACCAGCGTTTCAACCGGTTGATAAGTGCCATCAGCGCCGATCACAGTGAGATATACGGCATCCGAGCCCTGGTTGTCATTCTCCCCGAACTGCAGCCTGAACCCGTCGATATTGAGTAACTGGGCGTTCTGCAATGACCGTAGGAAGCATTCCCTGGTCAGTTCCTCGCGGCAGGCTGCAATGCCCACGGCAGCAAGCCTGCCTGCAATGTACCCTTCAAGCGAATAGAAATTCGCCTCAGCGTTCTCGTCATAGGCGCGAAGCGCGTTCTCAAAGGTCAGCACTATCTCTTCAGTCTCCGCGGTTACCAGGGGCATGACCTGTGTTGCATACACTCCTGCGCCACCGTTCCCCAACTGTGCCAACAGGTGTCTGTTACCCGCCACGGAAACCGTGTAGAACTGCGTATGTAAACCTGTACGGTTGGCCCACTTGATCATGGCCACAACAGGTTCAAACGTGCCAATCAGCAGTACCGCCTCCGGGTGGGCCGGCGCAATATCCAGCAGCGCTGACTTGATGGCATTGGTATCCGGGGTGTAGAGGCCCACCGCGATGGGTTCCATGTCGTGTGTTCTCAGTGCCTGGCGCGCCCCTGCATAACCACTCCGTCCGAAAGCATCATCCTGGTAGAGCAAGGCAATGCGTGTTACTTCCCGCCTGTGAATCAAGTAGTCGATGACCGCCTGCGTTTCCTGTTTGTAGGAGGCGCGGAGGTTTATGACATTGTCCGGCGCATCCTCACGTAAAAATTCCGCGCCCGTATATGGGGCAATGACCGGCATTCCCTGCTCAATCGTTACCGGCAAAACTGCACGGACTGTTGGGGTACCGGACGAACCAAGAATCGCAAATATCTGATCCTGTTCGATGAACCGGTCTATATTCCTGAGCGCCTTTGCCGGATCGTAGTCGTCATCCAGTGTGATTAGGCTGAGCTTACGTCCGTTCACTCCACCCCGAGAATTAATCTCGTTGAACGCAGCTTCAATTCCAATTTGCAGGCCTGTTCCGATCTCATTGAATCGGACAGATTGTCCGAACACAACCTGATCACGTGTAACGCCCGGCGTCTCGATAGTTTGATCCTGCGTTGCATCAGGCTCGGGAGTCGCAACCTCACCTTCTCCGGGTAGAGTGATTTCAGGCAGGCAACCAGCCAACAACGCCACGGTTCCGACAGATACGGCAAACGCTATTCGGGCTAGCTTGGGATTCACCATTCCAGCCTCGCTGCTACAGCTTAGCGACCAACTTCATCCTGTTCTTGTTGTCTGCCCGAACATAGGAAACGTCATCCATAATTGTTCGGACGATGTGGATACCCCATCCTCCAATTCGCCGATCCATCATTGGCCCCTCGAGGTCGGGGTGGGGCGCATCATTGATTGGGTTGAAGGGACGCCCATCATCGACAATTTCGATAGTAACCTTGGCGTCTTCGGACTTGACGGATACATCGATATAGTGGGTTTCTTCATCAGTGTAGCCATAGTTCATGATATTGAGAGTCAGTTCTTCCAGAACAAGGTTGATTTTGTAGATCAACTCAAGCGGCCACCCGCTCTCCTCCCCGAGTTCTTCTATGGCGGCAGTGATGCGGTCCAACTCATCATGTTTGGACTCAATGGTCATAGAGATGTTCACAGTGGCGTCCTAGTCGTCCCTGCGCAAAACGAGACAGGTGATGTCATCATGCTGGGCGGCAGACCCTGCAAAGTCTTTGATGACGTCAATCACTGCAAGGGCGGTGCTTTCAGGGTCTTTGGGCGGCGACTGCGCAAAGTGGTCGCGAACCCTCTGCATGCCCATCGGTTCCTGAGCCTCGTTCATGGCCTCGGTGACACCGTCCGTCACGAAAATAACGCTGTCCCCCGGCGCAAGATCAACACTGTTCTCCATGTAGTCATAATTCGGAGCGACTCCAAGGACAATTCCCTGGGTAAGGGGTAGTTCTTCTGATGAGCCGTCCGGACGGACGAGCAATGGCGGGTTCTCTCCGCCGCTTGCATAGGTCAGTCGACCGGATCGGGGATCGAAGACGGAATAGAGGACGGTCACGAACATCCCTGTTTCATTGTCTTCCACCAAGAGGCTGTTGACCTCAGTCAGGACTTCACCGGGATGACCCTTGCCCACGGCAGCGCCCTTGAGCAAGGTGCGCGAGGACATCATGAAGAGTCCTGCGGCAACTCCTTTGTCGGACACATCCGCCACCACCAGTCCAACGCGGTCGAACTGGAGGCGCATCAAATCGAAGAAATCCCCTCCAATATTCCTCGCCGGACGCATGGTCCCGTAGACCGAATACCCGGCGCCGGAGGGGAAAACCGTCGGCAGGATGGATTGCTGCATATTCTTTGCGACATCCAGTTCATTTTGGATTGCAACCAGGCGATCCCGCACACTAAGAGCGTCTCGCAATTCCTGGATATGCCGCAGGGTTCGGTCAATGGTGACCCGCAAATCGTCAAAATCCACCGGCTTGGTGATGAAGTCGAACGCGCCACGATTCATCGCGGTGCGGATATTCTGCATGTCTCCATAAGCGGAGATGATGACTGAGCGGACGTTTGGCTTTGCTTTCGGAATTTCCTGAAGCAGAGTAAGCCCGTCCATCTGGGGCATATTGATGTCGGACAACACCATATCGATGTCGTCGTCGTCTTCCAATTCCTTCAGAGCTTCTACACCGTTGTGGGCGAATACGAAGCTGTACCGACCAGATCGAATCTCCCGACGCATGCGTTGACGGACGAGCGGCTCAAGGTCAGGCTCGTCATCAACGACGAGAATTTTGTAGCCTTGTTGGTCGTCCTGCAGTTCTTCAGTCTGCTCGGCGTCTTCGCTGGAAACGTCAGTGGTCATGAGCCTCCCTCAAGGAGCTCCCGGTGAACTGAGAACAGGACCATCACTGAATGGGCCCGTGGCCCCCGCCCAATTCACTTTGAGATAGCTGCGGCTGCCTCGGCTCGTGTCTCGTGGATCGCGATGATGTTGTCGAATCCACTGATCTTGAAAACCTCACGAATAGGCTCGGTCAGCGAGCACAAAGCCAGTTGCCCACCTTGACGCTGAAGAGTCTTGGCCGTCAGCAAGATCACGCGCATCCCTGCACTACTGATATACGACACATTCTCGAAGTCGATAATCAGAGCCTTGTCCTCGGGCTGAATTACCTTCTCCAGCGCAGCCTGGAATTCCTGCGCGCTTCCACTGTCTATCCTACCCTCCGTCTTGGCGACGACGGTTACCTGGTCCCTTTCAGCATCGACTTTCAGCACGGTAACCTCCCTCAGTACCCATATGGATTATCGGTAGTATGCCACACCGCAGACTACTCGACTAGCAATCCCACCATCTCTCCTCTCCCTGTCACTAAGGCCTAATGATGCCGATAGTTGCCGCTTGCTGCAAATCGAGTTGTTTCAGATTCGCCCGACAGGTTCAATCTGTCGCATAATGAACGAACCGGTTTCATGCCGAAGTGGCGGAATGGCAGACGCGACGGTCTCAAACACCGTTGGGGGCAACCCCGTGTCGGTTCGACTCCGACCTTCGGCACCAATTGAGACGGCCTGCGCGTGCCACCTTTCCGCTCTCAGAGTGAATGGGCGCGGTACGCCGGCTTTGCCCGGTGGTGCAGCGGTAGCACAGGGGACTTTGGATCCTCTGACCCAGGTTCGAATCCTGGCCGGGCAGCCATAGAGACCAATTGAGCACTGGGAGGTTCAGCATTACTTCGGAGCAGGGTCCCGGGCAGCCAAGCGCACTGGTGACAGGCGGAGCGGGATTCATCGGTTCACATCTGGTCAAGCGACTCTTCAGCGACGGCTGGAACGTCACCGTCGTCGATGACTTCTCGTCTTCGCCGGGCAATGAAGAAATAGAGTCTTCCTCCAGTCTGTACAAACTGGATATCGCGGATCCGGCTCTCGCGGATATTTTTTCGGAACACCAACCGGAAATCGTCTTTCATCTCGCCGCGCAGGTTTCTGTTGCGCGCTCAATGCGTGAACCGAAACTGGATGTTCACACTAATGTCGTTGGCGGCATCAATGTTCTCCAACAATGTGCCCGATTCGGTGTTAAGCGCGTCGTCCTGTTTTCGACGGGAGGCGCCCTCTATGGTGAGCCCGAGTACCTGCCCTGTGATGAGGCGCACCCTATCAGACCGCTTTCCGTCTATGGGGCGAGCAAGCACGCGCTGGAGCAATACACACGCATCATTGCCGAGGCTAACGATATCGAGTACACGATCCTGCGCCCCGGCAACGTGTACGGCCCCGGCCAGGACCCGCACGGGGAGTCCGGCGTCTTCGCTATCTTTGGCCTGAAGATGCTCGCCGATGAGGAAGTCACCATTCACGGCGACGGTGAGCAGGTGAAGGATTACGTTTACGTTGATGACGTCGTGGCCGCAGGTATAGCGGCCGCGCACTCTGATGCGCCGAGAGCAGGCATCTACAATATCGGGAGCGGCGCACCAACATCCGTCAATGAGATTTTCTCCCTCCTTGCAACTGAAACCGGGTATAGCCGACCACCCGCCCACGCGCCCGAACGGCCGGGAGACGTGCGTCGGATTTATCTGGATACTTCCAAGGCGGGACGTGAACTCGGTTGGACCCCGCAGATCGACCTGCGTGAAGGCATCACTCGAACCGTAGCCGCCCTGCGTCAGGCAAATGACACTGTGGCCAAGTAGACGTGTCCTCCTCTTACTACCCTGTCTTTTCCGCGCAAGCAGGAAGCTATATCGTGAGTCAGACAGAACGGCCCTCACATCTGCCGATTTTGAGATTTGAGTACTTCGACTGATATGTCTTCATCCATCCCATCAGCCGGCCAGCCCACTGCCTTCTTGCAGAAGCTGCATGATGGCGAGTTTGTGACGACGGTGGAAGTCCATCCGCCGCGCGGATTTTCTTTTGATCGCACTTTGGGCAGCCTAAAGGTTCTTATGGAAAGAGTTTATGTCGATGCGTTCAACGCGACGGATGTGCCGCTGGCGCAGGCGCGTATGAGCGCACTTGCATTGAGTGTCCTCCTGCAGCGCGAGACAGGAGTCGAGGCAATTCTTCACGTCGCGACGCGCAATCGGAATGTGTTGGCGCTCCACGCCGACCTCATTGGCGCGCACGCGCTCAACGTACGTAATGCCTTCGTCTTTTGGGGAGACAATCCGACCATCGGTGATTACCCACAGGCGAGCAGCCTCTCCGACGTCACATCCTCCCAACTGATCAGCGCTCTCAGTCGCATGAACGCAGGGGAGGAGGTTGCGGGCCACATACTGCCGGAGCCCACGTCGTTCGCAATCGCTTGCGCCCTCAGTCCAAACGCGCCGCACATCGACGAAGAAATGGCGAGTCTGCAACGCAAGGTTGAGGCAGGGGCGCACTACATCATGACGCAGACGGTTTTCGATGCTGCGCCAGTACGCCGCTTCCACGAACTGCTCGGGGGATTCCCGCTCCCGGTGGTGCTCGGAGTACTACCGCTGCAGAGCGCGCGCCACGCGGAGTTTCTCCACAACAACGTCCCCGGCATGGTGATTCCCGAATCGATACGCCGGCGGCTGCATGCGGCCGGGGACAATGCTCGCGCCGAGGGGGCGGCTATCGCTCGTGAACTTATTGAGGAAACACGCGAAATGATTGCCGGGGTCTATATGATTCCGTCGTTCGGACGGTATGACGTTGTAGCGGACGTATTGGCGGACGATTAGCCGGTCACAAGTGCATGAGCGTGTGTACGGGATAGTCCCCCAGGAGTCCACGTCCCGATAGCTCGGCCAGTTCAATGAGGACTGTTGCCCCGACCGTTGTTCCGCCCGCCTTGTGGACGAGGTCTTCCGCCGCTTTCAGCGTCCCGCCCGTGGCGAGCAAATCATCCACCAAGACGGCACGCTGCCCCGGTTGAATACCATCCTCATGTATCTCAACCGTCGTGGAGCCGTATTCCAGCGCATATTCCACACTGATTGTCTTGTGCGGCAGCTTGCCGATCTTACGAACCGGCGTCAGAGGCAGATCCAAGGCCCGTGCCATTGGCGCGCCAAAGAGATAGCCGCGCGCTTCAACGGCGACAACAACGTCCGGCGCCACTGTTGCGGCGTCCTGCGTCATTCTGTCGATTGCCCATGCAAAGGCGTCCGGGTCGAGCAGGAGAGGGGTGATGTCACGAAAGAGTATTCCCTCTTCGGGAAAGTCCGGTATCTCTCGAATTAGATGTTCGTAGTTCGGCATGTCGTACTCGTTCGGTGTGTATCATCCATCGTGTCACGTGTACTGCACTGGCACAAGGGAAATCGGAGGACCAATGACCACTTCACCACCTGGCGCAACGGGCGGGAGATGGGAATGCGTTGTGCTTGCCGCAGGCAGGGGATCACGGATGGAGACGGCACTGCCCAAGCCTCTCCACGAAGTTGGCGGCACGGCTATCGTCCAACGTGTCCTGAATAGCGTCGCGGACACAGGCATTACCGATACAACAGTTGTGCGCGACGATTCAGGGGCGATTCCAGAGGCGCTGGGGCTTGTTTATCGTTACATAACGCAAAAAGCTTCTGACGGGACGGGGGGAGCGGTTAAGGCATATTTAGCAGATGGCACAGGCATTGCATCGCACTTATTGGCAATTAACGGTGACTTACCGATGATTACTTCTGATTCCTTGCGCAGACTCGTTGAAGCACATGAATCAGGGGGTGATACTGCTGTTACTTTTTTCACAATGCAGGCACCCAAAAAGGCGAGTTACGGGCGGATAAGGCGGTTTAAGGACGGAAAAGTGGCCGAAATCGTCGAGTTTGGGGACCCGTTTTTTGAGGACGCGCCGGCGGAGGGAAACGCGGGGGTTTACGCCCTGGATCTTGGGTGGGCGCGGTCGGCGGTGGAGCGACTGCCGCTGCACGAGGACGGGGAGTATTACATCACGGACCTTGTTGCGTTGGCGGTGGCAGACGGGCGGGGTGTTGAGACGCTGGAGATCGATGCGGAGGAGGCGATTGGGGTGAACACGCTGGTTGACCTGGCAGAGGCGGAACGGGTGGCGCGTCAGCGGACGCTGGAGGCGCTGATGTTGTCCGGGGTGACGATTGTCGATCCGGCTTCGACGTACATCGACGCGACTGTGACGATTGCGGCGGATACGGTGGTTCGGCCCAATACGCATATCTCGGGGGCAACGACTATCGGGGCGGGGTGCGAGATTGGGCCGGATACGCACATCGTTGACTCTGAGATTGGGGAACGGTGCGTCGTGCGGGGGTCGTGGCTGGATGAGGTGACGCTGGAGGACGGGGTTTCCGTGGGGCCGTTCGCGCGGCTGCGGCCGGGGACGCATGTCGGTAGCGAGGCACACATCGGGAGCTTCGGGGAGATCAAGGCGAGCCGGATTGGGAGTCGGACGGCGATGGGGCATTTCGGGTACGTGGGGGATGCCGAGATCGGGGACGACGTCAACATCGGCGCGGGGGCGGTGACGTGCAATTTCGACGGGCAGGACAAGCATCGGACAGTCGTGGGGGACGGGGCGTTCATCGGGAGCGGGTCGATGCTGGTTGCGCCGGTGGAGATTGGGGGTAAGGCATACACGGCGGCGGGGGCCGTCGTGACGCGGAATGTGGCGGCGGGGACGACGGTTGCGGGTGTTCCGGCGGAGTATATGGGGAGGTGAGGGGGGTTCACCTTTTGACTGGCTCAGAATGGCGGACTCTGCGTAGACTGGTTATGAGGGAGGCGGCTCGGCGGAATGCACCAGTCCATCTTCACGCGTGTTGGAACCCGATTCAGGACATGGGCAGTAGTTGGGCTGCTGGGCCTGCTTGCAATCGCGTTGGTCGCTTGTGGGGGAATGGCTCAACCTGAGCAGACGACTGAATCCGGTCTGCCTGCCTCTGACGACTGCTTCGGCGGGGCGTTGTCCGACGATCCCCTTCACTGCGAGGTTTTGGAGTGGGCGCACAACGAGGACGTCGCTGAAGTGGACGGGGTCTATCGAGCAGGAACATCGCTTTATATCTTTTGGAAGACTGACCACCCTGATGAGGCGGCCCTGCAGCAGATGCTCACCAAGGCCAAGGCGGTGGCCCGAAGGACGCGTGACTATGGATGCGTGCTGTCCGAGAATCTGTGTGATGCGGGAGTGTTGGGTGCTAACCCCGGCGAGTATTTTCTTCCAGTGCCTTCGGCGTATCAGAGCATCAAGTTCTGGCCCGACGGAGCGGAGGAGCGGCGCTCCTTCACCGGGTGGCGGGCGTTCGAGCAGTTCTGGCCTGAACCTGAGGAGGGTGCCGGCGGAGCGACGGGTACCTCAGGCGACTTCGATATCTCGGAGGTCGATAGAACCAATTTCCCGACTCTCAGTGGGAACTGTAACAGTGCCCTCAGTGGCTCCGATGCCAGATATACGTGCAAAGTCTGGGATCGCCATGCCGACCTGAATATCGCAAGCTATACCCGAAACACGAGCGATGCCAAGGTCTATTACGCCGTGAAGGTCGCGCCCGGAGAGGACGAGGCTACAAAGCTCGCCGAAGCCAAGACAATTCTGATGACTCGACAGCCAGACTTCCTTTCCGAGGACAACACGGTAGTCGTGGTCGCTCCGTACAACTTCAAAGAACTGTGGCGCTGGTCACTGATACTCGAACGCTTCGCAAACAGTTCCGGTAACACGCTTGGCATCGCCCAAGTTGACTTGGGCTTCAATTGGCTGGGAGGACTTGGCCAAGACAGGAAGTATGTCTTTCCGTTGGAGGATGCCCCCAATCTCGACGACTACAGACGAGAAAATGGCGGCTTTACCGATGGATCCAGAACGAGGCTAATCATCAAAGTGCTCACATATGAGTTTGACAGGACCGTCGCTGCATTGCCCCGGCTACTGAAGCAATTGGGAATCCCCGAAGCCGCAGTCGGTCTTATCTACGAATCGAAAGACTTCTTCTATCAGGTGGCTTATGCACTCGGCGAAGCTGGTACGGATGGGCAGCCCGCCGAGCAGAGAGAATAGATTCTTCGCTGCGCTCGGAATGACGTGGGGGCGGCGCTACGCGCCACACTGGATTCCCGCCCCGTATCGAAGTACGGGGCATGCTTTCGTGGGAATGACGGATCGGGGCGGTTAGGCGAGGAGGGCGATTAGGGCGCCGAGGGTGACGGCGAGGCCGGCCGCGGCTACGAATCGCGAGAGGCTGACGCGGGTGGCCCATGCGAGGATGGCTCGGATGGCGAGGGTTCCGACGATCGCAGCGGTGACTATCGCGACGACGGCAGGCCAGCCTCCGATTGTGTCGGACGTGGTGAGGGCCAGCAGGCCTGCGCCGATGCTTGCCGGGATGCCCATGAGAACGCTCAGGACGATGGCCTCGCGGTGAGTGCAATCCCGCGTTAGCAGCACGGCAACGGTCAGCCCCGTGCGGCTGAGGCCGGGAATGACGGCGAGCGCCTGCGCCGCGCCGACGATGATCGCGTCCTTGACGGTGACATCATCGCGGTTGCGTTCGCCCTGCCACAGTCCGCAGCGGATGATGAACGCCGTCGCGAGCATGGCGAGACCTATGAGCAACATCGCGACGGCGCCCAGGAGGTCCGCGATCTCGCCAACGATGAGGTAGAGGGGCAGGCCGATTATCGCGGTGACGGCTGTGCTGAAGGCCAGGAATATGACGGGGGCGAGCCTTCGAGTGGGCCCACCCTTCGACAGGCTCAGGGTGGACGGGTCGGGATCAGGGTGACTGAGGGGTAACCCTTCGACAAGCTCAGGGTGAGCGGAAGCGAGCTCGGGGTGGACAGAGGCGAGTTCAGGATGGATAGACGCGAGTTCAGGGTGAGCGGAAGCAAACTCAGTGTGACCGAGGGCGCGCTCAGAGTGAATCCGGGCGACGATGGAGTCGCGGATTATCGATGTGATGTCGCGTCTCAGGGCTATGGTCGCGGAGAGGGCGGTGCCGACGTGGAGCCACAGGGCGATTGCGATGGCATCCGAGGGTTCGGCGTCGTCAATCCACGTGGAGACGAGGGCGACGACGCCCTGCGAGCTGACGGGAATCCACTCTGTGATTCCCTGGATGATGCCGAGGAGAACGGCGGTCGATTCGGACATTGGGGCCCCCTACCCTGTTGTGTTGATTGTAGGGGGGTGGGGGCGGG
>CAYOPL010000011.1:0-17057 GCA_964405845.1 uncultured Dehalococcoidia bacterium | reverse complement strand
ACTCTCACACCGACCGGGACGCCGACTCTCACACCGACAAAACCGACGCCGACAAAACCGACGCCGACAAAGCCGACGCCGACAAAGCCGACGCCGACAAAACCGACGCCGACAAAGCCAGGTAGTGGCGGGTCGAAACGGCCGCGTCCGACGATGGGCAAACGGTTCCCGGAGTTGGTGGCCTGGAAGCAGGGCTTCGGCTACTACGTGATGGACATCGACACGGGCAAGAAACGTTTCCAGCTCGAAAACCCAGGTGTACCGGACCTGTCGGGTAAAGGGACAGCGGACGACACCTTCCGCGTCCTGGCGCGTGACGATGATCCCCCGACGGACCGCACGTTGGCGATGGGAGCTGTCAAAGCCATCACCGGCCATGACATCAAGTACAAGCCGCGCCGAAAGCCTCGGAAACGGCGGTGATAGGGTGATTTTCGCGAAAAGTGGCGTTACAAGCCGCAAATCTGAGAGGGTAAACGCCCGTCCTGGTGTCCTGACACCCTGGGCAGTCAGAGTTGCGAGTGCGGTTGTGCTGGCTGCGGTTATGGCGGCGATCATGCCGCTTGTCGCGGTCGCGCAGACGCACGACTACAGCGCGATGGTTATCCGCAATGATGGAGTGGACGCCTTCCAGAACGTCATCAAGGCGGGCGATATCCTCATCGTCGCGCAGTACACCGTGACTGAGACGGCGGACGACCCGTATGGTATCAGCGGCGTGATCGCGTCGCTCACGGATACCAGCAGCGATGACGTGGTGTGGCGCGGCAAGCCGCCGCTGCTCGGCGATGCGCTCTGGGCCGTCTACCAGCCGGAGCGCGTGGCGGACATCACGTGGGGTACCACCACTCTCCGCGCGTGCCTCCAGACAGATCCCACGATCGCGGCCTCCAACGGCGCGTCCTGTCGCCCGATAACGTGGCACAGGTCGGGCGACGTATCGGAGGGCCGTACTGTGCTGCTGGATGAAATGCGGACCATCGTCACCGCGATCCAGACGCGCCGCACGTCGGCGGGCATCACGGACGCGCTCCTCAGCGGCGATGGTGATGACGCGGTATTGACCGAGGAGGGCATCACGCTGCTGAACGCGGCGTGGCCGTCGCTCACGCGCGTGTTGCCCGGCCTGGCTGCCACGCAGCTACATGACCGCGTGACGCTCGAGACGGTGGACGGGGTGGCGCCGGATAATCCCTCGGCGCTCGAGGCGCACCGCGTGCCGCCGGAGCACTTCGCTCAGGGCATCTATGACCTGGGCAATGTATTCGGACTACCCGCAGGCGCGAGCGCCTTCGTGACGTTGCTGGTCATCATGGGGCTGCTGTCGGGCACGGGGTACTGGTTCGGCGGCGCGCAGGGGGCGGCGATTTCGTTGCTCTTCGTCGGCAACGTCCTCATGTTGGGTTTCTATCTGAATCTCTATGATCTCTACCTCGCCCTCGCGCCGACGGCCACCCTGTACATCGTCGGCAGCCTGCTGCTGTGGAAGAAGGTCGTGCCGGGGTCATCGGGCATCGTGGGTTGGATGGGCTGGTTGGCGTTCCTCTCGCTGACCCTGGGCATCCTGGATGCGTTCATCGTGGGCGCGGGCGACGATACGCCGCTCCGCACGGTGCTGACGTTGGACGTGTACAGCGCGTCTCCGGAGGGCTTTGGCGGCGTGCTGGGATTCCTGACGCCGGTGCTGGGGATGTTCCGGGGGCTGCTGGGCCTGGCGACGTTTGATTATTCATTCTTCTCCGGACCGTTCACCATCGTGCGCGTCATCTTCGGCGCGGTGGTGACCGTCATGGTGAGCTATGGACTGTTCCAGGCGATGGGGCCTGTCCTCAACGGCGTCGGCAGCCTGTTCCGGCGGTTCACGGGGCGGTTCACGGGGTGATTGCGATGCGGCGCATCTCAGTCCTGGCTATCGCTCTCGTCGTTGTCATGACGCCGCTCGCGGCGCACGGCCAGACGCCTGCCGACTATAACCAGCGGATGCCCGTGCAGATCAGCAACGGCGGCGGCATAGACTTGCCCGACGCATGGATACCGGTTGAAGTCCCGATAGGCAAGCTGCGCGCGGGCGGCTATATGGGCGCGACTGTGCTTGCGACTGAGGGGACCGCGCAGAGCGTCATCCCCGCGTTCGCGCAGGACAATCGCGCCGGTGTCGATGATGCGTGGTGGTTCGTCGCGCCGGAGACGCTGGAGGGCGCGAGCACCACCGATGTGGCGTTCCACCTGGGAGGCGACCGGACAGAGACCGCCTTTCCCCTGGACTCCCGGCTGGGCGTGACGGCCGCCGACGCGACGGCGCTCAATATCACCAAGCAACTGAATATCGCGGCGGACGTCGACCTGTCGAATCGGTCGGATGGCTGGATCGTGGAGAAGGACAATCAATACGCCCTCGGCGTGGTGGATGGGAAGGTCGAGGGGCAGGTGACCACGATACGCACCCTGACGCAGGGCCTGGACCCGAACGGGGTTGAGACCTCCGGAGGCTGGACCGCGTCATCGAGTACGCCCCGCGCCGACTGGTACAAGCTGCTGAATTCATCCAATCTGGTCACCGGCCTGACCACCACCGCGCAGGACTCTCAGATATACATCAACTTCCCCGCCGCCGCACTGGACGGAAACATCGAGCGGGTCACGGTGGAGCTCTGGATCGCCTGCAAGGCCGGTTTTGCCGACTGCCAGCACGCAGGCAAAAACCTTGTGTCGCTGTGGACAATGCCAGCAAACAGCCGCGATGCCGTCCACGTCGGATCTCCCGACATCCATATCCAACGGGCGGCGGGCGCGCTGCGGAAATACTCGGAGCCAGCGACTCCCACCAAGACTGTGTCGGCGACGACGCCGCTCCAGGTGCGTTTCACCAACGTGACCGCGCCCCTCACCATCGCCGGTGCGAAGCTCACCATCCGATTCGCCAATCCGCACGCGACGACGGTATCAGCCGCGCCCGTGTCCGGTCGCACGACGTATACGCTGACGCACAGCAAGGTCGGCCAGCAATGGAAACTGACGCTCAGCGAGGACGGCAACACGCTGGCGTCGACCGTGTCGCCGGACGCGTTTGTCGTCCCGGGCCTACGGCAGCCGCTCATGATCGGCACGGGAGATCTGCGCGGCTCGCTGTACGGCCTGACGCTCACCGGCGTGAGCAGCGCATCGAGCACACCGGTCAAGGCCGTCGATCTGGACGTATCGCCCGCGAGTGTCCGACGCACGTCGGGCACGTCAAGCGGCCAGTCCTGGGCGGGCACGATCACCAATACGGCGCAGGCTGTGTCCGGTGTCAGCGTGGTGTACGCCCTGATGACGGCGATGGCCGTCGTGGATCATGTCACCGTCGCGCTGCGGCCGCTGGAGTTTGAGGGGAGTGACGCAAGCGGGTTGAGCGGCACGACCGATACCGGAGAGATCGGACCGGCAATCGTGAGCGAGAGTGTGTCATCCGACCTGGCCAGCCTCTCGACCGCCCAGGAGGAGCGCGGGTTCGGACTGCTCGTGGACAATCTCTTTGTCGCGAGTGCGACGTCGGGCTATGGAGCGGCCTTCTTCATCGCGTTGACGCTGTTTGTCGTGTGCCCGCTGACCGCCCTGATTGCGGCGAAGCTCAAAGGCCCCCCGGTGGTTCCGATTGTCACCGGCGCAGTGGGTATCCTAGTCTTTACGCTGATGGGAATGATTGCGTGGGGCGTGTTCGTGGTGTATCTGTTCTGGAGCAGCGCGTACGCTGCCCTCGCGGGGAGGCTGAGATGATCATCGACCTATTCGTGAAGTTTGTGCGTGCGTCTCTGGCGGGCATTGGTCAGCAGGGCCGGGAGCCCATTACCTGGACCGACCTCGCGCTGCAGGTGTTCTGCGTGTTCTTCATCTACGAATATATCGGCGGACGTGAAGGCGCGCTCGCCCTACTGTTGTGCATCTACGGAGTACTGGCCTTCACGTTCTATCTCCAGCAACGGAGGGAACACCGGAGGCAGGAGGCATCATGATTCTAAGCCGTGGCAATCTCGCGACAGTCGTTGTCATCGTCCTGCTATCGCTGATCGTGTTCTTCTCGGCGACCACCACGCCGACGGCGCGGGCGGGAGGCGCAACCATCCTCTCCGGCGCAGGGGCACCGGCGGACGTGCTCGAGTCACGCACGTGCACGATTCCCGATACGTTTGATGAATCCTGGTATATCGACACCCTGGACGGCTCCTGGTGGGAGTGCGCGAGCGGCCATTGGCAGGAGCGGTATGCGGGCGCTCACGAGACATCGATTGAGGCGACCGTCTACGGCGCGGCGGGACCTGATGATACGTGGACGTCGGCCGACTTCACCGCCGCGCCGCCGAACGCCGATGACGACATGGGCCACGCGCCGTACATCCTCAAGCTGCCGTACGCCGACTCGACCCAGGACCATCACGCGCTCTTTCTCCCCCTTGCTCTGGGGCCGCCCCGCCGCATCTGGGACGTGCAAAACGAAGATATGCAACGGGTGGCGTACTGGCCAAAGGCCGGATGGACGGAGCTTCAGCCCGCCACGGTAAACGGTGTCGCGGGGCGTATCTGGTCAAAGGCCGCGACTGCGGCGGCGACCTACGTGCTCGACTACGGCGATAGCGGCCCAGCCGGTCCGCAGGGACCAAAGGGCGACAAGGGCGATACGGGAGCGACCGGCCCCGCAGGCCCAACCGGCCCGGCAGGCCCGAAGGGCGACAAGGGCGACACGGGCAGCACGGGTGCTGCGGGTGCTGCGGGTGCTGCGGGCGCGCGCGGCTCCTATTGGGCGGCGAATTCCGTTGCCCACACCGACACCGCGTTCAATGAGGCGACGCCGGATGGAATCACAGCCCGTGAGGGAGATCTGTATCTCAACACCGCCACAGGCGGCATCTACCGGCGCAACGCCAGCGATTGGAGTTCCGTCCTGTTCACGCTTGCCACCGGCGGCGGAACAACCGTCGCGCCGCATACGGGCGCGACGGGCGATACCGATCTGACCGGCCTCACCATCGGAAATCACAACTACGAGATCGTCGATACGGTGGCGCGCCGCGAGGCGATGGGCGCAGCGGGAGCGGATATCAGCATCCTGCGGCGCGGCACGGCGGCCTACCTGGGGCAGATGGGAGCGAATTGGTGGGTGAGACAGTACACGCCAAATGAGTATTTCACGCGCGATGACAGTGGGACGATTCGGTACTATCGCGTCAAGAATGCAGTCACCATCAGACACGATCCGTATCGATTTGTTGGCTGCGGCAGCATATGCGAGGAGGTCACCGAGCCATCCGGCCAGCGTGCTATCGCGATGCTGGCCCTCGCCAAGAAGAACGCGGACGGCATCGCGACGTTGTTCACGCGTGTCACGGCCGGGGAGACTGCGCTCGACGCGATCTCCGATTGGGATAAGGGCAAGAAAGTTGGCGTCTCCCTCGCCAGGCTCTCCCAAACAGCCGCCAACCGCTTCTACACTGGCTCCCCGTCTTCTGAGCTGGTGAACATCCTCGTCGCAGACCATCATAGGCACATCATCGTGGAGTCACCCGTGACGGGCGCGGATAATGACAATGCGCTCAGCTGGTTCACCACGGCCCGCAACCGCATCCTCGTTGCGGATGCACAGTCGAATTTCTACAACATCTTCGAGGTCTCTGCCGCGTCCATCGAGAGCAACGTCCTTTCCATTGTGCTGACCCGCACGAGCACGGCCATTCCTGCCAATGCGACGGGGTGGCAGATGGAGTTTGGCAGTAGTACAGCAGGGAATGGCTACACACAGACAGCCAATCGGGTGACCTTCACACTGACGTTTGCGCCCAGGCTGCTGCCGGATGTCGGCATCCATCATGGCCGGGTTTTGGGAGTGGTAGACGATATACCCACCTGGATCGATAACACCGCGTTGGCGCTAGCTAATCACAACCGGCTCCTTTTGCAGGATATGACACCCTCGTCCGCGCCTGACCCCAATTGGGTAACGGCGAGCGCGGCGCAGGTGCAGGTCGGCGCATTCTCGTTCGACCCTATCGCCATGCCATCGATGAACGTCACACGCGCCGCGGGACTCACCTATGGCGCGACCGCGACGGCCACACGAGATGCCAACCTGGACACCGTGTTTGTTGCCCGCGTCCCGAAGTTGTTCGCGGGTCAGTCTGGCCAGCTGCGGTACGCAATCACGAACTACGGCGGATTCCAGCCGCGCACCCAGCGAATAGACCAGCTCTACCACATCGGCGGAGACAGCACCTATAACTACTACTGGAATAGCCTGTACTCGTTCGAGTCGCCAACGACCGGGAATGCGGTGACGGCCACGGCGCAGTACGTCAGCACGGTACTGCATATTGGCACCACGAAGTTTGGTGGGGAGCTCACCCAAAAAGCCGTCTACGAGCAGCTGAAACGGATCCTGCAGAATGCGACGTTCGATGACGCCGACTTCCACGCCACAGTCACGGCGGCGGGGGGAGCAAAGGGCGACAAGGGCGACACGGGCCCGACCGGCCCGGCAGGCCCGACCGGCCCCGCAGGCCCGACCGGACCGGCAGGGCCGAAGGGCGACAAGGGCGATACGGGCGACGCGGGAGTGAATGTACCGTCAACCGGTGAGAAGGCGTTCCTCGACGCGCTCTATGACGATAGCAGCTACACCGATTCGGACTCGACACGCATTCTGTCGTCATTCCAGGGGAGGGGAACCAACGCGCAAGGCGCGGCGACACTGACGTATGCCGCAAAACCGTCGTGGACAGGTACAACCGGCGTCGATGGGATAGCGCAATTCCTGCGAGTACCGACAAGCCTGGTGAATGACCCGCAGATCACGTCTGGTCACATCGTGTTCCGCGTCAGCGACTCCGAGGGGGAGCGGATACACGACGTAAGCGCCTTCACCTCGCTGCATTATGTTGGAGTGGTGGGAGCGAACACCTACTACCGCAGCGACGCCCATGTCGCGACGCTCCGCAACGCCACATTCACGGCGAAGTTCGTCGAGAGGGCGGTCGTCATCAACTCGCGCCATGTGGTCAACGCGACGAACGTCAACGCGAACGGCATCATCCAGGCTAAGCTCATCAAGACGTTCGGGGCGTCCAATCGCGCCGCAGGCACGTATTATGACGTGGAGGATTCGCCGTCCTCTCTCGCGACGTGCATCTACATAGTGGATATCACGAGCACGAACATCGCGCCCAACGTGCTGACATTCATTGGCGCACTTGTGAAGGGATCAAATCACGACAACATCATCCGCGTCGGCACTAACGTCCGCACTGTCAATCTCCGCGAGTCCGGCGGCAAGGTGCAGATCACGTCCACGCATGGGGCTACAATCGATTCGGTCATACGCGTCTATAGGATTGGGTGACGATGAAACGCGGCTGCATATTCTCACCGTTACAGGTCCTCGCCCTGGTCGTCCTTATCCTGTTTCTGGTCTGGGTCGGCGCTCAGGCCAGTGAGCGTTTGGAAGCGCATGGCGTACCGATCCCGTCGCCGGGTATTGAGCAGGTGCGCTGATGCGGCAAAAGGCTCACGTCATCGATGCGTTGATCCAGGGGGCGGCCGCGCTCCTCCTGCTCGTCTTCTTCATGATGCTACTCACCAGCGGTAGGGAGTATGCGGTCACTCTGGCAGTCGTAGCGCTCATCGCGGCTCTGTACTTTGGCCTCGGTGCTATCGACAGCGCCCTTGGAGGCGAAGGATAGTGGTAAGATAAGAGAAGCAGTTCCATGCTAAGCTACTCCTCCGAGTGGCTCGTGAGCTGGGGGTTATATCTAGGCAATTGCCCCCAGGCTCAATAAGACGGCGCGGACACCATCCCCCGCGCCGTCGCCTTTTTGGCCATTTAGGGACTTATATCGAATGGGACTTATATACGTGTGTACCACGCGGGGATGAAGGAGTAGAATGGACGCGAACGGGGGGGGTGAGTGATGCCGGACGCAATCATGCAGGGGACGTATCTGCTAGGCGCGTTTTTGGCCGGTATGCTCTTCATCCGAATACGACCCGCCACAAGGCTACTAGACCAGCTAGGACGGCTCCAACGGTCATTACGAGACCGACGCCAAAAGCGACTGCGCCCTCTCTCGCATACTCCCGTGAATTCAGGGCAAGAGAACTCGCTAGAAGAAAGCCCAAGCCAACCGCGAAGATAAGTACAAGGTCACGTAAAAGCTCCATACCCGCCTCCTCTCATCCCCGCCACCTTCCCCTACGCGTTGGCCGCCGACCATATCCGCACGTGGTCTAATCCTGGCGATATGGTGCTGGACCCGATGGCCGGTAGCGGAACGACGCTTCGGGCTGCCAAAGACCTGGGCCGCCAATACGTGGGCATCGAGATACACGAGCCGTACTGCGAGCTAATCCGCGAACGCCTGAGCCAGGAGGTCATGCCCCTTGTCAACCCTTCGATATAAGTCCCATTTATTGGTGACGTTAGTGCGGCCGCAGCGCCGCTCGAGGCGGCAATCGACAGAAACGTAAGGGAATTATATACTTGTGTCCACCAAAACGCTTGACAGATAGGCCCGCATGGTGTACACTGGTTCCATAAAGTAAACGAGGAATCAGCACCATGAAACGACAGAAGAATCAACACGAGTGGGGCGTTGTGGTGGAACCCTCCTATTCGACTGAGCAGGTCGAGTTCTGCCCCTTGTGCAACAAGTACCAGGTCAGGGGGGAGAAGTGGACGTGGCGGCAATTCGTAAACCGCTACCCCGCCGAGGCTCTCTTGTTGGGGGTGACGGCATGACGAACGCACCAGGGAAGCACTACCGCAAGGGGATCAGCCTTATTCAGGCCATGCGGAAGTTCGGAGATGACGACAAGGCCGAGGCTTGGCTTGTGGGACAGCGTTGGCCGGATGGAGTCCGTTGCACGTCCTGCGATAGCGACAACATCAGCGAGCGTCCGCCCAGGCCCCGACGCAAGACCAAGCAGTACCACTGCAACGGCTGCAAGGGCGATTTCACCGTCAAGACGGGCACCATCATGCACGACTCGAAGCTGCCTCTGAGCAAGTGGGCCTTGGCCTTCTACCTCTTCTCGACGAACCTCAAGGGTGTGTCGAGCATGAAGCTACACCGAGACCTCGACATCACGCAGAAGTCCGCATGGTACTTGGAGCACCGCATCCGCGAGACGTGGAACGACGAGACGGAGCGCATGGCCGGGCCGGTAGAGGCGGACGAGACGTACATCGGCGGCAAAGAGGCCAACAAGCATTCCAGTAAGAAGCTTCGGGCAGGACGTGGGCCGGTAGGCAAGACGGCGGTTGCGGGCCTCAAGGATCGCAGCACCAACCAGGTCAAGGCCGAAGTGGTGGAGCACACGGACAAGCCGACCCTACAGGGATTCGTCCACCGGAACACCGAGACCGATGCCCAGGTCTACACCGACGAAGCTCTTGCCTACGAGGGTCTCCGGCGGCCTCACGAGACGGTCAAGCACAGCGTCTCCGAGTACGTCCGAGGGATGGCCCACACGAACGGCCTAGAGTCGTTCTGGTCGATGCTCAAGCGCGGCCATGACGGGACCTACCACCACTTCAGCCGGAAGCACCTTGACCGCTACGTCACCGAGTTCGAGGGACGCCACAACTCCCGCCCACTGGACACCGCTGACCAGATGGCGAGGATGGCCCGTAGGTCGGTCGGGAAGCACCTGCCCTACGCAGAACTGGTGGGACCGGCAGCGACACGATTGGCAGGGCTGTAGCGATGGCGCAGCCCGACTTGAAGGTCATCGAGATATGCGCCGGGGGCGGCGGCGCAGCGTTAGGGCTGGAACGGGCAGGCTTTGAGCCGGTCATGCTCATTGAGCGAGAGTCGAACGCCTGCGCCACATTGCGGTTGAATCGCCCGTCCTGGCAGGTGGTAGAGGACGATATCCGCTCAGTGGACTTCAACGGATACGCGCCGGGGGAGATCGACCTTCTCTCCGGCGGGCTGCCATGCCCGCCCTACTCAATCGCCGGCGTCCAACGTGGGGCTGATGATGCAAGAGACCTATTCCCTGACATGCTCGAAATTGTGGACCGGCTGCGCCCCAAGGCCGTCCTGGTAGAGAACGTCCGTGGGCTACTGGCTCCCAAGTTCCGGGCGGTGCATCAAGCAGTCAACGAAGGTCTCGGCTCTATGGGCTACACAGTGACTTGGAAGGAGTTGGACGCGTCCAACTTCGGTGTCCCACAGCGCCGGCGGAGGGCCTTCATGGTTGCCATCGCATCGACCGAGAGGGCTTTCCACTGGCCAAAGCCACAACCGCCTTCCAGCTTCGTAGGCCCGTGTCTGCTAGACCTATTAGCCGAAGGCGGGTGGGATGGTGCGGAAGACTTCGCCAAGCTCACGGAGACCTTCCTATCGCCTACTCTCACTGGCGGATCGACTCGACACGGAGGCCCCGACCTCGGTCCTACACGCGCTAGAACCGAGTGGATCGACTTAGGAGTGCATCCGCTTGTCATCGCTACTGAACCGCCACCAGAGGGCTTCCACAAGGGACGCCTATGCCTTACTGTCCGCATGGTTGCGCGGCTACAGGGATTCCCTGACGCTTGGGAGTTTTCGGGAAGCAAGACTCAACAGTGTCGCCAGATCGGGAATGCTCTCCCGCCCCCGTTGATGGAAGCTGTTGCTAGGGAGGTGGCGAAATGCCTCCGCTGAAGGGTAAGGCGGGCATACGCGCTTATCTACTGGCCCGAATCGGGCAGAAGGTGCACAACAGCGAACTGTTTGAGGCCAGTGGGCGACAGTCGGAATACACCCGCCGGATTAGGGAGTTGCGTACCGAGGAAGGATGGGAGATTCAGAGTTACCGAGACGCCAACGACCTTCGCCCGGACGAATATAGGCTTGCATCCCCACCGCCTGAGAATGTCCCGACACGATTCGCCCGACGAATCAGCCAACGGGTACGTGCATTGGTCCTACAGCGCAACGGGATGACTTGCCAAATGTGCGGCGCTGGCCCTGGGGATATGGTGATGGGGAAACGGGTTCAGCTCGTGGTAGACCATATTGACCCCAAGCTAGCAGGGGGTAGCGAGGAACTGACGAATCTCCGAGTGCTGTGTCACGTCTGCAACAGCGGTATCCAGGAGAACAACCCAGCACCGTTGAGCACTCGCCAGGTGCTAAGCGCAGTCAGAAGGGCGTCCCGCGACGACCAACTCGCGGCCCTACGCTGGTTGGTTCTGTTGCATTTACGGGGGACAAAGGCTAGGAGGAGTTGAGCGGGATGCCTAAGCGCAATCAGAATCGCCGTGATGCGACAAAGATTCTAAAGCGGCAAAGGAAGGGAAAGCGTGGCCAGTCCGGGGATTCCGCACCGTTCCACGGGGGCGCACCGCCTAAGGACAACCTTGCCCGTTCCGTTCGCGGCAGACTCTCAGGAAAGTTACCGGAGGTTTCCGACGGGCCGAATGATACGGGCAACATGACAGTCGCGGAGTTTTTTGACATCCCTACAACTGAACGCGAGATACGCAAAATCAAGCGCGGGGCGCGACGTGACTAAGCCGATGCAAGGCGGCAGGACTCAAACCACAGCGAACGCGAAGGCGGCGTAGGCGATGAATCGGGAAATGTAACAGAACCCGTGGCGGCTATGGAGGTTGAGGATGAGTAGCGAGTTTCTTGACGAGGTTTCCGTGACTCACGAACAACGTGAGCGCATCGAATGGGCGGCAAGGATTCTAGGCGAGACGGTGATTCAGTTCGTGCGGCTAGCCGCATTGGATAGGGCGGACTACGTCATACGGAAACGCGCAGAGTTCGCGGAGGGGAAAGACCATCTAGAGGTCTACCCCCCGTAAATGCAACAGAACCCGCTGGTTGAAGCAGAAATTCGAACCCGAAGGGGAGACCCATGCCACGCAAGAAGAAGCCTAGAGGTAGGCCGGAGAAGTACCCGCACCCCGAACCCATCGACGCAAGCCCGGAGGAGATCGCCAGGGTCGTCCTAAAGGCTAAACCGAAGGAAGTCTGGCGGTTCGAGCAAGAGCATAACCGGAAGCGAAGGCGCGGCCAAGAAGCGGTCTAATGAGCGGGAGTGGTGGCCACAAGTATATAATTCCCAAACGTAACTCAACCATGTCGTGACGGTTACGCGGCCGCGCCGGCGAGATCCGCAGATCTCGAGATGCTTAGCGTCACGCCGATTTGACACGCCGCCCCTACCCTGCCTATAGTTCACAAAACCTAGATATTGTGGATGGAGACTCATGACGGAATCTGGTTACGACCGGACGCACCCCTCGCACAATAGATATTCTGTCGACTTGTCCTGCCTGGTGGAAGAAGGCGGGCGCCGGAGGGTCGATACTCCGACGCCCTGAACACGGAAGGAGTAATCTCCCGTGCCCGCATCATTGTATGCCGAATGCGCCTGTGGCGCTGAGTTGCCACCCAAGAAGCTGCCCTGGCACTTCACGCGAAAGTACTGCAGCGAGCGATGTAAGCGCCGCGCTCGGTTCGCCAGGAAGAAGAAGCATCCGAACCGCACCATTCCCTGTGAACGGTGCGGTTCTGTCTTTCTGGCCAAGCAGCCACACATCCGGTTCTGTTCAACGGTGTGCCTACGCGCAGCTAGCCGCCAGGAGAGAAGGGACGCAAGGGCCGCTGCCCGGGAGGCCTTGCCGCGGCGTCTCTGCCAACGATGCAGAGCTCCAATCCCCGTCGGGCCTTGGCAGGCCCAGCGACTGTACTGTTCAAAGTCCTGTCAGATCATCGCCGCGAATCGTCGCCGTCATCCGGGACGAGAGTTCACGTGCGCGCAGTGCGGATCCATCGTAAGCACCGTCAGCCAAAAGCGACGGTTCTGCTCCACGATTTGCAGGCTCGACTTTTACCACGGCCGCAAAGTCGGTAAAGGCTACAACACCCACGGCCACCCCCCTCTCGCCCCTCCCGACATCGGCTGTGGCGGTCCCTGCACAAGCAGCCTCGAATGCCCGTACCCCGCGTGCATCTGGGATGGCCATCGCCCTCCTGAACTCCTGAGCCTCGACCACCGCAACATGACGGCCGTGTTTGCGGCTGAGAGGAGGAGCTGAATGAGCGACGAGTACGAGCGCGGCTACGCGCACGGTAAGGACAAGGCTCACTTTGAAGTCCGCACGGTGGTTGAAGGCCCGCCACATCACCCCACTTGCGAATGTCAGCCGTGCATAACGATTCGGATTGTGATTCACGAGACCGATAAGCGACGCCTTCAGGAGCTGCAGGAGGCCGTAGAACGACACGGCTTGACGCTTGTGGAAGTGAAAAAGGAGGAATCGTGACCAGTTTGATTTTCAGAGAGCAGTCGTGATCGAAGTGTGCGCCTGGTACAGCGACACGCTTTGCACGTTTTGCGCCTCCGGAGTGAACGGTCCGGACTACATGCCGCGTCACGGTGGGTGGGCGTAGATGCACTCGGCAAGCAAGCCTGTCGGGCGCAAAGGGAAGACGTACCAGCTCTGCATGTCCTGTGACAAACCCACCCAGTGGTGCTGCTACTGGTATCCCGTCGTGACTGTCTCAGAAAGCAAATACCGCCCCGTAGGGCGGCATCTACAGCGCCTCCATTGCCCTCTAGCGTCATGGTCCCCACCTGGCGAAAGAGACAAAAGAAAGGAGGCAAGAGTCGCAGTATACGACTATAGTCCCTGAACGTCTAGCGGAGCACGGTCTCGCTGAACTTCCGCAATGGTCACGCGCGATGGATGCCGACAAGACCATCCTGCGCACCAGTAAGGGCGGAGTGTGGTTCCACATCGCCGAGGCCCTCAAGCAGCCGCGCTGTGACCTGCAGGCGCGTAACCAGTGGTCAATGGTCATCGTCGACGTGGATCGTGTGACCGTGAGCGAAAGCTATCCCTGGGACATCGAGGACACGATTCCGCGACCAAACTGGCTTGTCCGAAACACGGTGACCGGACGGTACCAGGCGTTCTATTGTCTGGCCGACCCCGTCCACAAGAACGACGATTCGAGCAAGCGCGCCCTCTTGTTCCTGGAGAACGTCCACAAGCGGCTGCGTGTCGCGCTGGGGGGTGACACCGCGTACCACGGCCGGGGAATCTCGCTCAATCCACTCGCGCCGCCCGCTGACTATGAGCCGGTGTGGCTGAGAAAGGAGGCCTACACACTGCACGAGCTGCACCGGCGGCTACCGAGCCTTATAGAGCCGCCCTGGTGGAACCCGCGCCCGCGTTCGCACGTCGTGGAGGACCTCACCAGTGAGCCTGGCATGCCGACGTTTGCCGAACGCTTCCACCAGGGCGAACGGAACGAGGGAATGTTCCGCGTGATGGTGAAGGAAGCCCACAATGCCACTTGGGGGCCGAGGCTGCGCAGTGGCGGTGATGCAGAATGGCTGTCGTATGGACTCAACTTCAACCGCCAACACTGCTCGCCGCCATTGTCCGACTCGGAAGCCACGTGGATCCTGGAGTCGTGCGCCCGGTACAGTCGGCGGCAATACACTGACCGCAGCTCCGCTGTCATGCCCGTCCGTCCCCGACGTGCGCCGTCCTGGGTGACGTGGAAGCGCGATCCCGAAAAGCAACGGGCACTTGCCTACAAGCGTCACCACGGGCGCGAGGATTACGATCCGACGCGCCGCAATGCCCGCATCCGCTCACTCGCCAAGAGTGGGCGGATGTCGCAACGCAAGATTCAGACAATCGTGGGCGTCTCGCAAGCGACAGTGAGGCGGGTGTTGGCGTCCGCTGAGGCCCCACGCGCCGCTAGAACAGGCGTTGTGAGTCATGCCTTAAGACAGTTGGGGGGGGCTGCCCTACTCTCTACATCTAGTAACAAAACAAGGGAAAACCGCACGTCGCAAAATTTTTTGAACGGCACGACATGTGGGCATCCTAGCTGGCGGGCAGCGTACCGTCAAAGGCCGTGCCGGTTGTGCGGTCGCTTGCTGTGTTGGGAGTGTTACGAGACTGGAAGATTCGGCCTCTGTGAAAACTGCGAAGGGAGAAGATGATGGACAACTATGTGCCGACGTGGATGGACGAGATGAGTGACCAATACATGAGAGGCTACGTCGCGGGCGTGGCCGCGGCTAGAGAGATTCCGCATGGCGTTATGGGTCCCTGCAACCGCTGCGGGGAGTGGGATCGCATCCAGGGAGCTGGAGTGTTTCCTATGGACTTCGGGGGAACTGTCACCGTCGCCTTGTGCGTTCGGTGCGGTGTCGTCGCGGTGATGCCCGCCGGCGAGCGCCGGAATTAGGCCGCGTCACGCAGGACCCTATCGGGCCGATGTAGACTGTCGCGCAAGCTCTGAATCTCCGCCGTCAGCTTCTCGAATCGCCTCCGCCTTCGATAGGCGCGTTGGCGACATGAATGGGAACATGCCGTGGTGTTGCGGTGGCGGTGCCGGACAGCCTCAAACTCAGTCCCGCATACGTCACAGGTCAGCGTCAGCATTGTGGTGCTCCTCGCGTTACGCTAATGCGGCCGCAACGTCGCTCGAAGCGGCCATCGAGGAAATCGTAACACAACTGTACCGTGACGGTTATGCGGCCGCGCCGGCGAGATCCCGCGGCCTGCAGCTGATTAGCGTCACCCTTGTCTGAGCATCACGATGGTCCTGCCCGCTAATGCCGCCCCTAAACCCAGGGGTTTCGGTGCCCAAAGCTGTCTTCGCTCATCTACTTCACCGAGTGGGGACGGGGCGCTTAGGCGCAACTCCGTTCTTCGCGGCGGCTGGGCGGCTGGTTTCCTGCCTGCCCCATCCCAACGCCTCTCTAACTGCGTCGTGGTCTTCCTGGACTTCCACCACGCGCTCGTCATCGGGCAAGAAGTGGCTCATCGATAGTCGTGTGCCATGACCGGACTGGCGGGGCGTGATCGTCATGACGGTGACTGCGCGTAGAGTGTAGGGCCGCCCATCTAGCCGCGTCAGCTCCAACACTCGCGATGGTTGTTGCTTGGCCATCCTACCCCTCCCTACGGAGTAGGGATGAGGGATAGAGCGTCGTCGTTTCTGGGGCCGATAGCATGCTCAGCAGCTTACTCGGGTTGTGAAACTGGGCCTTGACCATGGCCAGGTCTTCCGCCGCCCGATTCACCCGTTTCCGCGCGCGATACCCGCGCTGTCGACATGAGTGCGAGCAGGTGGTCAGAGATGTATGCCGCAGCCGGACGCCCTCAAACGATTGACCGCATACGTCGCATGTGAGCTGCTGCATGACCCCTCCTTATCCCTTAGAAGCATCAAGCGCGGATTGTAGCACAACCAAATACGTCATTAGCAAAGTGACAACAGGACGATTATTGTCACCAGCTCCTCGTGACATTAGGCGGCCCCCGTCACCTAATGTCATGTTGACCACCCCTGCTAGTGCCCGCCTAGCCTTCCGTTTTACCCATCGGGGACAAAGGAGGTCATTGAGATGGGAATGAGTACGGGTGGCGGGAATAACTCCGCCATCATGGGGGCCGTCGCGCTGATGCTGTCGGCGGTCTTGGGGCTGATCGGGCTGAACATCTTAGCCCAACCACTGGCGCAGTCGGTCGTTGAGGCGACGACGGTGACGCAGGCGCAGTACCTGGGGACGTTCCTACGGTTGATACCGCTCTTCATCGCGGTCGGGCTGCTGGTGACGATGTTCGGCGGAGCCGGACTGGGCGCAGCGGGCGGCAGCGGGGGAATCATGGTGCTGCTCAAGATCATCGCGGTGATCGTGGCCGTCATCATGATGCCGATCCTGTTCATCCAGCTGACGGAGGTGCTCGCGACGTACGCGGTGAACATCTGCACCGCCAAGGGCGGCTCCGCGGGCGCGGTAGTGGTCTGCGACGGCGCGGCGGGCAAGAGTATCGCGGGCGCATATGAGTCAACCGGGAAGACCGCGGCCGCGGTTACCGCGAATGCGGCGTACGCCGGTAAGTTCACGGCCATTGTGCAGGTCGTGCCGCTCATCCTGCTGGGCTACGTGTTGGCGACGATCTACTTCGTGCTGCCATCGGGGGCGCGCGGAGGACTCCACAACCGGGCGAAGATGGCCTACACGAGCCTGCGCCGGTAATCGATGAGCTCCACACAGAG
>CAYOPL010000010.1:0-4801 GCA_964405845.1 uncultured Dehalococcoidia bacterium | reverse complement strand
GCCCCGCTCCTACCCCAACACCTGAGCCTGCGGAGGAAGTGCTCACCATCCTTTATTGGCAGGCCCCGACCCTGCCGTTCCCTTACCAGTCGTCGGGCAGCAAGGATCGCGACGCCGGGGCGATAGTTCTTGAATCTCTTGCAGTTATCGATCCCGATGGCAACGTCGTCCCCAAACTCGCCGCCGAGATTCCCTCCCGGGAGAACGGTGGCATCTCGGAAGACGGCCTCACAATCACATGGCGGCTGCGCGAGAACCTCACATGGTCGGACGGAAGTGCCCTCACCGCCGATGATGTCGTATTCACGTCGCTCTACTGCACAACTGAAGGCATCGGTTGCCTCTCGGAACATACCTTTAGCGCCTTTGAGTCTGTCGAGGCCGTGGGAGATCACGAAGTCGTCTTTACATTGAGGAGTGAGGCGAGGGACCCGGTCATTCTCCTCTCAGGCACGGATACCCCGATCATTAGCCGCGCCCAATTCGAGGACTGCATCGCCACGGAAACACCTAGCTGCGATGAGCAGCACCAGATGCCCATCGGCTCCGGCCCCTACCGCATAGTCGAGTTCACTCCCAACGACGGCGGCATCTTTGAACGCAATCCGCACTATTGGGGCGGACGGCCGCATTTCGACCGCGTCGTTCTCATCGGCGGCGGCGATGCCGAGTCAGCCGCGCAGGCCGTCCTTGTCGACGGGACCGCCGACTATGCCTGGAACATGCAGGTGACCCGGGCCCAGCTTATCCTCTGGCTCGGCAACGAGCTCGGTGAACTTGTCACGGCATTTGCCAGCGACGTCGAGCGCATCGTCGTCAACCAGACGAACCCGCACACGGAGAACGAGGACAACCGCTCAGAGTACCTTGACGGCAACAATCCTCACCCATTCCTAAAGTTCACGCCCATCCGAAAGGCCATGTCTATGGCCATCGACCGTCAACGCATTGTCGATGATCTCTACGGCTCTGCGGGCATGGCAACGTGCAACCTCGTAACGGCGCCGGCGCGATTCGTCTCCAACCGTAACGATAGCTGCCTCACTCAGGACATCGAGGCTGCCAAGGCCCTGCTCGACGAGAACGGCGTCGTCGATACTGATGGCGACGGCGTCCGCGAATACAAGGGCGTCCCACTCTCACTCACCTACCAGACCACAGCCAACGCCGTTCGTGAGGGCACGTTCGCGCTGATCCAGGAATGGTGGGCTGAAATCGGCATCGAGAGCACGCTGATCACGCACGACGCCAGCATCTTCTTCGGCGGCAATCCCGTCGATGTTCCGGAGTCATACCGCCGCTTCCTGGCCGATGTCCAGATGTACACAACCGGAACGGGTCTGCAACCGGCGAACTACTTCTCCGTCTATCAATGCGACCATATCCAGTCGCGCGAAAACATGTGGGCCGAAGAGAATAATGTCCGCCTGTGTAACGAAACCTATGACTGGCTGTACAGTCAACTAGAGGATGGGCAGCCCGAAACTGAACGGGAGGCCCTCGTGCGTGCTCTCAACGAGGCAATCGTAATCCCTGCCTACGAAATACCCCTCGTCCGTCGCGGTCTCGTCTCCGCCAAGGCGAACGACCTCCAGGGCGTCCGAATGAACGCATGGGACAGCGAACTCTGGAACATCGCGGAGTGGCATCGCTAGTCCGTCGGCAGCGGCATAACGGCAGGAATGTACTACTACGATCTCCACTCCCACTCCGTCGCCTCGGACGACTCCCGCGCCACGGTGGAGCAATACCTCAAGTGGATTGGCACACTGAGGAAGCGCGGCATGCAAGTGGACGGCATCGTCCTGACTGAGCACCGCCAGTTTTCCCTTGATGCGGACTACTCCGATGCGCTTGAGCAATTCGGCGTCACTGTCCTAAGGGGCGCGGAGCTTGATACAAAGCACGGGCATTTCCTCGTCTACGGCATCTCGGACAAGCTGGCCGATGCAATCGATCCGACGGACGTTGCAATGGACCCCTTTCAGCTAATGGAGATAGCGGAGGCGAACAGCGCAATAGCAATTCCTGCCCACCCCGGACGCGCCGGCATCGGCCTCGCCGCGTGGATAGCAGACGGCATAGAGTTTCCTCAGGTGTCCATTGTTGAGCGCCTGAACGGCGGCAACCGCCCGGAAGAAGCTGACGCAGCCGAGAAATTAGTGGCCGAAAACGGCTACTCTGGAATCGCCGGCAGCGATGCTCACTTTGTGAGCGCCATCGCCCGCTGCCTGACCGCCTTTGACGCGCCGATCTCTTCCGAGTCGGAGCTTGTAGAGGCGCTACGGTCTGGAGAATTTGCTGCTGTTAGGCTTGAAGACACGCAGCAATGAGTTGATTGGGGATGGGGAAAGAGGTATGACAACAAACGACGGGAACGGTGGGGATGCCGCCACACCGCAGCTGACCTTCAATGAAAAGATCCTTCATCTTGAACAGCCGACTGGCGAAGTCGAACTATCCCGGGATGTCGTCGATCGGTATCTGAAACTAACCGGCATCCCCGCGGCCGATCCGCCGGAAGGTGGGCGTCAGGAAGCCCCGACGGCAATGCTGAACGTCTACTTTACGCGGGCTCAAGAGCTTGGCGCGGATGTTGAACTGGAGGGCGCAACCGTCGGCCTCAACGCCGGACGCGCCATTGAACTCCACTCCCCTATCTACGTCGGCGACCGCCTCACCCGCTACGCCGTCCTGCGGGATGTTTACTCCAAGACCGGCCGCTCCGGCACGATGGCCTTTGAGGTCTGGGAAATTCTCTTCCGAAATCAGGATGGCGATCTTGTCGCCCGCGCTCGCGACTCAATGGTCTATCGCGCGCCCGGCGTTCCCCCGGCGAGGGACGGGGAGGCGCAATCATGACGGAGATACAAGTACACGCCGACATCGGAGACGAAGTACCCCCCATCGAATGGACGCCCCACAACAGTTGGGTCAGGGACATGATGGCCCTCTCCGGCTGGCTCAATGACAACGCAGTGGAACGGGGATCCATGAGCGGCCCAAGCCGGTTCACAGACGAGGAGACCGCCCGAAGTGAGGGCTTCAACAGCATGATTGTGCCCGGCAATCTCGGCATGACTGCTATGGAAACTGCCCTGCAGCGATGGCTGCCCAACGGACGTATCGAAAAGCTCGATTGCGTCTTCCGTATGCCCGTCAATCAGGGCGAGACCTACACCGCCACCGGCGTCGTAACTGACCGCCATGACGAGCCCGGCCGGGTCATCCTGGAAATAGACGTTTACCTTCTCCGCGCCGACAACCAACGCCCGCAAGGAGGCACCGCAGTCGTTACAATCCCTACAGGATAAACAGAAACCAACAGATACTCTGCCGTATGCGAAAGTAGATCCAACAAGGAGGACTCAGGATGGCAGTCTACTCAATCAACGGAATGACACCGCAAATTGATCCCACGGCGTGGATTGCCCCGTCGGCCAGCGTCATCGGCGATGTGGTCATCGGACCGAACGTCAGCGTTTGGTTCAACGCAACCCTGCGTGGCGATTCAGGCCGCATCACGGTTGGTGAAAACACCAACATCCAGGACGGCGCGGTGCTCCATGAGGAAACCACCATCGGCGCGAACTGCGTCATCGCTCATATGACTCTCGTCCACCACGTCAAGACCGGCGACAACGTCCTGATTGCCAACGGCGCCAAGTGCGTCGGCGCCCCCGGCCCGGCTGAGATCGAGATCGGCGAAGGCGCGATTGTCGGCGCAGGCTCTCTCGTCACTCCCGGTACCAAGATCGAACCGAACACCCTCGTCATGGGCAGCCCGGCCAAACCCGCTCGCGAGGTGGATGACCGCCTCCGCGGCGTCCAGCAAGGCCCACTGCAGGCCTACCTCAAGAGCAAGGACAACTACAAGGGCGACTCATTCCAACAAGTCGGCTAAACACTCCCCGTCATTCCCGCGAAAGCAGGAATCCATCGGGACTCCCTCCCGCTCACCCTTCGACGGGCTCAGGGTGAGCCCCTACCCTCGTTGCCCGCTCCGGTACAAATAATCCGTCACGGCCAAAATCGCGTTGTACAGGTACGCGATGTACTCATGCAGAGGCAGATCAAGCGGCTTGATCTCCTCCCGCCGATCCGCGTATTCCTGCGCGCCCAGCGTCTCAAACGTGGCACGCACGACAAGCTCATAAATCTCCCCGTCCGGACACACGACGATAGGCCCGCGATCCGGCGATTCCATCTCACGCGGCTCCACCTCAATGGCCTCGAGCGCCGAGTCGGGAAACACAGCCGGAAATCGCTCGATCTGATCGATGGCCGCCAGAAGCGTCTCGCGTAGATCGCCAACGCTCCGCTGCAGAACGGAATCACTGCGCGCCCGCAGCGTCAACGGATCAATTTGCGGCGATGGCGGAGTACCCTGCACCATTCTCCCTCCGGTTATTCGGCATCTCTCTCAATCAATACCACAGCCAAACTCAACATGTCATTCTGATCGCTTCCTCCCTGTCATTCTGAGCGTAGCGAAGAATCCAAAGACTCAATTGTGCAGCCCTGCCTCGATTAGCAACTCATCCCTTTAGATCCGTCATTCCACTAACGCTCGGTTCAGGATGGCAGTTTGCGATGCACCTCTGAGGGCTTATCATTGAAAGGTCAGCAGCCTGGCGCGGCAACGTAGCTCAGCGGCAGAGCGGGCGCTTCATAAGCGCTAGGTCACAGGTTCGAATCCTGTCGTTGCCACCACACACAGCCTTATCTCGGCGCACGTGCTGAATGGGAATGAACAGGGGCGGTTAGCTCAGCTGGTTAGAGCGCTTCCTTCACACGGAAG
>CAYOPL010000009.1:0-93856 GCA_964405845.1 uncultured Dehalococcoidia bacterium | reverse complement strand
CTGGAGGTGTAACCCCTGGCTTGCAAGAGAGCCACAGGTCAGTGCGCCGTCGATTCTAACCCGCCCTCATTGGGGTTATCCTGTAAGAGGTCAAGCCTTGCCCCGTCTGTTCGCGAGTGCCTATACTAGCCGCAGGTTGGTCAAACATCCGGGAAGGGTGCCATGAAACACTTTCCCAGTACCGCATTGATCATCGCCGTGGCGGTGCTAGCCGCGGGGCTGGTAGCCGCTTGCAGCGAGGCCCCTCCCCCGATGTCGGAACTGCGCGTCACTGATGAGACGACGGGCGCGGATTTAGCCACGTACCTCACAGGGGATGAGACTGACTGCGTGAGTTCGGCGATGGGCGGGAGTGCCTACGATTCGTTCGAGGGCGCGCCGCTTCTGGATTCAGCCGGGAACGCGGACACGAAGTTGCACCTCGTCGGCTGCTTGGAGACGGAGGACATGACGACCCTAGGCGTGCGGCTCATGAGCGCGCGAATGGGCGGGTGGTCCGAAGGAACGCTTGGGTGCATCTCGGATATCGCCGCGATGCACCCGGAGCTAGTGTCGGCGTCGCTGGGCGTGGACATAGAGATCACAGCTCCAAGCCACCCTACAGAGATCCACTCTTCGCTGATTGGTCTGTACGAGTGCATGGAGACGCGGGAGAAGGTGGATTTCTCAGTAGTCACCTTCGCGTCCATCTTCGCCGGCGCGAAGATTACGGGGAAGGAGTTGGTGGCCTCGCTGACCCAGGCCGACGCCACCTGCCTGCGGAAGAACCTGCCCGAAGGTGCGATGGCGATGATCGGGAGCATGCCCGCGGTGTCTCCGCTAGAGATCACGGGATCGACGCCGCCCGCAGCGATGGCCTGCTTCTCGCAGGAGAGCTTCAGCAACATCGTCGGGAGCGTGATGGCTGCCGGTCTGGGCGCCACAGCGGACTCTTCACGCGCATGCCTGACCGGTTTCGCGAGCGAGCACGCCGAGTTCATCGACCTCGCGAGGGACGCCATGGAGGACCCCGATGCGTTGTCCGAAGATGAGTATCTGGAGGTCGCGAACGACAGCCTGCTGGTGTTCAGATGCCTGACGGAGGACGAGTTGGTTGCTTTCCAGGAGAGGCATTTGCCGTCGATGGCCCCATAGCCCCGGCCCCACAGCACATTAGGAGCGTGGCACCCTCTTACCCTGGCCAAGCCCCTCGGTGAATCGCTCCCAGAAGAGCGGCAAGGACGCCGCCGAATGGCTCCCCGAGAAACACCAAGTTGCTGCCAGCGTCGCGATGCTGAACGTCGCGGCAGGCGGCTTGAGCGTCGAGACGCGAATGTGTGTATCGGACGTTCCGGCAGACAACCCGACCGCCGGGCTGTTTCCTTCGTCAGACGAGGGTGGAGGCGGCCCTGGGATGCTACAGGTCATGGCCTGCCTGACGCCAGAGGAGGCCGCTGCGCTGACAGCCCCGGCGAAGGCCCTCCCCCATACACAGCCGGACTCGCATGTCTGATTGGGGAGTTCGAAGGGACATCGTTGGGCGAACGCATCCTTGCCGTCCTCTCATGTGCCGACGCATCCGGGGAGGGACTGACTATGGAGGAGAGCGCAGCGCTCGGTCGGGCTGTGGAGTCCTGTGGCATCGAGACCGACTTCAGCTTTCCCGGCCAAGCAGGGGCAGAAGCTTCTAAGGATATGGCGCAGTCCTCGGACTCAGTGGGCATCGGCGAAGGCTCCGGCCTATGCACGGTCGGCCAGATCCTTTATCCAGGGGACGAATGCTCCATAGGGGACTTCACCATGACGATTCGAGAGGACGGCGCAGCGGTGCTCGACGGCAACATCGGCGGCATCAGCATGGGCAACACCGTCATGGAAGCCCAGAGCATAAACCTGAACCAGTTCAGCGCCAGCAGGAGCGGTTCCACTTGGACTATCGAGAGCCTGCCGTAGCCGCCACGGTCATTTTCGGAGAACCGTTGGGTAATCCATGGCTGGGCTGGGACCCAGGCTTGTAGCGGTCGCTGCCCACTTGCCCGAGGACGGTCGGTCAACCATGAAACCATGCTCTGTAGGGACAGGTGAAGGGGATTGCCGACCTGAATCGGTATCGTCGCACTCAGGCGTCTGGCTAGGGGATAGTAGCTGGTCGGCCCCCGACGCGGTACTCTGCTAGGCGGCTAGCATCATGGAGTGCTGACGATAAGCCAGCTGCCGTCTTCTAGTCGCTCGGCAACGAATCCCTGGATGCTGAGGCTCCGGCCAGAGCACAGACTACCTCCAAAGCAGCCGTCGCCGTCCGTCTCAACGGTGAACTCGCCCCCGCCCTGTAGCCTGCACCGTTCCCCTGGCTCCAGCTCTAGGCCCTCAAGGCAAGGAAGGCCGACCAGATCGGGGTCCAAGAAGTCGTCGAGTTCCCTCTGCGTCGCCTCCTCGATGAAGAAGGAGCCGTCGTCTCGACCTCGCGCAATAAAGACGATCTTATCGTCCCCCAGGTTCACTGTGCTCTCAAGCGATGTGCCGGACAACCGGTCACCGTAGTGGCCAATGCCATCGTCATCGACCCGAAACTCGATTTCCTCGGTCTCAAAAATCTCCGTTGAACCTGAAGACGAGAAGGTGACGCCGGCGCTGTAGGAGTATGTGTGTGTGCAACTCTCTCCCTTCTGGATGACCACTCCGGATCTGCACAGTCCGTCGGCGGGCAATGCAATACCCGGCTGCTCCTCAGTGTCGTCGGCACCGTCCATGCCAGTCTCGGCGCAGGCAACGACCAAAGCAAAGCATAATATACAGGCCAACAGAAGCAACACAACTCGCCTCACGCTACGAACGTGGGGAGAAGTTGTAGCCGACTGTTGCCGTCCCCAATGATGAGCAAAACCCGTGTTACCCACCTTCCAGGCCATGGCTCTATTCTAGCGGAGAATCGATGCCTCTGACAATGGCGCATCGGCGATGCGAAACTACTAACCTCACGCCCTCACGAGAATTCAGCAAGTGTCCAAGCAAGTGTTGTTGCTGTTCGATGATTCTGTCAGGGTCTAACTGTTCAATGAAAATGTCAGTCTATGTGAGGACTGGTGTTGACGAAGAAAGGGCAATCGAGGATACAGGTTTTGAACGGAGTGATCGCAGGAGAGGTGACTGTGGACCAAGCGGCAGGGCTGATGGGAGTGAGCGAGCGCCATTCGTGGCGACTTCTGGCAGCGTACAGAGAGGAGGGAGCAGCTGCCATCGCTCACGGCAACAGAGGCAGGAGGCCAGACACGACCACGGATACGAAGTACGCAGCAGAGGGTCAGGGAGTTGGCCCAGGGTCCCTGCGTGGATCTCAATTACTCCCATCTGACCGAGATGCTGTCGGAGCGAGAGGGGATTGATCTGTCACGCCCAACGGTCAGGAGGATACTGCTGTCGGGAGGCTTGCGAAGTCCCCGGCCCCGGCGACCCCCAGACGGTTCAGACGGCGGGAGCGATACCCGAAGGAGAGGATGCTTCTAGAGGTAGACGGCAGCAGGCATGACTGGCTCCAAGGACGAGGCCCCTACTTCACTCTCGGTAGGGGCTGTGGACGACGCCACTGGCACGGTCCCGGCCGCGCTGTTCAGGCGGCAGGAGGACGCTCACGGCTACCTCCTGCTGCACAAGGAGACGGAGCAGCCAACAACGCCCTAGAGCTGTACGACGACAACGGGAATGGCCGCATCACGTGCGCGGAGGCGCGCAACCACGGCATTGCTCCCGTGCGCCGTGGGCATCCCGCATATGAGTACATGAACGACGCCGACAAAGACGGCGTGGTCTGCGAGTGATGAGGCGGCTTCCGGTCCGATAGAGGCAAGTCCAAGTGGGCTGGCATGGGCAACTGTCGTGACACCTCCTGGGCAGTCCTATCTGGACTTATTCTTAGACTTAGTTTAAGATTAGTTATAAGATTCGGGTCAATCTTACAGGGAGAGTGACCTGACAAGTAGTGACACAGCGTCTCTGACCGAACACTTCGGCAGCTTGGTAGACCTGTGTATAGATAAGGAGCAGCAAGATGAAGAACTTTGGGTTAGCTGCGCTCAAAGTACTCCCAATAACCATCGCCATCATCATGTTTACCATCTTGGCAATCGACCTGATGCCGGCACCAGTTGGCGCACAGACAGCCCACACGGCAAGCATTACCGCCAGCAACAAGTTTGGCACGCCCTGTGCATCCACAACCTCTGGCGACGCAGGCCACCAGATTTCCACCAAGGATGCGAATGGCATCTGTGACCTGAAGATCACCATCAACAACGCAGATGCCACCGATACTGACTTCCACATCAGATTCACCAAGCAGGGCACGCCCGCCGCCAGCGTGGCAAATGTTTTTGATGAAGTGGACTTCTACCACGGCGCCAGCAACACACGGTATGAGGGCGAGAGCACAGCGGGCCACCTGTTCACGCTGCCCGCAGGAGAGAGCGAGATAGAGGTCTGGCTCCAGATGCGCGGGCAGAGCAAGGCTTGGCCCGACAACACCCGGGAGATGGAGGCGAGCTGGCGCATCCGGGTGTACCAGGGCAGCGGCATTGTAGCAAGCCACCGCGTGCGCGTGTACAAGCCTGCCCCCACTGGTGCGCAGCCCACACCTGTTCCCACACCCGACCCCAACAAAACGCCTGCCGAGATAGCGGAAGAGGCGCATCGGATCTACTGCCTTGGGGACGGAAAGGACATCAAGGGGTTGCCGCGCTGGAGTGACGAATACCGTACTACCTGCGAGGAATATCACGCTACGCACCCGCCAACACTGAAACCGCCAACGCACAATCTTACCTACCCCGCCTGCCCCGCGTTCAGCGAAGCAAAGCCCACACTGTCCATCCCCACGAGAAACCAGGGAGAAACCGACACAGCTTATGCCCAACGCGTGGAGGCAGCGGTGGACGCCTACATCACGGCAATGGACGCGTGGACAAGTCGCAACAATGCTCACTACAACGCCTGTGGCGACAAGGAGGACGCGTTCTACAAGCAATTCTGGGCTTGGCTGGCGAGTGGGCTGCCCTTCCAGGTCACGTATCCTGATGGGACGATTGTGAAATACAATGGAGCATGAAGGGCTCAGTAGAATCTAGAGCCTGACCTCCCAGCGAAAAGTCCGCAGTTCGGTAGGCACCTACGGCATTGCCCCCGTGCACTGCGGGCATCCAGCATATGAGTAGATGAACGACGCCGACAACGACGGCGTGGGCTGTGAGTAGCGAGGGGGCTATCGGTCCGATAGTGGCAAGGCTAGGTGGAAGTGGATGGACGCCCACTGGCGGACGGGGGAAGGTGACTTCTCCCAGACTCGAAGAGGGACGAATGTGACCCTAACCTTAGTGCACGAGTCAGACTGGGGCCTTTAGGTTTAGCATGGCGGACCCCCTTCCGTCATTCGCCATCGGCACCTTACCTAATGTGCCTAATCGCCATTTGCAGGGATCGGCTTCCCACCAACTAGGACGACATCGCGTCGTCGATAGACTGACTTGCCCCGCAATTTGGTTGCCGGGCGATGTAGACCGAACGTATGGGTGCGTCCTCCGCCCGCCGGTCCTGCCCTGCTTGATTCGTACTTCCAATCTTCCTTGTTGATGAATGCGACGTCCACGCGCCAAACAATGACCGGCCTGCCAGCTTCTAACGTCTCGGTAGGGTCAACAAGATACCGCCAGACGATGTACCATCCAGGATGGTCGAAATGCGATTGCAGCGCCCACGGCCTCTTGCTTGCCTTACTCTCCAATGAGTCGTTGGCCGTGGGGTTCGAACCGGACCCTCTTCGACGCAGATCGGGAAACCGTTGCTGGGCGGTGTCAAGGTTCCTGTGCTTCTCGTAGTTGCTGACCGAATCTAGTGCTCGCGTACCGAAGATACCGACAATTGCGCTGAATACGTTCATCTGCTCATCGTAGATTTCCACCAACTCCGCAAGCTCACGCTGGACATAGTCTATAGACCTACGGATCGCGCCGACAGTTAGACCTGGAGGCAGCGGCACCGATGAATCGAACCAGTCATTTCTGACCATTATGCCTACTTCCGTTAGGGACGTACTTCGCTAGCTGAGGAATAGCTGTACGCGCCATCTTGAAGTACTCCGGGTCAATCTCGATACCTATACTGTCGAGACCACAAGCGGTAGCTGCCGCGATCGTAGAGCCGGAACCCATAAACGGGTCAAGGATTACGCCTTCGCCCAACGGGAGAGAAGCCCGTGCAAGTTGCCGCATGAAGTCTTGGGGCTTTAGCGTCGGGTGAGGAGCTACCTTCTTTTCGAGTCCCCGAGCGGGAGAGGATTGAATGAGATCCCGAAATGGTTCAGTGTCAGACACACGCGAAAGCCCCCCTGTCTTCCATTTGCGGAGATTGTCTTGGACACGTCCTTCACATGGCTTGCGGAACAGGCCCCACGGTTCCCAGCAGGACCGGGGCATCACCGAGACAGAGGAGAACTCAACGTGAGCATTCTTGGGACGGTCACCACCACGCAGGGTTTGAACCACACGGACGATCTCTCCTCGCTTCTCGAAGCCCGCCTTGACGAAGGGCAGATAGACGAAGTGGGAAACTAGAGGGTTGGTCGCTATAAAGACGTGAGCACCGGGAACCAAGACCGGCATCAGCAGGGCGGCAAAGTGATCAAAGAACGCCTCAAGACGCTCCTTATCGTCGTCATTTAGCACTGTGAATCTAGGAACGGGCTTGCGGGCGGCGTTGTCGAACGCCGGGGGTATCCGCCAAACCCCTCCGTTGCCGTTGCGGAGCTTTTCGAGTTGACATGGTGAGTACTCAACCAACCCGTACGGCGGGTCGGTCACCACGGCGTGAATCGAGTTCCGTTCGGCCTTCTCCAGCCAGTCGAATGCGTTTCCAAGAAGAATGTGGCCTTTGTCCAAAGTCAGCAAGTCGGCAGAGTTGAGTGCTTCAAGAATACTCATGATTGGCTAGGAGCACCTCCCCTCCGAAATTGATAGGGCCTGTCCCAATTGGCGCTCTTGCACTTTGGGCAAACCCGTGGACGTTCCGCGCTGCGAAGTTTCTTTGGAACCCACTCGTGTCCACAACGACACCTATACGCCGTCACCAGGAAAGTTCCACGTTGTCCGTTCTCAGTACCTTTCAAGCTGCTACTCCCTTCCAACTACTCGGAAGTATATACTTCAAGTAGCGGTGAATCAACGTCTAAAAGCCTTCAACTAGAGAGACGCATGGACGATATGCGCGGGCTGGCTACGAGCACGACTAGCCGTAGGTGACTCCTTGCGATCAATGCTTCTCAGCAGTCTGGCGGTGCCAATCGGAGTCGCTGTCATGTGGTGATTGCCCACGAGGGCGCTTTCTCGCTACAGTCAGGCTTATGGCCCTCTCAGACCATCAGTTGCTCGACGCCCTCAGCCGGATGCCGTTCGTCGAATCGACGGAGTTGGCGCTCATCCTGGGCGAGCCCCACGCCACCGTCCACCGCAGGCTGTCCGAGCTGCTGACCGACGGTATCGTGGGGAAGGCCACCCACGGCACCGTGCACCTGCCGTCCAGTGCACGATACTGCCTCACGGCGCAGGGCGTTCGCGAGTCCGCCGACTTCCTGGACTTCGACACGCCCTCCGACTTCGTGCGGGCCTACCCCATGTCCAGGGAGTGGCTCACGCTTCTCCTCCGCCGGATGGACGCGGTGGCCGCCGTCTACCGCTTGGCCGCCACCATGTCCCCCGGCACGGACGGGTTGCGTTCCCGTGTGGAGTTCCACCGCCGGGGCCGTTTCGACGCCACCATCACTCTCCACGACGGCCGTGACTTCGGCGTGGTGCGCCAGGGTCTGGCTCTGCGACGCCGGTCTCTCTACGACCGGCTGAAGGCTATAGCGCAGTACAGCTATTCGCGTCGCCCCGGTACGGTGCTGATCCTTGTGCCCAGCGCATGGGAGCTGCGAAGGACGGCGAGGTACTGCATCAACAACGACCTGAGCGACTGCTACGTCGCCGTGGAGTCCAGGGACGCCCTGGAACGACGAAATCGCCGAGTCTGGTGCCAACCCACGGGACTGTTCGGACTTACGTATTACCCGCTGGAGTCGGTGACCGCTTACGGCAAGCGCGGCGGAGGGCTTGGCCAGTCGCCGGAGCGGAAACGCGCCTCCATGCCGCAGCCTGAACGCATGACGCAGGCTGCGCCAGCTTTCGGCCTCAGCCCCGCTGAGAAGCGGACGCTTGACCTGATCACCGACCATCCGATGATCCCCCGTGAGCACCTGGCAACCTGGCTCGGCGTCTCCGACGGGCGGGTCAGTCAGATGATGCGCAGCCTGGTGAAGACCCGGGGCCTCATCGAACGCCTGGGCAAACGGGGCGAGGTGCGCTACACGCTGTCCGGCGAGGGGATACGCTACGTCACCCACCGGGACCGGGCCGAGCTTCCCACCACGCGGGGCATCTGGAGCACGGATCTCACCACCGACAAAGAGGGACGCCCCCGTCACGTGGGGCACCGCATCGCGACGTGGGCGAGGCAGACGAAGCACGCCGACGGCATCACGTGGGTCCTCTCGAAGCTTCAGGCTGAGGCCAGGGAGAACCCCGACAGCGAGCTGGTGTGGTCCGTTCCCACCGCCCGCTCCGACCGGGCCTACAACTGGGGACAGTCGGCCATCGCCCCCGACGCCGTGGGGCATCTCATCACCGCCGGGCTACACGTGCCGTTCTACCTCGAACACGAGCTGAGAGCCCGCCACCCGCAGGGAGTCATGGCCCGCCTGAGACCCTACACCATGTACTACCACTCCAACGAGCCAGGGGAGGACCAGCCGCCGTTCCCCATCACCCTGTTCGTCGTGGACACCGAGGAGGTCGAAGAGACCTACGTGAGCACAGCGGCCAGCATGACTCTTATGACCGTGCCTGTCCTGGTGTCCTGCATGTTCGTGCTGTCACGCAGGGGGATACTGGGGGAGTCCTGGCGTCCCTTGTGGGAGCCGTCCTCCCCCCGACTGGCGCTGTCTGGGCTGAGCGCCTACCAGTGGGACAGTCTCTACCACCGGATGCGTCCCCGTCCTGTAGAGGGCTAATCCTGTAGGGGTAATGACATGACACATAGATAGCGACGATGCGTCGCTATCTCCCCTCTATGTTGTCTGGGGGCTGCAAGAGTGGACATTTTGTACTGTCGGCAGGTTCTTCAGGAGGCCGGAAACGGCTCCGTTTGCCCCTGTTCCAGCGATGAAACGGAGTTGACGTGTCGCCGTGACGTGTCGCAACGTATCGGGCCTGAAAATGCGAAGCTGTGCTAAAATAGCAGACCAGCCCGATGACAACGTGTTTGCACTTTTGCAACCCTGACGTGTCAGCCGATATTGGAGGAATAAAGCGATGAATGAGCGTGTCCGGTGGGTGACGAAAGCGGAGGCCGCCGAGGAGTTGGAGGTCTCCCTGTCCACCCTCGACCGAAAGATCAGGACCGGAGAGGTCGATGTCCGCCGCGAGGGCCGCAGGGTCTACGTGCGGATGGAGGGAGAGTACATCACCGACGAGGAGTTGCTGCGCCGGTCCATCGTCAGACAGGACGAGTTGGAGCGGACGATGCGGGAGTTGGAGCGGAAGCTGTCCGAGTCGGAGGAGCGAGCGTCGGAGGTGGAGCGGGAGCGGGATGCGGCCAGGAAGTCCGAAGACGCCGCTATACAGGCCCACAGGGAGATGGAGAGGATGTATGGGGACGAGATGGGCGAGCACGGACGGACGCGACGCTGGATAGTCAGGCTTGGCCTGGCCGTGGTCGTGCTGCTCGTAGTCGTTGGCCTGCTCGTGTGGCGGCTGGTTGCGTAGGAATTGACCACCGAGTCTTGACCATCACACCAGGGTATGGGTAGAATGACTCACGTAGCCTCTATGAATGACTCACAAGGAGCGTGACGTGAACCAACTCACCGTCAGAGGGTTCGACGACGAGCTGAGCGCCGCTATGCACAGCCTCGCCAGGCGGGAGGGAATCTCCCTTAATCAGGCCGCGCTGAGGCTGCTGAGGAAGGGAGCGGGGATAACGGACAGCAAGAGAAACCCCAACGCCATAGGGTCTGCATTGGACGACCTGTTCGGTGTATGGAGCGAGGAAGAGGCTGAGAGTTTCGATAGCGCTCTTGAGGTCTTCGGAACCGTGGACGAGGCAGCGTGGGCATGAGGATTCTTCTGGACTCCAACGCCTACTCCGCGTTCATGCGGGGCAACGAGCAGGTGAGAAGCCTGATACAGGACGCCGAAGAGGTGCTGTTCTCGGCTGTTGTGGTGGGCGAGCAGCTATACGGCTTCCGACAGGGTACGCACTTCGAGCGAAACATGGCAGAGCTTCGGTCCTTCCTCGAACGTACCTATGTGTCCTTCGTTCCCGTGGGTCCGGTGACCGCCGACCGCTACTCAAGGGTAATGACTGCGCTGAAGGCGAAGGGGCGGCCTATCCCGACGAACGATGTCTGGATTGCGGCCCACGCAATGGAAACGGGCGCCGACCTGGTATCGGCGGATCGCCACTTTGAGCACGTTGACGGGATAGTCTGGACACCGATAACGACCAACTGAAACCAAGGAGGACGATATGGAGAAGAAGCACCTACAGCCGCTGACGCCGGCGGCGCTCTACGCCAGGGTGTCCAGCGACCGGCAGGACGTGGACCTGTCCGTGTCCGCCCAGTTACGGGCACTCAAGGAGTACGCGAAGGCCAACGGCTACTCCGTGGCCAGGGAGTACGTGGACGAGGCCGAGAGCGGCCGCGTCGCCGACCGGCCCCAGTTCAGAGAGATGATCGAGGAAGGCAGTAAGCCCCAGGCGCCCTTTGACGTGATTCTCGTCTGGAAGTTTTCGAGGTTCACCCGCAAGCGCGAGCACGCCGTGGCGTTCAAGGCCCAGCTGCGGCGCAAGGGCATCCGCGTCGTGTCCATCACCGAGCAGGCCGAGGACAACGCCACCGGCAGACTGCTGGAGGGGATCATCGAGAGCGTCGATGAATACTACAGCGAGAATCTTGCACAAGAAGTCGTCCGGGGAATGCGGGAGGCCGCGTCTCGTGGCTTCTTCCTCGGCTCCAAGGCTCCCTTCGGCTACCGGAAGATCAAGGTGCAGGACGGAGCGAAGGAGCGCCCCTCGTTGGAGGTAGACCCGGCCACCGCTCCCGTAGTGAAGGAGATATTCGAGAAGTCGCTCCAGGGCTACGGCCTCAAGGAGCTGTGCAGGGAGTTGAACGACCGGGGCGTCACCAACCGGGGGAAGCGCTGGTACAAGGGCGGACTCCACTACGTGCTGCGCAACGAGGCGTACACCGGCGCTGCCGTCTGGGGAGTCAAAGGCAAGAACGATAAGGCCCAGGAGCCTGTGAGGGTTGAGGGAGCGTGGCCCGCCCTGGTGTCGAGGGAGCTATTCGAGGACGTGCAGCAGGCGATGAGCGAGCGAGCCCCGAAGGTGCAGAGGCCAGCAAGGGTGGGAAGCCCGTATCTCCTGAGCGGGCTGCTGAAGTGCGGGGTGTGCGGCAGGCCCTACTCGGCCCAGGGAGCCAAGAGCGGCCAGTTCGCCTACTACATCTGCGGCACGTTGTTCAGAGAGGGAGCGGGGACGTGCAGCGCACGCTACCTGAACGCCCCGAAGCTGGAGACCTTCGTGGTGGAGAAGATCAGGGAGCGAATCCTGACCGAGGAGACCATTACCGAGCTGGTGCAGCTGGTGGCGGAGGAGATAGACGCGATGGCCGGTGAGCTTTCCGGTAGGCTGGAGGTCGTCGAGGCGGAGCTATCCGACGTGAGGAAGCGTCTTGGGAAGCTCTACGAGGCCATAGAGACGAGCGACCTGACGTTGGAGGTCCTGTCGCCCCGCATCATGTCCCTGAGGCACCGTGAGGAGCAACTGGAGGCTGCGCGGGAGGACGCGGAGACCCGGCTGGAGCAGCGCAGGGTAGCCCTGCCCGACACCGAGGAGATAGCGCGGTACGTGGCGGACTTCCGGGACTTCCTGAAGGAGGGGACGATCCCGGAGAAGAAGGCGCTCATCCGCAACTTCGTGGAGGGCATCGAGGTGGAGGGAGACGAGGCGACGCTGACGTACACGGTCCCCATGCCCAGCGACGGGGTGACGTCGGAATCGGCATCGGTTCTTGATTTCGTCCAGTCCGGCCCACCATACAGGTCTGTATTGCGAACTTCTTCTGTGCTAAGCTCCTCCAGCCTTAGATCAGCAACCCGGGACTGGCCAATCGGGCTATCATCCGGCATCGGAACGGTGTAGGTGATCACTGCCCTGCCTGCCCTTACGACGACGCCTTTGACGAATGAGCGAATGAATGACCGCGTTTCCGTAATCTCACTCGTTCGAAGGAACTCCCCCATTTCCTTCGCGAATGCTGTGATGGTTTCAACCCGGTCGAGAATCCTGCGTCGTTCTGCCAAGCCAGCTCGTGCCTCGTCGACAGCGGCCTCCAACTGGGCCTGCCGCTCACGGTGTTGGCGGATCCGGGGCGCGACATCGGCAAGATCAAGTTCTGACGTCTCTAGCGCTTCATAGAGCGTGTCGAGTCGGCGACTGACCTCACCCAATTCGGCGTCTGTGGTATGTAGTTTCTCCCGCAATGCATGGGCTTGGCCATCCATTTCTTCATCGAGAGTGATGGCCAAGTGGCGAATGTTCTGCTCAGTGAGGACATTGGTCCGTAGTTGTTCTATGATCAGCCGCTCAAAGTGTTTGGCGTTAAGCCGCGGCGTATCACAGGCCTGCGCGCCTTTAGTGAGCATCGTCTGGCACACGTAATACGTGTATTTGCCACTCTTCGCCTCGGACGCAGTCATGGAACTCCCGCACATCGCGCACGTTAGCAGACCGCTCAAGAGATAGGGGCTCGATGTGCGCCGAGGGTGCATATGCTTGGGTGACCGGAGGTTGAGCATCTTCTTGATCCGGCGAAACTCGGCCTGCGTGACGATAGCCGGAAAGGCGTTCTCGACGCGTACCACTTCGCCCTCGTCCTGTGCTTTCGCACCCCAGATCAGTGTCCCGGTGTACACCTCGTTGGTGAGGATTGCGGTCAGTCGAGACTTGCGCCACTGCTTGCCCTTCGGTGAGCGGACTCCTTCGTCGTTCAGGGTCTTGACGATGTCCATCGGAGTCTTACCATTCAGCGCCATATCGAAGATGCGCCGTACAATTCCGTCGTTGGGTGGGTCAAGTTCCAGCTTGGGCCGCATCTTGCCGTTGTCATCCACCCTCACCTTGCGATAGCCGATAGGCTTCTGAGGCGACACCCAGTAGCCGCGGGTCGCAGCCTCTCGCAGACCACGCATGACCTCTTGGCCCAAGTTCTCAGAGTAGAACTCATCCACGCTCTCGATAATGCCTTCCATCAACTTGCCGAGAGGGCTTTCGTCGGCGTGCTCCGTGATGGAGACAACCCTGATACCGCGGCGACGCAGCAGAGACTTGTATGCGACTGCGTGCTCGCGCTTGCGGGTGAATCGTGAGAATTTCCATACGAGTATCTCCTTGAAAGGAGCGTGTGCTTGCGTGGCATCATCAATCATCTGCCGGAACTGCGGTCTCTTAGAGTTTCGGCCGCTCTCGGCCTCATCGATGTATTCCCCTGCGACCACATACCCGTTTTTGGCCGCATGGTCTCTCAGCGCTCTCAGTTGAGCCGAGACGGACAGATCGACGTCCTGCCTATCGCTGGACACTCTTGCATAGAGCGCGACGGGAGTGTGTGCATCCTTCCCATCTTTAAGGGGTGACTGATTCTTCATTACAGGATTCCTTTGTATTGGTTTCGTACGTTCGAGCTACGACATACTTGTCATAACTACATGCAAGCGGTCAAGGGTTCTTGATTCCGAGCAAGCAAAGTATTCGCAAAAGTTCTCATTCTTTGATCAGACACTTGATACCGGAATACCCGGTCACCCAAGATGGGCCGTCTTGTGTTCCTGAGCGATCAGGAACCTAACTCTATGACGCTCTGAGAATCACATCCGGCGTGTCGTTAGCGGGGGAGTTGACGAGCGTCGAGACGGGGTAGGCTTCCATGGTGTCCAGCGGATAAGGGATCAGAAGTTCACCCAGCACGGCGGCATCCTCGTTAGCTTGGTCTAGCCAGACGGCTTCAGATTCTGGCGGCAGGATGACAGGCATTCGGTCGTGGATTGGGCGCACGATGTCGTTCGGCGTCGTAGTGACGATTGTGCAGGAGCGGATGGTCTCGCCTTCGGGGTTTGTCCAGGTCTCCCACAGCCCGGCGAAGGCGAATGGCTCACCTGTCTTCAGAAGGATGCGCATGGGTTGCCTTGCCTCGCCTTTGCCCGTCCACTCATAGAAGCCGTCCGCGAGGATGAGGCATCGGCGGCGGCGCAATGCCGCGCGGAACATTGGTCTTTCCGGCAGGGTCTCCGCTCGCGCGTTGATGGCCCTGTTGCCGATGGACATGTCCTTCGCCCACGAGGGGATGAGTCCCCACCGCATATATTCCCCAACGTTATGCCCGTCCTCCCAGCGCACTGTGAGCACGTCCTGCGTGGGCGAGATGTTGAAGCGGGGCGCATAGTCGGTGAGGGGATTCTCGAAGTCAAACCGCAGCTGCAGTTCGCTCAGGTCGCTGATCAGGCTGAATCGTCCACACATCTTTTTGAACTGACCGCCTTGGCGGTACTTTCAACTTCTCGTTGAAGCAGTTTATCGCGGCTCAGTGCCAGTCGTGGGCGTTCGGCATGGGCACATCGGTGTTGATGGCGCGAATCTCGGAGGCAATGATGTTCGTCGTGCCATCCCAGCGGGAGACAATGCCCCGAACCATGATGACGCGATTGCGTAGGGCGCGACGGGAACGGGCGAACACGTCTTTCCAGAGAATGACTTGAACGTCGCCGCACTCGTCCTCGATGGTGACAAAGACCGTGCCGTCTTTTCCACGCGGGTGCTGCCGTGCGATGGGCCACCCGGCCACAAGCACCTCCTGTTCTTCGGGCACGTCGTACACGTCGGACGTGCGGAGCACACGGTCATTCAATGTCGGGCGCACGAATTCCATCACGTGGCCGCGCGGGTAGATGCCCATGACGCGATACTCACCAACCATCTTCTCGTACTCGGAGAAATCCTTGAGTCGGGGGATGGCATGATCTGTGGACGCCGCGAGGGTGCGCTGACCGCTCCTGAGCGGGCGGTTGGCGAGGCCAATGTCCCACAGGGCGTGCCTGCGGTTGGACGCGACATCATCGAACGCTCCCGCCATGACAAGCGACGCGGCGGCCTGCTGTTTGATTCCCGTCCTGCTCACAAGGTCGGCGGGACTGCCATATCGGCCTCTTGCCTCTCGTTCCTGCACGATGGCACGCGCAGCCGCCTCGCCAACATCCTTGATGAGGCCAAGCCCCAGACGCACCGCTCCATCCTCCGGCACGCACTGGATTTGGCTGCGGTTCACGCAGGGATTGAGGAACGGAACGCCAAACCGCCGCGCGTCCTGCTTGAGCGTCTCCATCGGATAGAAACCCATCGGCTGATTGTTGATGAGGGTCACAAAGAACTCCAGCGGGTGGTAGCGCTTGAGCCACGCGGCTTGATAGGCAGTGATGGCAAAGGCGTGGCTATGGCTCTCGGGAAACATATAGTGGCCATTGACCTTGCCGAAGATTTTTTGAGCTGTTTCCTCTGAGACCCCGTTTCGTCGTGCTCCCTCCAGAAATCGCTGCCAGTGCATGGCAATCAGGGCGGAATTGTTGGAACGGCCAAAGGCACGACGAATCTCGTCCGCCTCCGCCGTCGTCACGCCGGCAACGTCCGCCAACAACTGCACGACCTGTTCCTGCCAGACGATGATGCCGTAGCCGCGTTCCAGCGCACGCCTTTCGAGGGGATGGTCGTAGTTCCATTCCACGCCGTGCCGATAGCGCTCCACGAACTGGCTCACGGAACTGCCCTGCACGCCGACGCCAGGGCGGATGAGCGCGACCTGATAGGCGAGGTCAAGGAGATTACGGGAGCGGAGGCGCTGAGCCATCTTGAGCTGCGCCGGTGACTGCAGCAGGAAGACGCCCTTGGCATGACCCTCATTAATCATGTCGTAAACGTTGTTGTCGTCCGGCTCCACGCGGCTGAGGTCGGGGCGACTGCCAATCCGTTGCTCGATGAGGTCGAGCGCCTGCTCCAACTGGTCGAGGACGGGCAGCGAGAGCAGGTCGATCTTGGCGACGTTGGCATCCGCGATGGTGTCCTTGTTCCAGTCGATGATGTAGCGCCCGCCAATTGCGCCCTCGCGGATGGGCGTCATCTCAGAGATGGGGGAACTGCTGAGGATCATGCCGCCGACGTGCTGGCCGAGACTGCGGGGGGCGTCCATGAGCTGGGGCGCAAGTTCAATCAGTTCTCGCCAGCCCTGCGACTCAACCCGGTCCTTATAGGCGGGCAGGCGCAGCATCTCCTCTTTGAGGTCATCGGCATGGTGGGAGTGCAACTGCTTGGAGAGGAGGGTGAGGTCCTCTTTCGGGAGGCCGAGCGCCTTGCCGATGTCCTGAATGATGCCCTTGACGGAGTAGGTGCTGATCGCGCCGGTGAGCGCCGCGTAGTTCGGGCCATATCGCTGGTGGACGCGATTGATGAGCTCATCGCGCAGTCCGCGCGGGAAATCGAGATCGATGTCGGGCAGCATGGACATGTCCTCAGAGATGAATCGCTCCAGCGTCAGGTCCCACTTGATGGGGTCGATGTGGCTGATGCCAATGAGGTAGCCGACGAGCAGTGCGACGGACGAGCCGCGCCCCCTGCCCGGCGGTCTCTCTTCTAATGGAACCTCCGGTGGAGTCAGCCCTCGCTCCTCCATGATCTGCTGAGCCAGTAGCACGATGTCCCGATACAGCAGCAGGAAACCCGCGATGCCATACCGCTTGATGAGGGCAAACTCTTCGCCAAGCCGGTCCTGGACGCGCTGTGAGATGCCGCCGTAGCGCCGCATGGCCGCCTCAAAGCAGAGGCGTTGCAGGTAGCTGTCCGTGGTGTACCCCGCGGGCACGTCCGGCTCCGGCAACTCGTAGTTGATGCTGTCGGCCAGATTGAAGTCGCACTCCTCAGCGATGCGGCGTGTGACGTCGATGATTCCCGGATATTCCCTCTCAAAGAGTCGCGCCATTGCCTCAGCAGGCTTCAGGTGGAAATGGTGGTTGGGGCGAATATGTGGGAGGGCCTGGTCGATGGTGGTGTTGTGCTTGGCGGCGACAAGGGCGTGTTGAAGGCGGTACCGCTCCGGCGCGTGGTAATGGACGTCGTTGGTGGGAACGAGGCAGACTCCCGCATCCCTGCCAAGGCGGGCGAGTTCGCGGTTCCGCGCCGTATCGCCGCGAATGAAGTTCTGCTGCAACTCCATAAAGACGGAATCCGAGCCGAACCAGTCCATGTAGTCACGCAGGAGTTTTTGGGCATCGTCATGACGGCCGTTGAGGGCGAGTTGAGAGAGTTGGCCATCGCGTCCGCCGGCGATGAGCATGACACCCTGGGCGTGGTCAGGCAGATGGATGGGATCAAGTCGCGGTTCGCGGCGGTCAACACCGTTGGCGAGCGTGAACAGTCTTGAGATGTTGGCGTAGCCCCGCTTGTTCTTTGCCAGCAGCGTGATGCGGGAGCCGTCACAGAGGATCAGTTCGCCACCTGTGATCGGCTTGACCCCAAGGCTCTTGGCAAGCCGCGCGAACTCCAGTGCACCACAGAGATTCGTGTCCGTCAGCGCGAGCGCGTCATAGCCGTATTCCTTTGCCTGTGCCAGTAGTTCATGGACGTGCGCCGCTCCTTCCCCGAAGGAATAGAAACTCTTAGCGTGCAACTCAACGTATGGGGATGTCATGGTACGGCAGTGTCTAGGGCACGTGCTGGTACCAGCAGTCGTCGCGCCGATCCCGGAACAGAATCAGCTCGGAGCCGTCCTCGCGGCTGACACGGTAATACGTTCGGGTGAGAGGGTGTGGCAGCCACCAGAGATCGAAGCTCCATCGGTCTTCGATGTTGACGATTCTGTGCCACTTCTTGCCGAGTTGAACGGCCATCGGCTGACGATTCGAACCCTCCTGCACGGCCAGCGCAGTCGGCATGGCGAGGGGTGTCGCATCGTCGCCCGTGGACGAATCGATGGGCACCCGAAGGGCGCGCATCTCCGGCGCGGGGTGCCACGGCGCAACGTTCAGAACCTGGTAGAGGGCGCTGCCGCCCCTGAGACGGTCGCCGAGTCCCCTGCCCGCCTCCAACAGCCGCTCACGTCTGTCACGCCGGTAGTCATGCAGCAGGCCCATCTGCATTCCTACATCGCCGCCCAAGTCCCTCAGCGTTACGCTGACCTCCTCGACGGGCGCAAGTGGGTGGTCTTGCGCCATCTGCGTCGCCATGATCTCCGATGCACGCTCCCATGAACCGGCGGGCTGCTTGAACCGCACCGTCCGCTCCCACATAGGCGCGTTAAGCAGAAGGCAGTGGAGGGTGACGGCTCCGGCGTAGCGTCCGCGCATTCGCGGCGCGTCATATGCTCGCTTAAGGAGGGCGTCCACCGTGACGGTGACGAGTTCCAGGGACCTCGACGCGAACGGGAGGGACATGCGCTCCGAGACGGATTCCTCATAAGCAAGCGGAATGAGAGGGTCGTCGTCGTTGCCGTGCGACAGCCGCCATGCCGCGCTGCCCTCAGTTCCGAACTGGTCCACCAACACGGCCTCAGACATCGCAGCCACGTCACCCAGCGTGCGGAGGCCGAATCGGTGCAGACCAAAACGGGTTTCCCCCTTTATCGGCAACAGATCAACGGGGCGTGGGGACAGGAACTTCGCGGCGTCGGACGGGACGGTGGTGACCCCGAGCGGAGGACTGGCAACGGCGGCGGCGAATGCGGGGAACTTGCCCTCTCCAACGCCGATGCGTGCTTGAAGGTAGTTCGGGACCGCCCGGTGCAATGCGGTGAACAGCACGTCCTCGCCGCCATACATTTCATCCAGTCCGGCCACCCGCACGTAAGCGGTTCCGAGTTCCGCGTCCTCCACTTGGTCGCTGACCTGTTGCAGCGCAGTGAGAGTCTGTCGGAAGACACCGCGATAGGTTGGCTCGTCTGCCTCAAGGATTAGGGTGTCCGCCTGCTGGGAGAGCGCCTGTTCCGGCGTCATGCCGATGCTGATTCGGGACGCGGCGGGCGAGTAGTCGACTACGAGGGGCTTCTTCTGCCCGCGCGCGACAATCACGGCGGGACTGTCTGCCAGATCCGGCCGCCGCCGCATCTCGGTCTTCGCCCTCAGATGCGTGATGAGCACGCACGCAATCCGCATCGCTTCCCCCACCGAACGATTGGTAAGGGGCAGAGTAAAAGAACGGGTGTTCTTGTGTCAAGGATTGCTAATAGGAGCCGGTTTCAAAGCCTCATTTCCCATGGTCTCTGCTGGGCGCCAGTTCATGAAGCAGTGCAGCAAAAGTATCTTGGGGCTACGCATCACCGAGTTGCGCTATACCCGCTTCGAGTCGATACGTCATCACGCCCCAACCCGCCTTCATCTACATATCGGGCTATCACTCCCACACAGTCGGCTGAGCATCATCTTCCTTCTCCCCGCCCAGCAGGCCGTTGCGCACGGCCCACACCACGATCTCCTGCTTGGACTCCATGCCCAGCTTGTCCTGTACCCGGTAGATAGCGTTCCTGACGGTCACCATCTTTATCCCAAGATCCTCCCCAATCTTGCTGTACGATTTCCCCTTGGCGAAGTGAGCAAGGATTTCCCGTTCCCTCGTGGTCAGCACCTTCGGGGCCGGTGTCATCACCTTCCCGCTGCGTATCAACTCGAAGACCCGGCGCACAGCGTCGTCCGCAATCGCCAGTTGGCCTCTCGCAACATGCCGGAGGGCCTCTACCAGCTCGTCGCCCCCGGAGTACTTCTTGACAAAGCCTGTCGCCCCGGCGGCTAGCGCCTCAATCACTGCGTCGTCCTCCGAAGAGGCGGTCAGCATCAGCACTTTCGTGCCCGGCAGCAGGTCAAGGATCTCCCGGCAGGCATCCACGCCGTCTTTGTTGGGCATAATCACGTCCATCACAATCACGTCAGGCCGTGACTCCTCCGCCCGGGCAATGGCCTCCACACCGTCCGCCGCCTGCGCCACGACCTCCAGCCCCTCTGAAGCCTCCAGCACCTGCCGAAGCCCCGCCAGCATGATGGGATGGTCGTCCACCAGCAGCACCCTGATTCCCTCGTTCGATGACATCGCTAGTCTCCTCTTGCCGCAAACTCGCGGGAGACCACGCAGGTTACGATCGTCCCCTCATCCGGTCCGCCCGATTGCACGATTAGTTTGCCGCCCATTCTCGCCGCCGCCTTCTCCATGCCGCTGAAGCCGCGGCCCCGCTCTGCGTAGTCGTCCGGCAGGCCGACGCCGTCGTCCGAGACCGACAGGCGCACGCCGTCCTCCCCGAACTCCAAGTCGACCTTGACCTCCGACGCCCGCGCGTGCAGGAAGGCGTTGGCGAGGGCGTTGTGGGCGATGGAGAAGAGCCCCGTCTTCACATCGGTGGGCAGCGGCGGCTCCTCCCCCGACTGCGCCATCTCGGCGGGCACGGAGGTAATCGAGGAAAAGTTGGAGGTGTGCGCCCCCAGCACCCGGCCCAGGTCCCGTCCCTCGAAGATGCGGCCCACGTCGATGGGTCCCCTCAGCTCCCACATGGACGACTTGGACAGCGCGGCCGTTGCGTCGAGCTGCTCGGTCAACTCGGGGTTCGCGTCCCCGGCCAGCCGCATCGCGTTCTCGATGCCCAGGCCGATCAGGTACGCGGTCTGGGCGTTGGTGTCGTGGATAGCCTGGGAGAGCTCGACGCGCTCCTGCTGCAGCCGCCGCTCGCGTGCCAGGGCAGCCTGCCGCCTGGCCCGCTCGAACCGGGTGATCAGGGTGACGCCCACAGTGACGAGATACATCACGAACAGCCTCGCCAGCATCATGTTGTCCTGACCCACAGAGAGGTCTATGCCGGGGCCCGCCGTCACCGACACCAGGCTGTACACCACGGCCGCCATCGTCACCCACGCCACAACGAGCCGGAGCGACGAGAAGACCACGGCGAAGATGGCAAGGGACGGGTAGTAGGCGATAAAAACGAGGTTGTCGGGGTTGCCGGTTGCGGCGACGTTCACGGCGACGTTGGCCGTGATCAGGGCCAGGTCCGCAGCGCTGAGGGCGATCATCCATCGCCACGTCACGGGTCGCTTGCGCAGGAGCAGGTAGTGGACGAGGCCGTTGATAGCCGCCAGCGAGACGCTTAGGTACACGAACTCGATCTGCTCGGGATACCAGGTGTCCGGGCGGCGGGCCAGCATGGCGACGCCGGCCAGCCAGATAAGCCAGCGCCCCCAGACCGAGATCCACACTGTGTGGCGCAGCACCTCGGCATCGGCCTCGAACAGCGGCTCCAGCCGCTTCACTATGGTCTTTGCCTTCGTCATCAGGAAATCCGGCTCGGCCCCCGCATCCACCCCCGGCACAGCGGGCGCGTCTCAAACACAGTCACGCGCAGGCGCTAGAGCAGCGCTCCGCCTTGTTTGGCGCAGGTGGAGGGAAAGACTCATGGTCTGCACGAAAGTCCAGTTTCAATATAACTCTCAGTTTCGAGAAAAGGCTAGAGAGCAATATACATACTAGTGAGAGTACAAAAATACACACTGTTCTCTGCATTAATGTGAGCTGTGATCCGGGTTCTCAAGCGATTTCTGGGGTTCAAATGTAACTGTGTGCAAAGCAATCTAGACAGCGGTTTCGACCCATTGCTATAAGAGTAGTTCAGGAATTAAGAAAACTATTCCTGGTCAGAGAAGCAGTCAGGAAACGATAGAGCACTGAACCGAAAGAAGCCGCCCGGTCACGATCTGCCCCGGTGTCTGTATCTTCTCCCCATTCAATCCGGGAACACACCGTTGCGAAGGACAAGGATGGCAGGCCTTAAGCGGTCCGGAAGGAGAAGAAGTTGGTTGCGAAATTAGTGACAAGCGGACATGGATGGGCGCTGTGGTCTCTGCTGTTCCTGGTTGTGATGATTGCAGTAGCGGCGCTGTTCATGGTCCAGCAGGCTGAGGCGCAGTCCACTCCTGACAACCGTCCTTCCGTCAGGACGGGAACTGGGTTCAACAAGACGTTCAGCAACCGGTGCAGCGGCGCTGACCGCAAGATCACCGTCTGGTACCCCGGCGGCCCAACTGAGGGAGACTCCGGCGTCAGTTCAGTGACGGTAACGGGCAGATACCCGAGCCGGGCGTCAATCGCCATGTTCGTTGCGGCTTCGGTCAGCCGTAACTGCTCCAGGTTGCAGACGGAGGGCGTGAGAGTTGTCAGTAAGGGTACTGATGGTGGTGATCCCATTGCGACACCGGAGCCGGATGCGCCGGATCCGGAATCGAACAGCAGACTGGCGTCAGACTCGACCCGCGGCAGTAAGGTGACGGTCCAGGTGTCCGACGGCGGGTTAATCCGTGAAGGGAAGCCGACTGAGACGATAGTGTCCAGAAGAACCACTGGAACCGTCGACGGGCTACCGGTCGTCTCGTATGAGTCAACCCGCACGTGTCACGGCGGGCAGTACTCCTGGGGCACCATGGAGGTCACCGTGAACCGGGGGAAGCCTGATGAGCACGTTGTTACCCAGTATTACCGCACGGGATGCATTGAGTCAGGAACCGGGCCACCCGAAGGCCAGTCAAGCAACGATGTAACCATCAACGATGACCAGCAGTCATCCTCGACGGCGCCTCTGTCTGACGAAGACGAGTTCGAAGAACTTGTCGAAGCCGCGGACCGGCCGGGCAAAATCTATACGATTGAGGTCTGCGACACTCACCGCCGTGTAGACGGTAACCTGGTCGCAAACACGGGCATGGATAGCTGCGATCACGAAGCCAACTGGAAGATCCTCCGGAAGACGCCTTGCATCGCAGATGGTTCAAGGCCCGCCAGCAAGGCCAACCCGTTCATGGGCACCGTTCCAAGCGACACCAATAGCCAGCGGTTCCGCATGGGCCCGCAGATCACCTGCACACAATAAGACATCGGCAGGCGCCTGAATGGGAGCGGTTTTGCGGGTCAATTCAGGGCGCAAGCCAAGTGAGTTGCTCGCGGCTGCCTCTGAGGGCGGGGCGGGAATCGCCGCAGGGCGCGCACGGGTGTGGGAAGGCCAGGTTTGTTTGTACATACCGCCGGCAGCGCAAAAACACCCACCGGGTTGTGTTCAAAGGAATCTTGGCGGGGGCGCGGCCGGCTTCCACTCTTTATTGGGGTATTGCTTTGAAAGCTCCCGGCGGAGAGCAGGCCATGGAGCGCAAGACACGGACGGCGCAACACTCAAGCCGAGAGGCAGGGGGCTGTGAAGGATGATTCGCCGGCTTTTTCACCGTTCAGCTTGGTCAACCAAATCAGCGGGCTCGGGACAGAAAGAGCCTGATAACCGCGTGACCGTCTTCAGGTCTTTAGGGACCGGCTTGCCGATAGCCAGTCGCTTCGGCATCGTAATTGCGCTTCTCGCCTTGTTTACTATCGTGTCGATTCCGTTTCTGAGCGGGATCGGCGCTGCATACGTGGACGATTACTACCGGGTTGAGGTGTGCGAACGCACGGAGACGGTGCGAGACGCCCTGGTTGAGGCAAGCCCTGCATCCGAATGCGGGGAGGTAACCTCCCTGCACCTCCGGGACATCACTGAGCTTGATCTGAGCGATCAGGGTATCGCGAGCTTGAGCGTTGGAGACTTTGGCGGGCTACACCGGCTCGATGCGTTGGACCTCTCCGGGAATAGCCTGACCACGCTGCCGGCGGGCTTGTTCAACGAGCTTTTCCTGCTTACGGAACTGCGCCTTGACAACAATCAGTTGACCACGCTGCCGGCGACCATCTTTGACACGCTGTTCCTGCTTGAAGAGCTGACGCTTCACGACAACACGATGGACGCGCTGCCGGACGGGATGTTCGGCGACCTGTCCCGCTTCAAGGGTCTGTTGGACGGTGAAGAGGTGGAGGGCATTGCCCGGATACGGCAGTTCCTGGCCGAGCATGAGGTGGAGACTGTTGAACAGTTCATCGAGGCGCTGCCTGAGCTGCATAAGGAACGATTTGTTTTTGTTTATGACTCCGCCGGGCTGGGCGCGGAGTTCGTCTCTACGGAGCACCCACGGGTGATCAGTTGGGGCGCCGATGCCGAGTTCGTCTTCGCATGGCAGACAAACCCCGATGCCTCCGACAAATTCAGGAGTTCGGTGGAGTTCCTGCTGCCGGGGGAGACACGCTGGACCGCAGGGCTGATCGACTTCTCAGGCGACTCGCTGGAGATACGGCAACCGGAGGCTTGCCAGTCCTGCCACGGAGAACTTGGCAAACCTTTGTGGTCGGGACTGTTTTGGGAGAGCGCGGAAGGCGGTGTCAGCGATTCCCGGAGCAGGAGCGAAACGGAAGAGGCCATGCGCGGTTTGTTGGCCTCCACCAATCCACGGATCGTTCCGCTGGACCTGGAAGGTTCCGACTTCACGATGGGGCTGGGCAACCGACTCTTCAAAGGGTACAGCGGCATGGCTATGTACCTGTGGCCCGCGGAGCAGCTTTCCATATTCCTGTCCCTGCGCCACGCGGAGATGCTCCTCGAACGCCTGAAGCAACAGGACGACTACGCAGCGCTGGCCGAGCGGGCGGTCTGCGCCCCCAATCCGGACGACGCAGCGAGTGTGGTCACCGCGCCGTTCCGCGAGAGTCGCGAACACACTTTGGGCCTGCTTCCTTATTCAAGCACCCTCGCCCTGAGCGGCGCTACCGAGGGCGGCAACTTCGAGTACAACTTCAACTCCGGCACGATGGACGGAAACCTCCTGTTCCTTCTCCTGAATGACATGTGGGAAACACACCCGGAGGTGCGCCGCGCGTACCGGAATACCGACAACGACGACGCCGTGCGATCTAATCGAAAAATCGATTGGTACCTGTTCTACCCCGCCGGACAGGCAACCGTGGAAGACGAATTGATCCAGCTGCGGCGTCTGTATTTCGGCCACGGAAACCGGGAATCCATCAGAGCGTTGGACACCGCCAACTATGCCTTTGGCGAAGACGCCGGGGGTAGGAATGGAGCACGAACCGAACAATTTACGGTAGCGTTTTCGGAAGCCCAGGTTAATGCCATGCTCCCCAAGGTCTGCCAAGCCATCAAAAAGAGCAGGCTCGGCGGGGCGAATCTCGGGGACGGATTGGAGGTAGCCGGAGAGACCTCCTTCACGGTTCCGGAGGGGCAAACGGGCGTGGCAGCGTTGAGGGCGACCCACGAGGGCCGCAGCGCAGCAGACTTGATGTGGTGGACTGCGGGCGGCGCGGACGAATCGATGTTCATAATCGATCTATCGGGCGCGCTCTCCTTTGCTGAACCGAGAAACTTCGAGGCACCGTACGACGCCGATGGAGACGGGGTATTCGAGGTACGCGTGGAGGTTTCCGACGGTGAACGGGGAGGCTCGGCAGAGCTGACAGTACGGCTGTCAAACGTCAACGAGCGTCCAACGGCGAATGCAGGCTCCGACCAGCGGAACGTTGAGGGGGGCGCTTTAGTGACCCTTAGCGGATCAGGCACAGATCCGGACTCAGGTGATGTTCTGTCCTATGCGTGGACGCAAACGTCCGGGAACACGGTGACTCTGTCGGATCCTGCGGCGTCTTCACCAACCTTCACGGCGCCCGCAGACTTGACAGCTGATGCAACGCTGGTCTTTAGGCTGCGGGTGACGGACGGCGGGGGGCTATACGCAGAGGACTCGGTGAGAGTCACGGTGAGAGCCACGGTGAAGCAGCAGCTCTTCTCCGCAACTTTGATTAATGTGCCGGAGTCCCACGACGGGAGCGCGGCGTTTAGCTTTGAACTGCGCTTCAACGAATCGCCCAGGGGATTGAGCTACAGGACGCTGGAGGATGACGCATTCGTGGTTACAGGCGGCGAGGTCACCAAAGCGAGACGCCTGAAGCGGGGCAATGATCTCCGCTGGGAGATAACCGTCAGGCCGGATGGAAACGATGACGTTACCGTGGCGCTTCCCGCCACGACGAACTGCGGCTTCGCAGGCGCCATCTGCGACGCCGGTGGGCGGATGCTTGCAGAAATGGCCGAGACTGTGATTCCGGGTCCGTCAGGCCAACAACAGAACTCACCCGCCACGGGCGCGCCCGCCATCACAGGTGCCGCGCAGGTGGGCGAGGTCCTGACGGTGGATACGTCCGGCATCGGCGATTCCGACGGCCTGACCAATGTGTCATACACCTACCAGTGGCTGGCCGACGACGTGGACATCAGCAACGCGACGGGCAGCAGCTACACGCTCGTGGACGCGGACGAGGATAAGACGATCACGGTGCGGGTGTCGTTCACCGATGACGCGGGCAACCCCGAGGTTCTGACCAGCGCGTCGACGGCGGCGGTGGCGGCAGCGCCGGAGCAGTCGACCCCGTTTACGGCAACGATCCACAATGCGGACACCTCTCACGATGGCAGCTCCTCCGTCTTCACATTCGAACTGCGTCTCAGCGAGTCCCCGAAGAGGCCCTTCAGCTACAGACTTCTACGGGATGACGCCTTCACGGTGACCGGCGGCGCGGTGACCAAGGCGAGGCGTCTGGACCGGAAGAGTGAGACGCCCAACATCCGCTGGGAGATCAGCGTCCGGCCGGATGGGAACGGCGCGGTGACCATCGTGTTGCCCGCCACGACCGACTGCGAGGCCGAGGGCGCCATCTGCGCCGCCGACGGGCGGATGCTGTCTAGCCGCCTGGACATCACCGTGCCGGGGCCGGGGGGCTAGGCTCCCGGCCTCCGAATGATGTGATTGCATCCACGTCGGCAGAGCGCCCTCGATGAGCGCTGGTAAGCGGGCGAAGCTCCTGGGGGCTGCGCTTGCCCTCGGGGTACTCCTGGCACTGGCGGTGACCGCCAATGTGCCCATTCACGCCAACGCCGCTCCCGATTTGACGGTTCAGACCTCACACGCGCTTGGCATCCCCTTTGGTCCGGGAAGTCCGTTTCAACTGCATGTGGATCTGAGAAATGACGGAGACGGAGAATCGGTGGCCACCACCCTGAGGTACTACCGCTCCCGGGATACCGTGATCAGCGCGTCGGACACGCAGGTGGGCGCCGACACAATAGAGGCGATTGCGGCAGGAGACTCCGTCCGGAAATCGATCTGGCTGAAAGCGCCGTCCACGGCGGGCTCCTACCACTACGGCGCCTGCGTTGATTCGGTACCGGGTGAGTCTGACGCCATCAACAATTGTTCCGCCCCTACCACGCTGCACGTGCCTCAGGCCGGTCCAAACCTGGTTGCGTGGGTTGCCTCGACGAGCGACGACAGCCCGTCTCCCGGTGGGTCTCTCACTCTGTCTATCGTCGTGGCCAACCATGGCATTGAGGATGCGGAGGCGACCACACTCCGCTACTACAGAGGCGGCAGGAACTCTGTGATACTCACGTCGGATTCTGATGCCGAACTGGGAAACAGCCTGGTTGAACCCCTCGTCTCGGGGGCGGCGAGCAACCGTTCATTCACTCTGACAGCCCCGCCTGCAGTCGGCTTCTATTTCTATTACGCATGCGCGGACACGGTGACGGATGAGGCGGCAGCAGCGGACAACTGTCAGCTGTTCCCTCCGGTGCTCGTCACGGTGACAAATACCCCGGCAACGGGCATCCCTGTCATCAGCGGAACGGCCCAGGCAGGGCTGACCCTGACGGCCGACACCTCCGGTATTTCCGACACCGACGGCTTGGACAACGTGTCATACAGCTACCAGTGGCTGGCCCACGGCGTGGAAATCCGCGGCGCAACCAATGAGTCCTACACGGTTCAGGCATCAGACAACGGCAAGGTCATCATGGTGCGGGTCAGCTTCGTTGACGACACGGGGAGCAATGAATCGGTGACCGGTGCGGGCACGTCAACCGTAGTAGTAGGAGGGCTTTAGGGGATTGGATTCATGAATATCAGACTGCCGTTCGCTGCTGTGACCGCGGTTCTCCTCCTGCTGATCGCTGCTCTGGTGATCGCATGTGGAAACGAGGAGACGGGCCTGTCTCGCGAGGACGTGGAAGAAATTGTGCGCGAGGAGCTTGCCCGGACTCCTGAGCCGACCCCGCCTGAACCGGGAGTCTCCGGTGAGGAAGTACGGGAAACTGTCGATGCCGCCATTGCGTCCATCGAACAACCGGAGGCGGGTCTCACGCCTGCCGAGGCTGAACGTATCGCTCGCGGCGTGGTGGCCCTGGCGCCTCCCAGATCGGACCCCGCCGAGTACACCAGGTACATCGTCGAGAGCGCCATCTCCCGGTACGAAACCCAAGGCCGGGAGGCTGCCATCGCTCATTACAACCGTGCGCAGAGCGTGGACGGCCAGTGGTACGTCTTCATCGTCGACGAGAACGGCCTGGTGATCGCCCATCCGGACCCCGGCCGCCGGGGGCTGGATTTATCGGGCTGGGTGAGCATCGACGCCAACGGTTACAACTTTCGTGCGGATATGCTCTCCGCCGACGAAGACGGCAAGTGGGTTTCATATGTCTACCAGAACCCGGAAACCGGAAGCATCACACCGGGTGATCCGGGCGGCGTGCAGTTGAAGAACGTTTGGGTGATGCGGCATGACGGGCTTCTGTTCGCCTCCGGCTGGTACGTCGACGTCGATCAGTTCACGCAGGACGTCGTTGCCGCGGTTGTCGATCTGCTCTGGTCAGTTGGACTGGAAGGAACCCTCGAATACCTGCAAAACAACCCCGGGAACGTACTGGATGGAGTGACCGCGTCCGCCGTGACCGACTACGCGTCCGGCGCCGCCCAGGGGGAGTGGTCCATCATCATTGCCGACGAAACCGGCGCTGTGGCCCATCACGTCAACCCCGCAGTCATTGACACACCCATCAGGGATCTGCTCGGCCTGGGTGCGTCGACAGTCCGGCAGGAGGGGGAGTGGCTCACTTCTGATTCCATGCGTATCTGGGTTGTGACAGTCGCCGGCCGCCTGATCGGCGCAGGATGGCATGACGATTGGACCGGACGCTGACCTGGATGAGCCTGCCAATAGGAGAATCCCGTGCACACATCATTCTCCTCACCTAAACCATAGGCAATCCACCCCTCAAAATTGTGACCAAAGTCCATACCAAATTGTGTACAAAAGAATCTAGTCAGCGGCTTGTGTTGGTTTTCACAATCATAAATGGGGTAGTAACCGACAACTCCGTGGCATGAACAAGGCCACGGACCACTTTGCTATAGAAGAATTGGATGCGGAGTAGCGACGAAACGATAACCCTTGGCACGGCGACCCCTGCCGTGCCCCCGCCAACCATGGCATATCAACCATCCGGCTCATCTATCCCGGCGTTGATTCGAACGGCCTCCCTGCTTTGGCGCAGTCCGGTCGTGCTGCTCCTCCTCGTGCTGGTCGCGCTCGCTGCTGTGGAACTGCCGTCCGACGTCCGGGCGCAGAGCGTCGCGAACGACGTGACGCTGGTCAGCAACGTGCAGCAGGGATCCGAGGAAGGCCTCAGCATCAACTCCCGCCGCGCGCAGGTATTCAGGACCGGATACAACTCCACCGGCTACGTCATCAGCGAGGTGCAGGTCGTCTCCACGGACCCGGAGGGCGACGAATTCCAGGTGTCCATATGCAATACGAACTCCCGAAGGCAGCCGACAACCCCCTGCACGGGGCTCAACCCGCCTGACTCCTTTGCCGCGGGAACGCTTACCTTCACCGCTCCGAGCGGCCTGGAACTCGATGCCAGGGCCCACTACGCCGTGACGATGAGGACTCCCAATGATTCGGGAGATGTTGCCATGAGTGGCACGGGGAGTACTGACCAGGACTCCTCGTCTCTGATCGGCTGGACCATCAGGGACAGGTTCCATCACCGGCCGAGCTCAAGCTGGAACAACGCCAGCTCGAACATGGCGTTCCGGCTTGCCGTCAAGGGCAGGCCCAAGGCGGTCCCCGGCTCCCCCACGTCAATGAACGGCAGTGTGGGACTGTTGGCGAACACCGCGCACACATTCAGCGTGTCAGACTTCCCATTCACAGCTACCACCCCCAACGATGCGCTCACCGGCATCCTCATCATCACATTGCCGGGTGACGGCGCACTCACGCTGAGCGGCAGCGCGGTCACTGCGGGGCAGGAGATAGACGTCGCAGACATCGAGGCCGGTGATCTCGTGTTCACGCCCGACGCCGGAGAGGTTGGCGACCCCTACACCGCCTTCGTCTTCCGCGTAAAGGGCGCCTCCCTGACGAGCACGGACGCGTACGATATGACCGTCAACGTGCATTCCCCCGTGTCCGTCCCCGGCGTCGATCCTGCCGTCTCGTCCATCCTCATCGTGTCCGACCCGGGCCCCGACCAAACCTATGTCACCGGCAACAGGATGAGCGTGACCCTTGTTTTCAACGAGTCCGTCACGGTTGACACCGCCAACGGGACTCCCCGCGTCACCCTGGACATCGGCGACCAGCCGCGCTACGCCGCCTACTCCGGCATCGGGAGCAGCGCGACGGCGCTGAGGTTCAGCTACACCGCGCTCGTCGGCGACCACGACGATGACGGTATCTCCTTGCTCGCGAACAGTCTCGAACTGAACGGCGGAACCATCCGGGCGACGGACAACTCCGCCCCCGCCGCCCTCGCCCACGCCGCCATGACCTTCCCCACCCACAAGGTGGACACGCAGACCTTCCTGGTCGGCAACTTCAACCTACCGAAGGGGCCTCCGCTGACGATCAGCGCCGACCAAAGCGCATTAATCCAGCTTTACTACACCAACTTTCTTGAAACGACTACGACGGCATTCACGCTTGACGTCAGGACGCCGTCCGACACCCTTGAGGTGACGGTGACGTTATATGGTCAATTTATTGACTCAGGGGAATTCGAATACAAAGGCTCGGTCACGTCCGCGGGGCTGCAGACCTTCACAATCGCAGACGGTCCCCACCCCGAATGGAGCACTTTCAGCGGGGACCTGTTTGCGGAAGTTACGGGAAAGGGGCCCGGCACCATCAAGCTGGAAGCGGTTCGCACTCTGGAGGCAGAACCGGGCAGCCTGAGCGACCTGGACATATTGTTCACCGACGCTAACGTAAAGCACCATATCCCCCGGTTCCGCATGGAAGGTCACCCGGAAGCAGTCCGCGAGCTGACTGACGTCGTTGTCGTCTCGAGTCCGGCGGACGGCGTCGCCTATACCGCCGGCGAGCAGATCGAGATGCTTTTCACCTTCAACGACCCTGTGGAGATCCCGGACTCCACCGTCGCGACGTTCTGGCTCGGAGAGGGGAAGGAACACCGCCGTGAGGCGGCATTGATCGGAAATCCATTGGGCTATACCTCGCTGTTCGCATACACGGTTCAGCCGGGCGACATCGATGCGGACGGCATCTACATAGGCGCCGATCCGCTCGGAGACAACGCGGGAGTCGACGTGCACGCTGATGACGACCCCCTGGTCCCCGCCGACCTGTCCCTTCCGGCCAAACAGCTGCCCGCCGGCCAGGCCGTGGACGGCTCCCGCGCGCGGGCGTGCCCGGAGGTCCTCTGCTCGACCATGACCGTCGGCCGTGACGGAACCTCCTTCGGATCGGATTTCATAAGTCTTCAACAGTACTATCCCTATGAGTACCTCGGAAGGCTCAACGCAAGGACCATTGCATACGGAGAGAGCGTAGCAGCTGTCCGGGCGCTTATCAGTTATCCCGTCTCCCGGAGTCAACCGATGTACATTGCCTTCGTAAGTGACGTTCCCCAGTCGTTTCTTGACCGCGGCGCGCTCGTTCTGGACGGAACGCGCATGATCCTGAGCGAGGCCGATTCAGTCTTCAGCCATTACGTCGAATGGGATGATCTGGAACTCGGCTGGGAGGATGGCGACGAGGTCGACCTCAAGCTGATCGAGACCGCCACCGCCTCCTTCGACGCGGCCACGTACCAGGCCACAGAGGGCGACGACGTCGAGGTAACGGTGACGCTGGACGAGGCGTTCCTCGAAACCACGGTCACGCTGCCCATAACGGTCACCGGCGGCGGCGGAGCCACGGAGGCGGACTACACGCTGAGCACGGACGAGCTGGTCTTCGCCCCCGGCGACACCTCCAAAACCTTCACCGTCACGCTCGTGGACGACACCCGCGACGACGAGGGGGAGAGCCTGACGCTCAGCCTCGTCGACGTCCACCTGCTGTCCGGGGGAACGAACGAGACGGCCGTCATCACCATCGTGGACAATGACGCGCCGGAGGTCGACTTCGGCGCGTCCTCGTACGCCGTGCTGGAGGGCGGAACGGTCAGCGTGGACGTGACGCTCACCTCCGCCCCGAACAGCACGGTGACGATCCCCGTCACGCACACGCCCCGGGGAGGAGCGGTCGCCGGCGACTACGACGGCGTCCCACAGAACGTGACCTTCAGCGCGGGCGACACATCGCAGTCATTCACCGTCAGTGCCATGGCCGACGGCGACGACGATGCCGGCGAGAGCGTGCTGCTCGGATTCGGAACGCCGCCCGCCGGCGTGCAGCAGGGAACGACGCGCGAGTCCACCGTGCATATCACAGATATCGCCGCTCCGGAGGTGGAGGTGTCGTTCGGGCAGGCGTCTTACTCGGCGGACGAGGGCGGAACCGTGGATGTGACGGTGACCCTGAGCGGCGACCCGGAGCGCATCGTCGTCATTCCCATCGAGGCCACGCCCCAGGGCGGGGCGACCGACGGCGATTTCTCCGTGCCGGAGAGAGTCACATTTACCTCCGGCCAGACGTCGGCGACGCTCACCGTCACGGCCGTCAACGACACTGTGGACGACGACGACGAGAGCGTGCTGCTCGGCTTCGGGTCACTGCCCGCCAAGGTGAGCGAAGGGTCCACCAACGAGACGACGGTCAGCATCGCCGACGACGACCACCCGGAGGTGGAGGTGTCGTTCGGGCAGGCGTCCTACTCGGCGGACGAGGGCGGGACCGTGGACGTGACAGTGACCCTGAACGCCGACCCGGAGCGCACCGTCGAGATCCTCATCACCGCAGTCGGTGAGGACGGCGCGAGCGACGGCGATTTCTCCGTGCCGGAGAAAGTCACCTTCACCTCCGGCCAGACATCAACGACGCTGACCTTCTCGGCCGTCGATGACACTGTGGACGACGATGATGAAAGCGTACGGATCGGGTTCGGCGCGCTGCCGGAGCGGGTGAGCCGCGGGATGCCGGGCGCAAGCAGCGTCGCCATCAATGACGACGACGACCCGGTGGTGTCCGTGTCGTTCGCCTCGTCGGAGTACACCGTTGATGAGGGCGGGACGGGATATGTCAACGTCTCGCTGAGCGCGGATCCCGAGCGCGAACTGGAGATTCCGATCACGACAACACGCCAAGGCGGCGCGAGCGCCGCAGACTTCTCCGTGTCGACGAGAACCGTCACTTTTGAATCCGGCGAGACCCTAAAGACGATCGATTTCACAGCCACCCAGGACAGCGTGGACGACGATGACGAAAGTGTGATCCTGGGATTCGGCGTCATGCCGGACGCGCGTGTCAGTCCGGGCACGACGGACGAAGCAGTCGTGAGCATCAACGACGACGACTTTCCTCACGTGCAAGTGCAGTTCGGGCAGGACACCTATCTCATCAACGAGGGGCAAACGATCAACGTCACCATCACCCTGGACGCCGATCCCGAGCGCGCCGTCGAGATTCCCATCACAAAGACGAACCGAGTGATGGCCAGCGACGCCGACTACACCGTGCCGGGCAAAGTCACCTTCGACGCGGGCGAGACGCTGAAGACCATCGCCTTCGTGGCGACGCAAGACGACATAGATGACGACGAGGAGGAGGTGAAGCTGGAATTCGGCTCGAGACTGCCGGAACGGATAACCGAGGGGGCCAGGGACGACACGGTCGTCAAGATAATCGACGACGACTTTCCCGAGGTCACGGTCGCCTTCTCCGAGTCGGCCTACACCGTGGCCGAGGGCGCGAGCCAGGTCGTAACCGTGACGGTGGACAAGGACCCGGAGCGCACCATCATCATCCCCATAAACGAGACGCTGCAGGGAACGGGCAGCGCCGCCGACTACTCGGGTGTGCCGGAGCACGTCACCTTCACAGACGGCGGAACTACGTCCCAGACCTTCACCTTCGCCGCCACGCAGGACTTCATCGACGATGATGACGAGGGCGTGAAGCTGGAGTTCGGGACCATGCCGGACGAGCGGGTCACCGCCGGGACCACGGACGAGCTCACTATTTCTATCGCCGACGACGACACCGCGGACGTCGTGCTGAGCCCCACGTCGCTGACGCTGGAGGAGGAGGACGCCGCCGGCGCCGGCTACACTGTCGCGCTGGCCACCGAACCCACGGTCGAGGTGACAGTGATTGTCAGCGGCCACGCCGGAACGGACCTGACCCTCTCGGGCGCCAGGCTGAACAACAACACCCTCACCTTCACTCCCCATAACTGGAACACGCCCCGGTCGATCTCAGTGACGGCGGCCCACGACGACGACGGCGTCGCCGAAAGCGTCACGCTGGCGCACGCCGCGGCAGGCGCGGAGTACGACGACGTCGACAGCGACCTGCCGGTGACCATCAATGACAACGACCCGCTGGGCATCATGCTCGACCCTCTCTCGCTGGCGGTGGAGGAGAGCGACAGCGCCGACTACAGCGTCAGACTGGCCACCGAGCCCACGCAAGCGGTGACGGTGACCATCATGGACGACGGCGACAGTGATCTCGACCACAGCGAAACAACCCTCACGTTCACGGACGCGGACTGGAACGTCCCGCAGACGGTGACTCTGACGGCGCTCCACGACGAGGACCGGGACGACGACGCGGAGATCCTGACCCACACCGCCGCCGGCGGTGAGTACGACCCCATCACGCAGGACCTGCCGGTGACCATCGAGGACAACACGGGCGACCTACGCCTGATGGACGGCACGTTGACCGACGGGGCCGGGAACCTGTGCGAGGGACGCCTGGAGATCTACTACGACGGCCAGTGGGGCACCATCTGCGACGACTACTGGACCAAGCCCAACGCAGACGTGGCCTGCCGGGCGCTTGGCTTCGCCGGGGGCTCGATTGAGGAAGGCTTCAGCCGGAAGTACAGGAACTTCTTCCCGGCCGGCGACAGGAACCAGCCCATCTGGCTGGATGACGTCCAGTGCGACGGCGGCGAGGCGGGGCTGCTGGGGTGTCCCAGGAGGTACGACGTGGGCGGGCACAACTGCCGGCACGCGGAGGACGTGGGGCTGCGCTGCATCAAGAACGACGGGCCGTTCATCGTCGACATGGAGTTCAACGAACCTCCCGGAGGCGACGGTTCATATGACGTGGGTGACACGGTCGAGGTCACGGTGGTGTGGAGCGAGGCGGTCACGGTGACGACCACGCCGAACGGTCATCCGGCGCTCTGGCTGGTCTATGACTACGGCGGCGGCAATCACAGGCGGGCCTACTACCAGGATCAGGGCGGGCCGGACAGCGACCGGACGGTGTTCACCCACACCATTGAGGACTTCGGAAACGGCACGTCCTTCGCCCACGTGGCGGTGGGGGCGGATTCGCTGTTCGTGGTCGATCCGCTTTCTCTGTCGCCGCCGGGCAGCATCGTCGCCGCCCAGGGAGGCATCCCGGCCATCCTGGGCCACCGGGCCTACCGCTCCGACGGGGTCAAGGCCTACGCCACCGACGGCGGGGAACCGGCCGTCATTGAGCGAGTGCCCGCCATAAGCAACCCGGGGCGGGACGGCGCCTTTAGCCCCGGCGAGACGGTGGAGATCTCCTTCGTCTTCAGCAAGCCCGTGGAGGTGGACGAAACCGGCGGCACGCCGTCGGTGCAGTTCCTGCTCGGCGACGCCCTCAGGGAGGCGCAGTTCGACAGGGGCAGCGGCACGCTGCAACTGGTCTTCAGCTACACCCTCGCCGACGGGGACGGCAGCCATAGTTCGATACTGCTGAGTCCCAACGCCCTGGCCCTGAACGGCGGCGCCATTCGCGACACGGACAACGGCCTGGACGCGGCCATCGCGCACGAGGGAACGGGAATCTTCTTCCTGGACCGCGAGGCGCCGACGCTGCAGTCGGCCGCCGTGGACGGCTCGACCCTCACCCTGGCCTACAGCGAGACCCTGGACAACACTGCCTCCCTGTCCCCCGCCGACTTTGCGGTGACCGTCAACGGGTCCCCCCGCTCCGTCCTGGGCGCGGGAGCGGGCCAGAGCAACGTCATCCTGTTCGTGTCCCCGGCGGTGGTCGCCGGAGACACGGTCACCGTGTCCTACACCGCGCCGACGGATGCCAATGCGGCGAAAATACAGGACGAGTCCCGCAACCCCGCCGCGTCCTTCAGCGGGCAGGCGGTCACCAACAACACCGCGTCCGCAGCCAACTCTCCCGCCACGGGCGCGCCCGCCATCACCGGCACGGCGCAGGTCGGCGAGGCGCTGGAGGCGGACACCTCCGGCATCGCCGACTCCGACGGCCTGACCGGCGTGTCCTACGCCTACCAGTGGCTCGCAGACGACGTGGACATCGCCAACGCCACGGGCCGCAGCTACACGCTCGTGGAGGCCGACGAGGGCAAGGCCATCAAGTTGCGGGTGTCGTTCTCCGACGACGCCGGCAACCCCGAGGTTCTGACCAGCGCGGCCACAACAGCCGTGGCCGCCGCTGAGGTCGCCAACTCTCCCGCCACGGGCGCGCCCGCCATCACCGGCACCGCCCAGGTCGGCGAGGCGCTGGAGGCCGACACCTCCGCCATCGCCGACACCGACGGCCTGACCAACGTGTCGTACGCCTACCAGTGGCTGGCCGACGACGTGGACATCGCCAACGCGACGGCCAGCAGCTTCACCCTGACGACTGACGAACAGGGCAAGGCCATCAAGGTCCGGGTGTCGTTCTCCGACGACGCCGGCAACCCCGAGGTTCTGACCAGCACGGCCACGACAGCCGTCGCGGCTGCAGAGGTTGCCAACTCTCCCGCCACGGGCGCCCCCGCCGTCACGGGCACGGCCCAGGTGGGCGAGGCGCTGGAGGCCGACACCTCCGGCATCGCCGACTCCGACGGCCTGACTGGTGTGTCCTACGCCTACCAGTGGCTCGCCGACGACGTGGACATCGGCAACGCGACCGCCACCAGCTACACGCCGGTGGAGGCCGACGAGGGCAAGACGATCAAGGTGCGGGTGTCCTTCACCGACGACGCCGGCAACCCCGAGGTTCTGACCAGCGCGGCCACGGCGGCCGTGGCCGCCGCGCCGGAGCCGGAGCCGACCCCGCTGACGGCCACGGTCCACGACGCCCCGGACTCTCACGACGGCAGCGCCGGCGTCTTCACCTTCGAGCTGCGTTTCAGCGAGGCCCCGCGGTCCTTCAGCTACAAGGTCCTGCGGGACGACGCCTTCACCGTGACCGGCGGCGCGGTGACCAAGGCGAGACGCCCGGAACGGGAGGGCGAGACGCGCAACATGAGGTGGGAGATCACCGTCACGCCGCACGGCAACGGCCAGGTGACCGTCGTCCTGCCCCCCACGACCGACTGCGAGGCCCAGGGCGCAATCTGCACCGCCGACGGCAGGATGCTGTCCGGCCGCCTGGAGTTCATCGTGCCGGGGCCGGAGGTTAGGCCCTCGGGCTCCGGGTGACCAGAGGGCCCCGCACGGGCCGCTGGGCCGCGCCCGTCCCTCGATGGCGCTGACCGCCCCACGAACCGATTGCGGGCGGCCCCGGCGGGTGAGGGGGTGGCCTTCCATCCCCTGCCCCGGGCGAGGAGGCGGCTGGACGGCGGGGGACCGCTGGCCGCATTGAAGCCGAGGTCGTTTACGGCAACCGTACAGGAGGAGAACGCATGGACAGGAAAACGAGACCGGCATCGGAAACGCCGTCCAGCTACGCGGCGCGCATGTTCGGCGAGGAGGCCGCGGGCAACTACGGCGTAATGGGCCGGTTGATGGTCATCAACCGGCTCCCGGTCGGCGATCTGGGGCTGCTCACGATCGGTTTCCGCATCACGGACCGGCTCGGCGAGAAGTGGACCCGGCGCTTCAACCGGTTCAAGTACGGCGAACCTACCGCCGCCAGCGCGGCCATCCGCACGTTCTGTGCGGCGTTCGAGGACTTCCTCCCCACCGGGAACCCGCGCATCGTCGTCGTCTCCTCGGTCTCTTCAGGGCAGAATATTGCGCAACAGGACACGCCGGCGTCGAAACTCGCGTCCGCGCTTGCAATATCCCGTGCCTGGGAGTGGCTTCCGCATCACGTCACCAAGGACCGGCATCCCAGGATCAGCGGCCTCGCCTCCGCGGTCGAGCGGGACGCCACCGTGGACGGGGTGTACCTGGCTTCCCCCATCGGAGGCGAGCCCGGCCTCGTGATCGTTGTCGACGACTTCTGCACCCGGGGCGCGACCCTCGCCGACATCGCCCGCGCCATACGGGAGTCCAACCCCGGATGGAAGGTTCAGGGGCCAGCCTCGCCAAGGTTGAGCGCGCCGCCTACTGGAAAGGCGAGCTGACCAACGCGCACATCCCCGACTTCCTCGACGCCACCTGGCGCGGGGACCCGGAGGTCGCGTCGCCCTTCTACTGAAACGCACAAGTATTGGTTGCAGCCTTCGCCTTGAGCTCTGGAACGCAGCCCACCGGAGTCCGATCTCCAATTGGAGGGAACATATTGGCAAACCTTTGGCAACGAAATGCGATCGATTGCGAAGGATCGTGGCTGGCGACGCTGATTCGTACCAATATCCGTTGTAACGGGGAACCGGTATAGCTAGGCTCAAAACAGCACGAATGTACTATTCCAATCCAGGGCAAACCTGTCGACACCGACGAGCCGAAGGGGGGTGTGACCATGCGAAAGGCTGCACACGATAGAGATTTCAGACTGACCCCGGATCAGCAGCAGATCGTCGACGATGGCCTGCGCATCCTAGCTCGCATGATTGCGCGACGCGTGCAGCACGATGCCGTCGGAGGCAAGCAGACTGAGACGGAGCGGTCGGAGGACCACTGATGACCGACGGCCCGCGTGCTCCACGCGTCAGGGTCAGGACCAGAGAGGTCTATGACCTGATGAATCGTTTCAACCTGACTCAGCGCCAGCTCGCCGAGCTGGCAGGTCTCTCGGAGAGCCATCTTTCAGCCGTCATCAGCGGCACTCGCCGCCCTGGTCCGCGTACACGGCGTCGCATCCAGGAGGCGCTGCGCGTCGACTTCGACGAGATATTTGAGATGGAGGAGGGAGATGACACGTAGGAGAACCCCGCCCGACCACCTGATTCTCGCGGATACCCAAGTGCCCGAGGATTTCGGCCGCAGGCTGGAGGCGCTGAAGCAGAGGAGTGGTCTGACATGGGAAGGAATGGCCGAATGCGTCGGTGTCGACCTGCGACAGTTGCATCGCTGGCGAATTGGGACGGCGGCGCCCAACGGTCACGCGCTCTTCTCGCTTTTCCTCTTTGCCTCACGGGTGCAGGACGGCCTCCGCATCCTGCTGATACGGGAGGCTCGGCAGTTGCCGCTGGTGGCGGCAACGCCTAGTGCATCGAAGGCTGTTAGGCGATGAACAGTCAGTCACTCCACTCAGAGGAGCAGCCGGACTTCCCGACGCGCCTTCGGGCATTCAAGAAGCTCACCGGCATGTCGAACGTGGAGATCGCGGAGCGGATTGAGGCGCCTGTCGAGCTGGTCAGGGATTGGCAGAAGGGAAGGGTTCCGCGGGGAATGGCGCTGCTGAACCTCATGGTGTTGGCGTCGAAGACCCCCGATGGCCTGGACACGATGTTCCCGCTGATCGCGGCCGATATCAGAGCACTGGACGCGCGGCGAGACAAGCTCCATGGCGGCGGCTGACCGGAGGCGGCTGAGCCACCGCTTCGACTTTCCCGATGACTTTCGTCATCGGATCGAGAGATTCAAGGAGGATTCGGGGCTCTCGTGGCGGCGGCTGGCACGACGGCTTGGCGTCACCCCGTTTCGGCTCCGGGAGTGGCGGCGCGGAGTCAGGCCCGACGCCGAGAACTTCATGAGGCTCGTTAACCTGGCGCACACCATGGGGCTCCTGGAGGTTCTCCTCAGCCCCGCGGAGCGCATCGTCAGCGGATGCTCAGGGGAATCCGAGCTCCCTTGCGAGCCATCTCTTCTCTCGCGATCCGCCGAAAGTGCGGGGCGATGATGTCGTCCTCGACGACGATCAGGACGGCGGGTTCCACGCCATGGTCGTCTAGGGGCCTCTTGGTCGAGTAGTAGCGGAGGTAGGGGGCGAGGCGCTCCCGCATCGTGCTCGGCCGGACCGCACGCCGCTCCCATTCAAGGAAGAAGGCCTTCGTCTCGTCGCCACGCCTCATCATGAAGAATGCGTCGGGGTGGACGGAGCGCTGACCGCCCTCGTACCGGAAGTAGCGCGAGGCGCGGTGCGGAGGATCAAGCTGAACAATGTCCCAGCCTGTCTGCATTGCCGCGGTGATCGTGGAGGCAAGGTACGAGTGGACGGCGTCCGTGTGCTCAATGTGTCGAAGCAGTTGGCGAAGGCGTCGACCCGGCACGTCCCGCCAATCGACCGGCGTGTCGCTGCCGACGGGGCCCGCGCTCCAGCGCTTCTGCCCAATACCGACCGATGTTCGATCGCGCCGCGCAATGTGGGCAAGCGCTCGATCCGTCGGAATGAGCCGCCGCCCGGCCAGATCGACCTCGGTCACCAGATGAGCCGCCTTCAGTCGTGACAGGATCTGCGAAGCCCGTGATGGACTGATGCCGATCAATTCCCTTAGATTCTGTGGGGTTATCCCCGGCCAGTCGGTCAACAGATCGAGCGCACGCTTCTCTGCGGGCTGGAGGACGGAAGCCAATAGGTGGGACGAGGTCTGGGTCGGTGCCTCGCCCAGGGACAGGTCGGCGGGTAGCGAGACTCGTGTCACGGTCGGCTCGCCGGGGATGCCCCCCGCATGTGCGGAACTCGCGACGATGGATTCCATATCGAATCGCGCCGTCGTCCCCGGGCGCTGCCAGACGATATCGTCGACGAATGCAGTCGCGGCATCCTGCTCGAGGGCGAGGAACACAGGAGCCCGTATCGACGAGAGCATGCGGCGCGTGTGCCGCATGCGAATCTCGTCATGGACGATGAACAACAACGCCCCCGGTATCGGCCCCTGCACGATCTGTTGCAGCCGCTTGCCAAATGACGACCTGTCCGCCGTGCGCCCCTGGCGGCTGATGCCGATGGTTCGGCCGTCAGGCAAGGTCACCATCGCGTCCAACGGGCGCGACCGGTAGAGGCGCACCGATAGTGGGGCCGCAACCCCTGATATCGTCTCGACCACCGAGTACACGACCGCGAGGGCGTCGAGACGCTGAATGAGAAGCCGCTGCCACTGCGCCGAAACGGGGTGTGATCTGAGCGCATCCTCCACCGATTTGCCTTCGTTCCTCGCCAGTTGTCGGACACCACCGGCGTTGAGCGAAAAACGCTTCGAGTGAGCTCCATGCTCCGGGGTGTGGGGAACGGACGTAATGAGACCGGCGTCCTCAAGCCGTCGCGTTGCCTGCGAAACCGTGCTCTCGGGGAGGCCGGTGAGGGACGATAGTTCGAGGCGGTCGACGAAGGGCACTTCTGCGAGTCGGCCGATGATATCGTCGGACGACGTGTTCTCTCTCATTTCGTTCCCCCTTCCCCTGCCTGTGGAGTGGTCGACTCATTGGCGTCACTCGAGTTCTCGTGACGTCTTCGTCGATGCGGCCTCGCCGTCTCCGGAGGGGCATCGGTCGAAGCCCCTGCATGCTCGTCGCGCGGATCGGACCGGCTCGCGTCCTTATCGCCCCTGCGATAGTCCGCAATCAGTCGATCGAGGCTGGTGTCGCGAGCCCTCAGCGTCGGGTGGCCGGTCGTGTACCCCTGTGTGGCGTCGCGTATGCGGCGCGCAATATCCGCGCTTCCCGGTTCCGGCTTCCTGACCTCCATCGAAAATGCCGGCATCCGCTGGGTACCGATGGTCGCGCGGACATAACACTGATGAACGGGCAGCGATGTAATGTCGTCCTGGGTGACGCGGTCGGTTCCCAGCTCGTCGGCGAGTTGCCGGGCATCGGATGCCGCCACCTGGAACACGGCGAGACAGCCGACGTTCGCCAGCACGCTGTGGCGCATCGAACGCGAGAGGTCGTCGAGCTTGGAGAGGCTCTGCGTCGCGAGGACGAAGTTCGCCCCGAATTTCCCCAGTTCCGACAGCATGGAATCGTAGTCCACGCCGGGCATCGACTGCATCTCGTCGACCACGACCAGAACGGCGGGGCGTTCCTCGATCGGCCTCTCGCCCTGCTCACGGATCACGGCGTCGACGAGATTGAGCAGGGAGGACCCGACGAGGGCCGACACGTCGCGCCCGGCCACTCCCTGTGCCGTCGATACCAGGAGAATGCCTCCGTCGCGAATGGTCTGGCGGATGTCGACCGTCGACCGGTTCTGGCCGAGGATGGCCCGCGCCCTCTTTGACGTGGCGTAGTAAGAGAGCCGCGTCTGGACGGGTGCGAGGGCCTCGGATTGGTACTGGCGGTGCCAGCTCGTAAAGTCACGTGCCCACCACTCAAGGAGATGGACATCGTCGACGTCCTTCAGCACGCTGTGCCGGAAGGACTCGTCGTTGGAGGCGAGGAGCCGAAGACCGTCGAGGATCGTGTATTGTTCATCCTCTTCCCTCTGCTCATTGGCCTCATGGAGCGTCTTGACGACCTGTTCGAGGATCGACTGCATGCGGGGCCCCCACTGGTCCCACAGGCCGCGCGCGATGCGGACGACGGAGTCGGCGGTGCGGTCACGGTCGGTGAAGATGCGCGTGTCCAGAAGGTTGATGCCGGGCGCTCCGTTGGGATCGGCGAGGTCGATGAGCCGAACCCTGTCCGCCAGCTTGTCGGGCACGTGCTCCAGGAGAGAGGTGACGAGGTCGGCGTGCGGATCGATGACGACGATCGCGTCATCGTCGCGCCCCTGCGCCTTCTGCTGCATCTTGTGCACGACGATGTGCTGCATGAGCGTGGACTTGCCCATGCGCGTTCGGGCGACGTAGAGATGGTGCCGGCGCAGCAGATCGTCGGGGAAACGAATCGCGTCGCGGTCATCCGTCGTGGTGCGGCCGGCGTGTGCGCCGTCGCTCATCTCTTCGAGCGATGGTGAGAGGATGCGAGAGCCGGATCGTTCGATCGGCGGCGTCTCGTCGCGCGTGTTGGGCGGATGCCACAGACTGGCGACTTCCTTCACTCCGAGGACGCTGCGGCTGTCGAAGAATCCCGGGGCGGACGGTCCGAGCTCTACGGTCTCGGGGGCGGGACGAATCTTCCCGGCGACGAAGTGCGCCCCTGCCGGGTTATCGTAGTGGTGGTAGGCCGCCGCGACGAGATCCAGGAGCTCCTCCCCGCGGCGGTTGCCCTCGCTCCGGCTCACGATGGCAGTGACCTGGATCTCCGCGACGAACGCCATGTGGGAGAGTTTCTCTCTCACCTCCGGCGATTCCGTCAACGATGAGCGGCCTCCCCTGAACCGCGTCCACATGACCGCGGCGGCGAGCGCAGCGACCACCGCACCGCCCGCGAGCCCGATCGCCCTGACCTCGTCCCCCGCCTGCCAGAGCTGCCACGTCTTCAGCCCGACGAGAGCTCCGCCGCCGAGGAGCATCAGCCTCGCCACCTCTCCGCTGCTGACCCGCGACTCGTGCTCCTGATAGCGCTGGGCCGTTTTCGGCTCATCCAGTTCGGATAGGTAGCGGGTCGACCACTCCGGGCCCAGCGGCCGGAGGAGAAGGCGGGAGATGATTCGCTCGCCCGGCCGCAGTGAGGACAGTGCGCCGACGACGGCGAGCATGGGATCGGAGCCTTCGTGGTGGACAACCTTGTCCCCGGAATGATGCAGCGAGGCCGGCTCGGGGCCGCTTGGCCGCAGGGTTGTGCTCCACACCTCCTGGCCAGGTCCTGAAAGCATCGGGTCGTCCTCCACGTAGAGCCGGGTTACATGCGATTGCGGGTAGTGCGCGCGGATCTGAGCGGCTACGTTCTGGGAATCGAGGCACCGTGCAAGCAGCCGCACGCCGCCTTGGTCACCGACGAGTTCCAGCGAGAAGGGCTCCGGCTGTGCGATGGACTGGAGCAGGTTCTCCACTGCGAGCAGGGTTCTCTCCCCGGTACGGGGCGGCGTGATAGCCAGCAGCACATGCGCCTCCCGGGTTCCGGTGCTCGTTCGTCTCTTGATGGGCAAACTGATTCTCATGGACTCACCTCCGTGGTATCCGTCACGAGCGGCTCCCGCCGATGGCGGCCGGGCCGCCACTCGATGACCTCGGTCTCTTCACTGGTAGCCTCGATGCGGATGGGGAATCTGCCGCCCCTCGCGAGCAGCAGACCGTCACCCCGCGGGCAGGAGATCAGCCAGCGCTGTAGATCGTCGGGCAGGTCGAAGGCATCGCCGACGGTCCCGATGGCCGCAGCGTCCTGCTGCAGCAGCAACTTGAACGCGGCGTTCTGGAGCAGCGCCCGACCGGAATGGCCGGTGATGGCGCGGGACGTGTCCTCGGACAGCAGATCCTGCACATCCTGCGTGATGAACTGCAGCCCGAGCCGGTGCTTCCTGGCCCGCTTGGCCATGCTGACCATGAAGGCCGCCCCCTCCGGGTGTTGCATGATCGACCAGACCTCGTCGACGACCAGCAGCCGCGGTTTCGGATTCTGCGCCGCCGCCGTCCACACGGTTTCCGTGCAGACCATCGCGGCCGCCGGACGGAGTTCAGGCTCAAGCAGCCGGAGGTCGAAGACGGTGACGGGAGCCTCGTTGGTCAGAAGGTCGTCTCCCTCGTCCGTCAAGAGATGCCGCAGGCTGCCGGTCGCGAAGGGCCTGAGCAGCTTGTCCAGCACGCCGTCCCCGTGTTCCTTCAGGTGTTCATAGAAGTCCCCGAATCCCGTGCGCTCACGCGGCTCCATGTAGTAGGCCGCGAGCGCGTGGTCTAAAGCCGCCCTCCTCTCCGCGCCCAGCGGCTCGCCAATCATCACTTCGATCAGCCGTCTGAGACTGCCGATGCGGAGCAGGAGTTCCTCGCTGTCGGAGCGGTCGATGACGAAGGGATTCATCCCCTGCCCCGGCACCCCCGGTGACAGCACGCGGCCTCCCGCCGCCCGCGCCATGTCCGCATATTCGCCCTCAGGATCGATCACATAGGCGGTGACCCCGCGGCAGATGCCGCGCAGCACCCCGAGCTTCGTGGCAAAGGACTTGCCGCTGCCGGAGCGTGCGAGGACCGCCGTGTTTGCGTTGAGATGCATGCCGTCGAAGGGGTCATAGACGATGGGGGAAGACGAGCGAAGGTCGATGCCGTAGAGCGTTCCGCTTCGGGTGTCGAGGTCGGGCGGCGAGAAGGGAAAGAGGCGAGCAAGCGAAGATGTATCCAACGTTCGCCACGTTCCGACGGCATTCAGTCCGATAGGCAGGGAGGATAGGAGACCCTCGCGCTGCCGGTAGGCCAGCGTGTCGAGCTTGCCCAGAGTCGCAGCGAAGTGCGCTCGTACTCCCTGAGTCGTCTCTTTGAGTTCATTCTCGTCCCGGGCGTAGAGCGTAATCGACAGCGAGGAATGAAAGAGCCGCTCCCTGCCCCGCTGCACGTCGTCGCGGAGGCGCCTCACGTCCTCCAGCGCGATCTCCGCCTCCGGCGACATGCTCCTGCCCCGCCGCAGCGACAGCGACTGAGCCGACTCGAACCGCACCTTTTGCCATTCGAGGGTGCGGGACGCCTGGTCGGCGGGAATGGGACCGAGATGAATCGACACGTCCATCCGTGCGCCCGACGCCATCAGGGCCTGAAGGAAGCCGGGTATCAGGGCGCGGGGCCACTTGCCCAGATGCAGAGAGCGGACAAGCGTATCGCCGACGCGAATCTCACGCCGACGGATCTCGATCTCAAGGCTCTCATCATCATCGACCTCTCGCGGGGAGTTGCCCGCCGCGGACGCGACCATCAGCATCCTCAGTTGGCGGCCGGTCATGGGATTGACCGCCAACCCCGCGCGCACCATGAGGCCGCGCAGATCGTCCATGCGCTCGAACTCGCAGACCGCGTAGAAACGGCGGTCCACGACACCCTCGCGATGTTCCAGGTCGGTCAGCAGGCCACGCAGGGAATCGGCCGCTGCGTCCGTCTGCGGAGGCAGGTTCTCCGGTTGATCAGCGGTCAACTGAGACCTCAGGCGGCTGAGTTCCGGCGCGTGCTGCCGGATCAGGAGCTGCACGGGAAAGTCCATCGCGTTCAGCGCCCCGGTGAACGCGCCGAGCTTCGCCTCGTCAAGTTCGAGGCCGAGCGCCTCGAGGATTCCGAGCTTGACGTCGTCTACGCGGATCGGACCGTCATCCTCAACGTGAGACAGCATGAAGAATCGGGCTAGCTGGCCCTCCCGGGCGGCAGCGTCAGGATCATCGGCTTGGGTCAGGAAGTCTTCCACGTCGGGTACTCCATTGGCTATGGGATTGGAACGATACCGTTGGTCAGGACGAGGGCGAGGATCTTCGCCGACAGGACGAGGACGAGGCCGGAGAGGGCGAGAACGACCGCATTCCGCGCGCGCCCCGTCTCCCTGTCATCAGCACCCTCAGCCATGAGGATGAAGCCCGCCCAGACAACCGAGAACACGGTCAGGCCCGCCGAGGCATAGACCATGCCCGTCAGCACCCGGTCGAATGTGTCGAGCATCGCCTGCTGCTCGGGCGTGATCGCGCCCAACGAGAGGAGAGACATCGCGACGATTCCCGCGGACGCGATGCGGCGTCTCACCACGGCCACTCCCAGCCGAGCCTGTCGAAGAGGTCTTCAACAACTCCGCTGCTCGCGGGAACCTGCTCCGCCGTCTCCGGAGCAGGTTCAGGCGCGGGAAGCGGAAGCACGGAAAATGGCGCGTCCGCCCAGGCGGTCGCCTGCAGATGAACGGTCTCATCCCGCCAGCTCATGGCGGTTTCCCGCTCCACGATCTTCGCCGTGACGTACGCCTTGTGCGTCACGGGCACTCTCGTTGTTATGTCGATCGTCCTAGCGGGGATGGACAGCCATGCCGAGAGGCTGTGGAGTTCCTCCGTCCCGTCCTCGCACTCAATGAGCCAGGTCTCACGGACGTTTCTGCTCACCCCGGGGCGGAGGACCGAGACGACGTGCGATTGCAGCACCGTCCGTTCCGGGACGGTGCTCACCTCGACCAGCGGAGGTTGTGGAACGCGCAGCGTACCGCGCATGTCCACACTGAGCGAGACGTCGTGGACGGCCTCCGCGGGGGCGAGCGCAAGGCTGAAGGATGTCGTTCCGTCGGCAATAAGGGGCACGGTTGCCTCGTCATTGCCGAGTCGCACATGCAGCCGACCGGTGATACCCGTGACCTCCGCCTCTCTCACGGTCAGGACCTCGACCGGATCGGGGCCGGAGACGGTCCGCAGTTCCATCGTCTCCATCACCTGCCGTTCACATGTCGTCGTCAGTGACCCGCCCACGCCGGTACGTGAGAGGGACAGTGCCGTCAACTCCACGTCGCAGAGCTCGCCGTCCAACGACGGAAAATGATGCGGAATCTGCTCCCCCGACAGGCTGAATCCTCCGGCCTGACCCAGCGAATCGACCCACGAGAGAGTGATCGATGGTTTGTCGCCGCTCAGCGGCACGTCGAACGTCGCCGTTGCGCCCTGTCGAAGGGATGCCTGTTCAACGAATCGCACATCTTCGCCGTCGTCGCCGCCAAACGCCCTAGCGATGAGACTGACGTCCGTCGCGGCGCGGACTGAGACCTGCGCTCGATCCCCGGAGACCGCGATGCCCTCGATGAACACCCGCCTTCCCAGGACCGGAGGCGGCAGCTCGAGCCCCACCTCCGAGATGCGAGAACCACCCCCGTCCCCCTCGCCCTGCGCGATCGCCACCTGGGGAATCACAGCGGCGACGGCAAGGACGACCATCGCTGTTCCCGCGACCCACCTGCGCCGGTCAAGGGAGATTCTTCGCGTGCCCCTGCCCTTTCTGGAAGGCTTCGATCCCTTGGGCCTGCTCTTCACGGGTTCGTCCGAGCGATGGTTGGGTTTCCCGCCGTCCCGCCGGTCACGCTCTCGGCACAGCCGTCGGAATCGACGACGCCCCTTCTCCTGCATGCGTTCGAACAACCCCGGGTCGGCCTCGACGGCTAGGACGGGCGCTGGCCGGACAAGCTCCTCGACCCGACCGGCGAACCGTCGCGGCCCCAACCAGTACTTCAGCAAGTCAGCGACCACCATCGGCAAACGCCGCCCACCTACCTGTCCGACCGCTGCGGCGGTGCCCACAACGCCGACGACCACGGCGATCCCGATGCGCAACGCCGTCGGTCCGGGAGCGTAGTTGAAGACCCCGTAACCCACGGCGGCCACCGCGATCAGCGACACGATCTGGGGGAAGGTCAGCCACAACAGCACCTTGTCCTCGGCCTGCACGTGTGTCGGTACCTCGTGTTCTCTCATGTCTTCCTCCTCTCCGCGCTCGTCCTAGCTGCCTTCGACGGTCGTGGGATCGGGTATGTCGACATCGACCGCCGGGTCCACCACCGCGTTGATCACCACGTCGACAACGCCGTAGGCGACCAACGCCAGGACGATGCCGGCGACGGCGGACATCATGGCGGTCTTGCCTCGTTCCATCTGGCTCGGCGCGCCGCTCGCCGTCAGGTACTGGAACGCGCCGAAGATGAAGAACCCAACTCCCACCACGCCGACCAGGCCGAGCACAATGCCCACCAGGTTCGATATCGTCTGCGTCAACTGCTCCATCGCTACCCTCCTTTTCTCTTCTGCCTATGCTGTTCGCAACATTTCATGTCGGTTCCCTACGTTTGCCCTGCCCTCCGGCCGTCACTCATCGGCGCTTCTGAATGTCCCGCCCTCCATGGACGACGCTCCGGACGCCGCAGAGCGGATGCTGCCTCCCAGCGCCGAGACGCCGCCCCCCACCGCAATTGCCCCCGCCGTAATCCCCGCCGGACCTCCCGCGCCTCCGGCGATCAGGCCGATGGCGCGACTCGAACGGGCGATGGAGCTCGGGAGCGACATGCCGAAATAAAGCGTTCTCAGCCAGGCGTCGAACGTCCCTCCGTTGCCCAGCAGGGACGGGATGCGCCCCGCCATGTAGATGAATGCCATCGAGAGCAGCAGCTTCCAGATCAGGTCCTCCACGGCCTCGAACGCCGCGATGGCCGCGAATTGATTCAGGAACCCGAACCCCAGAGCGAGGGCGATCAGTTGCACCGCCTGCTGGAAGACGGTCAGCATGAAGTTCCTCAGCCACTGCCGCCCCCAACCTGCCGTATGCGGCAGAATCCACAGGCCCAGCGCGATCGGCGCCAGGGTCAGCAGGATGTCGATCAGCGCGATGCGCAGAATCATCTGAACCAAGACGTATAGCACGAAGAAGGCGTAGATCATGTAGAGCACGGCCATCAGCAGGCTCATGCCGACACTCCCCGCATTGACCGCCTGCAGCAACGTGTCCAGGGCGGAGCGGAGGAAGTCCCCGGCCGTGATACCGAGGGACGAGGCGATGAAACCGGAGACGCCATCCGCCACGTCGATGACGAGGGCACACCACCACAGCGAGCTTGCTGCACCGACCAGTCCCAACACGAGGCGCGGCACCATCTCTCGCCAGCCGGCACGTCCGCCGCCGAGGTGCTCCTGCACGATCAGCGTCAGGCCGATCCAGCCGATGATGACCACCAGTGCTCCCGACGTGACGGCCCAGACGACGCGCCACGCCTGAATCACAAGCGGGTGAAGGTAGGTGAGTTCCGGCGGAGTGCCGGTCAGGATGTCGCTCATGCTGCGTCAACACCTACCGGCACTCCGCCACGTTCACGCCCGTCGCCCTCTCGACGACGCCGCAGAGCGCGCCGTGAACGCCCTCGATGATCCACCGCGCCACCGACCGCGCCCATCGGTCCGGACTCAGCGCGCCGAGCACACGGTCCCAGAGCGCGTCCGATTGATGCACCGGGATGACGGCGTGGAAAGTGTAGACATCCGCCCCGACCGCTTGCCGCGTGATCATCGCCAGAACGTACGGCTCCTGAGGATCCAGCTCTGGTTGCTCGCTCAGAACGGGATACTCGAACGTGTACTCCCAGCCGTCGCGGTGGCGGCGCTCGCCGCCCCGCACCTGATAGACGGAGCTCACCCACCGCCCGGTGTCGGCGTCGCGGACGCCGTAATGCAGGAGGGGCACTCGCCGGTTGAAGACGGGCCGCGCCGTGAAACTGCCGTCGTCGTCCCGCTCGACAACGTCGTCAAGACCGCTCATCAGGACGGTCGCGTCCGGAGGCGTCTGGGCCAGGACGGGGCTTCCGAGGAAATCCGCTGCGGTGGCCACCAGGACGATTGCCAACAGTGCGGCCGTCAGAGCCTTGCGCCTAAAGGGGGTTCCTTGAGCCTGCGTCGTGATGGTTCCAGGTCGATGCTCCACGTGTGCCTCCTCGCGTCGTTGTCGTAACGGATGAGGACAAGTGTTCGCATCATTGGACGGTCTGCAAATGGTGTTTAAGGCGGGCTTCCCGACAAGCCCGGGCTCGTCCACAGGCCTGCCCTGCGCACCATGTCGTGGTGAGACGGCTTCTGTAAGTCTTTGGCGTGTACAGGGATAGACGCCTGTGCCCAAGGACAACGCAGGGGCTGTTTATCACGCCGCCACGCGGCAAACAGGAAATGAAGAGGGTGCAATCCGGGAACTGGAACTTTAGAGCGGCGTGCCATTTGGTCATCCAACGGTCCAATTGAGGGACACCGAATTGTTGAGGGATGCGGCGGGTCTCGGACACCGACGGTCCGATTGGGTCGACACCGAAATCGGTGATGAGAGGGAGGTGACGCATGGAAGACGACTTTCTGATGCTGGAGGATCGACAGATCGCCGCGGCGGACGAGAGGTCATCGCTGTTGGTCTTGCTGGAGCGCATGGTGCGGGAGCAGGGGCAACTTGGGGCGGCCGAACGGCTGGGAGTCAACTACAAGACGGTGGCGGTCGCTCTGGAAACCCGTCGCCTGTCGCGGCGGATGACGCAGGTGTTAGAACTGCAGATGCTATCCGAGGAGAACCCGGTCTTTCAGGTTCACGAGGAACGGCTGACGGCGATGGACGAACGGCTCGACAAGCTGGAGGGCATCGTCAAGGAGGTCGTGGCGGGAGCTGAGCAGCTGCGGGCAGCGGTGGAGGGTCACAGGGCCGAACAGGACAGGATCAATCGCGCCATTGATCGAAGGCTCGGCGGCGGCCCGGCGGCACAGGAAGCTGTCCCTGTCACTGGAGGCGCGAGGAAGTCGGCCAAGGGTGGCAAGGGCGTCCTGACGATCAACTCAATCGAGGCTCCCGAGAAACCGACCAGGCCAGGTTTTCCGAGACGCAACTACAACGAGGTGGTGACGGTCGAAGCTGCCAACGACGATTCCTATGTATACGGAAAGGCGTGGCCGCTGATTCGCGAGTGGCGGATGCTGAGCCGGGGTCATCCGCGGGAGGGCAGAACGCTCACGTGGATGGAGAAGCACAAGCGGCTGTTGGAGGTGGAACTGGCGCTGGTAACCGAGTACATGCTGGTATTGCCCCCGGACAACAAGCCCATTGACGACTTGTGGCGCACGCACATCACGAACTGGCGGCTGGACGATCTCCGCGACGTGCGGAGGCGGATCCTCCGTCGCAAGCTGCTGCGCTGGGTCAGACGGCTGGCGACGTTCGGGGCATGGTGGGGTTAGCACACAGAAGCGGTTCAGGACGTTCTGCGAACAAAATGGAACAAAATGATAAGTTATGCGAACTCTTCCCGTCCTGATTGCCGAGATCGGCCAGAATCGCTTGCGAGCGGCCGGACGGGCGATGAGAATGACAATCACATACGAAATGGCACATTGCATGCCCCTGACGACGCGAGGACATCATGGGAATCGGCAATTCGTTCGCGCAGACTGGTCCCTGTGACTTCGCGGGGTTGTGTCACTTCGTATAGACGTCGCCAGTTTGTCCATGCGCGAGTCGCGAGCGGCAAACGGACGGGCATCGAGTCTCCCCGCGGCTCCCGGGTGCCCCGGCGCTGACCGGGACAAGTTGCGGTTTCCCATCGCTGCGGGGAGGCACCTTGCCGCCACTCGATGACCTCGCCTTCATGCGTTTCCCGATGAACCAGCAAGAGACCTGTCGGTGTGCTGGGTCAGACGGGTGGTAACCTTCGGGGCGTGGTGGGGCTAGCCGACCGGGACGGTTTCCATGTTGCGCATCATTTGTGAACGAAAAGAGGCCGGCTCGGCAACGTCTGCGAACGATTCTCCCCTCGACGCTCAAAACGGACAGAAAACCCTTGCCAGAGGACGGACGGACGACAAGAATGGCAGAGTTGTTTGGCTTTCCAGCGTTTCCAACCACAGAAACCTGGACGGGGTTGTCCCGAACGACCTGGATCACATGCACGGGGATCGATTGAATTCTCTCCGAGCATCCGAAATCGGGACCATCGCCTCCCGCGGCGAGTGACGGGAAAGGGTCGAGTTTCTCCCCATTCTTATCGCGAACATGGGACCATCGCTCCCCGGGGCGAGAGGCGGATCACGGCTGGGGCTCCTGTCACAGGCGAGACCATCTCAAACAGCGGGAATCGACGGACAGGTTGCCGTGCGCGGCTTGATCCCTTCTGCATCGGCCGGAACGCCACTCGCGGTTCGGCTGATTCGACGTGCCCGTCGAAACGACATCGGTCGTAGCTAGGCGGGCCTCTCACACATCGCTGGTCTCGGCATCTGCCGCAGGCCAGCGTTTCCTTTTCGGACGGCAGTAGCCGCGCGTCTCCACTTGGATGATGTCCGCCTCTGCGCCCACTGAATCCCCTTAGGCCCCGCGTGGCGGCTTGGCATCCGGTCGTCGGCGGGCTCTTGCATTCCACTCGTTAATCGCACTTGGCCTGCGCCCGGATGCCGGCGTGGGCCGCAACTCAAAGGAGGCCACATGCGCATCGTATTGATTCCCGTGAAGGCACTGGGACTGCTGGTCCGCCACCGGTGCCTGCTGCTCATCGCCGCCGTGGCGGCGCTGTTCATCCTGCCGTTCGCCCTGTCACGAGACCCCGAGATCTGCGTCTTGAACGCCATCGGGCTCGCATACGTCCTGTTCCAGTTCAGGCGATTCGCCCTGGGATGGGCGGTCGGCAAGGCGGCCGGAGCGGCGCAGCGGCGTCAGGCGGAACGCGCACAGAAGAACAAGGCACGGAAGGGAGATCGAGATGACGACGGCAATCGCAGTTGAGGCAATCGACGAGAGGCCGATGGCGGCGTTGGAGCCGCTGGTCGACCGAGTGATCGCGGCCATCTTCGGAGGTCGCAACGCCGGCACGGAGCGGCTCAGCATCGGCAAGTCGGTGCATGAGGCGCGGCGCCTGCGGCGCGTGAACAGGCTGGACGACGCGCTGGCGACGTTGGCTGTCGCCGACGCGGGTTACGCCACGCTGGAACAGAAGCGGTGGCTCTACAACGAGTGGATCGACCTCGTGCGCCGTCGCTACGGACGGCGGCGCGTCTACCTGTACACGCAGGGCGACGGGCACGCCGCCGCCCTGGAACAGGTCGCCCCCGGCGACCTTGAGGTGGTCGCCGTGCTCGGCATGAAGTGGCACCTCGGCAAGGTCGTCTCGCGCCGCAGCCTCAGGGGGCTGCGGGACCTGCACGGGAGGCCGGCGTGAACGCCGCCGCCCGCGTCGATTTCGCCGCGGTCAAGGCGCGGCATCCCCTCGCCGCCGTCGTGGAATCCGCCGGCGTGACGCTGCGTGGAACGGGCCGCGTCCGGCAGGGCGTCTGCCCGTTCCACGACGAGACGGAGGGAAGCTTCACCGTCTACGGCGACTCGCAGCGATGGTACTGCTTCGGCTGCGGCGAGGGCGGCGACGTCATCGACTTCGTCCAGCGGTCGGAGTCGATGACGCTCGGCGGTGCGCTGACACTGCTTGGCAGCGACGGCGCAACCGTCGCTGCAGGCCCACCGGCCTCCGTGAGGCCGGACTTCAGCGAGCCGCCGCCGGTACGCGATGTCGCGGCCATGACGGCAGCGGCACGGTTCTACGCGCGGGAGCTGCGGGGTAACCGAGCCGCCTCGGAGTACCTCACGGGACGCGGGATCGGTATGGAAACGGCGATCCGTCTCGGTCTCGGCTATGCGCCGGGCGCGGGCTTACGCGAATCCCTCCTGACCGCAGGTTTCGACGGCGAGCGCGTCGCCCGCTCAGTGCTGTTCACGGAACGCGGCGCGGAGCGGTTTGCGGGGATGATCGTCATCCCCGACATGGCCGACGGCTGCGTGCAGTGGCTCGGCGGGCGCGCCGTCGCCCGCGGCGTTCGCCCCCGCTTTCAGGCGGTGCCGGGCCCCAAACCGATACTCGGTCTGGGGCGAATCCCACGCATGGCGCGGTGGGTCATCGTCACAGAGGGCGTCTTCGACTGGTTGACGCTGACCCACTGGGGGCTGCCCGCCTGCGCCGCCCTGGGAACCCAGGGCATGGAACGGATCGCCCAGGCGGTCTCGCGGTTCGCCAACATCTTCGTCGCTTTCGACAGAGATGACGCTGGCGAGGCCGCCGCCGAACGTCTCTCCGCCCTGCTGGGACGACGTTCGGCGGTCGTCAGGTTTCCCCGCGACTTCCTCGATGTTGGCGAAGTGGCCACGGCACCGGACGGTCGCGCCGCCTTCATCGCCCAGCTGGCCGAGTCGGTACGGAAGAGGAGAAGGGAAGGATAACCGACACGAACGACGGGGACGAACACCCCGCCCACGGGCCCACTGACGGTCCGCTCACTTATCGGACAAGCAAGGAGACAACCATGGTCAGCACCAACGGCAACGGTCACAAGAATGGTGCGAAGCCCACCGCCATCACGCCCGCGAACGGGCATGACGCCATCCTCTGGGATGGTCTCGCGCCGGGCATCGCGCCGGAGTTGGACACTCCCATCGACGCCGCCCTCGTCTCGCAGAGGAAGGGGCGCGGCGGCAAGACCTTCTCATACATCGAGGGACACACCGTTATCGACGAGGCGAACCGCGTCTTCGGGTACGGCGGCTGGGGCTATGAGCTAGCGGGCGAGGTCATGCTGCGGGAGATCAACAGTGTCGACGCCAAGACGGGCGAAATCCGCCGCATCCACGCCTACACCGCCCCCGTGCGGGTCACGGTATTGGGAGCGCCGCCCCGCGTGGATATCGGCTTCCACGCCGTCGTTGAGGACAATGCCGACGGGCATGAGACGGCCAGCAAGGGCGCGGTCACGGACGGCCTCAAGCGGGCGCTGCGCTCCTTCGGGGCGCGGTTCGGGAACGCCCTCTACGGCGATCCACAGACGGGCATCGTCGAGGTGACGAAGCAACCGCCCGTCGCGCCCGACGGCGAGATGCAGAAGCTGCGGGCACGCCTGCTCGAACTCGGCGAGAAGCAGGGCTTCGACGCCGAACAGGTGGAGACAGCGGTGAGGGCGCGTACCGGACGAACCCTCGACCAGCTCAGGCACGAGGAGCTCTCGGAACTGGTCGCGGCGGCAGCGAAGAAGATCAACGAGTCCATGGAACAGGAGCCGCCGTCGGCCGCCTAGACTCGCAGCCCACAACAGCACGGCGGGGCTGTCCCGAATCGGGGCCGCCCCACCGCTTCCTTTGACGATAGCTGTAGTGACCCGTGACCAGAGAGAGGAGCTCTGCAATGTACATCGCTGAACCCATCGGAACTAGGCCCTTCCGTTGCCGCTACTGCGACGGCCTACTCCCACTCAACACCTACTTCATCGCTGTGCACGTTTCGGCGTGCCGCGATGGTCATTCTCCTGAGTGCATTACCCTGCTTCCCCATCGGTGGGGAGACGCCGACGAATGCGTAAGTATGTGGAATGACCGCGGCGAGGATGCACAGTGCGACCAGTGCGAAAACGTCGGCATCGAGGAGTGCATCGACTTCACGTGCTCAAACATCCTTTGTACTGAGTGCTTCATTGAGCACGGCGGAATCTGCTACGCGTGCCGCTGAAAGGAAGGAGACGCCATGACCCAACAGACACGCTTACGCCCTCGGAGCCTGAGCGGCCTGACGACGGTGCTCACCACCGCACGCGGCAACCTCTACCTGACCGTTTCGGTGGACGACGCGGGCCGGCCCTTCGAGGTCTTCGGGCAGATCGGCAAGGCGGGCGTCTTCGAGAAGGGGGTCACCGAGATGGCCTGCCGCCTCGTGTCGCTCCACCTGAGGCGGGGTACCTCCATCGCGGAGATCGTCGCCCAGTGCGAGGGCATCCAGGAGATGCAGCCTTGGGCGAACGAACTGCCCAACGGTTCGAACGGCTGGGTACTCGGCATCTCCGATGCCATCGCCCACGTCCTGCGACCTTTCGCGGACAGCAGGGGAGACGAACCGTAGCTAGCCGTCTAACCCCGCCGCACATTCCCTACAGGAGAATAGCGATGAGAGACACAATCCAGAAACAGACGACCGACATGGCGGACGCGTACTCGCGGCCCGCCGCGCAGTTCACGCAGGACGGTGTGCTGGAGGTCCGCGCATCGGCGGCGGGCGACTGCCGCCGGGCCCTCTGGTACGCCGCGACGGGACACCCCGTCACGAACCCGCCGACCGACGAATCGCTCACGATCATGGAGGCGGGGACCGCGCTCGAGCCCGTCGTCCTCCGGGCGATGGAGCGTGCCCGATGGGAGATCCACCCCGCGGACCGCGACGACCCCGCACCCGTGTCCGTCCCTATCGGCCCCACCCTGCGGGTGACCGGCCATCCCGATGCCACAGGAATCATGCCCATCTTCGCCGGGGAAGCGGTCATCGAGGTCAAGACCCGCAACCCCGACGCATTCAAGCGCTGGCAGATGCTCGGTGCGGAACGCTCCCATCCGAACGCCGTCGCGCAGGCCGCCCTCTACACCCTCGGAACCTACGGCGAGATACGCGATGCCGTCATCGCCTGCATGGACACGGGCTCACGGGTATGGGACTACGAGGTCATTTCCGCCGAGCGGCTTGAGAAGGTCCTCAAGGATGTCTCCGGTCGGTTGGGAGAACTCGCCGCCCATCACACGCTGGTCGGGCCGGACCCAGACGCCCTGCCCGGCCGCGACTTCACAGCGGAGTCGTGGCAGTGCCGCAGCTGTCCATTCCTGGCAGAGTGCCAGCCAGAGGCGGCAGAGACAGACGAGTTGCAACAGGAAGAACACGAGGTCGAGGAGGTGAGCGACGATCAAGCACGGCAGGCGGTCGCGGACTACCTGTCGGCTCAGGACGCGGTGCGCGGGCCGGAGCAGGCCAAGCGCGCGGCGCTCAACACGCTCAAGGCGTGGATGACGGGCCGGGATTCCGGCAAGGCGGAGATCGACGGTCACACCGTCAGCCTCGTGCAGTCGCGGCGTTACGCCGTCGACCACAGGAGGCTCAACGCCCTGCTGGATCCGAAGACCCGCGCACAGATAGTCACGGAGAGTTCTTCGAACTACATCCGCGTCAGCTAGCCGCCCCTCATTCAGAGGGCGCAACACGGGGCTGTTCCCGTACCGGGAGCGGCTTCGCTCTCATCCAAAGGAGGCGCGAATCGCGCCAGTTCACATCGCATCCCATTGCGAGAAGGAGCAAAAATGTCACGCACGATCAACCGCGTCGAGCTTTTGGGCCGCGTGGGCGCCGAGCCCGAGATGCGCTACACGCCGAACGGCACCGCCGTCACGCAGCTCAGGGTGGCCACCGACCGCCACCGCCAGAACGGCGAGACCGAGACCGATTGGCACACCGTCACGGTGTGGGACAAGCTAGGCGAGGCCGTCAACCAGTACGTGGAGAAGGGCCAGCGCATCTACGTCGCGGGCCGCCTCGCCCAGAACTCCTACGAGGCGAAGGACGGGACGCGCCGCTACTCCACCGAGATCTACGCCGCCGAGGTGGTCTTCCTCGACGGCGGCGGCGGCAACGGCTCGCCCAACCACGATTCAGCGGAGTACGAGGACGGCGTGGAGCCGGGCAGCTCGCCCTTCTAGGGGCACAGACCACGCGGCGCTCGGCTCCGGCCGAACGCGACACGGGGCCGACTCCCCCACCGGGAGCGGCCCCGCCTTCCTTTAAGGATATCCCAATGGGAGGCACACGCTATGCCGCGCAAACGCGCTCAGGAGCCGTCCGAGTTGATCGACGCGCTCCGCGCCAACTTGCAGCTCCTCGCTGAACTCTCGGTCAGGTACGAGGTGGGCACGAAGACCGCCAGTCAGAACAATTCCAGGGTCATCATCTCCAGCCCCGCCGACGTGCACGCGGCGCTGCGGGACGAGATGGCCAACCTCGCGCAGGAACAGTTACGCGTTCTGCTCCTCGACAAGAGAAACCACCTCGTCGGACAACGAGTCATCTACCAGGGGACGGTCAGCGAATGCAGAGTCCGGCCCGCCGAGGTGATCCGCCCCGCCGTCGTGGACGGCCTGCCAAACGTCATCGTCGTCCACAACCATCCATCCGGCGACCCCACGCCGAGCCCCGATGATGTCAGGACCACGAGGGAACTCAACGATGCCTGCAAGCTGCTGGGCATCGACCTCCTCGATCACGTCGTCATCGGCGGCGTTCACTTCGCGAGCCTCAAGGACCTCGGTCACATCAGCGACTGAGGCATCACGCGGGCAAGGACCCGCGCCGGACAATCTGTTCCCTAAAGGAAGGACACGCCAATGACCGTTCAATCTGCGATGATCGACGCCGAGTCGCTCTACACCGTCAATGCGGGCGGCTTCTCCGCCACCGCGGACGCCTTCGCACGCGATTCGCAGGACGGCACGCTCTGGTTCCTGTCGATGGTCGGCTCCCAGACTGCGCTCAAGGCCATCTGGGCATCCATGCTGAAGCAGCCCCCTGAGCCCGCCCACCTCATTCGCGGGGCCGACGGCATGGCCGTCTCCGGTGGGTACGAGCGCTGCGTCATCCCCCACTCCACCATCGGCACGTGGACGACGAAGATCCAGCGACTCCCGTCGTCGGGCGGCTGGCACGCGCTCGTCTTCACCCGCATGGCCGAGTACGCCTTCGAGCGCGACGACTTCCTCGTGCTCGCCGAGTCCGAGGACGCCGCTCCGGCGCTGCACCACCGCTTCCTGGATCGGCGCAGCCCCTTACCGCTTCACCGCAACTGGGCCGATTGGCTCTGGAAACGCGGCCAGCGGAGGAAGGAGATCGTCAAGCTCGATTCCGAGGGCATCATTGCCTACCGGTGCTCTCCCGATTCCGAGGCGCTGCGCGAGGACCTCTCGATGGCCGTCGGCATGGGCGCGCTCACCCTCCCGAACGAGGGGGACGCCGATGGATAAGACACTCAGGAAGGCCCGGCGGGCCAGCGTCAAGCGCCGCCAGAAGAATGTCCGCGCATGGAGGAGGTTCGCCCTCGATGGCAGCATCTGCCCCTACTGCGGACACGACGGCGGCTCCCACCTGACCGTCGCGAAACAGCCCCACTTCTACAGGCCCGCCACGCCGGAGGAGTCGGGAGACGGGCGGGTGATGCTCTACACGCACCGCATCGGCGCGGACCGGGTCATCCTCGTCAGGCGCATCACCGTCGCCCGCGACGCGGACATCGTCACGGTCTACTGCACGACCTGCGCCAGCCGTCTCAGGACAAGCCAGGCGCTCTGCTTCCAGCAGACGCACGGCGTCGGCGAGGTCGTCGGCATCAACGACACGGACACGGACTAGAGAGGAGACATACATGCGACTTGCGGGACAGGCCAAGGGCGGCTTCTACCCCACGCCGGATCGGGTGGTCAACATGGTCACCACCCTCATGCGCCCCCCCTACGGCTACGTCAACAGGGCCAAGGCCACCATCCGCGCGCTCGATCCGTGCTGCGGCGCAGGCGACGCGCTTCGGCACCTCACCGACCGGCTCCGCGAAGCCGGCAACACGGCCATCGAGACCTACGGCGTCGAGCTCCACAAGGAACGCGCCGAGGAGGCCGCAGAACGGCTCGATCACGTGCTCACTGCGGACGCCTTCCAGACGTCCATCGCCAACGGCGCGTTTGGGCTGCTTTTCCTCAATCCTCCCTACGACTGGGAGAACGACGACAAGAAGCGCGTCGAACATGCCTTCCTCACCCACTGCACCCGGTACCTCATCGACGGCGGGGTGCTCGTGTTCATCGTGCCGCGCCAGCGACTAGCGGTGTCGGCGCGGTTCCTGTCGACGCACTACACCCGCGTTCGATGCTGGGCGTTCCCCGAACCGGAGCGCGAGGCCTTCGACCAGGTCGTGCTGATGGCCGTCCGCCGTGCCGACCCCAGCCCAGACGGGTACACCGAGGCGCAAATCAAGGAGTGGGCCGAGGGGGAACCGGAGACGCTCAGGCTGTCCCAGTACCCGGTCTTCAGTCCCCAACTGACGGCGGCGGGAGACATCCTCTTCACGCGGCGGACGGTCGATCCCGTGGAGGCCGCAGCCGAGGCGCGACGGGCAGGTCTGTGGACGAACCCGCAGATCACGGACGCGCTCTGGCCGGCGAGGGAAGACCCCACCCGCCCGCTCATGCCGCTCCGGCGCGGCCACATGGCCATGCTGGTGGCGGCGGGATTCCTCGACAACCTCCAGCTCGAGGCCGACGGCAGGCGCATCCTCGTCAAGGGACGCACGTCGAAGGAGATGGTCCTCGTGGACGACACCCCGGAGAAGGAGGTGTTCCGCGAGAGGATCAAGACGACCGTCGTCGCGCTCGGCCTCGACGACGGCGAGATCACGGACATCGCCGCCTAGTCTGCCTCGCAGACAGGCCGCATCACGGGGTCCCGTCGCCTCCCCCCACAAGGCGACGGGACCTCGCCGATTCACCATAGCACCACGAAGAAAGGAAGGACGCCAATGAACCTCGGCGAATTCATCGACACCTACAGGGACGCCATCGCGCAGCGCGTCGTCGATTCCTACCCGCCCCTGTACCGGCCGTCCGACGCCAGCGCCGTCCCGCTGCCACCGCTTCTCCGCACCCCGCTCGGGGCGCAGGCGGACGCGATTCGCGGGTCGGCGCTCTCGCTCAGGGCCAATCAGGGCACTGCCGTTGTCGGCGAGATGGGCACGGGCAAGACGTTCATCGCGACGGCCGCCGCCCACGCCGCCGGATTCCGGCACATCCTCGTCCTCGCTCCGCCCCACCTCACCGTGAAGTGGAAGAGGGAGGTCGAGCAGACGATTCCAAACGCCAGGGCCGTCATCGTCAGTTCCATCACGGACCTCGACAGCCTCGGCCGCGCAGTCAGTCTCGGCCCGCTCTTCGCCATCATGTCCCGCGAGCGCGCCAAGCTCTCCTACCGGTGGCAGCCCGCCGTCGTTAGCCGCTGGGCGGTTTCGAGCGGACGGCTGATGCGGCTGGACGAGACCTTGGAGCCATTCCGCATCCCGACGTGCCCCGGCTGCGCGACGCAGATCGTGGACGCCGACGGCGTGCCCCTCTCGCATGAGGACCTCGCCCGCCGCAAGCGGAAGTGTCCCGAATGCGGCGGTCCGCTCTGGCAGGCCGACAACTCCGGTCCGCGCCGCTATCCGCTCGCCGACTACGTCAAGAACCACATGCGGGGATTCTTCGACCTGCTCATCGGCGACGAGGTCCACGAATACAAGGGAAGGGGATCCGCGCAGGGCATCGCGGCGGGCGTGCTCGCCGACGCCTGCGGGAGGTCGCTCACCCTCACCGGCACGCTGCTCGGCGGGTACTCATCCACGCTCTTCCACCTGCTCTACCGGTTCAGCCCGGCGATTCGGACGGAGTTCGGGAGGTCGGAGGAAGGGCGGTGGGTCAACCGCTACGGGTTCGTCGAGCACACCATCGGCAAGGACGACGACCACTCGATGGAGGACGGCCGCAACAGCCGTCGCCGGAAGTACCGCAAGACGGTGAAGGAGCGCCCCGGCCTCGCGCCGTCGGCACTGTTCCACCTGATCGGCAACTCGGTCTTCCTGCGGCTGTCGGACGTGGCGTCCGGGCTGCCCGACTACGAGGAGCAGGTCATGCTGACCGCGATGGACAGCGACGCCGACGCGACGGGCTTCTCCCAGAAGTCCGCCTACGACAAGCTGTTCGAGAAGTTGCGCCACGCGATGGTCAAGGCACTGGCCGGTGGCTCGCGTCGGTTGCTCTCGATCTACCTGCAGTCGCTCCTCGCCTACCCCGACGGCTGCACGCGCGGCGAGACGGTGTTCGATCCCGACTCAGGTGAGCCGCTCATCCAGTTGCCGCCGCTGTCCGAGGACCGCGTGTACCCAAAGGAGAAGGCGCTGCTCGACCTAGTCGCCGCGGAACGGTTGGCTGGACGGCGTGTCCTCGTCTACGCGACGCATACGGGAACCCGGGACATCACTGGCCGCATGGACGACATGCTCACGCGGCACGGGTTCAGGGTCGCCGTCATGAAGGCTGACGCGGTCGCGCCGGAGAAACGCGAGGCGTGGGTCGCAGAGAAGGTCAAGAAGGGCGTGGATGTCATCATCTGTCACCCGCGCCTCGTCCAGACCGGCCTCGACCTCGTGGATTTCCCGACCATCGTCTGGTACGAGACGGACTACTCGGTGTACACCATGCGGCAGGCGTCACGGCGCTCGTGGCGGATCGGCCAGACGCGGCCCGTGAAGGTCATCTTCATGGCCTACCGGAGCACATTGCAGGCCGACGCGCTGAAGCTGGTCGCGCAGAAGCTGCAGAGCTCGCTGGCGGTCGAGGGAGAACTCCCCGAGGACGGTTTAGCCGCCTACGGAGACGACGGCGACGACCTCATGCTCGCCCTGGCTCGCAAGCTGGTCAACAGCGAGGAGGACGACGCGGCCGACACGGTGGAAGCCGCCTTCGCCCAAGCTCGCGCGGCCGAAACCGAATCGGAATCCTACCTCGTCGACGACGGATGGAAGGCATCAAAGCCCATCACACCCAGCATCGTGGAGATCCATCCGGCTACAGAGACCGAGCTACCGCTCCAGGCCGCCGCCAACACGGAGTCCGATGCCGACGAGCCGCAACGATCGCTCTTCTCCTGGGCGGAGTTCATGGTCGAGCCCGTCCAGTCGAAGCGACGCAACGGGAAGCCCCAGCCCCCGAGCCTCTCGATGTTCGAGTGGGCGCTGCAACAGGAGACGGTCGGCGCGGGACGCTAGGCCGCTAGGATCACGGGAGAGGCCGTCGCGCATGTGGCGGCGGCCTCTCCCGCACGACGAATCACGTATCGGCAACGCCGGAAGGAGAAGACCATGGCACGCGTGTTTGTGTACGACGACAGAGAGTTCCCGGACCCCGACCCCGAGATGACCGTCGACCAGGTGAAGGGAACGCTCGCCGATTTCTACGGAGAGATCGCAAACGCCTCGGTGAAGGAGACGAAACGGGGCGACGACACCATCTACGAGTTCCAGCGGCGGGTGGGCACCAAGGGGTGCTCCACCCCATAAGGAGGGCATCCGATGGACACCCGCACCTTTGCCGGACTGCTGGCGGAGACCCCGCCAACGGCACTGCGCATCATCGAGCTCACGGCGGAGCTCACACGACCCGACGGATCCCTCGACCTGGACGCCGCGGCCGCACGACAGAAGGATGTCGACACGGCCTCTGCGCAGGCCCAGGACTACGCCTCGACCACGGGGCGGCTCAAGGAGGCGCTGCGGTGGCATCTGCGGCCCCGGCGCTCCTGAGCGGACTCGCCCAATCGCTCCTGCGGCGTCCGCCGTCGCTGCGGGAGCTCGTCACGATCATCGGATATGCCGAGGACTACGCATGGTTCACAGGGCTGGTGCGCCGCCTCTTCCCCGATGAGGCGGAGGAGGCGTTGTCGGCACCCGACGCGCGCGCCAGGGTGGAGAATTTCGCCCGGCTCGTCGGCGAAAAGCACTTCCCTCTGTACATGCCGGCGATCGAATTCTGGGCCGACGCCGACGATGAGCCACCCTGGAGTTGGATGCGGAGGGGCATCCCCTTCGACCTGATGGGCTTCGGTTACGAGGACATCCACGAGCTGTGGAATGGCTACCGGGAGGGCATCTCGGCCCTGCTGTTGCTGGTGGAACCTCCGGAGTTCTTCTACGGGGATTCCGACGAGATACGGACGGCCTGGCTGGAATCGGCGGCCCAGCGTATCCCGCAAGCGACCTTGGAGCGGATTCCCGAGGGCGGCATACACATGGAAGCCCTCGCCGAGGCCGTGAAGGATACCCGTTTCGCGGGGGCGGCGCAGGCCGTTTCATGGGTCTTTGCCGGGACCCGTAACTTCTTCCTCGACCACAACTACGAGGATGGCTCTTTTGACGGCTTCGCCGACGCATGGGAGGACGAGGTCATCGCCGTCGGCACGGAGGAGTGGCGGGAGGCCAGCGCGCTGATGGACTCTGTGTGCTCACTGGCCGACTGGTTGGAGCACAACCTCCCCGGCCGATTCGCCGAGATGCTGGACTTTGTGCTGCCCCGCATCCCGGAACAACCACATGAACAGGAGGAAAGCAACCATGACGACTGACGCGGAAAAGACCGAATGGTCCCTGCCGGGATCGACGGACATACCCAGGGACAGACTGAGCCTCCAACTGGAGGTGTACGGCGAGACGCTCCTGCTGCGTGGTTTCGAGGGCGACTCGACCTGGGTCAGGACCGTCTCGGCGGACGAGATCGCGAACGTCTTCATCCAACACCTGGGCTTCTCCTCGGGCCTCTTGCCCAAGGACGCCCTCTGGTGGAACCAGGGCGAAACCGGTCAGATGGTCGCCCTCTGGAGACCGCCACGGGTCTGGCCCGTGGCCCTGCAACGGGAGGCGTTCAAGCCCCCCGCACGCCTCCGGCTTCCCATGCCGGGGCTGGTCTTCGTCTGCTCGCCTGGCCGCGCGCCGTGGGTCTACGCGGCACTGGAGCGTCCGACGCACCCTGATGACCGTCTCTACCGGATGCCCGCCTTCAACGTCTTCTCGGACGGGAGGGCCTGCCCCGGTAGCCACAAGTTCCCGGAGGAGGTCGGACTCATACCGGAGTCCTTCTTCCAGTCCTACTTCTCCGGCACCGGGGACTCCCGCAGCCGCTCGAAGAAGTTCCCCGACAACCTGCACGCGCTATGGGAGGAATTGGATGGACAGACCGAGTACCCACTCGATGATCTGGTTGCCCAGTGCACGGTGGCCCAGGCCATCGCGGCCTCTCAGGGGAGACGGGGCTATGCCTTCCGCTGAGGCCGGGCCCGGACCGGTCGGCTACCTCGTCAATTGCAAGGACGGGCTGGCAGGTGTCCAGGGCATCGGATTCGACTACGTTCTCGGAGCGGACGGCCTCTACGTCCAGTCCGAGAACGCTCACCTGACGGCGCGGGTGCTCGCCGCCCCCTGCACGGTTCGTGGCTTGGCATCCGTCACCGAGAAGGTGGATCTTGCCCATGGGGCGATCCCGGTTCGGCTGTTCGAGACGGGACTGCGCTGGTTCATGGACGACCCGGACACGGAACAGTTCTTCGCCGTGCGATGGGACGGGCGCGCCTATCGGTTAGTCGTGCCCCCGCAGCTGGGGACCGCAACATCCCTCGCGTACGCGCCGCCCGCCGGGGTGGTCGCGGAGTTCCACTCACACGGACGCTCGCGCTCCTTCTTCTCGGCCACCGACGATCGGGACGAGCAGGGGTTCCGCGTGTACGGCGTCGCCGGACGCCTCGATAGCGACCGGCCCGAGGTGAGCTTACGGGTCGGCGTCTACGGCCACTTCGCCCCACTCGATTGGCCGCACGTCTTCGATGGCCTCCCGACCGGCTTCAGGCTGGCTGGCGAGGAGTCGGGCACGAACAAGTCATTCGAAGGAGGTGACTGAATTGGCCTACTACCTGGACAACGCCTTCCTGCTGGACAACCCCTGGATCACCGTGGTCGGCTGCGGCGGGACCGGTGGCTTCGTCGCCGAGGGCCTCTGCCGCCTCTTCCAGGGGCGGGCGGCCACCATCGTCCTCGTCGACCACGACCGGGTGGAGCCCCACAACCTGCTCCGCCAGAACTTCTACGCAGGCGACGTGGGCAGGTTCAAGAGCGAAGCCCTGGCCGACAGGCTCGCCCGCGCATACGACCGGCCCGTGGGCTACTCGGTCTACCCCTTCCGGGAGTACGACGAAAGCCCCGACGGACACGCCTATTCCGGCCTCATCGACATCGGCGAGAGCCTTGTCATCGGCTGCTCCGACAACGCCGCCGCACGGCGGGCGATGGCCGAGTGCCTGCCCGGCCACCCGGCCCGCTGGCTCATCGACGCGGGCAACGACACCAACTGGGGACAGGTGCTCGTCGGCAACGTCTCCGGTCGCGTGGACTGGGAGGAACCCCCTTTCGAGGGCGAGACCTGTTACCTGGCACCGGCGCCCACCATCCAGCGTCCCGACCTGCTGACGGCCGTCTCGACCAGGCCGCCGGACGTGGACTGCGCCGCGGCCCTCGACCTCACCGACCAGGACCCCACCATCAACCAGATGATGGCGTCGCTGGTGCTCCAGGTCGTCCGCCGTATGGTGGCGGGCACGTGCCCCTTCATGGCCCTCTACCTGGACATGGACCTGGGGACGGTCACGCCCAGGCACGTCACGCCGGAGGCGGTGGAGAGGACGGTGGGGCCCTACGTCGACTAACCGGCGCACCCGGACGCACAGGCATCAAGGAATGGGAGAGACCGATGACCGACAAGAATAACGGAACCACCACGACCTGGCAGGACCCGAACAGCGGGGCGCGAAGGCACAAGCTGATGCCGACGGAGCTCGGGGACACGATCCCCGCCCTTTACACGAACGAGAACGTTGAGAACACCGACGACGTGATGGCGCGCGCCAAGCTGTTCTGCCCGTACAACGGCTGGCGCTGGTACGTCACCGAATGGAACGCCCAGACCGGCGAGTGCTTCGGCCTCGTCCAGGGATTCGAGGAGGAGTGGGGGTACTTCGACCTGACCGAGTTGGCGGCGGCAACGGTGCTCGGCGGCGTACCCGCCATCGAACGCGACCTCTACTGGGAGCCGAGGACAATCGGCGAGATCAAGAGGGAGTCGTCGGGATTGGCGGCATAGCCACCGGTTCACGGTAGCACCGCTGGAGCATATAGAGGAAAGGAGAGGACAATGCCAGACGACAACGGAACGGAAACGGTCCGCTCGGACGCGCCGAGGGCGGACGACACTCTTTTCGGCGACGCGGCTGACAAGACGGACGACACGGATGCTGTCCCCGCCGAGGAGCAGGACGCCGGCGGGAACTCTGAACAGGACGAACAGGGCGCTGCCGACACTGAGGACAAGCCAGACGCCGAGGCAGAGGCGGACGCCGCAGAGGAGCTGAAGGTCGTCCTCTCCATTAAGGGAGGCAGGGCCGTCATCGGGGTAAAACAGCCGTCGTCGGACCCGCACGTCGAGTCCTTCGACGGCCATGACCTGCCTGCGCTGGCGCAGGAGGTCGCGGCGGTGACCGAGAGGGCGAAGGCCAATTGGGAGGAGTCCCCCCAACATCCTGCTTACGAGAGGCCAGCTCCCCCGGTCCGGCGGCAGCGCAGACGTCAGCAGGAGGCGACCACCGAGACGGAAACCGAAGAGGCTCAGCAGCAGGCGCTGAACCTCTTCTAGGGCTCCGCGACAGCACACATCACGACGAGGGAGGGACACCAGCTCTGGTGTCCCTCCCCTGCGGGGCCATGTATGCGGACTTATTCTCTTTTTGGTCGAAAGTGACATCGCACGTTAGAAGGCAAGTCAGTTGGTTCGAGTTCGGAGGGGTAACGAATGTCCGAAGCGAAGATGCCCGAAATGGCGCTTATGGCCAAAGCCCGCGCAGTCGAAACCGAGTCCGCATCCTAGCATCCTACCTTGTCGACGATAGCCGACAGGTTCCGCAGCTGTGTACACCTACCATCGTGGAGATGCAACTGGTAGAGGAGTACAAGCAGCCGCTCCAAGCGCCGTCAACAAGGAGTCCGACACCGACGAGCCGCAACGGTCGCCCTTCTCCTGGGCGGAGTTCATGGCTGAGCCGACGACCAAAACCAAGGGCCACTATAACGGCGGCAAACCCTCCCTCTCCCTCTTCGAATGGGCTGTGTCAATTGAGCAGCAGCGGGTGGAGGAAGAAGAGGTAGAAGTTCCTGCTTACTCCTAGCAGAGAGAGCCTTGGGCAGTCCAATCCTAAAGCTGGGAGGACGCAGCGCCAGCGCTGCGTCCTCCCAGTTGCCCGGCAATGTGTAGCAACCTTTTCCTCTTTGGCCAGATCTGGTGGCGCACTAGAATGCAAGACACGTGATTCAGACGGTCGATGCTTCTCACTTCTCCACGCCGAGGAGTAAGATGAGTTGTCGGGCTCTCAAGCCAACGACGGAGCAAATTATGACACCCGGTAAAGGACCCTCCCGAGCCAAGCAACTCACCTCCCAAGACAAGAGAGTTGAAGTTTGCATCAATGTGCCACAAGCTTGCGGCATTGCCTCTGAGATGCGCCAATTGGTTGAACTAAACCCACGAGCCATCCCCTTGGGTCTGGGAAGGTCAGATAATGCCCATGAGCAGAAACTCAATCGGCACTAGCATGGCTGAGGGTACTCCATTTCCACGACGCCGCCCTACATTGAGGTGGATAGATTATGCGAGACGTTCATGGCAAAGGCTGGGTCATCTGCGCGTAGTGTGTTCCCTGGCCCACCCCGGTAACAGGACAAATCTTGAGGGGCTGTCTAACCGCTTTCAGAGTGCAGTCACAGCGCTCCACCGCATCCCAGTCGGCTTTCAGGGCCGCGTACAGGAATACGCCCGCGTTTACCGTGGTAATCGATATCGGGGAAGGAAAGATCCGCTCGCGCCAGTGGAACTGCAGGACTTGTACCTTTCGGACCCTCTGTTGCCTTCCCAGTCAGGGGCAATCACAGGAGACGCGGCTACTGCCGGATACAGGCATGCCGTATATGTCGAGATGCCAACTTGGGGTGTACGGCTACAGCTGTTGAGGCGCGAAAACTACACCCTTACGGACCGGGGCAAGGTATTGCGCGGGTTGAGACGGACTTCCGATGAGGACATTAGGAAATTCAACGCCGACTCGAACATTTATCTCGTAACTCCTGGAGAGAGGTTCTTTTACCTTCATTGTGTCTTGGACGTAGATGGAGATCTGATCCAAGGAATACTCTCTCGCCTATTGCAGCGAGAGGGTCCGTTGACGCGCAGGGACGTTGGCCATATTGCAGCCGAAGCACTGCAAGAACTATCTGCCAGCAAGCTTCGTCGAGTGTCGGGAGGGCGAGAGAGAAACATCAAGGACAAGATTGCTACCACGATAAGAGCAATCGAGAACCAGAAGGGATCTGGGATGGGTCCAAGTGAGTCGGTTGCCACACCGAGAACTGAACCGTTGGTGGACTGCGGAATCTTGGAACGAACTGACCGCAACAACTACGAATACCGGTTGAGCGATAAGGGACGAGAATTCGCCCAAGCACTTGCAAATTCACCATCCATAGACCATGTACTCGAAACTGAGCTGGCCAGATGGTCAGTTGGGCTTTCAGGTGGCCGCAGTTCGCCCAGTGATAGGCGGCGGGACGTGAATCATTTTTTAGCTAAAGGGTATTCAGAGTTGCGCTCTGGCCTCGGATACTGCTCGATCCGAGAGGTGGCCTTAATGGCTACTGCTCTAGCGATTGACGAGGACGACTGTTCATTTGAAGTCGCAGATGCGGAGTACGCAATTTCAGATCTGGCTCGGATTCATGGCAGAGATGTTCGATTCACCAAATCCCGACAAGGTACGATTGCCCAAGTCAGAATCGCTCCACGCGTCTTGGTTGAGATGACCGATGACAACGAGATCTCGCGTTAGCCTAGCTCGAAACGTTAAGGCGGCCATTGTCAGGAACAATGTGCATGATGCTTTTGCCTCTCGTCTCAGGCGTGCCGGAAAATTTGCAAAGACGGTCGTCATCGCGTCGCCGTGGATAACTGGTGAAGGCGCGGGTGCGAATACCTTGAAGACCATTACTCGTGTCGTTAATAGGCATAGAGTCGCCACATATGTCTTTACTCGTACACCGAAGACTCAAGCCCATCAGAGGGCATTGAATACACTGGCGGAGTGCCCATCGGTGGAGATCGTCCTTATCGAAAGCCTACATGCCAAGATATATGCCTGCCTTGCGCCGTACCCGCATGGCTTCGCCTTGCTTGGTTCTGCAAACATGACCGACGGCTCAATAAACTTGTATGAAATCGGCCTGATTGTCTCTTCGGCAGGCGGGGGAGAAGAGATCGTTAGAGGACTTGCGTCATTTGGCTTGGACTACTTGAGAACGCGCCCAGAGTCAATCGTATACAAGCGGATTTCACGAGGAGGGTCGTAAAACCTATGGCTTACGAAGATCTGACGCTCAAGCAGTACTTCTCACTGAAGAACACTGAAGCTCTCTCCATTGATCCTTGGAATGACAAGGAGATTTACTTTGGCGATAGTCAGCTGATCGATCGTATCAAACGTCGCCTCGAGACCGATTTTGTGCAACCGCGTGGCGTGCCAAAGTTCTTTGTCTTTGGAGATTACGGGTCTGGTAAGACCCATACCCTTGCCAACATTTCTCACGAACTCGAGAAGAATAAGATGCACGCCTCCGAGCCCATATACGTTGAGATTGCCCCTTTACGGGCCCGAGATGGCTTCCAGAGAATATACTCTCGCCTATTGGATGCATTGGGCTTAGATCGCGTACGCGAGGCGGCCGAAAGAGTAGCTGACATCATCGCCGAAGCCGACAAAGTCCAAGGAATGATGGACAGGAAGGTGCTTACGTATGGTGACAATACGCTCATAGTGTCCCAGGCAAATGTCTTTCGGAATGTCCTGTATGGAGGGCGCCAATCCTTGTTGTCTTGGGAATGGATGAAGGGAAGGAAGAACTCGCCTGATCAGGCAGCTACTCTTGGCGTGCAAAAGGATCTCAGTGAACCAGCAGATCTGGTCAACTGCCTGCTAAATGTTGGTTCTCTCTACCACTTCGGAACCGGCAAGAAGATCGTCTTCTTGGTTGACGAAGCTGAAGCCATCCGCTCCGTAACCAACCCTGATTCACAGGATGAAATCACCCACATGCTTAGGCTGTTGCTTGAGAACTCTAACAATATAGTCGGGCTGATATTTGCTGTTCAGGTAGAAGGAGGGATGGAGGAAATCGGAGAGTTCTTTACAAGGGAGGATATCCGTAGACGGGTGGATTTTGATCAAGGGTACATTGACTTAGGGGCCTTGGTTAGCCAAGTTCCAAGCGCTCGAAGATTCATGGAACTCATTCTCGACCATCTCGTTGACCAGGACAGGGCCGCGGAAGTAATCCGAGATGAAGCGCTTGCCACCAAAAAAGAACTGTTCCCATTCACAGAATCGGCGGTAAGTGCCATTAGTCAACATGTAGCCGAGGATCCTCAACGAGCATCTCCTGCTTTCATCATTTCCGCAATGAGTAATGCTGCTGTAGAAGCTTGGCGCAGGCGTGCAGGACAGAACATCCACGTACTCGTGGACGAACACATTGTAGACGAGACGATATTCCCGGAAGGATAGACACTCATGCCGAGATTCCGTACCAGTCCGTCGTCTGGCCGGGCACGCTCAGTGATGATCGGCCCCTCTGATACAGAGCGTCGGATTCTGCTCGGGCGGTTGTCGGAAATGGGACCGCGGAAGGACATCTGGCTCGACGTTGAAAAGGAACATGTGATTGCTGTCTTGGGGAAGCGAGGCTCTGGCAAGACTCACACGCTAGGGGTATTGGTAGAGGGACTAGGCTTCGACGACCCGACTCACATACTCGGCAAGGATTCTGCCGACCGAGGGATACTGGTTTTTGACACTTTGAACCTATTTCAATGGACCGGAGTTCCCCTTGCGGCAGCCCATGGGGCTGAAGCAGAGAAACAGAGGAGTAGCGCGCGTTCTTGGTCCCTGCCTGAGGTGAAACTGTCTCCCCAGCTCTGGCATCCTGCCGGATCACAGGGAGCAAGCAGCGGATCCAATCCCCTGACTATCACGGTGGCCGACATGTCCCCTCCAGATTGGGGACTTCTCATGGATGTAGATATAGTTACAGAACCAATGGGTCAGTTGGTCAGTGCAACCTATGACAAGGTTACACGCACAGGTTGGCAAAGAGCTGGTAGGCGAGTCGGTCCAAGGTCAAACTATTCGATTGTCGACCTCGTCGAGTGCATTGCCGAAGATAGGGCATTGGCCAGTGAATTCACTCCTGAGACTAGGAGGGCAGTACGGCAACGCTTAAACTCCTATGAGCGAACTGGGCTCTTCTCGACCGCTGGCACTTCAATGGCGGACTTGCTCAAATCAGGAACGGTCTCGGTTATCCTTTTGGCAAATGTCGGCGATGACCTGCGAACTCTTGTCGTGTTCCTATTGATACGGAAGCTCTTGGAACAAAGGGCGGCCGCATCCGAAGCAACGAAGAATGCCCTAATAACAGGCGGTTCACTCCAAGAACCAGTCTTGCCAAAGGCTTGGGTAATGGTGGACGAGGCGCAGAACATCATACCCGAAAGAACTGCGTCAATTGCCAATAGAGAATTGACACGATTCGTCAGAGAGGGCCGTAACTTCGGCCTATCTATTGGGATAAGCACTCAACAGCCACATTCGATTGATAGCTGCGTCATGGCTCAAGTTGATGTACTGATAGCTCACACGCTGACCCTTGCACAAGATACTCAATACGTCATAGCAAACCTTAAGGCTTCAGCGCCTACCGGAATACAATTGGGGGCCAAAAACCTCAACATGGTGGAGGCGTTACGCGAACTAGAAGTCGGGCAGTGCCTTGTGTCGTCAGTTGACGCTCAAAGATCCTACTTTGTCGAGGTGCGACCCAGAGTTACACCGCACGGGGGTTTCGAAGCCTGATGTCAGGCGATAGAAGTCTGGATCGGGTAACTGCGCTGGAAGCTCGAATCACCGCGCTAGAAGTTTCGGTTGGTCGACTGAATCTGAGCGCTTCGTCATCGCCGACCGCGCTGACCTATCCAGAACCTCTGGCCACTCCCTTAGTTAAGGAAAGTGGGGCAGGTCTACACCACGAGAGATTCTTTAGCCTGTTGGATGCTGGTGAGGCATGTCTGCAATACACCGGCGCTATACTTATCGCTCTGTGTAGGTCTGCCGGGCATGAATTCAATCCAGCCCAAGAGTTCAGGCAGCCAATGTCATTGGGTCGGTGGGCCGAACTGATAAAAACCTTGCTTGCTTGGGAGGGTCTACCGGACGACTCCATTGGGCAAGCCCTGAAGTCTTCAATACTACGACCGAACGGCAGGTTCACGCCGAGTGGCCGTTACCTGTTCGAAGAGTTCGTCAGTATACGCAATACTCAAAGAGGTCATGGCTCTTCGCTTCCCGATGAAGCATATAGTGCGCTCCGCTTGAGGCATTCAAGAGAATTATTGGACTCCCTTCAGTCGTTCACCTTTCTGACTTTCCCACTGGTGAAGACTGAATCAGTCGACATTGTGACTGATCCACCAAACTATGACGTGCGCCTCTTGATGGGCCCTCCGCCTTTAACTAGTACCGAGCGAATTCTGTCTGCTGTCCGCCTTCCAATGGGGACAGTCTGCGTATGGAACCGGGACGATAGGCTGTTGGACTTGGGAGGTCTCCTAGTGTATCGAAGCTGCCCCACCTGCAATCTTGAACACACATTTTTCTTGGAGAGGTGGGACGACGGGAAAAGACACTACCACTCATATTTCGGCAACCATCGTTTCACGGAGCATGTACCAAATGGCGGATGACAACTCACATACCGAAAACATCGGACTCCTTGGGCTAAGCGCATGGCCATTCAACGTGGTTCCAGTTCGAGATGCGAGGCTCACTTGGGCAGATCGTAAGGGTCTGCTCAACCAGATCAGTCGCTTGCTACGTCGGTTGAGTAGCCACCAAGCATCAACACTTCATTTGGTTTGGGCGGATTTTGGCGCGGGCAAAACCCACACCTTACTTTACTTAGGGCAACTTGCGGTAGAACAAGGAAATCAGATTCTCCCCGTTTACACCGTTCTTCCTAAAGGACCACGTTCTTTTGTGGACATTTATCGGGCCATAATTCGTGGGATCGGGTTTGACCGCATGCTGTTGGCCTACGAAGCGGTTAGGCGCAGTGGTCAAGAGTCTCCGCTGGCGCATACTCCTGGCCTTGCGACAGCATTTGAAGCCTTGCGCCTAGGGGGTGATGCCCTCAGAGAGACATCCGAAAGATGGCTCTCAGCAGACCCATCCCTTACTCGCAAAGAGCTCTACGATGCATCTTTACCCGGCCGAATTCGGTCCACCGACGACGCCCTGGTAATACTCACTGCCATCACTAAGCTGTTGCTTACTCAAAATCGGCGTGTACTTGTGATGGTCGATGAATTCCAAAGGACAGGCATGTTGCGACGGGCACTCCTAGATGAGATGAATGCCGGGCTCCACACTTACTTCAATGACAACCCTCAAGGACTAACAATGATCCTCTCGTTCTCGTTCGGGTCAGCGAGCAATATACGCTACCACCTCAACGAAGAGCTCCTTAGTCGAGCCGATCCTCGCGTATTTGCGATTCCGGTACTAGACATTCCTAGTGCCCGAGTATTCCTTAGGGACTTAGTGGCAGGCGCGAAGTTGCCGACCACAACCAACGTTTTTGGCGACGATATTTATTCCGTGATTGCCGAATATGTGAACCAATACGGCGTGCTTTCTCCTCGTGATTTGATTCAAGCTGCAGCATCGGTCTTCTCAGAGTCTCTCTTAGATCTGGAGGACGGAGTAATCGAAGTTATTGAGCCGGATTACGCTAAAGGCATCCTTGAGAGTCAAGGCCCAATCGGATTGTATGATTCGGAGTAACTCATGGCGTATCGAGAGTTCAGAAAAAACAGTTCGGAGACCGTTCGCATTGCAGCTAGGAGTTTTCAAGGCCATGATCTGATTGATGTCAGGGTCTTCGCACGAACCCGGGAAGGAGAGATCGTTCCGACCCCCAAGGGAGTGTCCATAAATGTAGACCAAGTTCCTGATCTATTGGAATGCTTGGAATGGGCACTTCAACAAGCTTGTGATGAGAATCCGGACGGAGGTGAAGAGCACCAAATGAGCTCAGAACAAACCAATCAGCTGGCCGCAGAGGCCCACAAAGTCCTGTTGAAGCACGGATTGCCGGTTCACTGGGATTTGGCCGAAGTCATGGTTCTAAGTTCGCCTGAAATGGCTCAGTTCACGAAGTGGCAACTACACTACGTTCTAGCTACTAGGCGAGATTTGTTCGTCAAGGAAGACACTGGGTGCTTTAGGGCATACTAACTATCCAAAGGCAGGCAATGCATTGGAGTCAAATCGATTCCCAATCGGGGATTTAATAGCTTGGGCTGAGGTTGAAGGGCGACGGCCGCCTTGGCGTGAACACCTCAACCCGTTCAGTCTGGCCATCGCCGAAGTGCTACTCCAGAAGACGAAGGCTGAATCCATCGTGGATATCTGGAGAGAATGTGTGAGAGTGTTCTCAACTCCGCAAATGTTGGCGGAAGCGCCAGATAGGCGAATCTATGAGATTGTCCGTGGCCTAGGATTAGGATTCCAGCGAACCGGTAGGCTCAAGGCTATGGCGGAGAGTTGGCCAGATTTGCGGGACACTGGGTCCACATTGCCCGGTCTTGGTCAATATGGTTCTGGGATCGTTCGCTTAGCCTCCGGGCAGCACCTAACTACCGCACCTATCGATGGAAACATAGCCCGCGTGATGCGAAGGTACTATGGCTTCAGTTTCGAAAGAGGTGAAGCAAGAAAGAAGCCGGAAATAAAGGACGCGACGTGGAATCTGCTGCAAGAAGTTGCAGAACCCCACCGCCAACTGATGCTCGTTTATGGCCTGGTTGATTTGGGGGCTATCGTGTGCAGACCATCCAAGCCGAATTGCGGTGAGTGTCCGTTACTGATCACCTGTTCCTCCGTTCTGTCAAGTAATTCATCCGACAGCAGGAGTTCTCTGATTGACTCTGCAAGGCATTGGGCTAAAGGAGGTGGAACGGCATCCGAAACGAGTTGAATCTGCTGGCTTAGGGTGCCGACAAGCTGATAGGTCGACGGAAAGCCTTGGATTAACATGGCCTCGTAAACACTGAGTCGCCTATTCCCATTGGGGTGAACATGAACCTCACGGTGACCATAAGAGACGGTCCAGCTAGGTGCATCCCAAGACAATCTCCTAAAGGACCGCCCCTTCATTTCACCAGACGCGATTGCGCCATTGGTGAACTTGGCAGATCGGGGATTCATGCACCAATGGTTGGCGTGTAATCCTACCTCTGACGGCGTAGCTTGGCGGCTGTAGAACATGGGCTCGGGGAGTCCGCCTATTGCTTGCCTCACGGTCACCCTGCAAGGGTTTTCTTGTGGCGTCTGGAATCCAGAAGCGCTAAAGCGCTGGGCATTCAATCCAACGATAAACAGTCGCCGACGATATTGGGGCACTCCAAAATCGACTGCGTCCAAGAACAATGGAACGATCTCAAAGCCACTCTCACGGAAGCTCTCAACTAGCTCCGTAAACGAATTGCTATGAGCTGGGCGAGACAAACCAACAACGTTCTCGAACACGAAGAAGTCCAGATCGAACTCTTCCTGAAGAGCATTGAGAATTCGTGCGTATTCCAGGGCGAGTTTGGCTCTAGGATCATCAGGAGATTTGCGAACATTTGCGACTGAGAAAGCTTGGCACGGAGGACCACCAATGACACCAACAGGGTTTACTCCGTCGCCTGCAAGCTCCCTCCACCAGTCCATGATCATTTCAGGATCTGCTTCATTGAGATCTAGAGCTCTAGCCGGTTGCCCGCGCCAAGATCGATTGATGTTGTACGTATCCACCGCTGCGTTCGAGTTATCGAGTGCGAGGACTGTCTCAAAGCCGGCCCCTTCGAATCCTAGATCTAACCCGCCCGCGCCGCAGAATAGACTTAGAACTGGGAATTGATTCATTAGGCCCTTAGTCCTCCAGCCGTCCTTGGATCGTTGTCAATACCTCTACGTCAACGCCCAGGGCGATGGCCAGTTTTCTGATTGTTCTTGGTGCCGGATGCCGGGTGAGGCCAGCTTCGATGCGGTAGATCGTACTCTCGTCGACGTCAGCTATCTCTGCAAGGTCCCGACGAGATAGTGCCCTCCGCTCTCGCAGCCTCCTAAGATTGCCGTTCATCAAATCTAGTCTCCACTAAACGCTATGCAACCTATATGCAATCATTATGCATGTCTCATGCAGGATGTTCAATGTATCGCGACGGAGTAGTACAAGTCGACAGCGTCCTGTGTTGGAGATTCCCAACACAACTGCTGGAAGCATAGAGAGCGTAGGAATGATGGTCGCGGAACAGGTCGTACCAGGTAAGCATATACGGGGATCGCTCAGGTACGAGAAGCGCAACCTGAGCCGCAATTAGATCTCATGACAACTCTGTTGTCATCCAGACCGATTAGCCGACCACAAGACCTCCTAAGGTGCGATACTCCTTGGTAAAGTGCTGAGCGTCGTTGGTGAGCGCAGTGCATATCTGCCGGAGTCTGGGTCAAGCAGGAGAAAGACTCCTCTCAGCTTCAAGGTGAGTCGCCCAATGTAAGGCAGGTGGATGAGGCAGCTAAATTGGCCAGTCTGCGAAGTCGTCAGCAGAAATGGGCAACGGAGGTCCTTGCAAGATGTCGTTCAACATGTGACCCATAAGATTCTCTAGCTGACGGACCTTGTCTAGCTTTGATTTCAGTATCGGAAATGCGACCTGCTCATCGGGTACCGTCCTGCCCCGGGCTGTCATAGTGCTGTCGAATACCCGAAATGAGTGCGCCAAGATGTTGCGGAACTGAAAGCTGTCCTTGAGGTCGCCCCAAACATCTCCAAATTGGGACAGCATGGTCGACTCCCTGGTGAGTATTTCAAACAATTCCAGCTTCTGTCCAGATGGGATGGGCAGTCGCGTGAACCAACGCTGGAACTCCTCTTTATGATGTCGAACATCAAGGTGCTCACATATAAGGAGGGTCAGGTTGAAGTCGAGTGATGAGACGAGACTAAGGTACTCTCCCCGCATCTGTTCGTATTCCTGTGCTTGCTCAGGCGAAATGCTCATATCCCTCCCTGCAGTGGTTGGTGGAGGCGGAGATCGGCGTACATATCACAGTCCCCACCCGAAGTACATTATAGAGCTCAACCCTTTGCGGCTGAGGTCTGACTCCTATGCCCGTAACCTTGCCGGATTCGACTTCTGTGCGAACCTTTGCCTGACTATCTCCGTCCTTCTTGCGTTCGCATTTCAGATTCACAACAGATGAAATAGTTCAGAACACAATCCTGTCAGGAGGTTTGGCTCCTTCCCGAGACGCCATTAGGGGCGGTGAGAGGTTGGAGTACGGCCTCGAATTTCGCTCACCGTCACCAACGAAATCTGGCTTGTGACATTGATACACCTTACACAACACATCTTGGCAGTGGGCCAGACTCGATGGAAATGGTGTCAATTGCTGGCCGCTTTACACGGCCTGAGGCAAATGGGAAGCCCGCCTTCTCGAAAGAAACCCAGTCGTCTTCCGTCAAGCATTTGCTGGGTATCGACTATACTAGCTGCTAGCTGGTGAAATTCTACAGACCTGAAATTGATATTGAATCGGAGACGATCGGCCTCCAGCGGAACGGCGCAGACATGGCATCTCAAGAACGATACTAAGACATACCGCTAGAAAGGCTCCGGTTAGACCCTGAGAACCCTCGACTTCCTAGGGGAGACGATTGGGACGGGAAAGACGAAGTCGCGATTTTGCGGGAATTTCTGCGTCGCTACAACCTCCTTGAATTGGCACGTTCCATCGCTGACAAGGGTTTCACTCCCAGACGTGCCGAGGCTTTGCTGGCTATTGACGATCCGCAACGCCACGGACATTACCTGGTTATCGAAGGCAACAGAAGGCTCGCTACTCTCAAACTCTTAACGGATTCAGCAAAGCGTAAGGCTGTGGGGGCTCCCAAAGAATGGGAAGAGTTGGCCAGCTCGATTTCGCCGGATGAACTCAGCGAGGCACCGGTTCTCGTCTATGGGAGTAGGGAAGCCCTCGACTCCTTTCTTGGGTTTCGGCACATCACGGGACCTAAGCCGTGGAGGCCTGAGGCTAAGGCTCGCTTCATTGCCAAACTCTTGAACGAGGGTGAGTCCATCAGCGCAGTGGCAAGATTGATTGGTAGCAATCAGCGCACCGTACGTCGTTTCGCTGAAGCACATGCCATCTATACCCAGGCGTTAGAAGCTGACCTACAGATGGACCAAGTAGAGGCCGCTTTCGGCGTGTTCTACAACTCTCTTGACCGGGAGGGCGTTCGCCGATTCATAGGACTAGGACGTCAGTCAGATATCAAAGGGTTGCCACATAACCCAGTGCCGGAGGGGTTGCTGGAAAATCTACGCAGCTTGATCGAACTTCTTTATGGCGATACAGAGCGCAGGCTTGAGCCAGTCATGAAGGAGTCTCGTGAATTGGCTAAACTCGGAGAAGTTCTACAGGACCCAGAAGCTCGGGCCATCCTCTTGGCAGAGAGAAACCTCGAACGAGCTTGGCACATCAGTGGCGGCGGACGAAACGAACTGCTTGGACAGCTCTTGGATATACGTTCGCGATTGGCCGAGGTTAATGGCAAAGCAATTGAATACGTAGGGGACGATGAGATTGCGGAGCGCGTACGGCGAATTCGAGACTTAGCCGTCAACACGGCAGAACGTTACCAGGTGGAAGATCCATAGTGTTCGCAATACCTCCGCCAGGAGATCAGCCTTACAAGGACCATATCCGACTCGCTGATTGGGTAGAACTAAACCTGCTAGCAGAGGAAGAGCCAAGCATTTCAGTCGCCGAGATGACTGACCTGCTCGCTACTGCTCCGACTGATGATTCCGACGAGAGTGAGCAGCGCTCTGAGTGGGAAGATGACGATGGCCTAGTGTTGGGATACTGGGCTAGGGCAGAAGGTGCCACCGAGGGAACTTTCAGCGAGCTTACTCGACGAGCGAGCTGGCTGCTACAGAAGTATCCGCTTCAGATTGCAGGCGAAGTAGTAGCATTGCATGCTGACTCGCGCGTAAATGAACTTTATCGATTCCTAATTCTGCTGAGGGCACGTCAGCTTTATCCGAATGCGCTAGGGGACGATGGAGCTCGTGCAGGCCTGCTGTTTGAGGAAGTAGCCAAGCATGCCCTGGGAGGATACCTGTTTTCCAGCCCACCTCACTTTGTCCGCTTTGGCGTTGCCGGCGGTTCCAGGGGGGACAATCTCCCATTGGACCTGGCCGAGGCGACAGAAGAGTTGGGCAGGCGCATGTCCGAGAAGGTCAGCGGAGAACAGCTAGGAGGGCAAGGAGATTTGGGAGTAGACGCCATAGCATGGAGACCCTTCGGAGACAACAGAGCGGGCCAATTTGTGCTTATCTGTCAAGCTACGATATCGGAAGATGAGTGGAAGAGTAAGCTCCCTTCTCCAAAGTGGAAAAGTGGCCGCCTCATTCAATTCTTAGTGCCACCTGTAACTGCATTGGCCTTCCCCGAGACACTTTCTCTGACACCGCAACAAACAATCGAAGGACTAGAGCTCTGGAGTATTCCTATAGATCGACTACGCCTGCTAAGTGTCCTAAGGGACGAGGATCTTCCACATGATCTGCTTCAAGGCATTAGGACTTGGAGTGACTCCATGATTGGGCGTCTACCCATGGAAGATGAGTAGCGAGGTGGAGATGGCCTGGAAAGACGAGGTGGATGTCTCACTAAGGCGTGAGAATGACCTCAATTTGAACGCATTGGATCTATTTTGTGGGGCCGGTGGATTGTCTCTCGGCTTCTGGGCAGCGGGATTCGGAGTAAGGGGCATCGATCAGAGCGCTGATGCCACAGCCACATATGGAAGCAACTTCGGCGACGCCAGTCAAGCTGATCTGCATCGAGGCACTAAGCTCATTTCAGCAGATGTAATCCTGGCAGGACCTCCTTGTCAGCCATGGAGCCGAGCCGGTAAGCGTCTGGGGGAACGGGACAATAGGGATGGTCTGACTATAACAATGAAGGCCGCTCGGGACATGCGTCCACTAGCTATCGTGATTGAAAATGTTCCTGGTCTCGCGCGTACTGGCAGGCGGGCTCATCTCGACAGATGTGAAGAAGAGCTATCGAATCTCGGTTACAGTATAGCTGAGTGGGTCCTAAACGCAGCAGACTTTAGAGTGCCCCAAAGTCGTCGCCGGGTTTTTGTCGTCGCCATACGAGGCACAACGGTTCCCGACATTCCCATTCCGCGCTCGGTGAAAGTCAGTGTTGAAGAGGCGATACCAGAAACCTGTCGCGTTCAAGTACCTGGGACGAAGTTAGTTACTGATCGAATGTGGGCATACATTGAACGGTACGAGAGGGCATCCGGATGCCGTGTCCCTAGAGATCTTCACTTGGATCGTCCTTCTAGGACGCTCACAGTCCGGAATCTTACAGGCGCGACAGGTGACATGATGCGTGTCCTGTTGCCTAACGGACAAAGGAGAACCTTGACAGTTAGGGAGGCTGCGCGCCTACAGTCATTCCCAGATTGGTTTACCTTTCACGGCAATGACACTAGCCAACTTGAACAGATAGGGAACGCGGTGCCACCTCTCTTAGCGTATGCTGTCGCGAAGTCTGTGAGGGATGCGGTTGCATGAATGGGCCCTTGAACGAAAGAAGGATCTTGGAAGCACCAAGTCCGTCCAGTGCAGCCGCTTCAGTGACGATGCGAGCTAATCGACGGAGAGACACGACTCCTGAACTACAGTTGCGATCTGCACTACATCGGCGCGGTCTGAGATTCCGTGTTGACCGCGCAATCCAGACGGGAAACAGCCGGGTGAGACCAGACATAGTGTTTGTGAGCAGGCGATTAGCTGTGTTTGTTGATGGGTGTTTCTGGCACTCTTGTCCCGTACACGGGCAGCAACCAAGAATCAATTCATCGTATTGGAGTGCAAAGCTCGAAGCGAACCGTAATCGCGATCGAATGGACAACAAGAAACTGACCAATGCAGGTTGGACTATCATGCGGATATGGGAACACGAGTCCGCTGAAGACTCAGCCAGAGCCATTGAAACCAAAGTCCGTGGAGGCTCCTAAGGCTCCTGCCAGGCAATGCTGACTCTGTCGTCGAGCAGCGGTCACTACGCAAGTATTGGGATGAAGCTCTGCCAACATGCCCCAGTTAGTGTACCTGCAACAGCTTTCCCTTCACCTCCGCCCAATGCTCGCCATCTTCAGTTCAACAACCAATAGGAAAATCCGCACTGCAGCTCGTTAGATGTAGCCGGCCGGACCCGAACAATGTGACATTCCCTCCCGCAATGACCCTCACCACTCCACCACCAACTCAAACTCGCGCTGAGTTCGCAGTATTGACCCGTATCGCCCATACCGACTTGATAGAATCAAGAACCTCTACAATCCTCTTCAGCTTGCGTTCTAATCAGACTTCCCACCCAGTGCGCGATCTCTGCAATAGATTTATGCGGCAGGATTGTGTAGGATTCCGATGGTTGGCACGGTCGGTTCCAGCTGTCGCAGAATGGCGCAGAGGGATCAAACCCTTGGCGCGTTGAGGGTGAAGGAGGACTGGAAGGCATGGAAGGCATCTTCTTCTTGTTGATAGGGGCGGCGATCTTTTCCCAGGCCTGGTATGTGCTCGGCTTGTACTCCGAAGGGCGCACCACCGGTGTGCTCATCGCAGTGCTTGGCCTGCTGGCTCTCGGGACCTTCATGTTCAGCACGACCATAACGCCAACGCTGATTTCCGGCGAAGGCTCAACGGAGTTGCTGACCGCATTCACAGCGCTCATCGTCCTCTGGGCCATCTACGCCGTCGCAGTCGGAACGCACGGCATCTGGGACCTTGACACGCGAGCCATCGGCTTCTATAGCGCCTTCCTGTCCGTCGCCTCCCTGGCCGTATTCCTCATCTTCGCAATCTCAATGGCTGACGGCGGCGTGTTTGAGCACTCGCTGGACGTCTGGCTCTCCATGTCGATCGTGCCCTTCCTGCTCTCCATCATCTCCGGCCTCGTGTTCTTCTACATGGCCTTTGAATACCAGGTGCTGAGGCTGGTTACGGGCTGGTTCCTGCTCTTCGGTGGTGCGGTCATCGGACTCGTGGGGCTTTGGGCTCTCGCATCCGTCGTCACATAATCTGAAACGGGCGTCAGCCCGGCTGGCAGGTTGGAGACCACCATAGGCGAGTCGTTATGGGACTTTATCCCATGACAGTGAGGAAGTTATGACAGGTGAACTTACGGTCGAGGCCATCATCTCCGAGGCCGAGAGCGGAGCCACTAGGTACTCGTGGGAAGGGACCTTCAAGGACTACCTGAGTATGGTCCTGGAAGACCCCTCCGCGAGCCGACTCTCCCACGCCTACATCTACGACGCAATCATGGCCAAGGGCTCGGACGTGACGCCCGAAGGCGACCGCGTATACGACCTGTTCAAGGATGAGATATTCGGCCTGGAAGAGCCGATGGATCGGATCGTTCAGTACTTTGCCGCCTCCGCGCAGCGATTCGAAGTGCGTAAGCGCATCCTGCTCCTCCTTGGCCCCCCGGCCAGCGGCAAGTCCACCGTCACTGAACTCGTCAAGCGCGCCATGGAGGCTCACTCCAGGAGCGACGACGGCATCGTTTACTCCATTAAAGGGTGTCCCATGCAGGAAGACCCCCTGCACCTGATCCCTGAAAACCTCAGGCCTCAACTCCGTGAAGAACGCGGCATCCACATAGAGGGCGACCTTTGCCCCCGATGCCGCTACATGGTCAATTCCGAATACCAGGGCCGCTACGCGGAAGTGCCTGTGGAGCGCGTGACCTTCTCCGAGCGAGGAGCCGTCGGCATCGGCTACTTCATGGCCAACAACCCGAACCCCTCCGACTCCCTGCTTGTCGGCAGTGTCAATACCGACCAACTCGAGGGCGACCGGCTTCAGGTTGCGGGCAAGGCGTTCCGGCTCGACGGGGAGCTCAACGTCGCCAACCGCGGCATGATCGAGATGGTCGAAATGTTCAAGGCGGACAGGCATCTGCTGACGACGCTCCTGAGCCTCGCGCAGGAGCAGATCATCAAGATGGAAAGATTCGGCTCCGTCTACGCCGACGAGGTCATAGTCGGTCATTCCAACCAGGGCGACTTCGAGGAGTTCTCCCGGGACAAGAGTTCCGAAGCCCTCAAGGATCGCATCATCGCGGTCAACATTCCCTACAACCTGAAGGTGACGGAAGAGGTCAAGATCTACGAAAAGATGACCGAATCCAGTCTCATGGGGAACGCCCACATTGCCCCGCTAACCCTGAAAGTGGCCAGCGCGTTCTCCGTATTGGCGCGGCTGGATCCGCCGGACCGCCACGGGATGTCCATGCTGGACAAGCTAAAGCTCTACGATGGTGACGTTGTGCCCAACTTCTCCCGGCAGGATGCCCGTGAGATGCAGCGCCAGCATCCGATGGAGGGCATGTCCGGAATCTCGCCCAGGTACGTCATGAACCGCCTTGGGGCGGCGGCCAGCGAGCCGAACATCCAGTGCATCACCCCCCTGGCTGCTCTCAGCAGCCTCTGGGAAGGCCTGGACGAGAACGTCAGCTACGAGGCCGACATTGCGACAAAGGTCGCGCTCATCACTGACGCGGTGAAGGTGTACGACGCTCTGGCCATTCGGGATGTGCAGATGGCCAGCGAAGAAGCGTTCGAGACAAGAGCTGCGGAACTGCTCAGCCGCTATCTTACTGACGTCCGCGCGTACCTGGAGGACATCTCCAGGGATAACTACAGGCCCAACCGCGCCGATGCCGAACGAGAGCGCGACATGCGGCAAATAGAGCGTGTCCACGGAGTTACTGACCGGAGCAAGGAAGCGTTTCGGCGTGAGATAAGCGCGGCAGTGGCCGCGTGGGAGAGCAGCGGCAAGCCTTTCGAATACGACTCCGAGCCTCGTCTCAAGGAAGCTATCGAAAAGCGACTTCTTATTTCGCGGGACGATCTCAACAAGAGCCTGACCCGCCCCCGCTTCTCAAGGCAGCGCGCCAGCTGGGAGCAGCGTTGGAGGGGCATCACCTCCAGGCTGGTCAGTTCCTATGGCTACTGCAATACCTGTGCCGACGATACTGTCAGGTACGTCAACCACATCCTGAAGGGCCGTCCGGCCATCAAGCTCCCCAAGAACGAGGGCGTTGAGTGGCTGTGGGAGAGGTACCCCAGGAGGGGATCGTCAGCTCGAAGATAGTCCTTGTCTGACGCCATCAAGTACACGGTGCGCCGTAGCAGGCGGCGGCGTAAGACAGTACAGATCAGCATTGTCGGCGGCGAAGTTATTGTCGCCGCGCCCGTCAGGACTCCGGCCCGTGAGCTGGAGGATATTGTCCGCAACCGCACGCCATGGATCCTGCGCCAACTGGCAGAAGAGGCAAAGCAACCCGCCCCCACTCGATTCGTCAGCGGTGAAACCCTGCCCTACCTCGGTCAGGATGTGACCCTTACCGTCGCTCTCTCCCATAATCGGGAAACGACTGTTCGATTCAACCGCGGGCGATTTCACGTTTCAGTCCCCGCCGACCTCGACGATGAACAGCGCGCGGGCGCCATCCGCGCCGCCATCACCGCGTGGTACAAAGACCGTGCCGCCCAACAACTCCCTGAACTGGTGGAACGCTGGCTACCGAGCCTCGGCGGCGGCGAAATATCAAAAATCCTTATCCGAAATCAGAAGCAGCGTTGGGGCAGTTGCTCAGCAGACGGAACTCTCCGATTCAACTGGCGCGTCATGATGCTCCGTCCCGACCTGATTGAATACATCGTCGTCCATGAACTCGCCCACCTGGCACACCGGAACCACTCCCGTGATTTCTGGGCGCACGTATCCACCGCCATGCCGGACGCGCAACAGAAGCGAGGGGAACTACGCGAAGCCGGCCGCCAACTACCAACCCTCTAGGGCCAAGACATCACCGTCCCTCGAAGTCATTCGGATTGCGCGTATCATGTAAGACAGACAAGATAATTTCCACACTCTGGAAGGCACGGAAAGGCAACGAACATGGGCGCGACGCACGTCACCGTAAGAATCAGCAATCCTGCTGACAGAGACAGATTCTGGGAAGGCCTCTTTCTGGTTGATACCGGCGCAACCGATTGCCTCGTCCCCCGACAGTACCTTGAAGCCATAGGGGTGGAGCCTGAAGGCAAGCGAACCTATGAGTTAGCAAACGGCAGTGAGTTGTCGTTGGACATCACAGGTGCCCGGATAGAGTTCATGGGGGAGTTGGTGCACGGCACAATCATTTACGGCGAGCCCGGCGCAGAGCCTCTCCTCGGTGTTACAGCACTCGAATCCGTCGGCATTGAAGTAGACCCGGTCAATCAGCGACTAAAGCGTCTTCCTGCCGTTCGCCTTAAGTAGCTTCTCGATGCGGTGCTTCGGCGCTCACCCTTCGATAGGCTCAGGGCGAGCGGAAGAGGCCCCTACACTTCCGTCCTAAGCGCCTCCAACGCCTGCCGCACGATTGACCGCCGCAGGTCCTTCTCCTCCTCGGCGTCAAGCTCGGCGTCGCCCAGCGGATACACAATGCCCTTCCCCTGAATGACACGGTTGGAGCCAACCATCTTGGCCACCGGCGTCACCGCCGTCACCTGCGCCACGGGAATCCCCGCCTTCTCGAGTTCCGTTGCGATCGCAGCGCCGCTGCGAGTGCTCGTCCCTCAAGTGGACGTCAGGATCACCGCGTCAACTCCGGCGCTCTTGAGATTCTCAGCGATCTCCTGGCCGATTCGTCGGCTGTTCGCAAGCGGGTTCGCCAAGCCGGTCATGGACAGGAACTGTTCATAGACCTTCCCAACCTCTCCGGCCTTCTCAAGCTCCTTGAGAACATCCACCGGTACCAGCCGGTCCGGGTCGTTCAGAACGTGGCGATTGTCATACCCACGGTGATAGACCTCGTAGTCCTCGCCCTCCAGGTCATCGACCGTCGCGATGTCATACGATCCCCAGATCGTTGACGCGATGGCGGGCATATTGTCCGGGTTTCCGGCAGGAACAAGTCCGCCGTCCGTCACGATGGCCACTGTCGCGTTGCTCAGATCGGCCACGGCGGGCGGCGCCGGAATCGGCTCGAATCCCGTCTGCGTCAACTCCGTCTCATACGGCTGCCCCAGTGTCTTGGCGACGATGATCTTCGCCAAACGCACTGCCGCCGTCTCCTCGACAACTTCATCCTTCATGATGCCGCGCGGGATATAGCCCCACTCCGCCGGCCTGCCAACGTCCTCGCCGGACGCCGTGACCTTCGCAATGGCGGCCATCTTGGTCAGCACGTCCCTCATCTCAGCGACGTTCTCGCCGGAATCAACGATGTACAGCTCTTGCCGATAGAGATCGACGCCCGGGTTCTCCACGCCCATCCCTGTCACGACGGGAATCCCCAGCTCTGCCTGCACCGCCGCGCACAACGCGCCCGCCGCGACACCATAGCGCCCGGCCACGAAGCACGGCCCCGCCACGAACAACTCAGCGCCGGAGTCACGCACCTCATTGACGACAGTTTCCATCACGCTTTCGAGGTTCTCTGCGGCATAGTTGTCACCGCAGATAATCGTCTTGACGACCGTCGAGCCGTCGCCAAGCACCTGCTCCAGAAGACGCCCGGGGCCAACCGCCTCGGTACGGATCTCTGGGCCTATGCCCGCCTGCTCCTCGGCTCCAAGTCCGCCAAAGAACTGGTTTAGATAATGAACGACCTTCATCTCAGGCCTCCCCTGTTCTCCTCGCTGAACGCGCCTCAGTGGGCGTTCAGTACACCACCGCCCGAACGACCGATGCGCCCTGCTGATTCGTCACGCCGCAGAGCGCCCCCGCCGGAATTCGTGTCATCTGCGCGAGAGCTTGAGCAACGGCAGGCGAACCGGCAATCACACGTTCAACCGGTTCAACGTCCCAGCCGATGTCCCCGCCCCCGCCGTACACAATCGCATCAACCTCGGGATAGTTGAACAACATAGCCGACTCCGCCCGCCTGTCCCCGGACGAGTCCGAAACCTGCACGACGGTCTTCATTCCCAGCGCCTCGCAGATGCGGGCCGTCTCGCCCATATCCACGTGCGGCGCGCCGCCGCCGTACTTGGTCAGCACAACGCCGTCCGCGTTCAGATTCCACTTGGCCTGGTGCGCGGCAAGCAGGCAATTCCTGTTGCGGTCTGCCTCCAGCGAGGCCGCGACCGTCGCCACAGTCCCCACAAAGTTAATCTCACCGGCCTCATGGCGCTTGTACAGCTCCTGGATGATCGGATGATTCTGGTAGAAATACGTCTCCACGCGCATCACCCAGTACGAGCACACAACCGCCCCGTCCATCCACTCATTCGGATGCAGCGTGACAGGGACCATCCCTTCCGTGTTGCTGCCGTACAGGATGCGCTCATCCTCCTCGACCACCATCTGATGGCCGTGAATCTGACCGATATAAGCGATGCGCGGTACATCCTCCCGATTCGTCGACGGCCCGTCGAGTTCAAATTCCTCAGTGGAGGTCGGGTCTTGCCCGATTCCGGCGCTGCCGAGAAACACGGTCGCCCTCGCAGATGCCAACCGCAGAGCGTTCAACTCCACGTGACGCGGCGTGCCCGGAATCATCCGTGGAACAATAACAACGTGATGCAGGTTTCCATAAGGTGAGTTGGCAGCCGCCTCGCCGTGCATCTCCATCATCTTCGACGCGATGCCCGGCTCCTGCTGAGCGTCCACGACAGTTAGCGCAGCGCCCCGTAGCACGTGCGTCGTACCCTGCCCCGCCATGGCCATCGGCCCCAGCAAACCGGGAAAATCACTGCCCGTGCCCGGCTCCTTGGCGCGCGGCTCAAAAATATCGAACACCACGCCGATGCGGCATGGCTGGCCGGGATTCGCTACCTCAATGTCGACACTTTCGATGCGCCGATCCTCAAGGATGGCCTCTCGAAGCTCATCCGCGTCCACCGTCAGGACACCACCTTCGAGGGTTGTCCCCGACCCCAGTTTTGCGTCGCTCACCTCATGGATTGCGAGAGTGAGTTTCATCCCAATCCTCCCCTTGTGACGCAGGCGCTTAAATCAGCCTTGCTCACGTTGACACACATTAGGCGGCGTTGCTAGCCTCTGTCAATGACATAACAAGGTGAAACGGCTCCGGAAAACACCGGTTTCCGGGCCATGTCCACCGCTAAAAAGGGAGCCCACATGAGCCACCCCGTCGTCAGGGATATCAGGTTCTTTCTAGCCCACACACCGGGCCTCGTCAGGCACGGATCAAAACCAACGAGGGAGATCCACGCCAACCACAGCGTGTGGCAAGACATTCAAGGGAGCCTCCGCACCTTTGACGAAGCCGCCGCCTACGCCCCTCATCAGGTCTTGCTCGGCAACATGAAGCCGGACGACCTCAACACCGCATCTGCGCCGTGGTACGAGAACATGCTGGCCGAGTATTCGACCAGCGGCCCACACGGCGAACTCGTCAACGAAGACCAGTTCTATGGACTGCTCAAAGCCGCTGACGAATTCGACCTCGTCCTCCTTGAAGAGGGTTACGCCGCCCGCGTCGCCAATGAACTCCGCAGCCATCCACGTGTCACTGACGAAGAGATAGAGCGCATACAGGGCGTCCCCTACTCCCGTATTGAGGAAAGGCTGTCATCGCGTGAGGGCGCGATTCCCCTCTTCACCCGCGACGGCGCGACCATCGGCCTCGTGCAGACCGACTACGTGGACGACGCCTCTCTTGCCCCGGACATCCTCCTCGAAAACCTTGCCGTCAAAGCCACCGCAACGATGGCTCTCCGCTCGGTTCTCGCCGAATCCGGCACGGACCCCGCCAACCTCCAATACGTCATCGGCTCCGGCGAAGAGGCCATCGGCGACCGCTACAATCGCGGCGGCGGCAACCTCGGCAAAGCCGTTGCTGAGGCTGCTGCGTGCGTCAACTCAACCGGCGCGGACGTCAAGGCATTCTGTTGCGCGCCCGTCCACGCGATGGTCGTTGGCGGGAGCTTAGTGCAGGCCGGCGTCTTTCCTGAAGTGGCTATCGTTGGCGGATGCTCCCTTGCCAAGCTCGGCATGAAGTACCGGGGCCATCTCGCCAAGGAAATCCCGGTCATGGAGGATGTTCTCGCCGGATTCGCCGTCCTCATGGGCCCTGACGACAGCACGAGCCCCCAGCTTCGTCTGGACAGTGTTGGCCGTCATACCGTCGGCGCGGGTTCCGTGCAGCAGGCCATCGTCGAGGCGCTTGTCTCCGATCCGCTGGAACGGCTCGGCCTGAAGTTCGGCGACGTTGCCAAGTACGCGACGGAGATGCACAACCCCGAGATCACGGACACCGCCGGAAGCGGCAACGTACCCCGCACCAACTACCGCCTCATCGCCGCCCTCGCAGCCCAGCATGGCGAGATTCCAAAGGGCTCCGAATCGCGCGACAAGTTCGTGGAAGAGCATGGGATGCCCGGCTTCTCACCCACACAGGGCCACGTCGCCTCCGCCATGCCGTTCATGGCGCACGCCCTTGACGACCTGCGCGCGGGCGATTACCAATACTCGATGTTCCTGGCGAAGGGCAGCCTGTTCCTTGGACGTATGACCCACATGTCTGACGGCGAGTCCTTCATTTTGGAGTCCAACTCAGGCGCGGGGTAAGAGTACAGATTTACGAAAGGTAAGCAATTGGAGAACTACGCAGACAATGACTACATGATTGCATGGGATCCTGGCCCAGACCGTATCCCGAGGGTAAGGGTTGGCCCTTGGCCTGACCACACTGGATGGTCTGACGCTTACATGCTTACAACTGGCTGCTGTGATAGACACTTTTATGAGATGCCCTCTACAGAACAGGCGCAAGCCTTGGTGAACTTGGCTGCCGACCTGCTGCTGTCAGACAATATCGAACCTCAGGATATCCTTAGTGAGTTTGCCAAGATAGGAGTATGGCGCGAGATGGGCCTGTTTCTCCCGAACGGGAACTATGAACGCGTTTTTCTTTCTGACAACTACACTAGATTCAATCCACATAACCCTTGAATTGTTGGCTTGCTCTTCCCAAACTCACCCGCATCTGGCGTATTATGTGCACTAGCGGGGATAATCCCGCCGTGCAATAGAGGGAGAAGGTGACATGGATCTTGCGGGAAAGCGAGTGATCATCGTCGGAGAGCGGGACGGCGTGCCCGGCCCCGCAATTGAGGCATGCGTGCGCAGCGCCGGCGCGGAGCCGGTGATGGTGCAGACGCAGTGCTTTGTTTGAACCGCCGCCGGAGCACTTGACCTTGAAGGTCAAGAGGGAATCAAGGCAACGGTCGATACGCACGGCGCGAATGACATGGTCGTGCTGCTCGGCTCACCCACTCCGGAGAGCGCGGAAGTGTACGCGCGAACCGTGACAGAGGGTGACCCCTCCTGGGTCGGCCCGCTGGCGGGCATCGCGCTCGGCCTCCCGGTCTTCCACGTCCTGGAAGAAGAGGTCAAGAATCAGTTCGACCCCGCCGTCTACAAGGAGCAGGTTGAAATTATGGAATCCGTCCTCGACACGGATGACATCATCGACGCCATGAAGAACGTCCGCGAAGCCGTCGGCGTCTAAGGAGCAAGAAATGGCAACTCAGACCAAGACCATCGTCCTGTACACCAAGAAAGAGAACTGCCCCGACTGCGAAGTCGCCAAGCGGTTCCTCGCCGACCACAACATCGGCTACGAATCAAAGGATGTTGTCGAGAACCGCGACTACATGCTTGAACTCGTCCAGAACTACCGGAGCATGTCCGTCCCAACCCTCGTCGTAGACGGCACGGCCGTCATCGGCTTCAAAAAGGACGAGTACGAGGAACTCCTGGGCATCTAATGGCAACCATCCGTGCCCGTTACGAAAAGGGCGTCCTCAAGCCGCTTGAGCCTCTTGATCTCGAGGAGGGACGGGAGGTCGATGTCTACGTTCCTGCTGATGATTCGCCGCCGTCCACTGCCATGAATGACGCCACGCCACAGGACGGCGTAACGGTGGAAGAGTCGGACGGGGGAGGGGCCGAGGACGCAACGGGTGAGAAGATGCTGCTGGTCTACAAACCGGAGTTATGGGAGGACCTTGGCGTGGGAGACCCGCCACCGGGTATGCACCCCACCGTTTGGTGGATCTCCAATCTCCACAAGAAATACCCTGGCGCTTTCGATGATGTCCCAACGGACCTCTCAATCAACTACAAGCACTACCTCTATGGCCATCCCAAGGTATCCGAAGAGGAATGAATGAGGTCTTCATAGACGCAGGCTTCTTCATCGCGATATTGGATGATCGTGATCAGTACTCAGGAGTGGCGCTGAGAGGCTTGGAAGCATTCACGGGCTACAGGGTCGTCACAACAGAAATGGTTCTCGTTGAAGTTTTCGCAACGCTGTCCCGCCGAGGACCTCAAGCTCGCATGGCGGTAACAGACCACCTGCACAGGCTGCGGGACGACCCCAACGTCACCATCATCCCGCAAACCTCTGAGCAGTTCGACGACGCCGCGCAGCTTTTTGAGCAGCGGCTGGATCAACGCTTCAGCTTGACCGATTGCGCCAGTTTCCTCGTCATGGAGCAGCGCGAAATCCGCCAAGCCCTCACGTTCGACACCGATTTCCGGGCTGCAGGTTTCGTCACGCCGCTCGCATAAGTCACAGCTGGCGTCTATTCGGCGAGCAGGCCCTGGAGGCCTGTAAGCCGGGTTCTGTCCCCGGCCGGCGTCACCGCCAACCGGTCGATGGCCATCCATCTGGGCGCCGACTTGCGCCGACGCTCAAGCAGCCTACCCGAGGACGGGGTGGGCGATCCCCTGCCCGTCTTTCGACGCGCGTCCCTCTATTTGGCCTTGCTCCAGGTGGGGTTTGGCCGCCGCCGCGTCACCGCGAACGGCCGGGCGCTCTTACCGCCCGTTTTCACCCTTGCCTGTGCCCGACGACGAATCGTCAGGCCATCGGCGGTATCGTCTCTGTGCCACTATCCGTCGCCCCGCGGCACAACACCGCGAAACGCCCGGGCGTTACCCGGCACCCTGCCCATGGAGCCCGGACTTTCCTCCCAGCCCGCCGTAACGGACTGCGCGGCCATCCGGCCCCCGGCCCTGCTCGCCGTTGCCAAATATAGTGACGCCACGCCTCACGCGCAAATCATGACCCTGTCGTCCTGACGGCCATCACTGTCATTCTGAGCGCAGCGAAGAATCCAAAGACTCAATTGGCAGCCAGTGCCGAACACGGCAAATCAACTCTATGAGCAACGATTATCGAACGCGAACCGCAGTGAAGCTACAATTCCCCCGCCAGAAACGCTTCCAACACCTCATCCGACACGTTCGGCGGCACATCATCCCGCAACCGACCCCGCCCGATGCCGTCGCACAGAATCCACCGCGTCCGCCCTGCCGCCACTTTCTTGTCCACGGCCAGCGCAGCTTGGATATCGGACAATTCCAGTCCCTCCGGCGCGGTTGTTGGCAGCCCATAAGCGTTCAACAGATCGATCTGCCGTTGTCGCTCCTGATCCGTAATCGACCCCACCCTTTCCGCCAGATGCGCCGCAAAAC
>CAYOPL010000008.1:0-31302 GCA_964405845.1 uncultured Dehalococcoidia bacterium | reverse complement strand
AAAGCCGGAATCCAGTGCGGCGCACAGCGCCGCCTCCCCGTGTACCATCAATAGGGCAACTCCTATGACCACCAACGACTTCCTTCTTGAAATCAACCAGATCGTCAGCCGGGACAACGTCCTGACCGACGACGCCGTCCTCGCCGACTACGCCGAAGACGCCATCCCCGCCCGCCCTGAAGAGGGAGTCGAGCACGCCCTCCCCCTCGCCGTCGTCAAGCCCCAGTCCACCGCCCATATCTCCGAAATCCTCAAAGCCGCCACCAAAGCCGGCGTCCCCGTCATCCCCTACGGAGGCGGCACCGGCGTCATGGGCGGCGCGACCAGCGTCAAGCCCGGCATCGTTCTCGATATGGCCTCGATGGACAAGATCATCGACGTCAGCCTTCAGGACGGCACCGCCACCGTCCAACCCGGCGTCGTCCTCGGCGATCTTGAAGAAATCCTCCAGCACGCCAACCACTTCGTGGGCCATGATCCCTGGAGCCAACCTGTCGCCACCGTCGGCGGCGCGATTTCAACCAACGGCGTCGGCTACCTCGCTGCCAAATACGGCCCGATGGGTCGGCAAGTCGTCGGCCTTGAGGTCGTCCTGCCAACCGGCCAGGTTGTCCGCACCCGCAACCTCCGCCCCCTTGTTGCTGCGGGTCTGGACATGACCAGCCTCTTCATCGGCACCGAGGGCATATTTGGCGTCATTACCGAAGCGACAATCCGCGTCTACCCCGAACTCGAAGAGCGCCGCCACTACGCCCTTGAATTCGACAGCTTTCAACAGGGTTTCTTTGCCATCGAGCGCCTCTTCAGCGAGGGCATGGCGCCTGCCATGGTCGATTTCGCACAGGAGGACGAGTCTGCATCGGGCGGCCAACCCATCGTCGCCGACGGCCCCGGCCGCTCCCAACTCCATCTCAGCCTTGAAGGCGGCTCCGCTGAACTCGATATCCAGGAGCAGATCGTCTGGGAAATCGTCTCCGCCTACGGCGCGCGAACGCTGGATCCTGAGATCGCCCAGTCATTCTGGGAAGACCGCCACGCCTCCGGCCTCCGCTACAAGGAGGCCCGCGCCGCAGGCCAACGCCACCCCTGGCGAAACCGTGGCCGTGACGCGCGTGCGGGCACCTACATCCACACCGCCGTCCCTATCTCAAAGGTGCTCGACCTGCGATTCGCCGCTATCAGGATGTTCGAAGAGGCCGGCCTCAACGTCGTCGAATGTGCCATCTGGGGCGAGCCGGAGATGTTCTCCATCATCGCCGTCGACCCCTCAGGAAGCCCGGACGGTTGGCAGCGCATCCGTGAGACCTCGGACGCCATGATCGCCGAGGCGATCAATTTGGGCGGCACCATCGAGTACTGTCACGGCGTCGGCGTTCGCCTCAAGCACCTCATGCCCAAAGAACTCGGCGAAGGCGGACTCCACCTCATCCGCTCAATCAAAAACGCCCTCGACCCCGCAGGAATCATGAACCCCGCCAAACTCCTGGACTAAACAACCCCGTCATTCCCGCCTCTGCATGTCATTCCGAGCGTAGCCGAGGAATCTAAATATTCCATTGCGCTCGCCAACTCCGTAACGCAAAGAACACTCGTCATTCCCGCGAAAGCGGGAATCCAGTGCGGCGCGCAGCGTCGCCTCACCCTGAGCCTGTCGAAGGGTGAGGGTATCCCTACCCCTGTATCCCCCGATCCAACGTAATCTCGAACTCCAACAAAACGTCCGGCAAACCCGGAATCTCACTTCCGCCCCGCGGATAGAAATCAGCCCTCACCTTGTAGACCCCATCCGGTGCGTGAACTCGCCCGGTCGGAGAATCCCCCCGAACCGTCAGATCCCACGATGCCTCCCGCTCGATATCATCGCCGTCGTCCAGGGTCTCCACCTGGACCGCCGGGAAAGCGTCGAGGGATGGAGTGGGATCACCCTCCGCCCACAACTGGATAAGGCGCACCGCCCGCCTGATATTCGGATCGGCGGGAGGGGGACCGCTCGGCAGCACAATCCACGTGCCAACCGCCGGGTCATATTGGCTCCACCTCACATACGTGGCTTCATCGTCAGACACGTTCCGCAGACGTGTCCGCACGCGAATCTCTGATTGCGATGTAATCCGTGACGCCCCGAAAATCTCCAGCGTCACCTCAAATGTGTCGTTCCAGGTCGCCTGTCCAACCGTCCACCAACCTTCAGGCTCCGGTACTACTGAGACGTGAGGTGTCGGTGTCGGTGAACCTTCATCTGGCGTCGGACTCGCCGATGATGAACCCCCATCCGGTGTGGGGCTTGTCGACGGCGAACCCTCTTCCGGTGTTGCGCTTACCGATTCTGTTGGAATGACAGTTGGCGCTGCGGTCGCCGTTGCGGAAGCTACCGGGTCCGCCGTCCCGTCCGAAGGCGCAAAACACCCCCCAACCAGCGCTCCCGCGACAAGAATGAGAGTGAGAACTCGCGAGACCCTGAAGAAACTTCCCATGCATTAAGTATGCAATACCCACGCTAATCAACTCAGATCGTAAACCTGGAAAACCCCCGTTCACCCTGAGCCTGTCGAAGGGCCCTTCGTCATTCCCGCGAAAGCATGCCCCGTACTCCGATACGGGGCGGGAATCCAGTGCCGCCCACAGGGCGGCCACACCCATGTCATTCCGAGCGCCCTTACTGTCATTCTGAGCGTAGCGAAGAATCTAGAATCTCAATCCTCCCGCTCACCCTGACCCCGCCAAAGAGCGAACCCTCTCTTCATTCACACTCCCCTCATTCTTGCGAAAGCGGGAATCCATCGCCTCCCGGACATTGGACAGGCCGAAACGTAACATCTAAGAAATCTGCAATGAGAGCATTAAACGTGCTAAAATGCGCGTCACAATGTATTGACACAAATATCAGACGCGCATAATATTGCGTCACAGGCCAAAAGGAGGTGCTTTCATGGCAACGAACGAGGGAATCAATGTGAGGAAGGTCGAGGGGCCCAGCGAGGATGCTCGCCAAACAGCCGCAAGTCTGGGCCTCGACACGCATCGGGAAGTTGTTCCGGTTCGTGTATTTGAGCAGGGTGGGCGAATGATGCTGGATGGTGTGCTGCCCATTCGGGTACTGGCGCGGGTTCTTACCAGAAACGCTGCGACAAAGGGCACAACGGCCGCGAAAGCACTTGATGCCAACAACCGGCCCGAAGACCCCGCGCATCGCAAGGCGATTGAGCGGTACTTGCGGCACGCAACAGAGGGGAACCGTCCTTACATCATGCCGTCACTGACTCTCAACTGCACACGCGATGTCACGGTCTTTGTACCTAATGACGATCACAGGCCAATCACGGGCTATGCTGTGCTCCCGGATGAGGCAGCAATCTACATCACTGATGGACAGCATCGCTTTCTGGCAATCAAGAACGTGTACGACGAACTTCGGGGAACTGCGGCGGGCGATCGATTCGCCAACGACAGCATCCCGTTCATGATGACAATCGAAAACGATACCGAACAGGTCCATCAAGACTTTGCGGACGCTGGTAGAACGAAGCCATTGCCGACTTCCTTGCTGGCTGTCTACGATGTCCGCCAACCCGGGAATCGCGCGGTCATGAAAATAGCGAACGACGTCGAACTCCTTAAGGGGAGGGTGGATGCGACTTCGTCCACACTCAGCATCAACTCGCCGTATCTGTTCCTGGTGAATCAGGTTCGGCAGTTCGTGAAGAGTAGCTTGACGGGCAATGCGACGAGTTCAGAGGTCGCGTTTGCAACCCAAGCGGAAAGCGTGCTCGGCAACGCAATAGCCTTCGAACGGTGGACTATGGCACGCATTGCCTTCCTGAATGTCGCGAGTAGGTTAATTCCCGATTGGGCGGAAATCGGCAAGCTCTCTGCACCGGGAGGGGCCGACGGTGCCGAGGTGTTGAGCAAGATGAAGGAGATTCGGGGACGCAGAAATGTTGGACTGGCCGCAGCCTTCCTCGTCACGCTGGGGCTGGTATCGTACGACGTGCTGAAAGACGCCACGAGTGGCGCAGTGACGTACTGTCAGCTTGAAGAGGATCTCATGCGGAAACTCGAACCACTGAAGGATGTCGATTGGTCCCGAGCTGCAGAGGTCTGGCAGGGGAACCTTGTTGTGGAAGACAGGATCCGCACGCAGACACCTGCCATCAATGCAGCCGCCAAGATGCTCAAGGACATTCTGGATGAGAAATAAGGGCTACGATGATCCCTTTTGGGGCACCTTTCGCTATAAAAACCAAAGGTGCCCCAAGCCTTTCTAGAGGGATGATTTCAATAAGGGACGAGGGACGGACTACTGTGAACGAGGACTATCAGGAGGGCCGGGATACGGGTCAAATTGACACGCACCTTTCTATGGCCGAGTACCACCTCAAAGCCGTTCGGTCTATCCGTGGTTTCGAGATTGAGATCGAGCGGTATGCGGTTGAAGGCACACCCGACGCACACTACATCACTGACGAAGCGGATGATTTCTTGCGAGCGGCCCTAGGGCGCATCAGTGAACTGAGGATTCGCACCAATTCGCGCGGAAAAACTTAGAACCGCACAGCTCCTGTCCCTCACCTGTCACCCCACCGCCCGCAGGGCAGCAACACCATCTCACTCCACCCCCCAGTCACCCACCCCTATACTTGTCCCATGACCACTCCAACGGGAGAGACGCAGAACGGTAACGAAGAGGCCTCCCGCCCCTTCCGTGTCGCCCTCGCCCAGATCAATCCCACCGTCGGCGACATTAAGGGCAACACCCGCCTCATCACCGACCACATCCGCCGCGCCCGTGAGGCCCAGGCGGACCTTGTCGCCTTCCCGGAACTCTGCGTCACCGGCTACCCCCCTGAAGACCTCCTCTACAAAGACTCCTTCCTTGAAGCCGCCCAACAGGCCTTATGGGAAATCGTCGAATCCACCGCAGGCATCACCGTCGTCGTCGGCATCACCGAACGCCACACCCCTGAAGGCGGCCAGCCCGCCCTCTTTAATGCCGCCGCCGTCATCCACGACGGCCAACTCGTCGACATCTACCGCAAGATCTTCCTCCCCAACTACAGCGTCTTCGATGAGGAGCGCTATTTCGCCTCCGGCGATGTTTCCCCTGTCTATGACATCGGCAGCTGGCGCATTGGCGTCAACGTCTGCGAAGATATATGGGTAGAGCACGGCCCCACCAACGTCCAGAAAACTGCCGGCGCGCAGGTAATCATCAACATCAACGGCTCCCCCTACTACCGTGGCAAGCGCGCCGTCCGCGAAGCCATGCTCAGCGACCGTGCCGCCGACAACGGGATCTTCCTCTGCTACGTCAACATGGTCGGCGGCCAGGACGAGCTTGTCTTCGACGGCGCGAGCATGATCTTCGATCCGCATGGCAAGACCATCGCCGCAGGCCGTCAGTTCGAGGACGATTTTATCCTCGCGGACTTGTCGCTTAATGAGGCAAAAAACGTGCCTCAAAGCGCAAAAATCGACCTTAAAGACCCCTTAAACGCCTTTTTTGCGCGCTACAGTGTGAATTCCGTAACTAAACACGAAGGGCAGGGGTTGACCCGCAAACCCCTATCTGAAACACAGTACGCTAACCCCATGTCGACCCCCATGGGACCCGTCGAAGAGGTCTATAACGCGCTTGTCAAGGGAACGCAAGATTATGTTCGAAAAAGCGGCTTTTCTCAGGTCGTCATCGGCCTCTCCGGAGGCATCGATTCCGCCCTCACTGCCGCCGTCGCCGCCGATGCCCTCGGCCCGGAAAACGTCCTCTGCGTCTCCATGCCCTCCCGGTACACCGCAGATAGGAGCGTCACGGACGCCCGCGCCCTCGCCGAGAACTTCGGCATCGGCTTTGAGGTCATCGCAATTGAGGACATGGCTGCTGCCTATCGTGAGGGCCTTTTAAGCCTGTTCGCGGGCACAAAGGAAGGCGTGGCAGAAGAAAACCTGCAGGCCCGCGCCCGCGGAAACATCCTCATGGCTATCTCAAACAAGTTCGGCCGCATCGTCCTCGCAACCGGAAACAAGAGCGAATACGCCACTGGCTACGCCACCCTCTACGGCGATATGGCGGGCGGATTCGCCGTCATCAAGGACGTGCCCAAGACCCTCGTCTATGAGCTCGCCAACTGGCGCAACGAACAGGCCGGACGCGACATCATCCCGCAGGAGATCATCGACCGTCCCCCTACCGCCGAGCTGCGTGAGAACCAGCTCGATGAAGACTCCCTGCCGCCCTACGACGTGCTCGATCCCGTACTTGAAGCCTACGTGGAGCGCGATGTTTCCCCAAAGGACATGATCAACAAGCTCGGCTTCGATCCCGAGGTCGTCGCCCGCGTCACAACCCTTGTAGACATAAGCGAATACAAACGCCGTCAGGCCGCCCCCGGCGTCAAAATAACCGAACGCGCCTTCGGAAAAGACCGCCGCCTCCCCATCGTCAACCGCTTCAAACCGCAATAGGGAGATTGTTCGATGACCATCTACCTTGATCATGCGGCCACCACGCCCGTTGATCCCCGCGTCGTTGAGGCCATGCTCCCCTACTTCACCGGCCAGTACGGCAATCCCTCCAGCATCTACGGGCTAGGGCAGGATGCTGCCCGCGCCATTGACTCCGCCCGTGATCAGGTCGCCGGGGTCCTCAACGCCCGTAACGGGGACATCATCTTCACCGGTGGCGGCACTGATTCTGACAATATGGCCATCCGCGGCGCGGCATACGCCCTGAAGCAGCACGGCAGCCACATCATCACGTCCGCCAGCGAGCACCATGCCGTCATTCATACCTGCGAATGGCTGGAGAACAACGCCGGGTTCTCTGTGACGTACCTGAAACCCGACGGTGAGGGCGTCATCTCAGCCGAGCAGGTTGCGGAGGCCATCACCCCCGAAACAACTCTGGTCACCATCATGTACGTCAACAACGAGACCGGCTCGATTCAACCGATTCCCGAGATCGCTGCTGCTATCCGTCGCGCGGAAGACGAACACGGCCATCGCATCGTTTTTCACACGGACGCCGTGCAGGGGGCAGGATATCTGAGTCTGGATGTGGAGACCCTCGGCGTCGATATGCTAAGCCTCTCCGCCCACAAGTTCCACGGGCCCAAGGGCGTCGGCGTGCTCTTCCTGGACCGTGATGCCCCGTTCCAGCCCCAGACGATGGGCGGCAGCCAGGAACGCAATCGACGCGCGGGCACGGAAAACACGGCTGGCATCGTTGGAACAGGCCTCGCCCTTGAGATGTCTGATAGCCAGCGCCCCGAGATAACCCCGAACATCGCCAAGCTGGCCGCTCGACTCGGTCAGGAAATCCTTTCGACGATCCCCGATGCCCACCTCAACGGTCCCCCAATCGGCGATTCCCGCCGCATGCCCAACAACGTCAACATCTCATTCGCTAGAGTTGAGATTGAATCCGTCCTCATCAACCTGGACATCGCGGGCATCGCTGCCTCGTCCGGCAGCGCTTGCACGTCCGGCTCCATCGACCCCTCTCATGTCCTTATCGCGATGGGAAAGCCGCTTGAACTGGCGCGCAACAGCCTGCGCCTCACGCTCGGCCGCGACAACACGGATGCGGATATCGACAAGGCGCTTGAGGTACTGCCGCCGATTATTCAGCGCGTCCGCGCACTAGGCAGCAGCCGCTAAGACGAGAGCTACGCCAGAAAATCGCGAAGGCGACGGCTGCGCGTGGGGTGACGGAGCTTGCGCAGCGCCTTGGCCTCAATCTGGCGAATGCGCTCGCGCGTGACGCTGAATTCACGCCCAACCTCTTCCAGCGTGCGGCTGCGCCCGTCGTCAAGGCCGAAGCGGAGCTGAAGGACGCGACGTTCGCGCCCGCTGAGCGTATCAAGCACGCTGCCAATCTGCTCCTTGAGTAGCTGGTAAGAGGCGGCATCCGCCGGAGCGAGAGCGGCCTTGTCCTCGATGAAATCGCCAAGGTGTGAGTCTTCCTCTTCGCCAATTGGCGTTTCAAGGGAGACCGGCTCCTGTGAAATCTTGAGGATTTCGCGCACGCGGTCCGGCGTAATCTCCATCTGCTCGGCGATTTCCTCGGTAGTCGGCTCACGCCCAAGTTCCTGCACGAGGCGGCGGTTTTCCCGGAGGAGCTTGTTTATGGTCTCCACCATGTGAACGGGGATGCGGATGGTGCGGGCCTGATCCGCGATGGAGCGCGTGATTGCCTGCCTGATCCACCAGGTGGCGTACGTGGAGAACTTGAACCCCTTGCGATAGTCGAACTTCTCAACGGCGCGGATGAGGCCGATGTTGCCCTCCTGGACCAGGTCCAGGAGATTCATACCGCGTCCGATGTATTTCTTGGCAACACTGACGACGAGCCGGAGGTTGGCCTCCGTCATGCGGCGCTGCGCAATTTCGCCATCGCGGCGGATCTCGTCCAAATAGTCGCGACACTCATCCTGCGTCATTTCGACAGCTTGATGGATGTCGTGATTGGCAAGGAAGAACGGGATGGTCTCCAGAGTCAGAGAGGGTGCGAAAGCGTGTAGGAGAGGGGTGGGAAGGAGCCAGCGCTGGAGTGAAAATTCAATGATCTCGCGCTCAACGTCCTCAGGCTCGCGACCGAGTTTGACTGCGAATTCTTCCGCGAGTTCGTGGTGCATTTCAATATCGATGGTCTTCTGGACGTCAGGAGATTCCTTGAGGGTGATGAGGTTGCAGGGTGTCTCGAGCTCAAGGTGTTCAATGATGACATTGGCAAGATCGCCGTGGGTCGTGAGTTTGTTGAGCAGGTAGATGGCAACGTCTGCGATGGATGCGTTGCGTCCGGTCGACTCGCGAATCTGGTTCTCAAGCTCCTGGAGTTGTTTCCAGCCCTCGGCCTTGCGAGCGAGGTTCTTCTCCTGGCGGGCGTTGAGGAGATCAACGCGGCCAATCTCGCGCAGGTACATGCGTACAGGGTCGTCAAGGGACTCGGCGTCAGCGAGTTCCGCTTCGGCTTCGGCCTCAAGGCGCTGAGCCTCTGCCCATTCTTCACGGGACGTTGGCCAGTCCTCTTCAGGCTTGTTGCCGTTGGGCAAGGCTCTCAGGAGGGCCGAGGAGGCTGAGGGATCCAGGGTGACGACACCGTTGGCTACCTTTTGCGAAAGGGAGCCGGCCTCTTCGTCGCCGAGATTAATCACGCCGGATTGCCAGGTCATACTTTCTCCTCCGTTCTATACATTGCGGGTGTTCTTGTTCCAGGCGCCGTGCTGCACGGCGCGGAGTTGCTGGATGCGGTCTGTGAATTGGGCTTTCATTTCGTCGGTTATGGCACGGAGCGCGTCTGCCTCCGCGCCGTCTTCTTCAGCGAGTGATGCGACAGCCTCCGCGGCCTCAACTTCGTCTCTTTTCAGCTGACGCTCCCACATGCGACGCACAAGATCACTGAGGGCCTTGCCCTGCCCGCGGCGGTCAAGGGAGGTTGGAATCGCCGCACGAATGTCATCGGCATCCGGGCTGACGAGAATCTCCGCGCGGGTCACCGGATCAGCCGTATTGAGCAGGTGCCACATATCGCGGTACTGGGGATCCCAGAAGAAGTGGGCCGGAACTTCCGGCAAGTCAAGGCGCTGCCAGGCGTCAAAAATCTCATTGTCATGAGTGAGGATGAGGGCGAGGAGGTGTTTCTCGACGACCTCGCCGTGGTCTTCTTTGAGAGCTTCCGCGCCAATAGCAGCCGTTTCCGCGCTTTGACCGGATGTTTGCCGGTAAGCTCCATCCTGACGGCGGGGGCGCTGCTGTCGCCGCTCGGGGCGTCCCACGGCGGCCTCAAGCGTCCGCTCTTCAATCTTGAGGGCAGAGGCGAGGTTGCTGAACGCTTGTTGCTGCTCAAAGGGGTTATCGAGGGCCGTGATGAGTGGGAAGATGCGATTGACGGCTTCAAGCCTGCCCTCAGGTGTCACAGCCTCAGGCTGAGCAGCTTCCCGCTGGATCAGGTACTCAAGGATTGGAGTTGCGTCTTCAACACGTTTGCGCCAGTCATCAGGATCATCGCGAATCACATCATCCGGATCGCGATCGGGCGGCAGGGTGATGATGCGCAGCTTGGGCAGCTCACGTCGAACGCCCATGGGGACAGCGGAGTTTGAGACACGTATAACTTCACGCCGGAAGATATCAAAAGCCCCTTCAAGACTGCGGCGCGTGGCTTCTTCGCCCGCCGTGTCGGGATCAAGCGCCAGAGCGTAACGGCGAGCCATATTGCGCACCAGGCTCACCTGTCTCTCAGTGAGGGCGGTGCCCATGATGGCAACGACGTTGCTGAAGCCGGCCTGGTGGGCCTGCAGCGCATCAATGTAGCCCTCAACAAGCACGACTTCGCCCTCGGCGCGGATGGCCTGCTCCGCCCGGTCGATAGCGAAAAGAGCGCCACTCTTGTCAAAGAGCGGCGTTTGCGGCGAGTTCAGATACTTCGGCTGGGAATCATCGAGGGCGCGAGCGCCGAAACCGATTACGCGTCCTTTTCCGTCACGAATCGGGAACATGAGTCGCTCACGGAAACGGTCGTAGGAGCCTTCCCTCTCTCCGTCACGCTCAATAATCAGGCCCGCGGCCAGCATCTGTTCCTCGGTATGACCAAGGTCTGCGAGATGGCCCTTGAGGGACTCCCAGCCTTTGGGGGCCATGCCGAGTTGAAAGTCCTTGATTGTCTCATCGGTGATGCCGCGCCCATGCAGATAGCGCAGGGCCTGTTCCCCGGCGGGGGAGAAAGTCAGGATGCGATGGAAATAGTCGGCGGTGTTCTGGAGAGCGGTGTACAGAACATCGTTCTGTTTCCGCTGGGTTTCATCCTGCCTGCGGGTGTCAGCAATAGTGACGCCCGCCCGCTCTGCCAATCGCGACAGGGCCTCCGAGAAGGTCAGGTTATCGGCGCGCTGGATGAATGAAAAGGCGTCCCCGCCCGTGCCGCACGCGCCGAAACAGTGCCATGTGCCACGCTCCGGGAAGACGATGAACGACGGCGTCTTTTCGTTGTGGAACGGGCAGTTCGCCTTGAAATTACGACCCGCCTTTTGAAGCGGCACACGCGCTTGGATGAGGTCAACGATGTCCGTGCGGGCCTTGACGTCATCGACAACAGTCACAGCGCCACCTCGGCTAAAGGCATGCTCGGAACACGGCCAGCCTGAAGATCGTCGGCGGCGCGCGCGGCAAATTGATCCGTCATGCCGGAGATGTAATCAACGGCCCGCTGGATTGGGCCGTCGCCAGGCCGGGCATAGCCCTCTGGAATCAAGTCCGGGTTCTTGGTGAATGCGTCCCACAGAGTTTCAAGGATGCCGAGGGGTTCTTCATTTTGTTCACGGGCGGCGACAAGATAGACGTTGTCAAAGAGGAATTCACGCAGGTCCACAACGGCCTGGAGGACAGGTTGGCTCATGGCGATATGTGGCCGGTCTCCTTCGGCGATTTGAGAAACGCCTTCACCGATGGCGGGCCAGGATGTCTCCACAAGATCCGAGATGATGGTGTTGAGTCGTTCAGCGTGGCGGTTTCCGAGAATTCTGCGGACATCCTGGGGAATATCATTCGGTTGAATGACGCCGGCACGGAGGGCGTCGCCGAGGTCATGGTTGACGTAGGCGATGGCGTCGCTGAGGCGGCAGATCTCGGCTTCAAGGCTAATATCCTCATCGGTCTGACGAATCGCATTGAGACTGCCACGCCCCTTGGAGTGATTGAGGATGCCCTGCCGGACTTCCCATGTGAGATTGAGTCCCTGCCCTTCTTTCTCCAGGGCGTCAACGACACGGAGGCTTTGTTCAGCGTGTCGGAAGCCGCCGGGGATTCGCTCGGCAAAGAAATCTTCGCCAAGGTGGCCGAATGGCGTGTGCCCAAGGTCGTGGGCAAGCGCTATGGCTTCAGCGAGGTCTTCATTGAGACGCAGAGCGCGGGCAATGGATCGCGCAATCTGTGCAACCTCAATGGTGTGTGTAAGACGTGTGGTGAAGTGGTCACTGACGGGAGCGATAAAGACCTGGGTCTTGTGCTTGAGACGCCGGAAAGCCTTGGAGTGGATTATCCGGTCACGATCGCGCTGGTATTCGGTGCGCATAAACGAGGGTTCTTCGGGTATGCGCCGTCCCTGCGTTTCATGGCTGAGTTGAGCAAACGGAGAAAGGGTGTCCTGCTCCTGCTGCTCCAGACGAAGACGGATACGATGATCATCCATCGACAGCGTCGTATTCTCCAGCCTCTTCTGCCTCCCGCCGTTCCTGCCGCGCCGGCCTAAACGGTTTTCAGACACAAATAAAAATAGCCCCTGTCAAGGGTTCACGAACAAAGATACCCATGCATACCGATGGTGTCAATGATGGGGTGGCACGTCAGGGGCGGAGGTTGCTCCTCTTGGGAATGGCGTATGGCGGCGCGGGGACGACATAGTAGCTGGGGGGGCGGGGAGAAGGGATTTCTGCATTGACGACGGGAGTACGGCGGGAGTCTTCCCGGAGCATAAAGACATGGTAGGCGAAGAAAGCGGCGGCGGGGATGACGATTGAGAGGCTTGGTATAAGCACATCCTCAAGAAAGCCTGAGCCTTGCCCAAGGATTTCCGTGAGGATGGCGGCGAGGAGCGCGACAAGGGTAAAGAGCCATGTGCCGCCGAGAGCGATAAGAGCAACGTAGAGATAGATGCGACGGACAAGGCTGCGCGGATCAGCTTTTATGACGCGCCACCAGAAGACGGACCAGAGGGGTGCGCCAACGATGATCATGGTGAGAGCGATGGCGAGGAACTCTTGCTGTTCATTGGTTGAGGCAAAGAGATTGTCACTGACAAGCGGATCCAGGAGCGCCATAAGTAGGGCCATCACCCCGGGGACGAGGGCGATGAGGCCGACCGCAGACATGATGTACTTGAAGGTGGTGGAAAGATGGGCCTGGCGAGCCGGGGATTCGGGCAAAGCCTTTGGGGAAGGGGTCCGGCGAACGGCGTCGCGGCGGAGGATGGACCAGTGGTAGGCGAGGAGGGCGACGCCGATGAGGAGGCCGACGACGGGCAGGATGAACTGTCGAAAGTAGGCGACTGCTGTTGTTGTGTTGTCCGCGCCGACAAGTTGGGCAATGACGATGTAGATAGTGACTGCCGCGCCCCAGAGTGCCAGAGATGCGCCGCCAATAAAGGCAAAGCCATACAAGTAGACCTGCCGGAGGACGGATTCTTCATCAGTGGCGGCAACAGTGCGCCACTGGATAGCCCATGCGGTAATTCCGACAATTGCCCAGCCGGCGGCCGTGCGGATGGGGTTTTGGAAGTCTTCTACGGTGATTAGAGTGTCTGCTGCATCAAAAACAAGGGTGTACGTGGCATAGGCAAGTCCATACGTGATCCAATAGATGGCTGTTACGGCAGCGGTGAGGAATATGACGCTAAGACCGTAGACACGCCATCGCCTGACAGTCTGCGCGCGGGGAGTAGGCTGGCCCTCAAGGTTCTCGCGCCGCGAAAGGTAGTACAAGAAGCCGGCGGCCACGAGCGCACCGCCTATATGCTCCAGTCCTTCGAAATCGCCGGCTATGTCTTCAATGATCTGTATGCAGCCGATAAAGACGTAAAGGGAGGCGAGGGCAAGGGCGCCATGGACGTACAACTTACGGAGGACGGAACCTGTTTCATTGGAATGCCTGTCGGCGGCCCGTCTAAGCAGGAATTCATGTGCGAGCCAGACCGGGAGTCCGACAATGATCATTGCGATCCAGGTGGGTTCCGGGTCTATGCGGGCGACATCCGTCGCTAGGCCGTAAGCGCCTTGTAGGAGGATCGCGAAAGCGACGAAGGCCGCGAGATAGACATATGTACGTTGGGGGATGCTCACGTTGGCTCATCCTTGCAGTAGTCGTCACGAATGTATTTGAGTTCAATCGGCCACTCTGATTCTGCGATGAGCCAGAAGCCGTCCGTGGAACGACGGAGTTCGAACTCGTAGTCATGGGTGTTGCGGTCGTCTGGGAATTCAAAGAGACTCGGCTCGCGAATCCACGTCGCGCGGATGATGACAGTAACCGTTTCGGCGTCGGTTTCCTCAACCTCACCCAGCCTGACACGATACCTCTCAAGCGAGGAATAGCGCAGGCGATCATGCAGTTCGTCTTCCATGCAAGCGTTGGTGTTCTCTTCAGCCAGGAGCGCGAGCGCCGTATCGGCATCTTCATCGCCAACGGCCTGTAGGTAGCGCTGGACTGTACCCTCCGGGGTGTTGGGGGGGTACGTGGCTTCCTCCTGATCGACGAGGCGGGGTAGCGCGATAGCCAGGACGACGAGCACGATGACGCCTCCTACGACGCCGATGAGAATGCGTGTTGATGAGTCCATTGGGAACATGATACTCAGGCTCAGCGAGGCCGGTTTTCTTTGTGGCTGCCCGGCGTGTAAAGAGAACCGTCCGGCATATCGTCTACATGGATCTTGATATTGTGCTCAACAGTTAACCCGACAAGGGCGGCGCGGAGGGGTGTCGTGCCTCCGCCAGGAATACGAAGGAGCAGGGTGAGGCTGATGGCTGTATCGAGAGAGGCAACCGATACTGTCTCAATTGAACAGCCAACTCGTTCAATTGAGCGGAGGATATCATCAACAAGCCCGGGGCGGTCATCTGCAATAGCAGTAATGATGACGCGGTTAGCGTTGGTGTTGTCGTCGGTGGGTGTCATGGGGGTAGGATACGGCAATAAGGGAGGTGTGCAATGGCGCGAGAGATGGTGGAGACGGTCATGGGGCCGCTGGCGGCTTCTGAGTTGGGATTCACGCTTTCGCATGAGCATGTGATTGTGGGGTTTCCGGGGGTGAAGCAGACCTACCCGGAGTTGATGGACTGGGAAGGCATTGAGTCCGGGGGCATCGAGATGCTGTCCGAGGCGCGGGCCGAAGGGCTGAACACTATCATGGACGCGACTCCGTTCGAGTTGGGGCGAGACGTTGAGATGCTGCGTCGCGTTTCAGTAGGCTCCGGCGTCAATATCGTCGCGTCGACTGGGACGTATGTGGACATCCCACGGCTCATCTGGTTCACCCACCCGGATCGCATGGCAGCGGTGTATATCCGTGAGATCACGGAGGGCATTGAAGATACGGGCATCAAGGCCGGAATGATCAAAGTGGCGGACAACAATTATGAGCTTTCGGACGCGGAGGAGATGATTCTGCGGGCGGCGTCGCGGGCGTCCAACGAGACTGGAATCCCTATAACGACGCATACGCAGCCGCTGAACAAAGTGGGGGAGCCGCAGTGGCGGATCTTCGCGGAGGAGGGAGTGGATCCGGCGCGGGTGTGCATAGGACATTCATCGGACGCGACGGACTTCGACTATTTAGCGAACCTGGCACGGGAGGGCGTCTTCCTGGGGATGGACGAGCTGCCGGGGCACCAGCTGAATGAGCCGTGGCGTGATAAGGCGGCGATGGTGATGCGTCTGCTGGACGCGGGTTTCGAGCGGAATCTGATGCTGTCGCATGATTGGTCAGTGAAGAGGCATCCGGATGATTCATGGGGGGCGTCGGAGGAGAAGCATAAGCAAGTAAACCCGGACGGGTACGCTTTCGTCGGGCGTCGATTTGTGCCCTACCTGCGGGAGATGGGCGTTAGCGAAGAAGCCATCACACTAATGACAGTGGATAACCCCCGTCGGTTCCTGGCCGGTGGGTAGGTGCGTTCCGAATGACAGGCAGTAGCAATAAAGCATCACTGATATAGTTATAGGCCACACAGTCATTGATTGAAGGGGCTTTGAGGGATGGATCTGGAGACAGGCATTTTAGCGGCTTTGGTTCTGGGATTTCTGCTTGGGCTGAAGCATGCCACTGATGCTGACCACGTCGTCGCCGTATCAACGATTGTGGGAGAGGACCGCAATGTGTGGCGGGGTATCTGGGTAGGCGGCGCATGGGGGCTTGGCCATACAACACCCCTGATGATTCTTGGGATAGTCATCCTCACGTTCCGGGGGCTGCTGGACGGGTATGAATCTGTCGCCCATGTGTTTGAGTTCGGCGTCGGCGTGATGATGGTGCTATTGGGGGTGCAGGTTTTCTGGAACCTGGCTCGTGGCCGCCTGCACGTCCATGAGCACAGTCACGATGATAGTCAGCACGTGCATATCCACGGGACGCATGATCCCGCAGCGAGCGTGGATGTAGAGTCTGGACACGGCTTCTTTCACTTGGGTAGGCCGTTCTTCCGTGTGAAGTCCTACTCGATCGGTGTGGTACACGGGCTGGCCGGCAGCGCTGCTGTAATGCTGGTATTGCTCCAGACGCTACCGTCGTTTTGGGCAGGAATCGGATATCTGATCCTCTTTGGGGTCGGAACGGTGCTCTCAATGGGCATCATCACCGTTCTGCTGGGCGTGCCGTTCGCGCTTGTGGGAAACATGAGGACAGCCGGTCGCGCCGTTTCAGGGGTCGCCGGATTTGCGAGCGTGCTGTTCGGAGCGGCTCTGATGTCTGACATCGCCCTGGGCACGACGCTGATACCTTTCTAGGCATGCGCCCCATCCCGCCCTCGTACATGTGGGGATGACGTAGAAAACAAGCGGAATTATATCGCAAATGACACGCCCCGCTAGTCAGGCTTTTGGCGAGGCTTTAGGTAGTCCCATTCGTCCTCTCGTTTGGGCGTCGGTTTGTGCCCTATCTGCGGGAGATGGGTGTCAGCGAAGATGCCATCACACTAAAGACGGTGGAAACCCTCGTCGCTTTTTGTCCGGAGAATAGCTGCGCACACGGTCACCAGGTTATGTATTTGAACTGTCACGAGCATCTCTAATCGCCGCCCTAAGGGTATTTTCTATCCGGCTTCCTGAACGCTTGAATCCGAGTTCCCGCATCATTTCCCGCAACAAGTCATCATCTGTCCTCAGTAGAGTATCTGACTCTATCCAATTGACGAGTTCCACAAGTTGCCGATGCTTATAATCACTGATATTGCGGAACCCATGCGTTCCTTTTCTGGGGATGTAGGGGCGGGGACCGCGTCTCGGAGAGGCATCAACTGACGGAACAATCGAAGGCTCTCCAGAGATTGGAGTCGGCTCACTATTTGCCGACGCAACGACGGCGCGCTGATAAGCTTCTTCAAGTCTATCTAGTTCGGCCTCGCGATCGCGGAACCAAGAGGTAGACCAGATTCGATGGAACTTCCATCCCTTGCTCTCGAGTATTTGCTGACGAAGTCGATCACGATCCCGAGTGGTTGGAACCGAGTGATAGCTAGCACCATCTGCCTCGATGGCAAGCACCATTCTTCCAAGTTCTTCAGGGTGCGCGGCAGCGAAGTCTATTCTGTAGCGTGACACACCATATTGAGGAGTAATTGGGATGCCACGTTGTTCAAGTCCATCCTTTACATCAAGTTCAAAGGCGTTTAGAGGTATGTCTGTCGTGTCTCCGCCGAGGTTCTCCCCACCAGAAGAGGCAAATTCGAGATACTGCCGGAGCAATTGGACACCTTTAGCATTCGAACGGGCCGGATCCATGTCATGATGACTGAATGAAGAGACCAGAATGAGGTGCGAGCGAGCACGTGTAATTGCAACATTGAGACGGCGTTCACCACCTTCCGCCAGAATTGGCCCAAACCGATACGGCAGATTCCCGTTTATATCTTTATGGTAGCCGACACTTAGAATTATGACATCGCGTTCATCACCTTGGACTCGCTCGATATTCTTCACAAAGAATCTCTCTTCGTTCTTCTCGGAAAAAAACTCGTCGAGCGAATTGTCACTGCTCTCACTCAGGCGACGGGCAAGAGAGTTCTCTATATTGTTAGCGTGATGCTGGCCGAACGCGATGACACCGAGAGTCTGATGCGGTGACTTTCGGGCATGACTAAGAACGAGATCGACGACCTGCTCCACTTCATCTGGGTTCGAGCGTGTGCCTCTTTGCCCGACAATTGGGCGGAACGGGATTAGTTTGAGTTCGATTGGCTTGCTTGTAATCGCACCGGGGAAAGCCGTCAAAAATCCACCGTATATGTGGTTATTGGAGAAGGCAATAAGGCGATCGTCTCGGCTACGATAGTGCCATTGCAGCATACTATCCCTCAGTAGTGCCCGGGCGACATCAAGCAGTGACTCAATATCACTGGTCAAGGCGAATCCCACTTCTTCCTCATCCTCTTCGTCATCATCTCCCACACTACGTGAGAAGAACGCTGTCGGAGGAAGCTGACGGCTGTCTCCAGCAATTACCGCCTGAGGAGCACGTGCAAGGCTGCCAATAGCCTCTGCCGGAGGAATCTGTGATGCCTCGTCGAAGATAACAACGTCAAACAATTGCCGATCCGCGGGAATCATTTCAGCTACCAAGATTGGGGACATTGTCCAGCAAGGGCGGAGGGCTGTAAGCACGTTGGGCGCTCTACGCAAAAGTTGGCGAACACTAAGGTGACGGCGCTTCTTTGCGGCTTCTTGTCTAATCAAGAGGGTTTCATCCGGATATTGATTCATCGTCTCAATGATGGATTCGGCGCTTAAACGGATTATGCGATCAGGGGTTGCGTCTCGATGTTGGCGGTCAATCTGTTCAAATTCATCTCGATAACGGGAATGGATGTTGATGTCAAAAGCAGAAACAAGTCGCTCCTCAAATTCGAGACTATCTAAGATGGCCCGAAGCCAAGCATCCTCCACAGCAAGCGCGGCATGATTGGCAGGAATATGCTCTCCAACACGTTCAATAAGGTCGCCAATCCCTATCTCTGAGAATTTCGCCTCCAGTTCCCGAATACGTGGCAAATTGATTGCGGTTGCACGGGCAGATACCATCCGTTCAAGGGCAAAAGATAAGTTTTCATGCGGCATCTCACTGAAACTCGCAACCCCAGTGCTGTTAGCAAGGGAGGCAAGGCTCGTAACGAGAGAGTCGATGAGCCTCTCCGCATTTTTTGCTGAGCCCGCAGTGAGAGACAGGGAGGTGAGCGAACCCAATTCTCGCTTCGTTTTTCGGTATTCCTCAGAAACAAGTCCAGCCCTGAAACGTAACCACCACGATCCGGTCTGCAACACAAGAAACCGCGTCGTCTGACCCCACTGCTCAATTGTCTCTGGTTTCGCGATTCCATTCTCATCTAACACCGCAAATAGAGCGTCCCTAGCCAAAGGGAGGAGTTTGGCGAGTTGTCTGACTTGCTCGAAGGCGTTCTGTGCCTCCTCTGCAGTCCTTATGGAGCTTTGGGACCACTCCGGTTGATCAGCGACCAATTCATGGCCGCCTAAACCAACCCATTCCTCAATTTCCTCCTTCAGTTGCTCCATTTCTCCATTGTCAATACGGAGTGCCACAACAGACGGGAGATCCAGTTGATTTCGTGCGGCTTTAGGAATTCCAAGAATCCTACAGCGTACTTCGAACACACTAAAATTCCACGGATCGCGGGGTTCATTTATGGCTCTATCATGTGTAATTAGAGTGTCCCGGCGTTGTTGAAGACGATGATGGAGATCCGAGTAATCTCTAGCGGGAATCGCTGAAACGCTGTTCAAGGAATCAGCGAGGTTACGTGCGAAATCACGTCGGGTCGAAACGCCTCCATGCAAATCCATCACGAGGTTGCTAAGGCCAGTCTGATTCAGCCTTTTTGTGACAGCTTCAATAGCCGCCCTTTTCTCAGCAACAAAAAGAACACGTTTGCCGCGCGCAATCAGTGTCGCAATAAGGTTGGCAATGGTCTGGGATTTGCCCGTCCCAGGGGGGCCCTGAATGACAAGAGAGTCACCAGTCAGCACACGATTAATAGCCAAGTGTTGACTAGAGTCAGCGTCAAGTACGAGAAATTCCTCAGCTGGTGGATCAATGTCAGGTTGGTGAGGAGATGGTTCACGGATGCTGGACGCTAATGTCTCTCGTGCTTCCTTATCCCCGGCAATTGCAGCCACGATGTCGTTCTTGGCGAACTCTTCGCCGTTGTGCTCTAAGTCAGTGACTAACGGCATCGAGGCATATGAGAAGTTGCTGATAGCGATGTGCAATTCAATTCTCAGTCCCGGCACAATTCTCCACAATTCCTGTAAGCGACCGCATAAGGCTTCACATTCGCTGAGGTTGCTTGGGGGTGTCTCAGCCACACGACTGTCTTCATCGTCAGTCTCGATGCTGTACTCGGAGCGCAGAACATCTGCCAGAACTGGATTGAAGTGGGCATCTCCAGCGACTGTGATTCTGAAGTCAGTAGCCGCAGCGCCTATTGATTCGATGACAAGTGGGAGAAGAATGACTGGTGCATTCCAAGGGCTCCCGGAATCAACTGTCCAAGTCGCGAGCCCGACTGAAACAAACAGAGTTTCAATACCTTTTTCCTCTAGATTCGCAAGGGCAGTCTTGCGGATGGTGGATAGGCGTCGGCGGGCTTCAATAAAGCGCGCGGATGGGACAGCATCATCAGAATCGTCTGGGAAGAGGCCACGTAAGCTTACGGTCTTTCCATTTAGTAGGTGGTTCAGTACCTTCGTGTCTAGTCCGTCCAAAAGGCTAGGCGTGAGATTGAGAGTACTGGTTTTTCGCTCTTGGTAGCGGCGCAGAGGACTACGAACTATGTTTGCACGCAGATCACTTTTCCACTGCCCAATCGCTTGAATGACTGCCTGAGTACGATTTTCTTGAGGTTCAATCATCAGGAAAGTACTTACCTACGCTCAGTCGAGGATATAAAGGCGGCGGCTCTCCTAGGAGAGCCGCCGCCCCTGTTAATGTCGTTGCGCCCTAGCGCTTACTTCGCGCCGTTACCTCCGTTGCGGGTGGCCCAGAAGACGTTCTCCGGATTGAGGGGGATCTCGCGGTGGCGGATGCCCGTCGTGCGGCTGACGGCATTGCCGACGGCAGGGAGCGGCGGGATGATTGGCACCTCGCCGACGCCCCGTACACCAAGCGGATTTTCCGGCGCAGGACCGCCAACGAAGATGGTCTCAATCATCGGCAGGTCAAGCGCAGTCGGCATGCGGTAGTCGAGGAAGTTGGCGTTCTTGAGGATGCCGTCCTCGCCCCACTCGTAGTTCTCCCACAGCGCCCAGCCGACACCCTGTGCCACAGCGCCCTGCACCTGGCCCTCAACGGCCATCGGGTTGATGGCGCGGCCGGGATCCTGGAAGGCGGTGTAGCGGGCGATGGTGGCGCGGCCTGTGCCTTCATCCACCTCAACCTCGCAGATCTGGACGCCGGTGCTGGTGACCGGTCGCACGCCGGCGGCGATGCCGGTACCGATAACGGCTCCCAGGCCCATTCCTACGCACTTGGGAGCAAGCTCTGCAAGCGTGATGGACTGCTCTGGGTTGTCCCGCAGCGTGAACGTGCGGTCGGCGTACTCGACATCTTCCGCGCTCGCCTGGAATCCTTCGGCGGCGCGCTCCTTGAGTTGCCGAATCACGTCCTCGGATGCGTTCTTGACGGCCATGCCGGTGACGTAGGTGATGCGGCTGCCCCAGGAGCCGTCGGAGTAGCCGACGGAGTCGGTGTCGCCAACGGTAGAGCGTACCTCGTCGACTGTAACGCCGAGTTCCTCAGCAGCGATCTGCGCCATTGAGGTGCGGGTGCCGGTGAGGTCGACGGAGCCAACGATCAGGCTGAATGTAGCGTCCGCGTTGAGCTGGATGGTGGCGGTAGAGGTGCCGGAGCCCTCACGGCGCATGCCAATGGCGACGCCGCGGCCTCGGCCCTCAGGCACCGGGGATGCCCAGGAATCATGCTTCTTGACGGTCTCAAGAATCTCCTTGAATCGCGTCACGGGGAGGGCCATGCCGTCACTCATCGGCGCGCCATCGTCCGTGATGTTGGCAATGCGGAGATCGATGGGATCCATGTCCAGCGCCTGAGCCAACTCGTCCATCATCGTCTCGATGGCGAATGCGCCCTCCGGGAGGCCCGGCGCGCGGTACGCCTGTGAGCGGGACTTGTTGGTCAAAACGTCGTAGCCGTCGGCCTGGAAATTCGGCAGCTTGTAGGGGGACAGACCGGCGACCAAAATGTTATTGACATAAAGTGCAGAACCCGGCAAACAACCCGCATCTAAATAAAACTTCGCCTCAAAAGCAGTGACTTCACCCTTCTTGTTCGCGCCCGCCTTGATCCAGCAGTAGGCGTCCGGCGCGGGGCCGGTGGCACGGAAGACTTCGTCCCGGCTGAGGACGGTCTTGACGGGAGAGCCGGTCTTGAGCGCCAGAAGTGCCGTCGGAAGCTCAGGGACGGTGAACCCCTTGCCGCCGAAGCCGCCGCCGATCTCCAAGGGCACTACCGTGACCTTGTTCAGAGGAAGCTGAAGGAGAGCGGCGTTCTGGCTCTTATTGGCGAAGGATGCCTGCGTGGTGGTGTAGATAGTGACGTGGCCGGTGGCATCGACATCAACGGTGCAGGCCTGTGGCTCAATATAGCCCTGGTGCACCATTCCGATGCGGTATTCGCTCTCGAGGACGACATCTGCCTCTTCATAGCCCTTGGCAACGTCGCCGCGCGCCAGTTCCATGTGGACGGAGAGATTGGTGGGCTTGTCACTGCGGCCTTCAAGGCCACGCGTGCGAACCTCTTCATGGATAACAGGTGAATCGTCCTTGATAGCATCCTCAATGCCGACAACGGCCGGAAGCGGCTCATAGTCGACCTTGATAAGGTCAAGCGCCTCTTCCGCGATGTGCGGGGAGGTGGCCGCGACGGCGGCGACTGGATGGCCGTGGAAGAGGGCACGGTCCGACGCCATCAGAAACTGGCGTAGATAGACGGCATCCAGTGTGACCTCACCACCTACCTGCTCATCGGAGTCGAGCGGGGGCAGGTCCTTGTGTGTGACGACGGCCTGGACGCCGGGGTACTCCTCCGCAGCAGACGTATCAATGCTCTTGATGCGCGCGTGGGCGTGCGGACTGCGCAGAATCTTGCAGTGCAGCGTGCCCGGCAGTGTTAGATCCGGTGCGTAGACGGCTCGTCCTTTGACGCGCTCAACGGCATCCACACGCGCGATGGGCTGTCCAATAGCCTTCTCAGGTGTTGCAACCATGTGTCTTTCCCTCCATTACGGCACACCAATGCGCCGCGTCCCTCTGCCGCCGCTTGCCAAAAGAAGCCTCTACAGCGACAGGATTAGTGTAGCTTGCGTCGAGGCGGGCGTCGAGAGGGTTCTCCTACTTATCCATATTTGCCATGTCGACGGCGGCACGAGCGATGATCTTGGCGCAGTCGACGACACGTTTTATCTCGATGCCGTATTCGCGGATGATGGTGTGGCCGCCGGGGCCGTAGCAGAGTGACTCGCAGCCAGCGTTAGTGTAGTGGCCAGAATCGTTAAAGGCGTTCGAGGATATCCAGCCCGGCTCTTCGTTCCGCACTTCGCGGTGATACTTGACGATGGTCTGGTTGAGGAAGTGCTCCGGGGGTAGGTCAATACCATAGGCTTCGGTTTTCAAGCTCTGCCATTCGGGTGAGTTGGTGGCGGGGGGCCGCTCAATCTCCCATTTGAAATCGGGATCGCCTTCGGCAACACTCTTGATGACGTCCTCGATCTGACGCTGGATGTCATCGTAATCCTGCCCTGGGAGGCCGCGCACTTCCAGGATAGCGGACGCGAAATCCGGGACGTAGGATGCACGCCAGTGGGCGTATTGACGGCCGATGCCGCCGTTGATGCCACCAACGATAAGGCGCGGGAGGCCGGGAAACTCATCGCGGCGGGGGGAATCGAACTCAAAACCCTCGAGGGCAGTGATGATACGGGCCAGCTTCTCGGCGGCATTGACATAACTCATATTGTGCATTGCACCGATCCACGCGGCTTCACCGATCGTATGGACGAGGAATTGAATCGCGCCCGCGTGGAGTGGAAGCAGTTCCATGCCGGTGGGTTCGGGGATGATGCAGACATCGCCAATCAGACCGCGCTGGACAAGGTCTACTGCCCCTACCCCACCCTGCAACTCGCCAACGACGGCAGTCATAAGAAGATCGCCTCGCATCTGGATGCCAGCGCGGTGGAGCGCGATGAAGGCTGCCGCAGCGGCAGCGACACCGGCCTTCATGTTGATGAGTCCATGAGCGTAGATCATGCCGTCTTCGATCTTGAACTCCCAGGGGTCGCCCTCGAAGTACATAGGGACGGGATCTATGTCCATGTGGCCGTTGTACATGACGGTCTTACCGCCGCCGGTGCCCTCCATCTTGTAGTAGAGGTTCGGGCGGCCGGGTTCGTCTGCGACATCAATAAGGTCGGCATTAATGCCACGTTCTGCGAGCCACGCCTGAAGTTCCGCCATGGCGCTGGCCTCGTGCGGCGGGAAGCTCTGGTGCTGGTGGAGCCGCCGCATCAGCTCCACGATTTCGGCTTCGTCAATGTGGGCGTCAATCTGCGCGCCGATGTCCGTTGTCATCGCGTCTTCTCCTCCCCCTGTCTCCCCTTGAGGGGATAGTACAGCATAGGCAGGGTTGGAGGGTTACTTGTCCATATTTGCCATGTCGACGGCGGCGCGGGCGATGACCTTGGCGCAGTCCACCACCCACTTCACCTCCACACCGTACTCCCGCATAAACATCCTTTGAGCGCTGGGTCCGTAGCAGACTGACACACAGCCGGCGTTGGTGAAGTGGCCGGAATCAGCCCAGGCGTTGGAAGACATCCAGCCCGGGTTTTCGCCCCGTACCTCACGATGGTTCTTGATGATGGTCTGGTTCAGGAAGTGTTCGAGGGGCAGGTCAATGCCATAGGCTTCGGTTTTTAAGCTCTGCCATTCGGGTGCATTGGTGGCAGGTGGTCGCTCAATCTCCCATTTGAAATCGGGATCGCCATCGGCAACGCTCTTGATGACGTCCTCAATCTGACGTTGGATGTCATCGTAGTCTTGTCCCGGGAGGCCACGCACTTCCAGAATGGCAGACGCGAAATCAGGGACATAAGAAGCCCGCCAGTGTGCATATTGGCGCCCGATGCCGCCGTTGATGCCTCCGACGATGAGGCGAGGCAGGCCGGGGAACTCCTCACGCCGCGGGGAATCAAACTCAAAGTCCTTGAGGGCGATGACAATTCGGGCAAGATTCTCAGCGGCATTGACGTACTTCATGTTGTGCATTGCGCCGATCCATGCCGATTCACCGTAGGTGTGGACCAGGAATTGGATTGCGCCGGCGTGGAGTCGAAGCAGTTCCATGTCGCTGGGTTCGGGGATGATGCACACATCCCCCAGCAGGCCGCGTTGCACAAGGTCGACGGCCCCTGATCCACCCTGCAGCTCGCCAACAACGGCGGTCATCAGCACATCGCCGCGTATGGGGATGCCGGCCCTGTGGAGGGCGATAAAGGCTGCCGCGGCGGCAGCGACGCCGGACTTCATGTTGATAAGGCCGTGACCGTACACCTTACCGTCCTCAATCCTGAATTCCCACGGATCACCCTCGAAATTCATGGGGACGGGATCAATGTCCATGTGTCCGTTGAACATGACGTTCTTGCCGCCGCCGGTACCCTCCATCCTGTAGAACAGGTTTGGACGACCTGGCTCATCAGCCAAATCGATAAGATCAGCATTGATGCCGCGTTCTGCGAGCCACGCTTGGAGTTCGGCCATTGCGCTGGCCTCATGTGGAGGGAAGCTCTGGTGTTGGTGGAGCCTTCGCATGAGCTCGACGATCTCAGCTTCGTCGATTTGGGCGTCAATCTGCGCGCCGACGTCGGCTGTCATCACTCACCCCCCTGATGCGTTGACACATTAGGGGGATAGTACACTCCAATCGGTTAAGCGCGAGCGTTCCTCAATGCGAACTGGGGGTCGGAAGGGAGTTCCCAGTTGCGGTAGTAGGCGCGGATGTGGGAATCAAGAGCCTGGGCAGCCTGCCGGCGAGCAAGAGCATCGGGTGGTGGGCCGCCCTGCAGGTGCTCTTGTAGGCGCATGGTAATGGCGGGGACGTTGAGGGTGGGGTATTCACCGTTGTTATAGACAACGCGGCCATCGATGAGCACGGTTCGCACATCCCGTCCACGGGCGCGGGTAACGAGAACATCGACAGGATCGAGCTCGGAATCAAGATACGGATAGGAGACACGGTCCCAATTGAGCATGATGATGTCGGCGCGCTTGCCAGATTCAAGGCTGCCGATGCGGTCTTCAAGTGTAAGGGCTTTCGCGCCACCGAGAGTGGCCATGTGGAGCAGTTCGCCCGGTGTGACGTGCCGGTTATCAAGGCCGGGGACGCGGTGCAGCCGCTGGCTGAGACCGATTTCCTGCAGCATGTCATCATCGTCGTTGATGCCGACGCTATCAGTGCCAACGCCGACGTTAACGCCGGCGTCCAGCATAGTGCGGATGGGGGCGATGCCGCTGTGGAGCCGCAGGTTGGAACTGGCATTGTGAGAGACGCTCGTACCAGTCTCAGCGAGGATGCGGATATCATCTTCCGTGACCCACACACAGTGGGCGTAAGAGACACCGGGCCCGACCATGCCGATGTCCGCAAGGCGCCGCACGGGTGACTGGCCGCTTGTGCGGTTGGCATAGAGACGCTGGTAGACAGTTTCAAGGACGTGGGTGTGGATGCCCATGCCATTGTCGCGGGCGGTATCCACAATTCGGCGGAGGGTGCTTTCATCCGCCCAGTGGTAGCCGGAAGGACTGAGCAGGATGCGGACGGCCTGCGGGTCGGGCTTCTCAAATCGCTCATGGAGATCAAGGGCGAGGTTGAGGTTGTCCTCCAGAGCAACGCGCGACCCTTCGACGACGGCTCGAGCAGTCTGCGCCAGATCCTGGGGCAGGCTTTCCAGGAAAACATCGTCGTCGCCATAGATGAGGAAACACTGCGAGCGGAAACCAATGGAGAACGCGGTACGGATGCCCACTTCGCGGAACGCTGTCAGTGTGCCTTCCGCCTCAGCGAGAGGGCCGGCCTGGTTAAACATAACGGCGGTCGTGCCGGAGCGGAGTTGTTGCATCAGGGTATAGAGGCCCATGAGATAGGAGTCCATAGGTTTCCGTCCCCATGCGAGGTTCAGCCATGTCTCAAGCGCGCCGTCAGGCTGCCCTAGCTGGAGATAGGAGACGCCACGACCGTGGTGGTGGGCGTTGACGAGACCGGGGAGGAGGAAGTGGGATCCATCGCCGATCACGTCAGCGTCCGGGTGGCGTGCACGGAGATCGTCGTAGGCAGCGACCTCGATGACGGTGCCGTCAGCAGCTACCGCGACGGCGGCATCATCAAGCAGGGTAGCTGCGCCGTCATGCTCCACACGAGTCAGGACATAGCGGCCACGGACGAGCGTAGCGGCGGGTTGGACCTGGATCATGGAGCTGGTGCCCCCTGACCTGGTTCAGGAATTCATGTCTTCGGCGGCGGCCTGCACGGACCGGACGATCTTATCGTAGCCGGTGCAGCGGCAGAGGTTGCCCGCAAGGTGGAGCCTGATTTCCTCTTCCGTTGGATTCGGAATCATCTTGAGAAGATGATCGGTGGACAGGATGAATCCCGGAGTGCAGATGCCGCACTGGAAACCGCCGTTTTCCATGTAGGCCTTCTGGATGGGGTGCAGGTCGTTGCCCGGCGCGAGGCCTTCAATGGTGTTGACTTCCCTGCCGTCCATTTCAACGCCAAGAGCGCAGCAGGAGTTGATGGTGACGCCATCAACCTCGATAGTGCAGGAGCCACAGTTGCCGTTGCTGCATCCTTCCTTCGCACCGGTCAGGCCCAGCTCGTCCCGAACGACCTCAAGTAGCGTCTGCCGGGGAGTAATGGCGATTTCGACCGAGTTGCCATTGACTGTGAATTGGACGATGCGTCGATTCGTAGTTGTCATGTTCTTTCTCTCACCGTTCAGATTTTGCTTGTTGATTCACTTTGGCTTTTCTGTGTCGCTTGTGTTTCTTTCAGATCTACGCGACGTTAACGCCGAGCTGAGCGGCGCATGCGGCTACGGCTCGCCGTGTCAGGACTTTCGTAAGTTCACGCCGGTAGTCGGCCGAGCCGCGCACATCCGAGATGGGTGATGCATGATGCTCTGCTTGCTCACCGGCTTCACGAGCGAGAGCAACGGTCAGTGTCTCACCTCGAAGCACATTCTCCGCGTCAGTCGCACGGACGGGGGTGGGCGCGACTGATGCGAGCGAGATGTTCACATCCTCAACCTGTCCACCTCCATTGAGCGTCATCGAGACACCAACACCAACGACTGCAATGTCCATCTCTGCGCGCGGGATGAATCGAACGTAGTAGCTGGAACTGTTGGCCTTCGGCGCCGGAACACGGAACTCAACCAGGCACTCATCCGGCGCAAGTGTCATCTGACCCGGTCCGGCAAAGATATTCTCAACAGGCTCTTCCCGCGTGCCGCGAGGGCCGGCGATGACAACTGTGCTGCCGAGAACAACAAGCGGAGGGATAGTATCGCCCGAAGGAGCGGCATTACCGACATTACCGCCGAGCGTAGCGCGATTCTGGATCTGGACGGCTCCAACGAGGCCGGACGCAGTCGCGAGAGCAGGATAAGTTGCCTGCACGTTCGCGTCGTCGCGGACACGGGAGAGCGGCAGGGCCGCGCCAATGCGAAGTCCGCCTGCGCCATCACCCTCAAAGACCATCATCTCGGGCACACGCTTAGTATCGATCAGCAACTCAGGTGTCCTGCGCCCGATACGGATCTGATCGATAATGTCAGTTCCGCCTGCCAAGGCACGCGCCTTGTCGCCAGCTTGTCCAAAGGCCTGAACGGCCTCGGCAAGAGACGTAGGCGCTACATAGTCAAAGTTACGCACGTCTTCCCCACCTCCCCTTACAAGGCCGTAGCAAGGCCATAGGAAAGACCGTTGCCACGTCCCCAGTACCGCAATCATACACCCGCACGGGGTTTGGGCGCTTGTACGTGGGCTGGGCAACGGAATCAGTTGCCGGGTCGGCCTTTGGAATGACAGGGAAAGCTAGATTTCGTATACTTATATGCCCGCACAAAAGGAGTGATTCTTGCGTGACGGGATAGACTGTACCCTAGAGAGGGGTAGCGAACCAGGAAGGAAGGTCCGGGATGGCAAAGATGCAAGATGTGACCGAGAACGATTTTCAGAGTGAGGTTCTGGGCGCGGAGAAGCCGGTGCTCGTGGACTTCTGGGCGCCATGGTGCGGCCCCTGCAAAATCGTCTCGCCGATCGTCGAGGAGCTTGCGGAGGAGTATTCCACCGAGATGGGCTTCACAAAGCTGAACGTGGACGAAGCGCCGAACATCGCGCTGAAGTACCAGGTAATGAGCATCCCGACACTGATGGTCTTCCAGGGCGGCGAGCCCGTTGCGCAGGTTGTCGGCGCGATGCCGAAGAAGGCGATCAAGGATCGCCTCCTCTCCAAGGTGGTATCCGTTTAGCGCAGCGGCCTGCCGGGTTCCCGCACGAGCGGGAAAGACACAATGGTTGCTTTCTAAGGAACTTATGGGGACGCCGTTTCGGACACGTAACCGGGCGGCGTCTTCGCGCGTTAGATACATTGCGAGGTGAGAGTTGGATACGTATGACCTGATTATCCTGGGCGGGGGACCCACAGGGGCAGCAGCCGGTCTTTATGGCACTCGCGCTCGGATGAATACCCTACTGATCGAGCGCGGTCTCGTTGGCGGGCAGCTTGCTGTGACCGAGGACGTGGAGAACTATCCCGGATTCGAACACATCCTTGGACCGGAGCTCGGACAGAAGTTGATGGATCACGCGGAGAAGTTCGGCCTGAACGTGGAGTATGCCGAGGTAGAGGACGTCGAACTTGAGGGCGACTACAAGATCGTCAAGACGGACGATGGCGAAGTCCGGGCCAGAACACTGATTATCGCGACAGGCTCAATGCACAACAAGCTGGAGGTTCCGGGAGAGGATGACTTCTCCGGTCGGGGAGTTTCCTACTGCGCGGTATGCGATGGAGCGTTCTTCCGTGACAAGGAGCTTGTGGTCGTCGGCGGCGGTGACGCGGCCGTTGAAGAGGGGGCGTACCTGACGCGTTTCGCGTCCAAAGTGACGATCATCCATCGGCGGGACGAGCTGCGGGCGCAGAAAATCCTGCAGGAGCGTGCATTCGCTAACGAGAAGATGGACTTCCTTTGGAGCACGACTGTACAGGAGATCAAGGGCAACGGCTTGGTCGATACGCTGGTGCTCAAGGATGTGAAGAACGACAACCTGTATGACAAGCAGATTGACGGTGTGTTCATATATGTGGGCCTAACACCAAACACGCAGTTCCTCAAAGGCAAGCTGCCGGCGGATGAGCAGGGGCACTTGCACGTGAATCTGAAAATGGAGACGCAGTTCCCCGGTGTGTTCGCGGCAGGCGACGTTCGGGCGCAGTCTGCACGGCAGGTCGCGTCTGCGGTTGGCGACGGAGCAACGGCAGCGATTTTCGCGGAGAAATACATCGCGGAGCATTCTTAGAACCATATAGAGTCCGAGGACATCATTTCTTTCAGACGTCCTTTGAAGTTGGATGCCCCTCCTCTACTAGGGAGGGGTGAAGATTGGATTTCCGCATAGCGCGGGAGTAGATGGTTCCCGGTGGGGCTCACGGGCTTCAACCCCGATGGGGGGCGGCCGGCGCCGTCCCCGGTGGGTTCGACTCCCTCCTACTCCCGCCATTTCTCTTTTGGTGAGGCCCTCTTAATCTCTCAACCGCCCCACCTTCACGAGGCAGCGGCTGGGTGAAAAGTAGAGGGCCCCGATGCCGTGGCATCGGGGCCCTCTAGTGGTGTCTCGAACTTGCAGTCCGCACCACGTTAGCTTAGTCGCATTGACTACCGATCGATCCAGATGTGGGAGTACCGACCCTGCGGTCCGTAGAACGCAAGGTAGTTGAGGGCCGGCATGAAGCCGCGGATGTCCTTGTTGATCGCCATGACGTAGGAACTGTGCGAGACGACGATCTTAGCGACATCGTTTAGAGCCATCTCCATGGCATCCCACGCCAACTCCTTCCGCTCCTGCGCATCAAGCGTCCGGCTCATCTGGTTGACCAGGTTGTCGAACTCAGGGTTGCTGTAGCGGTTGTAGTTGCGGTCTGAACCCGTGTAGAAGTGCTCGTACAGCGTCACGTCAGGGTCGATTCCCGCAATCCAGAAGCTGTGGACGCCGAAGTCGAAGTTGGCTGTCGCCCAGTTGCCGTAGGCAGTGGCTGACTCCTGGACGTCCGCATTGACGACGACGCCAATGGACTCAAGGTCGCCTTGGAACGCCGGGATGTCGCCCTGGATGGGCGCCCAAACCGTCCAAGTTACCTCGAGAGGATTCATCTCGTCGTAGCCGGCTTCCTTCAGCAGTTCCTTGGCCCTCACCTTATCGGCGGCAGCGGCGGCGGCGCGTTCTTCACGCGTCTCA
>CAYOPL010000007.1:0-14564 GCA_964405845.1 uncultured Dehalococcoidia bacterium | reverse complement strand
GATTCTCCTGATGGTGGTGGAGCAGGTGGTCATAGACAGGGACAACAACGTGGACATCACCCTGGCCATCCCCATCGACGACGACCCCCTTGGGACCGACGATCCAGAACCTGAGTCCCCTACAGATGATTCTGTAGCAATTGCGTCTGCCATATCGTCATTCCCGCGAAAGCGGGAATCCAGAACTCGGGATGCTGCCACCGACTGTAACGCCCAGCCACGCTTACCCTGGCGCAGCTACCCGAGTCGCGCCAGCTGCTCCTCAATGCGCTGTACACGTTGCCGTGACTCCTCTAGCCGTTCCTCTTCCTTGGCTACAACCTGCGGTGGCGCCTTGGAACGAAAACCCTCATTGGCCAGGCGCTGCTCAAGGCCGGTCAGACGTCCGCGCGTTTCTTCCAATTCCTTTGAGAGCCTCGACCGCTCCGCGTCAGCGTCCACCAGCCCTGCCAGCGGAACCATGACCGTCACGCCGTCCAGAATCGCTGTCATCACGGACGCGGGGTCAGGCCGCTCATCCTCGGGCGCGAGCACATTGAGAGAGGACACGCGAGCCAAAGCACCGATGGCCTCACGCGAATCCGCGATGGCCTCCTGTGACTCCGGTACCGCGTCGACAATTGTCTCAATCATGCGTGAATGTTCAACGTTGCCCTCGGCGCGCGCGTTGCGGATTGCACGGACCACGTTGATGACATCGGCAACCTCGGACTCCGCCGCCGTGTCAACACGCGATGTCTCAGCCTCCGGATAGGCGCTAATCATGATGGAGCCCACGCCCCGCGCCAACTCCGGCGCGCGGGCGATGAGGCTCTGCCAGATTTCCTCCGTCACGAACGGCATGAAGGGATGGAGCAGCCGCATCGACTGCTCTAGCACGCCGACAAGATAATGAACGGGCCTGTCATCTCCATTGCGAATGCGAACCTTGGCCAGTTCGATATACCAATCCGCGAATTCATCCCACAGGAAATCACGAATTATCTGCTCGGCCTGCCCCAACTGAAAATCCTCAAGCAAGCGATTCACATCGGCCGTAACACTTGCCATGCGAGAGACGATCCACCGGTCTTCCCGGTGCTCCGGGGCGAGCATCTCGCCGCCAACCTGCGTGTCCGCCTGCTCCATCGACCGCACAACAAAACGCGCCGCGTTCCACAGCTTGTTTGCGAAATTGCGCCCTGCCTCCATGCGCCCTGGCGTCATCGCCAAATCATTACCCGGGCTGGTGGCGATGGTCAGAGCCATGCGGAGCGCGTCTGTGCCGTACTCCGCGATGCTCTCCAACGGATCAATTACGTTGCCGCGCGTCTTGGACATCTTCTGTCGCTGCGCGTCGCGCACCAGACCGTGCAGGTACACCGTCCGGAATGGAATGTCGCCGGTGTTCTCAATGCCCATCATGATCATCCGCGCGACCCAGAAAAACAGGATGTCGTATCCGGTCTCAAGCACGGAGGTCGGATAGAAGTAGAGGAAATCCTCGGTCTGTTCCGGCCAACCCAGCGTGGAGTGGGGCCAAAGGCCGGACGAGAACCATGTGTCCAGCACGTCAGGGTCTTGCAGCAGGTGTGTGGAGCCGCAGGATGGACACTCAGACGGGTCCTCGGACGCTACGAGGGGTGTCACGTCCTGATCCGCATCCACCCGGTCCGAACGTGAAACGATCTCGTCGTGGGTCAGGCCCATGCGAGTGAGTTCCGCGTACGTGCCCGACCACACATCCTGCCCGTCTGCGCCTGTGACAGGCTCGCGCAAGACCATCTCCAGCCGTTCGCCGTCACATTCTGAGCAGAACCAGGCCGGAATGCGATGCCCCCACCACAGCTGACGGGAAATACACCAGTCGCGGATGCCGTCCATCCAGTTCAGATACGTTCCCGTAAACCGCTCCGGCACGATGTTGATCCGGCCGTCCCGCACGGCCTCCGCGGCGCGCTCGGCGAGGGGCAGAATGTCGACGAACCACTGGATGCTGATTCGAGGCTCAATGACCGACTGGCAGCGGTAGCATCGCCCCACGCGGTTCTGATAGTCCTCTGTCTTCTCCAGGAAGCCTCTCGCCTCAAGGTCCTCCACGATGCGTTGACGCGCCTCAAAGCGGTCAAGACCCTCATACGGCCCCGCGTGTTCATTCATCACACCGTCAGAGTCGATGACTTCTACCGCATCGAGTCCGTGCCGCTGTCCGATCTCAAAGTCGTTCTGATCGTGCGCCGGCGTGACCTTGAGCGCGCCGGTCCCGAATTCCATGTCCACGTAGTCATCGCCGACGATGGGAATCTCGCGGTCGATGAATGGCAGCCGCACCGTCGTGCCGATGGCGTCCGCGAATCGCGAGTCGTTCGTGTTGACGGCAACAGCTGTATCGCCCAAATACGTCTCGGGTCGTGTTGTCGCGACAGTCACATAGCGTCCTGAACCGTCGGTGTAGGGATACTTGATGTGCCAGAGCTTGCCCTCGGTGTCCTCGTATTCGGTTTCAAGGTCAGACAGGGCAGTGTGATCCGCTGGGCACCAGTTGATCATCCGCTCGCCACGGTAGATGCGCCCCTTATTGAACAGGTTCACGAACGTCGCACGCACCGCCCGTGACGGCCCCTCGTCCAGCGTGAATCTCTCGCGTGTCCAGTCGCACGACGCGCCAAGCCGACGGTGCTGGTTCTGTATCGCGCCGCCGTACTCGCGCACCCACTCCCAAACGTGCTCCAGGAACTTTTCCCGCCCGATCTCGCGTCGATCAATGCCTTGAGATGCGAGGTGGTTTTCGACCACGTATTGCGTCGCGATTCCTGCGTGGTCTGTGCCCGGCAGCCACAGTGTGGGGTCGCCCCGCATCCGATGCCACCGCACCAGCGTGTCCTCGACCGTCGCCGTCAACGCATGCCCGAGATGCAGCTGCCCCGTGACATTGGGTGGTGGCATGATGACGACGAAAGGCTCTTTGCCTGGGTCAATCGTTGGCTGAAAGTACCCGCGTTCCTCCCACCATTGGTAGCGCGCCTCTTCAAAACGCGCCGGATCATACGCGGGGGGCATCTCAGCCGCGCGGTCAGCGGTCGATGTCATTACCGGAGACTCCAGGGCGTCAACATAGCAACAAAGTCAGGATAGAAAATCATGGTGGCTTCTATTGTAGCGAATCCCAAGATTCCCTCTCCCTCAGGGAGAGAGCTAGGGTGAGGGGGATGTCGCCTGCCCTGTCACCACAAGCGCCCGCTCGTAGTCCTCCGGGCTGTTCATGTTCACGATGACAATGGGGTCTGCAAACTCGACCCTATTGACGCGGTCGCGATCACGTTCTGTGATTTCACGCAGTCCGCGTCTCGCCTCCGTGATCGCCTCAATCTCGGAACGCAATGATGCGTTCATTACCGGCGGATGCCCCTCGATGCCGTTGTGCCATGGATACGTGATCGGTAGCCCGCCAGCGTGATGCGCCTCCACCAACATGTCCGTGATATGCGCGGGCTTGGGTGCATCCATTGCGAGGAAGATCCAGTCGGTGGCGCGTGGGTCGGCGGCAGCCAACCCGGCCAGTACTGATGTCGTTTTGCCGCGCTCATAGTCCGGGTTCTCAATGATCTTGTAGACCGGCACCCGCTCAAGCGACTCCGGCAAGAGCGGCCGATAGTCTTCAGCATTCTCGCCAAGAACCACGATTAGCTCATCGACGCCCGAAAGTCCGCCCTGCTCAACCTGGTATGTGAGAAGGTCCTTGCCCATCCAGGGCAGGGTCTGCTTGGGTCGACCCATGCGCGACGAGCTGCCCGCGGCGAGAATGATAAGGGAAACGAATCGGGTATCCGTTCTTGAGTCTGTCATTCTGAGCGCAGCGAAGAATCTCGCCGCTGTTTACCCGCTGAAAAGGGCGCAAACGCGATTCAGCACAGAGTCCGCCACCTCGCGCTTCGACATCAATGGCAGATCCTCCTGCCCGCCGGACTTGTCGAGGATGACCACACGGTTTGTGTCCACAGCAAAACCGGCGTCCGTCGCGGAAACGTCGTTCGCAACGATCATGTCCAGCTTCTTGCCCTCCAGCTTGGCGCGCGCGTTTTTGAGCAGATCCTCGGTCTCGGCGGCAAAACCGACCTTGATTCCCGGCAAGCCGCTCACCTGCGCCAGAATATCCGGCGTCTTCTGCATCTCGATGGTCAGACGGTCCTGCCCCTCAACCTTCTTCATCTTCTGCCCGGCCGCAGCGACAGGCTCCCAGTCCGCGACAGCCGCCGCCATCACAAGCGCGTCTGCCGCGTCGTTCAAAGCATCGGACACAGCCGCCAGCATCTGGCGCGCGCTCTCCACCTTGACCACCTTGACGCCGGTAGGATTGGCGAGACTCGCCGCCGTCACCAGTGTCACGCGCGCTCCGCGATCCCGCGCCGCCTCAGCGAACGCATACCCCTGCTTACCGGATGAGCGATTCGTCACCACGCGCACGGGGTCGATAGGCTCCTGTGTCCCGCCCGCCGAGACAACGATATGCCGCCCCGCCAGGTCCTGATTTGCGGAGAGAATCCCGGCCAGCGCCTCAAGAATGTCCGCAGTTTCGACGAGCCGGCCGCTGCCGACCGCGCCGGAGGCAAGCCGCCCCTCATTCGGCCCGGCGAATTCAAAGCCGCGCTCCCGCAGAGCCGCCACGTTTGTCTGAGTTGCTGTGTTTGCCCACATATGGTGCTCCATCGCGGGCGCGATGAGCACGGGCGCTTCCGTTGCGAGAACGATGGTCGAGAGCGCGTCGTCGGCTAGACCGTGCGCCAGCTTGGCCATGATATTTGCCGTCGCGGGCGCGATGACGATGGCATCCGCCTCCCGCGCAATCTCCACGTGCTCAAGCGGGTCTTCGGAATTCGCGTCAAAGAGGTCGGTGATGACAAGGCGGTGCGTCAGGGAACGGAACGTGAGCGGGGTGATGAACTCCTGCGCGGAGCGAGTCAGCACAACGTCTACAAGCGCCCCGGCCTGCATCAGCTTGGAGGCAATGTCTGCCGCCTTATAGCTAGCGATGCTGCCGGATACCCCCAGCACGACCCGCTTTCCCGCTATCATGTCTGCGCCACTCATCCTGCTACCCCTGATTCAGCTCCCAGATGAGCCGCAAGCCCTGCAGAGTCAGGTCCGGCTCCAGTTCGTCGATGAACGTTGTCCGCTCTGCAATCGGCTCAACAAGCCCGCCCGTCGCAATCACCCGAGCCTCGGATCCAATCTCAGCCCGTATCCGCCGGATCAAGCCCTCCATCAGACCAAGATACCCGTACATAAGCCCGGAGCGCATCGCCTGATCCGTATCGCGCCCAATGACTTTCTCGGGAAACACCGGCTCAATGGGCGGCAACTGCGCCGCGCGCTCCGTCAACGCCTCCGACGCCAACTTAATCCCGGGAGCGATCACGCCCCCGATAAATACGCCGTCCTTTGTGACCACGTCAAACGTGGTCGCCGTCCCGAAATCAACCACGATGCCCGGCCCGCCGTACAGACCGTACGCCGCCGCCGCGTTCACGATCCTGTCCGTGCCGACACCGTCCGGCTTGTCCACGTCCAGTGTCACGCCACGGTGGGTTGCTGTCTTGATGTCCAGCGCCGTGACGCCGAACGTGTCTGCCGCCGCTCGCTCCATCATTGTGGTTAAAGGCGGCACGACCGAACAGAGTGAAACGCCATTGATGTCGGATTCACGAATGCTATGGCGCGCCAGCGCAGCGCACATGTATTCAGACGTATCGGAGGGTGAATTGCTTGCCCCCGTCGAAAGGCGGTCGGACACGACTATCTGCTCGCCGTCAAAAACGGCGAACTTCAGATTTGTGTTCCCTATATCAACGGCCAACAGCATCCGTCACACGGCCCCATCCGTCATTCCCGCGAAAGCATGCCCCGTACTCCGATACGGGGCGGGAATCCATCCGTAAACACACGCAATTATACGCGCGAGGTCTATCCAGCAGAGCGGCGAATCTGAAACAATCTGAAAACAAGGAGAATGACATATGACCAACCCAACCCGCACAATCCTCGTCATCGGCGCCACCGGCAATCAGGGTGGCGGCCTCGTCGGCCACCTGCTCACGTCCAAGGACTGGCATGTTCGTGCGCTGACTCGAACGCCGCAGAGCGAAAAAGCGCAGGCGCTAGCCGCGCGTGGCGTGGAAATTGTAGCAGGAGACATGGACGACGTAGCGTCGATCGACGCCGCCATGGCAGGCGCGTACGGTGTCTTTTCTATGCAGGGTGAAGCCGGTGGGGATGATCCAATGTACGAGGCGCGGCAAGGCATTGCAGTTGCCGATGCCGCCGTCAGGGCAGGCGTGGGTCACCTTGTCTACACGTCCTCCTGCGGCGCAAAGGAGCCAAACCGGGGCGTTAGCTACTGGGACGCCAAACGAGAGGTCATCGCATATATTCGCCAACTCGACATCAGGTACACCATCCTACGCCCGGTCTCATTCGCGGAAAACTACGTGCGGGATCGGGAGGCTATCGCCAACGGAGTGATACGCGGCCTGCTCACCCCAGACAAGAACCTTCAGGTCATCTCCGGGCATGACATCGGCGCATATGCCGCCGCCGCGTTCAATAACCCGGATGCGTACGCGGGACAGCAAATCGACATTGCCGCAGAGACCTTGACCATGACGGACATCGTCGCCGCGCTCACGCGCGTTGTGGGACATGAAATTGTCTACGAGGAGATTCCGCAAGAAGAGCGGAGCAGCCTGCCACCGTCCGGAGTGGCGATGGGGAAGTGGTATCAGGAATATGGCTACGACGAGGACATCCCCGCCCTCAAGGCCAAGTGGGGCATCCCAACACTCACATTTGAGGAATGGCTCCGCGCCATCGGCTGGCACTAGGCAAACATCGGCGGAACCGGACCTTCTCCCCGCCGTATCACATCCATTGCCGCCGGAATCTTCTCGATCAAATCTGAGGCCAACATCCCGGATGTCATGTTGCCGTTTGCTTGAGTTGCCAGCACAGCCGCCAAGCCATGGACGTACACGCCCGCCCGCGCCGCGTCAGAGGTCGTCAGCTCTTGTGTAAGGAAACCCGTAATGATTCCCGCCAGCGCGTCACCTGTTCCGCCTGACGCGAGAGCAGGGAGCGCCAAAGGGCAAATAGATGGCGGCTCATCAGGACTCGCAACAACCGTGTACGCCCCCTTGAGTACAACGGTCACGCCCCACTCCTTTGCGCATTCGTCTGCGATCTCAAACCTGTTCCGCTGAACCTCTTCCACCGACGTTTCGCATAGCCGTGCCATCTCACCGGGATGTGGTGTGATGACGGTCGAACCGGATAGCGATTCCCACCAATCCGGCCTCTCGGCCAGCCGGTTCAATGCGTCAGCATCAAGTACGGTGGACGTGTCTGGGGGTAGCTCGCGAAGCAGAACGTCTGCAAACGAATCCGTGCCGACAGACCGCCCCAGGCCGGGTCCGATGCAGAGCACGTCCGGCGCTTTCGTCTGCAACGAGGCCATGAGTTGTGAGACAGCCCCTGCTCCAGTCAGGCCGGTCTGCGGATGACTGGTAAGAGGAATATGTGTCGCCTCCGGCGCACTACTCGCCAGGGAAGCCGTGATTGAATCAGGCGCGGCAATAGCAACGGTTCCCGCGCCTGCACGCGCCGCTGCTTTTGCCGCCAAGGCAGGCGCGCCGCGATACGCCTCCGACCCTCCAACAATGAGACTGTGCCCGAACGTCCCCTTGTGCCCGGCGGCCCTCCTGTCTGGCAACAGCCTGCCAACCTCACCTGCTGTCAGCACGCCGATGGCCGTATTCGGAGGAGCGAACGATTCGAGACCAATCTCGGCGACGCGGATCTGTCCACAGACCTCCGCGCCCTTCACGGTCAGGCAACCCCGCTTGACCGCACCAAGCGCCACTGTGATGTCTGCTGGCAATGTCGCCGGATCCACTTCACCTGTGTCCGAGTCGAGACCCGATGGCAAATCAACAGCTGCCACAGTAGCCCCGCTTGTATCGCGCACTGCATCCAGCACCTCAAGAATCGGCCCTTCAATGGCTCGTGACCGGCCGGTTCCGAGCAGGGCATCAACAACAAGTTCGGCTTTGGAAACCGTCTCGCCTAGATTGGTCAAGTCACCTTGCATGATTGAGCAACCCGCCGCTGCGCATTCTTCCAGCAGTTGGACGTCTGCTCGCGGAATGGGGCATACGATCGAAACACTTGCCCCCCGCTGCCGTAATAACCGAGCGGCAATCAGCCCGTCGCCCCCGTTCTTGCCGGGGCCTGCAAGGACAAGAATCCGTTGTTGAGCAACCCGGCCACCTAGGATGTCGCCAACCGCATCCGCCACAGCGCGACCGGCCCGCTGCATCAACTCCTCGACAGTCGTGCCTGCCGCTATCGCGTCCTCTTCTATGCGCCGCATCTCTGCGGCTGTGACGGCTCTCATCTCGCACCGTTGAACTACGGACCTGCCTACTCCGGCGCGTGATAGGGCGACGGGTACTCCGCCGTCCCCACCACGATGGACAGCGCATATTCAATCGAATGTGTCTGGCTCACGGTCAAGTCCGTCAGTCCAATGCGCTCCGCCACGGCTTTCGCCCGCCCGTGCAGGCGCACCTCCGGCTTGCCGCCGCGCATCGGCAGGATTTCAATATCCTTCCAGCCCACACCGCGCGCGCCGGTCCCCAGCGCCTTCATCACCGCCTCCTTGCTGGCAAATCGCGCCGCCAACTCAGGGTCTCTCCCGCGGCTGGTCCGCTGCTCCTCCGGTGTGTAGACGCGATCCAGAAACCGCTGCCCGAACCGCTCACGGGCCTCTCTTATTCTCCATACCTCACACATATCGATTCCGGTGGTCAACATTATGGGTAAATGCTCCTCTGTTGATGCAGTCCCCAGATTATCGCAGAACGGAAAATGCGCCGTCCTTGCCGTCGTGGACGTTATACTCAGTGAGGGGCAATCGGAGACGGAGTACGCCATTGACCGCACGCATCATCGACGGCCGGAGCATCGCGGCAGACATTCGTAAGGAAGTCGCTCGTGATGTGGCCGCGCTCAAGGCAAAGGGCGTCATGCCCGGCCTTGCCGCCGTCGTTGTAGGGGATGATCCAGCCTCCCAAACGTATGTCGCCAACAAGGAACGCGCGTGCCGGGAAGTCGGCATCTACACGGAGATTCACCGTATAGACTCCTCCGTCTCACAGGACGGCCTCCTGGATCTCATCGAATCGCTCAACCGCGCAGATCGTGTCCACGGCATCCTCGTGCAGTTGCCGCTGCCGTCGCACATTGAGGAGCACGCCATCATTGAATGCGTCCGACCCGACAAGGACGCGGACGGCTTTCACCCGCTCAACATCGGCCACCTTGCAATCGGCGATTCCCAGTTCGTGCCCGCCACGCCGTTCGGCGTTATGGAAATGCTGCGACGGGAGGGCGTCCATCTTGGTGGCAAACACGCCGTCATCGTTGGCCGCAGCAACATCGTCGGAAAGCCCATCGCGACGGCATGGATGCAGGGCGATCCGAAGTTTTATCCGCGTGTTACCGTCTGCCACAGGACAGACCCTAATCTCGCTGAAGTGACCAGGCAGGCGGACATCCTCGTCGTGGCCGTCGGTATTCCTGAGGTCATTACCGCTGAGATGGTCAAGCCGGGTGCTGTCGTCATTGACGTGGGCATCAACCACTTGCCGGATAAGAGCCAGAAGCGAGGCTACAAGATTGTCGGCGATGTTGACTTTGACGCGGTGTCTGAAGTGGCGAGCGCCATCACACCCGTGCCGGGTGGAGTAGGCCCCATGACCGTCGCCATGCTGCTGCGTAACACTGTCTCCGCCGCGAAGGCGCAAATAGAAAACAAGTGAGCGGGGGAGACCATGGGCAGCACGCCCGTCTACAAGGTGTGGGTCAAGCGCGCCGGCAGCTGAAAGTGAGATGGCTTACGCCGATTCGTCTGGCTGCTGTTGCGGGAGTGTTGCTCACTCTGTCGCTCGCCGCTGCCTGCGGAAACAACAATGACCTTGGCGCGAGAGGCCTGCAGCCCGATGGCAGCTACATCATTGTTGGAACCGAATTCGCCTTCGAGCCGGAGACCATCGAGATTCCCGTGAACGAGGAAGCCGTTATAGAGTTCAGAAATCTCGGCACCGTCGACCACGATCTTGTCATCGAGGAGTTCGGTGTCGCAACGGGATCGATGCGGATTGGTTCGAAGAAAACAGTTCGGTTCACCCCAACTGAGATCGGCGAGTTCGCCCTTATCTGCTCCATTCCCGGCCATCCGGAGGCCGGTATGACGGGAACCGTCTCCGTTGTAGAATCACCAGTACAGACCCCTGCGCAAGGCTGACACATCCAATGACATCTGACGATACCGGCAACCATGGCGCCACTCCTTTTATGGTGGCCGATTACGAGTTTGAACTGCCGGAGCATCTCATCGCACAACAGCCTGTTGAGCCGCGCGACCACTCCCGCCTCCTCGTCATCCACCGCGACTCCGGCCTGATTGAGCACAAGCATTTTTACGATCTCGGCTCCGTTCTCACGGAGGGAGATGTCCTTGTCGTCAATGAGACTCGCGTCATTCCGGCCCGCCTCTTGGGGACAAAGCGGGACGGCGGCGGGCGCGTCGAGATACTCCTGATCCGCCCTGTCGCGGGAACCGGCGAGGGTGTTGAGGCCAATGAGCGCATGTGGACCGCGATGGTGCGGCCCTCCCGCCGCGTCGCTGCAAACACCATCGTAGAGTTGGACGCCCCCGGCGCGCCGCGCGTCCACGTTGGTCAGCAATACACGGACGGCACCCGGCTCGTCACCCTGCCTGAGGGCTTTGTCCTTGATGACGTTGGCCAGGTTCCACTGCCCCCGTACATCCGGCAGGAGATTCCAAATCTCGAACGGTATCAGACCATTTACGCTTCCAAGCCTGGCAGTGTTGCTGCTCCCACCGCCGGTCTCCATTTCACCCCGGAGTTGATGGACAGCTTGCAGGAGCAGGGTGTCCGTATCGCTCGTCTCACCCTGGATGTCGGCCCCGGTACATTTCGACCGGTCAAAGTTGATGACCCGCGTGAGCACGTCATGGGGCAGGAGCGCTACGAGCTGCCGGAAGAGGCCGCGGAGGCCATCTCCCAGGCGCTTGCCGAGGGCCGCAGAGTTGTCGCCGTTGGTTCAACGCCTGTCCGCGCTCTGGAATCAATCGCCATCAATCAGGGCCTTACCGAGGAAGGGCCAAGGGGCATCGAGCCTGAAGTAGGCGAAACGGAACTTATGATCCTCCCGGGATTTGAGTTCAAAGTGATCGGCGCGATGATCACCAACTTCCATCTTCCGCGCTCCACCCTCCTTATGCTTGCCTCTGCATTCGCGAGCAAAGAACTTGTGGACCGCGCCTACCGCGAGGCAATCGCCCAGGAATACCGCTTCTACTCTTTCGGCGACTCGATGATCATGCTGTAACTCTGCTGTTATCGTGGAAACAGAAGCTCACACGCAGAAGGAAAACCACGCATGATCGACCGAGACCGGCTTGTCCGCACGTTCACTGACCTCGTCCGTATTGACAGCCCATCCGGTGAAGAAGCCGCCATTGCGGATGTTCTCACCAGCCGTCTCACAAACCTCGGATTCACTGTCTCGCGCGATGCCTACGGCAACGTCATTGCGTCCGAACCCGGCGACTCCCCCATCCTCTTGTCCGCCCACATGGATACCGTTGAGCCCGGCCGTGGCGTGAACCCCCTCATTGATGGCGATGTTATTCACACAGATGGCTCTACTGTCCTCGGCGGCGACTGCAAGGCTGGCCTCTCCGTGATCCTTGAGGCGCTGGAGTCCTTGCAGAGCGATGGCGTGGCCCGCCGCCCCGTTGAAATCGCTCTCACACGTGAGGAGGAAATCGGTCTCGTCGGGGCGAAAAATCTCGACTTCTCCATGCTCCGCGCCAAACAGGCGATTGTCTTTGACGGAGAGGGACCGGCATACCACGTGACAACGGGCAGCCCCACCTATCTCGCATTCGATATTGACGTCACCGGACGTGCCGCGCACGCGGGTGTTGAACCGGAAAAGGGCATCTCCGCCATCCAGATTGCCGCCGAGATGATCGTCCAGATGCGTATCGGCCGTCTCGATGAGAACACCACCTTCAATGTCGGACTGATTGAGGGCGGCAGTGTCCGCAACGCCGTGCCGGAACACGCAAATCTACACGGCGAAACGCGCAGCCATGACCCCGAGGCGCTGGAGCGCGTCCGTGCGTACCTCCTCAACATCGTCCAGGACACGCGGGGTCGGTGGACGGAAGCCACCATCAACTGTGAACTCACCGAGCAATTTGTCGGATATCGGCTGGATGAGAATGCCGGCCTGCTCGCGCGCGTCAAGGAAACGCTTGCGACTCTCGGTATGACGCCGGAACTTGCGATATCCGGTGGCGGCACGGATGGCAACGTCTTTGTCCTCAACGGCATTGAGGCCGTGGTAGTTGGAGCGGCCATGCATGATGCCCACACCGTCCGTGAAAGCGTCAGGATTTCAGAGCTTGAACAGGGCGCGCAATTCTGCCGCGCTCTCATCGAAATCTAACCGCCGCTCGCCCTGAGCTTGTCGAAGGGCCAAAATGCCCGCGTGGCGCATTGACATGCGCTTCCTCGCATCCGTATAGTGATAGTTCGCGCCCGTCCCCTGGACGGGTGCTGGATGGTTGGCGCCTTAACAAGTGAATAGGTCAAGAATGGTCAGTTATGTACTGACCGCGGTTCTTCAATGAAAATGGAAACGAGTCAAATTAAGTAGGGTTAAGCTACTAAGGGCGCGTGGTGGATGCCTTGGCGTCAGGAGCCGAAGAAGGGCGTAGCTTGGCTGCGATAAGCCCGGGGGAATTGCCAAGCAAGTTGATCCCGGGATGCCCGAATGGGGAAACCCGGCCCGCTTCATCGCGGGTCACCGCCGGCCGAACACATTAGGCCGGATGGAGGCAAGTCAGGGAACTGAAACATCTAAGTACCTGGAAGAAAAGAGATTATTCCCTCAGTAGTGGCGAGCGAACGGGGAACAGCCCAAACCGGAGAGGCCTAACGGACGCGGGTCCTATGTCTGTCCGGGGTTGCGCGACGTGATGGGAGAGATCCCGCGATCTCTCGCGGAGTTACCAACCGGACTCCAGCCGAAGGTCCGTGGAAACGGCCACCAGAGAAGGTGATAGTCCTGTAGGCGAAGGGGAATGGCTCCGTGCATCGCGGACGAGAGTACCACGGGACACGGGAAATCTTGTGGGAAGCCGGGGAGACCACTCTCCAAGGCTAAATACTCCTGACGACCGATAGCGTACTAGTACCGTGAGGGAAAGGTGAAAAGCACCCCGGGAGGGGAGTGAAAGAGATCTGAAACCGCGTGCCTACAAGCGGTCAGAGTCTCTCGTAAGAGGGATGATGGCGTGCCTATTGAAGAATGAGCCGGCGAGTTAATCCGTGTCGCAAGGTTAAGGATGTGGCCATCCGCAGCCGTAGCGAAAGCGAGTCTGAACAGGGCGCCAAAGTGGCACGGATTAGACCCGAAACCTGGTGAGCTACCCATGGCCAGGGTGAAGCGAGTCTAAAAGCTCGTGGAGGCCCGAACTGGTGAACGGTGCAAAGTTCTCGGATGAGCTGTGGGTAGAGGTGATATGCCAATCGAACCAGGAGATAGCTGGTTCTCCCCGAAATGCATTGAGGTGCAGCCCCATGGGTTCACCTCCGGAGGTAGGGCTCTGAATGGGCTAGGGGGCGAGAGCTTACCAAACCCAATCAAACCACAAATGCCGGAGGTCCAGACCATGGGAGTGAGTCGGCGGGGGATAAGCTTCGTCGTCGAGAGGGAAACAACCCAGATCACCAGCTAAGGTCCCTAAGTGCGGTCTAAGTGTCCAACGAGGTGGAGTTCCACAGACAGCCAGGAGGTTGGCTTAGAAGCAGCCACCCTTGAAAGAGTGCGTAACAGCTCACTGGTCGAGGGACTCTGCGCGGACAATGTACCGGGGCTTAAGTCCGCCACCGAAGCTGTGAACTTCCTCCCTAGGAGGGAGTGGTAGGGGAGCGTTGCCTGTGCAGTGAAGCCTAACCGTGAGGTTGAGTGGAGCGCAGGGAAGTGAGAATGCCGGCATGAGTAGCAATGAACCCGGGTGAGAATCCCGGGCGCCGAAAACCCAAGGGTTCCTACGCCACGGTTGTCGACGTAGGGTTAGCCGGGCCTAAGCTGAGGGCGAAAGCCGTAAGCGATGGACAGCTGGTTAGTATTCCAGCGCCGCCGGTGTGTCGTTTAAAGCTGCGGAGTAACGCAGGAGGATAGGCGGGGCATGCCTATTGGACATGGTGTGTCCCTGATCCTAGCCGATGCCGGGATAGGCAAATCCGTCCCGGATATAGGTAGGTGAGGAGAGGGGAGAGCTTTCTCGCTACGGCGATAGGGCAATCCCGCTGAGTTCACGCTGTCCAGAAAACCTTCGTATGCTATGGCACACAGGCGCCCGTACCGCAAACCAACACAGGTGGGTGCTCCGAAAACGGAGAAGGCGTTCGAGATAACCCCCCTTAAGG
>CAYOPL010000006.1:0-68209 GCA_964405845.1 uncultured Dehalococcoidia bacterium | reverse complement strand
TTATCGCGGCGGCGTTTTTCGTAGTCGGCGATGCGGGCTTTGATTTCGGCTTCGAGGCCCTGCTCTGTCGGTTCAAAGTAGCGATGGCCCTGAACTGAGTCGGGGCGCATCTGTTGGTCAACGACGTGGCCGGGGAAGTCGTGCGGGTACTTGTAGCCGTTGGCGTAGCCCATGCGGCTCATCAGGGGGTGCGGGGCGTTGCGGAGGTGGAGCGGGACGGGCAGCGCGCCGGTGTTGCGGACATCCTGCTGGGCGGCAAGGTAGGCCTTGTATGCGGAGTTGCTCTTGGGCGCGGTGGCGAGGTACAGGCACGCCTCCGACATGGGCAGATAGCCCTCCGGCATTCCAACAAAGTGGACGGCCTGCTGGCAGGCGGTGGCGACGCTGAGGGCCATGGGATCGGCAAGACCGATGTCCTCGGCGGCAAAGATGACCATGCGCCGCACGATGAAGAGTGGGTCCTCTCCACCCTCCAGCATCCGCGCCATCCAGTAGAGCGCGGCGTCCGGATCGGAGGCGCGCATCGACTTGATGAACGCGGAGATGACGTTGTAGTGCTCCTCACCGCCCTTGTCGTAGCGGAAGGCGCGGTGCTGCATGGCGTCCTCGATGGTGGGGAGGTCGACGACGCGGCTGCCGTCCGCTTCAGGTGGCGTGGCACTAACGGCGACTTCCAGCGTGGTAAGGGCGGCGCGCGCATCACCGTCCGCCATTGAAATCAGCGCGCTTTCTGCATTCTCATCGAGTCGAGCGTTGAGATTGCCAAGACCGCGCTCGGGATCGGTGAGAGCACGGTCGACGAGTTCTCTTATCTCATCCTCCGTCAGGGCATTGAGGGTGTAGACGCGAGAACGGGAGAGGAGCGGGGCAACAATCTCAAACGAGGGGTTCTCCGTGGTTGCGCCGATGAGGGTGATAGAGCCCTCCTCGACGTGAGGCAGAACGACATCCTGCTGCGCCTTGTTGAAGCGATGAATTTCGTCGATGAACAGGATGGTGCGCTGGCCGGAGAGGCCACGGCGCTGACGGGCCTCAGTAAGGACGCGGCGGAGATCCGCGACGCCGGACTCAACGGCACTGACCGGCTCAAAATGGGACTGGGTCATGTGGGCGATGATCCGGGCAAGCGTGGTTTTTCCAGTGCCCGGCGGTCCCCACAGGACGATTGAGGGAACCTGGTCGGCCTCTATTGAGCGGCGGAGGACGTGGCCTTCGCCGACGATGTGCTCCTGGCCGACGAATTCATCGAGGGTTGTAGGGCGCATGCGGGCGGCCAGCGGCGCCTCATGGGAAAGGCGTTGCTCCCGCTGCTGCTCGAACATATCGGGCCCGGCTGCGGCGGACGGCTTTCGCGTTTGCCTCGCCATTGGACTCCCACCCGGGGACGCTACTCAGATCAGTCCCGCGTCGCCCTGCTACCCCTTGTGGCCATTATAGCGGGGAGGCGGAGCTGCAACTTTGCGTCAGCTTGCAGGCGGCTGCGGCGGCATGGAGTCCAGGTTGTTTTGGACGAGTTGAGTGGCGGGGTGGGCTTCGCCGCGGGTCCGTTCAAGGACACGGCTTGCCCGCTCAAAGAGTTCCCTCGCGGCGTCCATATCGCCCATGTATTGCAGGATGCCCGCGAGGTTGTTGGCACGGATCGCGACGAGCGGGTGGTCTGCTCCATAGGCTGCCTCATCGATTTCCATCGCGCGCTGGTAGCCTTCACGCGCTCCTTCAAGATCGCCGAGGTCCCGCAGGACTCCGGCAATGTTGTTGATTTCCGCAGCAACGACAGGATCGTTCGGGCCACGCTGTTGCTCATCTATGGAGAGGGCGCGCTCGTAGTATTCTTTCGCGCCGTTCAGGTCGCCGGATTCGTGTGCGAGGCCGCCGAGGTTGTTGATGATGGAGGCGACGATGGGGTGGTCGTCGCCGTGGATAGAAATCAGCATCTCAAGTGACGTTTCCAGATGCTCCTTTGCGTCGCCGAAGTGCCCAAGTTCCTGCAGGACGCCGCCGAGATTGTTGTGGATGATTGCGACAGCTTCGTCCTTATCGCCGTAGTGCCGGCCGGCGCGGTCAAGCGCCTGTTCATAGTGCTGGCGCGCGCCGCCCATGTCTCCCAGTTCCTGGAATACGGTGGCGAGATTGTTGAGGTCCTGGATGACGTTGGGGTGGGTCTCGCCGTGGTCGCGTCGATCGATCTCAAGGGCTTTTTGCAGGTGCTCCCACGCAGTCAGCGGCTGGTCTTGCTCTCGGGCCGACTGCGCCATGGCACGGAGCTCGTCCGTGGACAGGGTCTCGCCCTGCCCGTTCGTTAGGTCGTTCGCCATGTGAGTGTCATTCCGCCATCGACGACGATGGTCTGGCCGATGATCATTTGCGACTCAGGCAAGCAGAGGAACGCGACGGCACGGGCGATGTCCTCCGGTTCAACCATGCGGCCCGCGGGGGTCTCGCGCGTCGCCTTGGCGATCATGTTCTCGCGGTCCTCAAAGTGGTCGAGCGCATCGGTCTTGACGAGGCCACCGGAGACAGTGTTCACGCGGATGCCCTGTGGCGCGAGTTCGACTGCAAGGTAACGCGTGAGGGATTCAAGCGCGGCCTTGGAAACGCCGACACTGGTGTAGTCGGCCATGACGCGGGTGGAGCCAAGGCTGGAGATGTTGACGATCGAACCGCCGCCCTGGGCGATCATGTGCGGAGAGGCCAGCTTGGCGGCGAGCCATGGGGCGCGGGCGTTGATGCCCATCGTCCAGTCCCAGTGTTTGGGCTCCAGTTCCGTGGCGGCACGCTGGATGCCCGAAGCGGCGTTGTTGACCAGAATGTCGAGCCGGCCAAAGGACTCGATGATATTAGAGATCAATTCCTCGACCTGGTCCGGTTCGCCAATATGGGCTTTGAACGATTCTGCGCGGACGCCGTATCGCTCTCTGACACTCTCGACGGTCTCGGCAGCCTGTTTGGGATTGCGAAAGAAGTTGACGGCGACGTCAGCACCCAAAGAGGCAAGTTCAAAAGTGATGGCGCGTCCGATGCCGCGCGACCCACCTGTAATGAGGGCGACACAGCCCTCTAAGGGACGAGCATCAACTTTCTCTGAATTATCGGGGGACATGGTGTTCGCATTTTAGCGCAGCGGAAGCGTCGAACGCGGAATCCCGCCAGACTCTAAGCGCTTGAGTTAACGAAACAGGGGCCGCCAGAGCGGCCCCACCTTGTCGCCGAAGCTCCAAGGGAAGTATGCAGTCAATCTATGCGGAGAGGAGGGTAGTGTCAAGCTTCACGCAGGAATGATCACCTCACCAGTCCGCTGGTTTCGCTATAGCTCCCCTTTCGTCATGTAGGAGACTCGGGAGTTGGCTAGCAGCAACATGACGCCGTCTAAGTCTCTTAACGTATGTCGCCGCTGATTCGAGATCACCTTGCGTGCGGCCTCGCAGGACGGGATTCAACACTGCGACGACCGCTTCAAATTCGTTTCTAGCAGAGAGAATCGCCGGAACGAAATCCGCATCGTTTGAAACAACGATGGCCTGTTCAAAGCGCCGCTGACTAGCATCAGCGATCAGCCTAGTTGCCAGAGCAACATCCGTCATTTTCTCTCTCAGTGAACCTCTGCCCCTAATGATTCCCAGATGAACGTTTAACCCTGGCACAGTTCGTAGGGCACGAATGTAAGCTCGCTGGCGTGACGGTGCTGACGGGTCAGTCGGCACTGATCGCACTACAGATGTGAAGTAGTGGATAGCACGTATCTCGTCATTTGGAAAGACAAGCTCCATCATTCGCCGAAGATCGAGCCATTTGTGAGGCGTGCCTCGGAGCGCGCCATAGTAGAGGTTCGTGCCGTCAATGTATACGTTAGTGAGCATTAGGTCTTTCGCTCGCAGCCTATTCAGAGGGAGTTTCTACGCTAGTACTGCGATGGCTGCTTTTTGAGCGGTGATGAGTTCGCTGATACCCTGCATTGCGAGGTCAAGGACGGTATCGAGTTGGGCACGGGTGTAGGTTGAGCCCTCTGCAGTGCCCTGCACTTCCACGAGGCGGCCGGATTCTGTGGCAACGATGTTGAAATCAGCTCCCGCTTCGGAATCTTCTTCGTAGCAGAGATCAAGGAGCATTTGGTTCTCTGATGCGCCGGCCACGATGCCGACAGAGACGGCTGCGACGGCTTCCCTGAGAGGAAAGTCCGGGAAGGGGTCCTCGTCACCGGCTTCACTGGCCGCGCGCTGCGCCCACCTCAGCGCCTGGTATAGCGCGACATACGCGCCGGTGATGGCAGCGGTCCGGGTCCCCCCATCGGCCTGGATGACATCGCAGTCGACGGTGATGCTGCGCTCTCCAAGCGCGCCAAGGTCCGTGACGGCGCGGAGCGAGCGGCCAATCAATCTCTGAATCTCCTGAGAACGCCCAACATCCCTGCCCTGCGCCCGCGCACGGGCGGTGCGAGTGTGGGTAGCGCGCGGGAGCATTGCGTATTCAGCCGTGACCCAACCGCTCTGTTGGCCACGCAGCCAGCCGGGGATGCGGTCTTCGATGGAGGCGGCGCAAAGCACCCTGGTGCTGCCCTGCACGATAAGCGCCGATCCTTCGGCGTGATCGAGGTAGCCGGGTGTGATCGAAACCGCGCGCAGTTCATCTGCGGCGCGACCATCAGGACGACTCATTAACGACAAACCGGTTGCACCTCCCAAGGGTTGCAGGCTATTGGAGATCATTTTCATCAAAGCATTCAGATTCCTCTTGAGTATATGGGGGAGGGAGAGCGGCAGGAATCCAGCCCGCGACGAAGTCAAGGCTTGATTAGAGATATGAATGCACTAGTATATGTTTGTTACTGGCAACAGGTTCTTACAATTCACTCACAGATTGTCTGCCGGTTTCGATGATGTAGGCTTGGAGGCCGCGCCAATGCGGCCCGTCAGTTACCGTGTGATTGAATCGGATGGATCGGCAGGCGCCCCTTGATACTCCTGCGGCTGTAGAGGAATCTCGCTCATCGCGATTGAGGCCAATACTTGCGACGGCACTTCTTGTCGTTGTTGCTGCTGCATTCGTCATTCTGATTGCCCGTGAGTGGGCTCTTGCGCCGGCTCCGGTTGAGATTCAGCTTCCACCGCCTGAAGCATCGGCAAGCGCGGTAACGATTCACGTTGGGGGCGCGGTCACGAAGCCCGGCGTATATTCGCTGACGGTGAATTCACGGGTTATTGATGCCGTCGAACTGGCCGGAGGGTTGGCCCAAGAGGCGGACACGGACTCCGTGAATATGGCGGAGGAGTTGGAGGACGGCAACAGTTACGTCGTTCCGATGAGGGAGGCCGCCCCGCTCGATGACGACACGGTGGTTGTCCATGTTTGGGGCGAAGTACGGGAGCCCGGACTCTATGAATTGCCTCGGGGCTCACGGGTTACAAGCGCATTGGCGGCAGCGGGCAGTTCGACGGAGCGTGCTGATCTGTCCGGGTTGAATCTTGCCGAAGTCCTGGAGGACGGCGAGCGCTATAACGTGCCGGCCCTAGCTGTTTCGACGGGCGAGTCGGTCTTCGTCCATATCGTTGGCGCGATTGAGGAGCCGGGAACGTACACGCTGGCTTCCGGGGCCCGGCTGACGGATGCGATCGAGATGGCGGGCGGGGTTACTACGAGCGCGGATACAAATGCCGTCGATCTAGCTCTGCGGCTGGAGGACGGGCAGCGCTACTACGTCCCTTACGTTGGTGAGGAGGCCGTGGGCGTCGTGACGGTTCACATCGCAGGCGCGGTGACAGAGCCGGGGTTGTATACGTTGCCAACCGGAACCCGGCTCATCGACGCGATCAGGGCCGCGGGCGGGACACTTTCGACGGCGGATATGCACGCTCTGAACCTGGCAGAACCAATCCGGGACGGCGCGCGTTACTCGGTTCCTGTTCTTCGAGCCACTGTGAACGTGAATATCGCTGCCGCTAGCGAGTTGGAATCCGTGCCGGGCATAAGCCGAACCGTGGCACAAGCAATTGTGAATTATCGGGAGGCGTCCGGCGCATTCACGGAGGTGGATCAGTTGCTGGACGTTCCGGGCATCGGCCCGTCGACGTTGGCAGCAATTCGTCCATTCGTCTCAGTGGACTAATCGGCGATGCGTCTCTTTGGTTTGGGCGTTGGGATACTCTGCGGTCTCACGCTGTCGCTTTTTGTTCAATTGCCACTCCTTATTGCTGTTGCGCTCGCAGCGGTGGTCGGGATGGCCGCCTTGTTGTCACACCGGGGCGGCCTCTTGTTGGCCTGCCTGTTGGCTGTGGGGGTGCTGGCGGGAATGGCACGCGGGGCCTTGCCGGACGTGAGCTCATCGGCGGTTTCTGTTGGAAGCCTGGTGAGTAGGGAGGCGGCTTTAGAGGGTGTCGTGCGGGATGCTCCATCGCGGCGGGGGCAATTGACGCGTATTCGGTTGACGGTTGAGGACGCGGAGTTGCTTGACCAGACGGAAATCAGGGCTTTTGGGGTGGAGGGGGATGCAATCGCGTGGGTCTATCCTCCGCGATACGAACTCGGCCCCGGCGATCATGTGACATTGACGGGGGTTCCGCAGCATCCCGTGCCGGACGGTGATGAAGATGGCACTGCAGCGGGAGAGCAAGAGACGGGAGCGTCCTGGCCGGATGATCTTGTGATCCTGATGCGGCCCGATCTTCGGCTAGTCGAGCGCGCTCCGCCACCGATGCGGTTGTTGAATTCCCTGCGAAGCCGACTCAGCGGGTCATTGGAGCGGAACCTGCCATCGCCCCAGGCGGAATTGGCGGGCGCGCTGCTTCTGGGGCAACGGGATGATTTGCCCACAGAGCTAAACGATGAGTGGCGACGGGCAGGAACAGCACATTTGCTGGCAATCTCCGGCCTACACGTGAGCGTCGTGTTGGGTGTGGCGCTGGTAACAGGGGTGATGCTCTTTGGACGACGACGGGGACTATTCGTGCTGTTGCCACTTGGAATCGTTTGGGGGTACGCGATTCTCTCGGGGCTGAATCCGCCTGTTGTTCGGGCGGCGATCATGGGGAGTGTTTACCTGGGAGCGATCGCCTTCGGACGACAACCGAGCGGTGGCCTGGCGCTGGTACTCGCGGCAACGGTCATCGCTCTCTGGGACCCGCGAGTGATAGGGACTGCATCGTTCCAGATGACTGTGGCCGCGATGGGAGGAATCGTCTTTCTCACGGATCCGCTGCGGCGGTTTATGGGTATCCAATCTGGCGCAGACATGGCCGATACGGACACAGGTTTGTCGCGCAGTTGGCGGCACGCCGGGGCGACGGGAATTGCGGCGTCACTGGGCGCGGTGATTGGAATCAAGCCGCTGTTGCTGCACTATTTTGGCGCGGCATCGCTATTCACGATACCGGCGAGCCTGCTGGGGACGGCGGCCTTGCCTGCCGTTCTACTCGCATCCGCGATGACGGCCGTGGCAGGGGTGTTTGCAGATGGCGTGTTCGCATCCATGACGGCGTGGGTGGCATGGCCGTTTCTGACGTTCCTCATTGGGCTGTCGTCGGTGTTTTCGTCACCGACATTTGCGGCAATCACGATAGCGCCGCTGAGTGTGGATGCGGTGATCGTGATTTATCTGGTCATGGCCGGGTTGTTCCTCATACCGATATTGAGGAGTCCTTCCGGTCTGTTGGGGCCTATGGTGTCTCTGCCAAGCATCTCCATGCCGAGTTGGCGGCGGGCGCTGACCTCATGGCCAGTCGTGGGCGGGCTGGTCATTATGACGGCGACTGCCGGAATTGGGGCCGCAGCTCCCTATGTCACGGACGAAGAGGACCTCAAAGTTCATGTCCTGGACGTGGGACAGGGGGACTCCATTCTGATTGAATCGCCGACGGGTCGGCGTGTTCTCATCGACGGAGGGCCGGACGGGTCGCTACTGCAGCAACGGCTGGCAGAGCACCTGCCATGGTGGTCGCGGCGCATTGACGTTGTGCTTCTCACACATCCGAGCGCAGACCACTTGATTGGGCTCACGGAAACCCTACGACGCTATGACGTGGGGTTTGTGATGGATCCGCAGCTGGAATCAGACACTGTTTACGGTCAGCAGTGGGCGGAGATGTTGAGAGAACAGACAGAGTTGACGGTTATACGGGCGGAACGAGGGACGACTTTGGGTTTAGGGGGAGGGGCGCACTTGGAGATAGTCCATCCGCCTTCTGAGCGGCCATTCGACACGGCCACTGAACATGATGACAACTCCGTGGTTGTGAAGCTGTTCTACGGGGATATTTCGTTCCTGTTTGCGGCTGACATCTACGGTCCCGGCGAGGAGTACTTGCTGGATTCCGGTGCGGACGTGCAGGCAACGGTTCTGAAGGTTGCGCATCAGGGCAGCCGTTATTCCTCGAGTGAGGAGTTCCTTGAGGCGGTGTCGCCGCGCATTGCGATCATCAGCGCGGGCGCGGACAACAGGTTCGGGCATCCGCATCCGGAGACGCTTGAGCGGTTGGAGTCGCTGCTGTCCACGCCAAAGATTCTTCGGACCGATATCCATGGGACGGTGACGCTGATCACGGATGGGGAGAGGCTCACCCTTGGACCCGCTCGCCCTTCGACAAGCTCAGGGTGAGCGGGGGGAATAAGGAATTCTGGATTCCCGCTTTCGCGGGAATGACGAAAAGGGCGGGAATGACGGATGAGGTTGGGGACAGGAATGTGGCCGTTGCTATACTGAGACGAGGGGTAGATTAAGGAGCTTCCATGTCGCTGTTGTCACAGTCTGATCCCGAGATATTTGCTGCCATTGAGGGCGAGGAGGCGCGCCAGCGGGACTCGATTATCCTCATCGCCTCCGAGAACTACACGAGCCGGGCGGTGATGGAGGCGCAGGGTTCCGCGTTGACGGAAAAGTACGCGGAGGGATATCCCGGACGACGGTATTACGCAGGGTGCGAATTCGCGGACGTGGTGGAGGACCTGGCTCGGGAACGCCTGAAGGAACTGTTCGGGATGGAGCACGCGAACGTTCAGCCACACAGCGGCGTTCAGGCGAACATGGCGGCGTATTTTGCATTCGTTAAGCCGGGAGACACGATTCTCGGCATGAGACTTGACCAGGGCGGACACCTTTCGCACGGGAGCCCCGTCAGTTTCTCCGGGCAGTACTACAAGTTCGTCTCGTACGGGGTGGACCGCGAGACGGAGATGATTGACTACCACGAGGTGGAGTCGCTGGCGCGGGAACATCGCCCCAAGATCATCGTTGCAGGCGCAAGCTCATACCCGCGGTCGATCGATTTTGAGAATCTGCGGCGTGTGGCGGACTCGGTTGACGCGCTGCTTATGGTGGACATGGCCCACTACGCGGGGCTGATTGCGGGGGGCGTCTACCCCGATCCTGCTCCCTACGCAGACATCATGACGTCGACGACGCAAAAGACGCTGCGGGGGCCGCGCGGCGCGTTCATCCTGTGCAAGCAGGAATACGCCTCAGCAATCGACCGATCCGTTTTCCCAGGGGCGCAGGGCGGGCCGATGATGCATACGATTGCGGCGAAGGCCGTATGCTTTGGGGAGGCGCTGCGGCCGTCATTCCGCGAGTACCAGGACCAAGTGCTGCGAAATGCGCGGGCGATGGCGGCAGAGATGGCCGAGGATGGGCTGCGAATCGTCTCCGGCGGGACGGATTGCCACCTCTTCCTCGTGGACGTGACGACGATCGGGACGACGGGCAAGGCGGCGGCGGACTTGCTGGAGTCGGTGGGCATCATCACGAATCCGAACGCGATTCCATTCGATGAGCTTCCACCGCGGGTGGGGAGCGGAGTCAGGATCGGGACACCGGCAATCACGAGCCGAAACTTCGATGAGGATGACGCGCGCTCCGTTGCCCGGCTGATCACACGGGTTCTCAGGAACCCGGAAGATGAGTCCGTTCTTGAGGAAGCACGGGCAGAGGTGAAGGCGCTGACCGGGGCGCATCCCATACCCCAGCTTTTTGACTAACTGGCAGCGGAATTCACGACGAGGCACGAGATTGGATTGGTGGGGGACTCTTGTATACTTCACTAGCGAAAAACGGCAAGGGAGGGTGAGTGACTCGATACGAATTGATGGTGATCCTGGACCCTGAAATCCAGGAGGAGGAATTGACCGGAGCGGTAGACCGAATCAAGCAGGTCATTGCCGATCGGGGCGGGTCAGACGAGGCAACTGAAGTACAGGGGCGTCGACGGCTTGCGTATCCAATCAAGGCAAAGACCGACGGAACAATGGTGGTTTCCCGTTTCGACATGTCGGGTGACGCCGTTGCCGCACTTACCAGCACGCTTCGCGCCAATGAGAATCACCTGCGAACGTTTGTGACGCGCGTTTAGACGCGCATGTTGGGGGATGGTGGTTCTTTATGACTCTGAACAGGATGACGGCGATTGGCAATCTCGGCGCTGATCCGGAGATGCGCTACACGCCGAGCGGCAGCCCGGTAACGACGTTCAATATCGCAGTCAGTAGGCGATTCAACACGCGGGACGGCGAACAGCGCGAGGAGACGGAATGGTTCCGCGTGGTCGCGTGGGAGCAGCTTGCAGAACGCTGCAATCAATACTTGAGCAAGGGCCAGAAGGTTTACGTGGACGGCCGTCTGCGGACAGATCGGTGGGAAGGACGCGACGGGACGCCTCGAACGACTATCGAAATTGTCGCGCAGAACGTTGTCTTTATGAGCAGGCCGGGAGAAGGCGGCGGGGCGCCGCGTGAAGAGGACTACCCCGGCGAGGCTTTCGGCGGTGGTGGCGGAGCGGAGGATGACCTGCCGTTCTAGGGGCGCAGTGGCATAGCATCTGCCCCTACCCTCACAAAGCCGTGTAGACTTAATTCGGAACCAATCCTGGAGGAAATGAATGACGACAGATACTCCCGCGCCGCCTGAGCCACCATCCGCGTCTGCCGGAGCACCGCCGTCGAGGCCGGTCTCCGACAGGCCGCAGGGCGGGCGAGGGCCCGGAGATCGGCCGTCTGGTGGGCGTCGCGAGGGCGGTCGGCGTTTCTATCCACGTCGGCGCGTGTGCATATTCTGCGCCGACAAGGACGCCGTGATGGACTACAAGCAGCCGGAGACGCTACGGCGGTTTATCTCTGAGCGCGCGCGGATTGAGCCGCGACGAAAGACGAGCACTTGCTCCCGTCATCAACGGGCGCTGGCACGGGAGATCAAGCGCGCCCGACAAGCGGGGCTAATCCCGTTCACGACGGATACCCTCCACGATCTGCAGCCGGCGCGCTGAACGCCATACCGCAGTGAGATCACCCCGCGGGGGTAGCGGGAACCCTACAAGGTTCTGACAATGACCCAACAGGATCAGAACAACAACGAAGACGTCGGGTCGTCGGGTGTCATTGGGGGGCATCGACGCGAGACGGAACGCCGCCGTCGATACCGTTTCACGCGAATCCTGTCATTGGCCGGCGTCCTTCTGATGATTACGGCCCTCGTGATTCCGGCCACGGGATATTACGTTGTTTTCGTTCAGCCTCACCGCGAGACCGCGCTTGTCATCAATGACACACGCTATACATGGGGCGACTACCTGACGCGGTTGAAGATGATCATCGCGGAGGCGCAAGCAATCGGCACGTGGTCGCCCGAGTCCCTAAACAACCTGATTTTCGACATGGTGAATGACCTTGAGCGCCGTGAAATCGTCAAGCAGTACGCGTGGCTTGAGAACGTAGCGGTAAGCGAACCGGAGATTGACAACGAGATGAAGGCGCGGATTGTTGGCGTCTCCAACGTGGACAATCCCGACATCCCGGAATCCGAGTATCGCGAACGTCTACGTCTGCGTCTTGAAATCCTGCAAGTTTCAGAGTCGTTCTTCCGTGAGATCGCCCGGGAGCAGGCTCTGCAGAACAAGCTGGAGGCTGTGCTACAGCAAAGTATCCCGGCCAAGCTGGAACAACGGCACTTGTACGAGATCCGCTTTACCAGTTCCGATACGGACCTCATTGACGCGCGGTCGGCACTCGATCGGTACGACGCCGGAGAGTCTTTCCAGGATCTTGCACGAGAGTTGTCGGATGACAGCGCCACTGCTGAGCAGGGCGGCGACCTGGGTTGGGTGCCGCGTGGAATCAAAGAAGAGTACACCGACATCATGGCGCAACTGGGTGACGGGGAGGTTTCCGGCCCCGTAATCACGTCCACGGGTGTTTCGATTTTCCTTGCCGAAGGGCAACTGGAGCTGCGCGACGTGCGAGAGGAACACATCAAGCCATTACAGGACCAGGCTCTGCGGGCCTGGATTGCAGGGCACCGCGCAGACCTCGTGGCGGTGGGCGCCCTCAGCCGTCCGGCAGGCGGCATGAGTTCAGAGAGATATAGCTGGGTGCTAGAGCAATTGAGGCAGGACCGCGAACTGTTCCCAACGAGGAGCGCGAGTGAGTAAGGGGTCGGCGGGGCCCCTTGAGCGGGGATACATCGGCGTCGGGCTCCTCGGCATGGGCGTCGTGGGGACAGGCGTTGCAGAGGCCCTTTCGACACAGGGCTCATTTCTTGAAGAGTCGGCCGGACTCCCGCTAAAGCTACAAGGCATCCTTGTGCGCGATGCAGGGCGCAGTCGGTCTTCTCTGGTGGATGCCGCTCTAATCACGACTGAGGCGAAAGACGTCCTCGAGAATCCTGACGTTGATGTTGTCATTGAGTTGATGGGCGGTGAGGATGCCGCCCTGCCCGCCATCAGAGGCGCGTTGGCCGACGGCCACTCCGTTGTGACCGGGAATAAAGAGGTTATGGCCAAGCATGGCGCGGGCCTGCTGGCGATGGCCCGCGCCAAGGGGGGCAGCCTCAAGTTCGAGGCGGCGGTGGGTGGAGCAATTCCGGTCATCTCCGCGTTGGAACGTGGATTGACGGGGGCACGGGTTCGGGCGCTGCGGGCAATCATCAACGGGACGACGAATTACATCCTGACGCGGATGGCCGTCGAGGGTATGGCCTTTGAAGATGCCCTCTCGGACGCGCAGGCACGGGGATACGCGGAAGCCGACCCCAGCAACGACATCAACGGCACTGACGCGGCGTACAAGCTGGCGGTGCTCGCGACGCTCGCTTACGGTTCGCCTGTGTCGCCGGACTCCATCTATTGCGAGGGGATCGGCAACCTGGCTCCCCGGGATTTTCGGTACGCACATGATCTTGGATACGCAATCAAGCTGCTCGCTATCGCAAAGGACATTGACGGCGGTGAGCTTGACGTGCGGGTGCATCCGGCATTCATCGCGTCGGACACGCAGTTGGCGAAGGTTGACGGAGTTTACAACGCGGTCCAGTTCGATAGTGATTCGGCGGGGGAGTTACTCCTGTATGGACGTGGAGCAGGCTCCGGGCCAACGACAAGCGCCGTTCTGAGCGACCTTATCGAAGTGGCGCGAAGGCTGACGGGACGCGGGGGGCCGCAGCCTAAGCAGGCATTGGGCGCAGCCGGACGGGTGCGGCCGATTGACGAGTTGGACTTTCGCTATTATCTGCGGATGACTGTGGCGGATCAGCCGGGTGTTCTCGCCGCCATCGCCCACATACTGGGCGAAGCATCGATCAGCATTGCCTCTGTTATACAGCAGGAGGTCGATGAGACGGCCGGTTCCGCCGAGATTGTGATTACGACGCATCGCGCACGGGAATCCGCATTGCGCGACGCCACTGGCAAGCTAACCTCGCTCGACGTGGTGCGGGAGATCGGCAGCATCATCCGCGTTGAAGAGTGACTGTGCGGAGGCAGGTGTCTGTGGCTGGAATTACGGTTACATTGTCAGTAGGGGGACTGACATGGACGATGGCATGAGCCGGCACGCCTTACGCCTTGCCGCGCGAGAGACGCGGAGGGCGTGATGGGCGTGCTTGCGCGATACGGCCACCTGATTGACTCCGTTACGGATTCGACCCCACAGATCACGCTGGGAGAGGGCAGCACGCCCCTGATTCGGTCACGCCATCTTGAGTCTCAGTTGGGCGTCGGCGAGCTGTATTTCAAGCTTGAGGGGATGAACCCGACGGGGTCATTCAAGGACCGCGGGATGGTGGTGGCGGTAGCGAAAGCACTGGAGGACGGAGCTACCGGAGTCATCTGCGCGTCAACGGGCAATACGAGCGCTTCGGCATCGGCATATGCGTCCGCCTGCGGACTGGAGAGCATCGTTGTAGTGCCCAAAGGAAATATCGCGGCGGGCAAGCTGGCGCAGGCTTCGATGTACGGCGCGCGGGTTGTCGCTATCTCCGGACTGTTCGACGACGCTCTGGACATCGTGCGGTCGTTTGCCGGGCCGGGCCCAATCAAACTGGTGAACTCGGTTAATCCGGACCGAATTGAAGGTCAAAAGACGGCGTCGTTCGAGATTATCGATGAACTTGGGGATTCGCCGGACGACCTGTTCATTCCCGTGGGCAATGCGGGGAACATTACGGCGTATTGGAAGGGGTTCCTGGAATACCATGCCATGGGCAACGCGACTCGCCTGCCGCGGATGATGGGATTCCAGGCGGCCGGCGCTGCGCCGCTTGTGCTCGGTCATCCCGTCGAAGATCCGGAGACGGTCGCGTCTGCTATCCGCATCGGCCGCCCGGCGAGTTGGGAGAACGCGATTATGGCGCGCGACCATTCCGGCGGGCTAATCGATAGCGTCACCGATGAGCAGATTATGGATGCGTATTCCCTGTTGGCCGGGAAGGAAGGTGTCTTTGGCGAACCAGCGTCTGCGGCTTCAGTTGCCGGGCTGGCGAAGTACGCCGCAGCGCACCCGGAGATGCAGGACCGACGGGTGGTTTGCATCATCACCGGAAACGGGCTGAAGGACCCGGATAATGCGACGGCCCAAGGGTTGAACGTTGAGGAGGCGCCCGCCGATCTTGGGGCCGTAGAGCGACTACTCGGCATGAACTGACTGCTATCGCGTGCGCTACACTACTGCAAAGCAAGTAGAAGGTCGATACTTTCCCGGATGATTGATCAAGAGCGCATCGCGCGCGCCGTTGAAGAGATTCTTCGCGCAATTGGAGAGGATCCAAGGCGCGAGGGGATCGACAGGACGCCGGCGCGCGTGGCTGCAATGTACGCCGAACTCTTCTCCGGCATCGAGCAGGACCCGCGGGAGTTCCTGACGGTGTCCTATGACGAAGGGGCGCGGGACACCGTGACCATACGGGACATTCCGTTCATGTCCATCTGCGAGCACCATCTTCTGCCCTTCTTTGGCTCGGTTCACGTGGCCTACGTGCCGTCAGGTCGCGTTGTGGGAATCAGCAAGCTGGCGCGAGCCATTGAGTGTATATCGCGTCGGCCGCAGATGCAGGAGCGCGTGACGAACCAGGCCGTGGACCTGTTGACTGAGGCGCTGGAACCACAGGGGGCTGCGGTTCGCGTGGAGGCGGAGCACCTGTGCATGACCATCCGCGGTGTTCGCGCAGCGGGGAGTCGGGTAATCACGACGGCGTTTCGGGGGGTGTTCAAGGAAGACGCGGCGGCACGGGCAGAGTTCCTGTCCCTGACCTCACCACAAGGGGCAGGTTCATGAGCCTCGTCGTGCAATGGGAGCCGCTTGGGGCTGTCACAGGCGAGTGGCCGGAGTTGTTTGCGAAATCAGCCACGCAGTCGATTTTCCTCTCGCTGCCATGGCAGACGGCATGGGCGATAGATTGCTGCGGCTCGGTAGACGAGCATCCGGTGCTGACAGTTCGGGACGATAGCGACAATTCACTGCGCGGAATCGCGCCGTTGAACCACGGGAAAGGCTCCGTGACATTCGGCCTGGACCACAACCTGACGGACTACCAGGATATTTTGTCGGATCCGGGCGAGGAGCAGGCCGTTTGGGAGGCGATCCTCGACTACGGGGTGTCCGAAGGGTGGGCATCCATTGAATTAACGGGTGTGCGGGATGATTCACCGTCCACTCAGATATTGGAGTCGCGGGCATCAGAGCACGGATGGCGGGCGGACCGCTCGGTGTGGGACGTTTCTCCCTATGTTGAACTTCCGGAATCGTGGGATGCGCATGTGCAGAGTCTCTCCAAGAAGGACCGCCACGAGCTGCGACGAAAACTGCGACGGCTGGAGGCGAGTGGAGATGCGGAATACCGCGTCTATGACAAAGAACATGATGAGCTGCCGCAGGCGCTGGATGCTTTCGTATCTCTGATGGGCAAGAGCAGTGAGGCGAAGTCGGATTTCCTGACGCCGGAGCGTCGATCATTCCTGGAAACACTGACGCAGACGATGGCTGAGGCGGATTCACTGCAACTCGCATTTTTGGACGTAGGCGGCAAGCCGGTTTCAGCGACGATGAGCTTTTTGGAGGGAGACCGGCTGCTTCTTTACAACAGCGGGTACGACCCGGAGTACCGCCATCTGTCAGTGGGACTACTGTTGAAGGCGTATGGGCTACGCGGCGCGATTGAACAGGGGCTGCGCGAGTACGATTTTCTGCGCGGGAATGAGCCGTACAAGTACGATCTTGGCGGTAATGACCGCGTGTTGTACCGGTGGCAGCTTGCACGAGAGAACGGGACGCAGTGACTGTTCGTTCGGTGGGGTTGGTTGCGCTGCATTCCTGCCCGTTGGCCGCGTTGGGCGAGGGGAAGGCGGGCGGCATGTCCGCCTATGTGCTCGGTCTGGGCAAGGAGTTGGCGCGGCGCGGGGTTTCCGTGACCGTCATCACAGCCAACCATGACGAACCACATTCGGCTGAAGCTGAGTGCGAGGGTGTTTGCATTGAGCATCTGCCTTCACCGGCTGCAAGTTCCGCGGCCGGGTGGGCGTCACAGGCGGGCCAATATGCTTCAGAGATTGGGGCCGCCATCGGCGAGAGCTGCGACCTAATTCACACACATTATTGGGCATCGGGTTTGGCGGGGTTAGAGGTGTCGCGTCGGTTCAACATTCCGAACGTCACGACTTTTCACACCATAGCCGCGGTCAAGGAGCGGGTGTCTGAGTTGTCGCCTGAGCCTCCGGAACGGCATGAGGCAGAGCATGAGATTGCACGGGGCGCGAACGGAATCGTTGCGTGGACGCCGTTTGAGGCAGATGCTTTGGTCTCGATGTTGGGGGCTGAGCGGGACCAGATTGCGGTTGCTCCAATCGGCGTTGATGCTGAGCGATTTGGGCCGATGGATCAGACGGAGGCGCGGTCACGGTTGGGCATCCCTGTTGACGAGGAAACGCTGCTTTACGTGGGTCGGCTGGACCGGATCAAGGGGGCTGACGCGCTGGTGAGGGCGGCTGGCCTTTTGGCTGACAGGCCGCGGATGCGTGTGCGGTTTGTGGGTGGAGAGGTCGATGCAGATTATGCATCGGGGCTGCGCTCCTTGGCATCCGAGCTCTGTATTGATGAGCGCATTACGTGGGCGGGCGTCGTGGCGAATGACGAGTTGCCGTGGCATTACGCGGCGGCGGACCTGATAATCGTTCCGTCGTATTCGGAGAGTTTCAGCATTGTGGCGGCAGAGGCGATGGCGTGCGGGACGCCGGTTGTGGCGTCCAATGTGCCGGGGCCGGCGTCGTTCATCGAGGACCGTGTATCGGGTCGGCTCGTGCCGGCGGGGGATGCCCCTGCCCTTGCGCGAACTATCTGCGAGCTTCTCGATAATGAGGAGCAAAGGCGGCGTCTTGGTCTTGGGGGATTAGCGGCGGCGCAAGGGATGACATGGGAGGCCAGCGCGCACAATGTGCTGGGCATATATGAGCAGGTCTTGGAGGCGAGGGGCTGAGTTGTGATTGAGGAATTTGGGGAGGTTGAGCGGGTGCTGGTGGTTGCGCCACATCCTGACGACGCTGAAATTGGGTGCGGGGGAACCGTTGCACGGCTGGCACGGGATGGAGTTGAGGTCTATTACCTGATTGCGACGAACGGGGACAAAGGCACGGAGGACCCTACCCTGACGAACGCCGACCTTGCGGCGACGCGCGACAAGGAGCAGCGGGACGCGGCGGCAATGCTGGGCGTGACAGAGGTTACGATTCTCCAAAACGGTGACGGGGAGCTGGTGGACGGGCGGGAGCTACTGGGCGAGATCACGCGGCACGTTCGGCGAATCAGGCCGGATATCGTTCTGACGACGGATCCGTTCAGGACGAGTTTCTATATTCACCGGGATCACCGCATCACGGGCATGGTGACGATGGACGCGGTGTTCCCGTTCGCGCGGGATCGACTGCATTTCCCCGAGCACGGCGAGGCGGGTCTTGAGCCGCACAAGACGGCGGAAATCTATTTCTGGGGTTGCGAGACTCCCGATGTGTTCGTTGACATTTCGGACACTATCGAAGCAAAAATTGAAGCAACGAAACTCCACGTGAGCCAATTTGGGTCGGACGTCCAAGACTGGATACGCAGCTGGGCGGCCCGCAACGGGGAGCCGCGCGGCATGGCGTACGCAGAGGAGTTTCGTCGGTACGGCATAAGCCGCATGGCAGCCGACGGCGGCGACTGGGACGATTAGCGGTGAGTTCGCCCTTCGACAAGCTCAGGGTGAACGGTGGAGCTCAGGGCGAACGGAGGAGATTCTGGATTCCCGGTTTAGCGGGAATAACGGAGGACTGAATGGTCGATACAGAGGGGCGTCCAAAGAGGTTGATGGCGATCTCGGCGCATCCGGACGACATGGAGTTTGGGTGCGGCGGCACCATTGGCAAGTGGATCCGCGAGGGCTGGGAGGGGGCGCTTGTCATCGCCACAGACGGCCGCGCGGGAACCGCCGACCCCGATACGAAACCGGAGGACTTGGTCAAGACGCGCGAAGCCGAGGCGACAGCGGCGGCGAAGGTGCTCGGCATCGAGGACGTGACATTCCTCGGGTACCCGGACGGCGAACTGGAGGATACCCGCGAGCTGCGTGAGCACCTGGTGCGGGAGATCCGGCGGTTCAGGCCGGAGGTGGTCTTCACATTCGATCCGAATCGTCGAGGTCACAATCACCGGGACCACCGGAACGTGGGACAAGCGGCGTTCGACGCGATGTATCCGTATGCGCGCGACGTTCATCATTTTCCGCACCTGGCGCAGCAGGGGTTCGAGCCGCACATCGTATCCGAGGCGTGGGCGTGGAGCGATGAGCCGGACACGTGGATCGATATATCAGACTCAATTGATCTGAAGGTGGCGGCGCTGCGGGAGCACTCAAGCCAGATCAAGAACCCCGAGGGGTTATTGGAGCGTATCCACTCGCGGCACGAGGAGCAGGGGAAGTCGCCGGGGTACCAGTACGCGGAGGGATTCCGGGTGCATCGTTTCAGGTGGCCTGGTTAGGCGAGCGTGCAGAGCGGGATGACGTTGGACAACCACTCAGGCAACTCTCATCATGCGGCGGGATTCGTTGATATTCATTGCCATATCCTGCCGGGGATTGACGACGGGGCGCGCGACCGCGCAGAGGCGGTCGAGATGGTGCGCCTTGCACATGAGCAGAACACATCAACCATCGTTACAACTCCGCACAATTTTCCGCGTTCCGTAGACACGATCCTTGAGGAATCACAGCGGCGCGTTGCTCAGCTGACGCGTGCCGCTGATGAGCAGGGCCTACGTGTTGCCCTCCTCTCGGGGCAGGAGATACGAATCACGAACGGGTTCCGACGTCAACTGGAGACGGGGAACGGCGTGACCATCGGCGAAACGCGCTATGTGTTGGCGGAGCCGCCGTTCAATTCGTTTCCCGAGTACGTGGAGGAACAGCTTGCGGAAATCATGGCGCTGGGCTATCGACCTGTGATCGCGCATCCGGAGAGAAACACCATCATCCAGCGTGACCCCGACATCGTGCGGCGGCTCATTTCAATGGGCGCACTGACGCAGATCAATACCGGGAGCCTGCTCAATCACTATGGGCCGGGCTGTCGAGAGGCCGGCGAATACCTGCTTCAGCAGGAGATGATCCACGTGATGGCGACGGACGCGCACGGGGCAACCGGATCACGCGTGCCCAATATGCAGACCGGCTTTGACAGGGTTGCCGAGCTGACGGATGAGAGGCGCGCGTGGGCGCTGGCGCGGGATAATCCCCTCGCTATTACTGAAGAGCGTGAGGCGCCTTATCGGCCTACGACTGAGGAGTCTGTGGCGGTTGAGCGGTGAGTTCAAGAATTATCTGCGCGGTGTGCGGGGTTAACTCCATCGTCACGTCCAGCCAATCAACCGGAAGAACAACGTTCATCGACGATCCGCCAGCCTTCCCATGGCATTGCCTGGGTTGTCGCAATGGACCTCTCCGATTGCGCTATTGCAACAGATGCGGGAATGAGTCGCCGGCGGAGGAGTTATTGGCGTCCGGCGGGCGTTGCGCGTGGTGCCGTACGGTGGACGATATTCCATGGGAGGAGCCCGCGGAGTAGGCAGTGCCTACTGGCAGAGCTCGCGATCCGAGTTAGTAAGTTCTTGCTGTTGTAGCGCCACGTTCCGGCCCTGGCGGACAATCGAGGCTTTAGATTCTTCGCTACGCTCAGCATGACAGGGAATGTTCACCCTTCGACAAGCTCAGGGTGAACGGTGAGTTAGGCGGGGGTGTAGGTAGGGGTGAGCCAGTGAGCGTACTGGTCGCGCTCGCCCTTGACGACCTCAAAGTAGAGTTTCTGTAGCTCAGCGGTTATTGGGCCGATGCTACCGTCGCCGATGGGTCGACCGTCAACCTCGAGAACCGGGGTGACGTGGGCGGCGGTGCCTGTCATGAAGAACTCGTCCGTCACGTAGACCTCGGTCTTGGGGATGGTCCGTTCCTCGACACGCAGCCCGAGAACGTCGCGCGCCAGTTCAATGACCGTGTTGCGCGTGATGCCGTCCAGGATGCCGTCGGTCTGCGGCGGGGTGCTAATGACGCCGTTGTCGATGAGGAAGATGTTCTCGCCGCTGCCCTCGGAAATATTTCCGTCCTCGGTGAGCAGGATGGCCTCGTCGTAGCCGCGCCAGACGGCCTCACTCTTGGCAAGGCTGTTGGCGACATACATGCCGGTGACCTTGGCGCTGGGTGGGATGACGTTGTCCTGGATGCGCGTCCAGCTTGAGAAGGTGCAGCGGATGCCGGCGTCGGAGTCGAGATAGTTGCCGAACGGGACGATGTAGATCAGAAACTCGTCATCAAGATCGTGAACGCGGAGCCCAACAACATCAGAGGACTTATAGGCGAGGGGGCGGACGTACACGTCCTCCTTGAAACCGCACTGCTGAACGAGATCAAGCGTGATGCGCTCGAAGTCGTCGAGGGAGTAGGGCAGCGTGATGTTGAGCATGGCGCAGGAACGGAGGAGGCGGGCGTAATGCTCGCGGACTCGGAAGAGGTACATCTGCTCCTGGTCTGCGTTCCAGTTGCCGCGGATACCCTCAAAGACGCCGGTGCCATAGTTGAAGGCGTGCGTGACGACGCTGATTTTGGCCTCCTCAAGCGGGACGACTTTCCCTTCAAAGAAGGCTAATGATGGCATTGACGTGTCTCCTGTTTGTAGTTCGGTTTCAGGTACTGGCCAGTTTATCGCAGTTAGATTGGGGTGGGCAATTCAGCGGCGGCGGTCTGCGAGTTCCGTGGCGACATCTGACAGGGAGACACCGGCGTCCTCAAGGAGGATAGTGAGGTGGTAAAGGAGGTCGGCGGCCTCGGCGCGGACGCGGTCGGGGGCTTTAGCCATCGCCGCGAGGGCGGTTTCGCCGCCCTCCTCGATGACCTTTTGGGCGATGCGCTCCGTACCGCGTTCGAACAAGGAGGCGGTGTAGCTGCCCTCCGGCATGTCTTTCCGGCGCTGGGCGACTGTCATGGCGAGTTCGGTAAGGGTTGCGCCAAGCTGGTCTTTCGCGGCGGGCTCCATCTGCCAGTCCGAAGTATCGAAGTCCTGGTAGAAGCAGGTCTCGTTGCCGGTGTGGCAGGCAGGGCCTTCGGGATTCACCTTCAGCAGGATGACATCACCATCGCAATCAGGGCGGAGTTCAACGACGTTGAGAAAGTCGCCGGACGTTGCGCCCTTGTGCCAGAGCTCCTGCCGGGAGCGGCTGTAGAACCATGCCTGACCGGATTCAATGGTGCGCGTGAGGGACTCATGGTTCATGTAGGCGACCATAAGGACGGCGCCGGTTTGGGCGTCCTGCGCGATGGCCGGAATGAGGGCCTTTTCGTCGATTGTCAGTTGGGTTGGCATGGGTTTTCTCCTGCGCCTTGTTGTTGCGCGTTATTCAATTGTATTGGGTACAAGGGGTGGCCGCCCTGCGGGCGGCACTGGATTCCCGCCCCGTATCGGAGTACGGGGCATGCTTTCGCGGGAATGACGGCCAGAGGCTAGAGGGCAGAGAGAGTTTTAGAGGCGACGATATCCACGAGGCCGAGAAGGTTGGAGATTTCGTAGTCGGGAGTTGTGGGGATGTCACTTGGCCAATCCGCGCCTGTGCGATTGATCCAGACGGCGGGGATACCGACCATCTGGGGGCCCTGAATGTCCTCCTTGGGGGTGTCACCGACGTAGATGGCCTGTGAAGGATCATCAATGCCGAATGCGGCGAGGGCCACTTCAAAGATGCGGGGGTGAGGCTTGTAGATTTTCATACCCTCGGAATGGATGACGTGGTCGAATGCCAAGTCGTGGGTCTTGATGGTTCCGTGGAGGTATTCCTGGTCGGCGTTGCTGACGATGGCCAACGGCACACGGGAGCGAAGGGCTTCGAGGGCGGGCTGAACGTCACGATACATTCCCCTGCCCTTGATATCGTCGTAGATCATGCGGACGGCGGCGGGGATGTAAGTGGGGGCAAGGTCGAGTTCTGCGGAGGCGAGTTCAAAGGCGTTGCGCCATGCCTCGCGGTAGGGAATGAATTGGTCCGGCGGCGGAGCGTCCCATTCGCCTACATCGTTGAGCCAAACGCGGGACTGCCGGAATGCGGTCTCGTGGACACGCCAGTGCTTCAACAGAGTTTCGGAGTCGATGGGAACATTCAGCTGTTCGACGATGGCGGCAAAGAGTACTGACATGCGGGCGGGTTCGTAGTGAAAAAGGGTGCCATAGGCATCGAGGAGGACGGCGCGGAGCCGGTAGCGTGAGCGGCGGCGGGGATGGGTTGGGGGGTTCACGCTCCTGGGCTCGTTGTCAGCCTCACAGGAACACCGTGACGGCGCATGTGCTCCTTGGCCTGGGCGATGGTGAATTCACCGTAGTGGAAGATGCTGGCGGCAAGGGCTGCGTCGGCGCGGCCGTCCGTCACGACCTCCGTCATGTGCTCCACGTTTCCTGCGCCGCCGCTGGCAATGACCGGGATTGAGACCGCATCAGCGACAGCACGCATGAGATCGAGGTCGTAGCCCTCTTTCGTACCGTCGGCGTCGATGCTGTTCATGACGACTTCACCCACGCCAAGTTCGGCGGCGTAGCGCGCCCACTTGACGGCATCGATCCCGGCAGCACGGCCACCATCTGCGCCGGTGTGGGTACGGACTTCCCAACGTGTTGAGTCATCAAATGCTATTGCCGATATTTCATTTGGCGGCGCTTCAATTTGGGAGGGATCGACCCGACGAGCATCCATGCCGAGGACGATGCACTGGCTGCCAAACATGGCGGCGGCATCACGTATGAGTTCAGGGTTCTGGACGGCGGCGGTATTGATGCTGACCTTGTCCGCGCCGGCGTTGAGCATGGTGCGAACGTCCTCGACGGAGCGGATGCCTCCGCCGACGGTGAGCGGGATGTAGACCTCTTCGGCGACGCGGTGAACGACATCGAGCATGATTTCGCGGCCATCGGAGGAAGCGGTGATGTCGTAGAAAACAAGCTCATCCGCACCTTGCTCATCGTAGAAGCGAGCAAGGTCGACGGGGTCACCGGCGTCGCGGTGATCCCGAAAGCGAACGCCTTTGACGACGCGGCCGCCTTTGACATCGAGGCAGGGGATGATTCTGCGCGAGAGCATATTCCATTTTATGCGTTATAGGGTTTGGCTGGGAAATGAGATCAAGATTCCCGCTTTCGCGGGAATGACGCAGATCTCTTATCGATTGGCGGCAGATATGGCGTCCGGGAGGGAGACATCTCCGGTGTAGAGGGCGCGGCCGATGATGACGGCCTCTACGTCGGTGGCGGCGAGGGCGCGGATGTCGTCCAGGGTTGTGACGCCGCCGGAGGCGATGACGGGGATGGGAGCGACGGCCTCAGCGAACCCCTGCATGGCTTCAACATTGACGCCCTGCATCGCGCCGTCGCGGGAGATGTCCGTGTGGATGAAGCGGCAAGCACCGTATTCGATCAGCTGCTTTGCGAGTTCAAGGGTGTCAACGCCCGAGTCCTCGGTCCATCCGCGGACGGCAACACGGCCATCACGGGCATCAAGGCCGACGGCGATGCGGTTTCCGTAGCGCTCACACGCCTCACGGACAAGTTCAGGGTCGGTGACGGCGACAGTGCCGAGTATGACGCGGTCGATTCCGGCGTCGATGAGGGCCGTGATGTCATCCATGGAGCGGACGCCGCCGCCGAGTTGGACGGGAATAGTGACTGCGTCCGCGATGGAAGCTGCCAACTGCGCCTGTCCGGTGTTGCCCTCGCGCGCACCGTCCAGATCAACAAGGTGGATGCGAACGCCGCCCTGCTCTTCCCATGAGCGGGCGACGGCGGCGGGGTCGTCGTCAAATACCGTCTCGCGGTCATAGTCGCCCTGGAATAGACGGACGGCTTTGCCATTGCGGAGATCAATGGCAGGGATTATGTCCATCATCACAACCCGCTAGATGGCCCAGTTGAAAAAATCGCGGTAGAGGGCGAGGCCGGGGCGTCCGCTCTTTTCCGGGTGGAACTGAGTGGCGATGAGCTTGTCCCGAGCAACGACGCTAGCGAACTGGCCGCCGTAGTCTGTGACGCCGAGGGTCATGTCCTCATCCGCCGGTTTCGGGTAATAGCTGTGGACGAAATAGAACTGGTAGTTGGGCGGGATATTGGCAGTGGCAGGGTGGTCGCGTGTGAACGTGACATCGTTCCAGCCCATGTGCGGGACGGTGAGAGCGTGGTCGAATCGAACGTTTTCACCGGGAATAAGGCCGAGGCATTGGGCATCGCCCTCTTCGGTCTTATCGAACAGGAGCTGGAGGCCGAGGCAGACGCCGAAGAATGGAACATCGCGGGCGATGAGGTCCTGCAGGGCAGAATCCATGCCGGCATCACGGAGCCTCATCATGCAAGGACCTGCGATGCCCTGCCCGGGAAAGACGACGCCATCGACCTTTTCGAGATCGGCGGCCTTGTCCGTGACGATGACGCGAAAATCGACGGTTTCGAGCGCCTTGGCGACGGAGCGAAGGTTGCCCGCGCCGTAGTCAACGACGGCGATGAGGGGGGCTGCTGTGCTACTGCTCACCGGTCAGGAGCTCCATGGGCAGGTGTCGGTCCTGGTAGCGGGCAAGGATGAAGAGCAAGTCCGCCGCCCGGTTGAGATACGGGATTACGAGCGATTCCGCACGCAGATAGCCGTCCTGCATGAGGCCGACGGCGCGGCGTTCTGCGCGGCGCAACGTTGAGCGGGCGAGATCGAGGGCGGAGGAGGCGGGCGTCGCACCGGGTATGACAAACGCGCGAGGAAGCTCGAATTCTTCCTGAAGAGAGTCGATGGTGGTTTCAAGGGCATCGACATGTTCCTGTGTAACAGGAGAGAAGTGCTTAAGGAAGGTCTGAAAGTGGCCGACATCGGTGGCGAGTTCCGCGCCGACGGTGAAGAGTTCACGCTGGAGGGCCATGGCGATTTCACGGACACGTTCATCTTCGGAGTGGCTGCGGCCAAGTCCGATGGCGGAGACAGCCTCATCGACGGTGCCGTAGGCCTCGGCTCGTGGGTCGTTCTTGGGGACACGGCCTCCGTAAAGGAGACCGGTCTCTCCCTTGTCACCGTATCGTGTGTAGATGTTGGGGGCCATGAATTGAGTTTAGCGCAGAGGTGGCGTGGCAGGGGATTTGGCTGAACAGGCGAGGTTTTGGATTCTTCGCTGCGCTCAGAATGACAGGTAAACTCCAAATACAAAGTTGACAATAGCATTGTTAGATGTATGATGATTTTGTTGATAAGAACATACTAGAAGCAGGTGGTAGGGAGCGACGAATTGTCGGTTTGATGTGATGGCGGCGACGGACTATTACAAGACGCTTGGGGTTTCGCGGTCAGCCTCCGATAAGGAGATAAAGTCGGCGTTCCGTAAGCTTGCCCGCCAGTATCACCCCGACGTGAATCCGGGCGACGAAGCGGCGGAACAGCGCTTCAAGGAGATCAACGAGGCGCACGAGGTTCTCGGCGACAAGGATAGCCGCAAGAAGTACGACAAGTATGGCGAAAACTGGATGCACGCCGATCGCATCGAGGAGATGCAGCGGCAGGGGGGATTTGGCGCGAGGCCCGGGATGGGCGGCGCATTCCGCTTTGGAGACGCAGAGAGTTTCGGCGGGCTCGGCGATATTCTCGGGCAGTTCTTCAGCGGGGGCGGAGGCGGGAGCGAGTCGGGGTTCCGCCAGCGTCCACGAGAAGCACGGCTTCGCGATGTTGCCGTCGAGGTGACGCTGCAAGAGGCATTTCACGGCACGCGGCGTTCGATTCGGGTGCAGGACGGCGAGGGCGGAACCCGGACGATCGAGGCACAAATTCCGGCGGGAGTCGATACGGGCTCGCGCGTGAAGATGAGTGGCGCGGGGCCACAGAAGACAGACCTGTATCTGAAAGTAACGGTCAATGCGGATTCGCAGTTCAGTCGCAAGGGGGCAGACCTGACGACCGAGGTCAAGGTTCCCATGCTCGACGCCGTGCTTGGCGGCGAGGTGATTGTGCCGACGATAAGTGGTTCCGGCGTGGCGCTACGCATCCCCCCCGAGACGGATAACGGGCAGACGTTCCGCATCGCAGGCAAAGGAATGCCAAAGATGCGGGGAACGGGCGCGGGTGATCTTCTCGTCAAGGTGAACGTAACGCTGCCAAAGGATCTGCAGGAATCCGAGCGCGAATTGTTGACACAGCTGCGCGAGATGCGTGAGACAGCAGGAGGTAAGGAATGAGCTTCCGAAATCCGAGCGATCCTGTGTACTCCATCCGCGTCGCCGCGCGGCTTGTCGGTCTGCACGTGCAGACCCTGCGCTACTACGAACGTAACGGGCTCGTGCAACCTCAACGATCCCGCGGCAACGTGCGCTATTACAGCGATTCGGACGTCGAGCGCATCCAGAAGATTAAGTCGCTCATCGATGAGCTTGGCGTCAATCTTGCCGGCGCGGAGGTCATCATGCGGATGAGTGGGCGCATGGCAGAGATGGAGCAGCGCATCAAGGACCTAGAGGGCGCTTTGGAGCGGATCACAGGTGTCAGAGCGCTAGGCGAGGGACCGGCGGACGGCGCTGATACACAGAGAATCAATCGCGATGAAAGCGAGGAAACACAGTCATGATGAGCCCTGATCGCTTCACGGATGGAGCGCAGGAAGCGCTCGCCGTGGCGCAACAGACGGTGATGGACATGAGCCACAGTCAACTGGACGTGGAGCACATCGTCTACGCGATTTTTCAACAGCCGGACAGCCAGGCAGTGGGTGTGCTCGAACGGCTCGGCATCGACGTTGATGCAATGGCGGACCGGTTCGAGGGTGTGCTGAACAGCGCGCCAAAGGTGGCCGGCGGCACAACGCAGCTGTATCTGACGCCACGAACTCAGGGGCTTTTGACGAGCGCGACGATGGCGTCCAAGCGACTCAATTCCGAGCAGATCGGTACGGAGCACCTGCTGTTGGGTGCTGTGGGCGTGAACAACGGGCAGTCGGACGCGATCTTCAAGGAGTTCAACCTGACGCAGCCGCGGCTGGAAACAGCACTGAAAGAGGCGCAGGGTGGCGCGGACGGCGGTGTTGAGCCGGGGCATGGGCGCGGCGAACGGTCGTCACGGGCGCTGGACCGCTACACCATCGATCTGACGACGCTAGCCGAAGAGGGCAAGCTTGATCCGGTTATTGGTCGGCAGGTTGAGATTCAGCGCGTTATGCAGATACTTACACGCCGCACCAAGAACAACCCGGTGATCATCGGCGAGGCGGGCGTCGGCAAGACGGCTATTGCGGAGGGGTTGGCCCAGCGAATCGTTGCCGGGGACGTGCCGGAGTCGTTGAGCCACGCTCGGGTCCATGCGCTCGATATGGGGGCGTTGGTTGCGGGGGCGAAATTCCGCGGCGAGTTCGAGGAGCGTTTGAAGAACGTGCTGAACGATGTACGGAGCGCTCACGGCGACATCGTGCTGTTCATTGATGAGCTGCACACGGTTGTTGGCGCGGGCGCGGCTGAGGGGTCGATGGACGCCTCCAATATGCTCAAGCCGGCGCTTTCGCGCGGCGAGCTTCAGGCCGTGGGCGCAACGACGCTGGATGAGTACCGGAGGCACATCGAAAAGGACACGGCGCTGGAACGGCGCTTCCAGCCGGTATACATCGAGGAGCCGTCCGTGGAGGACGCGATCCGGATTCTCCAGGGTGTCGTGCCACGCTATGAGGCACATCACAAGGTGACGATCACGCCGGAGGCGCTGGATACCGCTGTGCGGCTGAGCGCGCGGTACATAACGGACCGGCAACTACCCGACAAGGCCATCGACCTCATCGACGAGGCAGGGTCGCGGCTGCGTATCGACGCAGAGTCGTTCACACCTGAACTCAAGCAGATGGATCAGCGGATGCGTCAGCTTGAGATCGAGGATGAGGCGGCGTCGAACCGTGAGGATTTTGAGGAGGCGGCGCGCATCAAGCAGGAGCGGGCGCAACTGCAGAACGAGTATGAGTCGGCGCTTTCGACGTGGAAGCAAGAGAAGAGCATCCGCAACACAGTGGAAGCGGAGGACATCGCGACGCTGATCTCAGAGTGGACCGGCGTGCCGGTGAGTCGAATGCTGGAAGAAGAGACACAACGGCTGACACGGATGGAGGAAGAACTGCATCGGCGTGTCATCGGACAGGAGCAGGCCGTGACCGCGCTGTCCGACGCGATCCGGCGGGCGCGGGCGGGTCTGAAAGACCCGGAACGTCCTATTGGGAGTTTCATCTTCCTAGGGCCGACGGGTGTGGGCAAGACGGAGTTGGCGCGAGCGCTGGCGCAGTTCCTGTTCGGTGATGAAGAAGCGATGATTCGGCTCGATATGTCCGAGTACGGCGAGCGGCATGAGGTGTCCAGGCTGGTTGGCGCGCCGCCCGGGTACATCGGGTATGACGACGGCGGTCAGCTGACGGAACTTGTGCGTCGGCGTCCTTATCGGGTGATTCTATTCGACGAAATCGAGAAGGCGCACCCGGACGTGTTCAACATGTTCCTCCAGATTTTGGAGGACGGGCGGCTGACGGACGGGCACGGGCGAACAGTGGATTTCCGCAACACGGTCATCATCATGACCTCCAACCTGGGCACCGAGATTCTTCAGAGGGAGCAGATCGGGCTACTGCGCAACACGAACGGGGCGCAGGCGTTCCAAGACCTGCAGCGTTCCGTGGACCAGGCGCTCAAGAAGGCGTTCAGGCCGGAGTTCATCAACCGCATCGACGAGATTATCGTGTTCGAGCCACTGAGCCAGGAACAGATCCTGCAGATCGTTGACCTGATGGTGGCGGAGGTGCAGGAACGGCTAGAGGAGAAGAGCCTGGGAATCACGCTGACTGACGCGGCGCGTGAGTGGCTGGCAAAGGTGGGCTTCGATCCATCCTTTGGCGCGAGGCCGCTGAGGCGTGCCGTGCAGAGGCACGTGGAGAACGTGCTGGCGCGGGAGATTCTTGAGGGTCGTTTCTCCGAGGGTGATGACATTACAGTGGATGTTGGCGATGAGGAATTGAGTTTCACCAAGGTTGAGGGCGTGGTTGAGACGCCCGAGCCTGCGGCGGCAAGTGTGTAATGACTGATTATCCGCTACGAGAGAGTTTCGCCTCTGTTGACGGGATGCGCCTGCAATACGTGGAGGCGGGGCCGAGCGACGGGCCGCCGCTCGTGTTTCTGCACGGGATAGGCGGGGGCATCGAGGACTGGTGGGCGAACCTGGGGTATTTCGGCGAGCTGGGTTATCACGTATTCGCGCCGAGTTCGCCGGGGCACGGCACTTCCGACTATCCGCGTGACGGCTGGAATCCGGCTGAGAGCGGCAAGACAATCATGGCGCTGCTGGACGCCTGGGGAATCGAAACGGCCTCGTTGATCGGGCACTCTGCGGGCGGAATATCGGCGATATTGGCCGCGCTTGAGAATCCGGAGCGGGTTACGGGCCTTGTGCTCGCCTCGCCGGGCGGTCTGACCCGAAGGGTTGGTTGGCCGCTGAGGCTGGTAACGATTCCATACCTGGGCGAGGCACTGTGGCATCCGCGGCTATTGGCCGGGCATCGAGCACGCAAGACAATCTTTGCAGATGAAGAGTTGGTGAATCGCAGGATCATGGATGAATGGGTTTATCGGCAGCGGGATTCGAAACAGCGCAAAGCGTTCTTCAAGCTGTTGCGTGAGGGGCTCACTATCCAGGGTCTAAAGGATAAGTACGATTTGCGGCGTCGAATGCGCGGCATTCACTGTCCGACGCTGATTATCTGGGGACGGGAGGACATCATCGTGCCGCCGCCGGAGAGGTGGGAGGGGCGCCTGGTGTCATGGCCGGAGGCGGACTTTTTGGAGGTATCCCCGTCCGGGCACTGGCCGCAAGTTGAGCAGGCTGAGGTCTTTAACTGGGAGGTTTCGGGGTTCCTGGAGAGGGTGGCGGTCTCCTCAACGGGCAGCACGAGAGACTCCTAGATTCTTCGCTGCGCTCAGAATGACAGGTAGTGTGGCGGGGATGGCAGGTTGAGTCGGGCGTCTGCCGTGCTTGCAAGGTCTGTCAGACGCGCTCAGTCGTGCTAAATCGGCGCTTAAGCAATACGGCCGGCGCGACTATAATCGGCTTATCTTGTGATGTTTGCGCACCTGCATACACATTCAGAATTCAGCCTGCTGGACGGATTGGCGCGCATTCCTGACCTCGTCGGGCACGCGCGCGAGCTTGGATTTGAGTCCCTCGCCTTAACGGATCACGGGAACCTGTACGGGATTGTCGATTTCTACCGAGAGGCGCAAGAGGCCGGCATCAAGCCAATCATCGGCGTCGAGGCATACGTCGCGCCGGGGAGCCGGACGGACCGGATACCGGGAGACAAACAGCCGTATCATCTCGTTCTGTTGGCCAAGAATGATGAGGGATACCACAACCTTCTGCGGCTCGTCAGTATCGGCCACCTCGAGGGCTTCTACTATCGACCCCGGATGGACCGGGAGGTGCTGGAACAGTACGGTTCCGGGCTGATCGCACTTTCGGCGTGCATGGCGGGGGAAGTGCCGCGGGCGCTGGTAGAGGGCCGCTTGGACGACGCGCGTGAGGCGGCGCTGTGGCACAAGAAGACGTTTGACGGGTATTACCTGGAGATCCAGCGGCACCCGGGCATTGCGGAGCTAGACCGGCTGAACAGCATGCTGCTCGATCTGGCGCGCGAGCTTGATATTCCCATCGTTGCGACGAACGACCTGCACTACACGCGGCAGAAGGACGCCGCGGCGCAGGACGTTTTGCTGTGCATCCAGACGAACTCGACGGTCGATGACACGAACCGGATGCGGATGAACGACGACGGCTTCTACCTGAAATCAGAGGCGGAAATGCGGGAGTTGTTCACGGACCTGCCGGAGGCGATTGAGAACGCGGGGAGGATTGCGGACGAGTGCAATCTTGACCTTGAATTCAATCGACTGCTGCTGCCGCAGATTGAGCTGCCGGACGGGCTATCGTCGTTCGAGTACCTTGAGCGGCTCTGTTATGAGGGGTTTGACCAGCGATACGCGGACTACCCGGATACAGAGCGCGCACGAGAGCGGGTGGCGTATGAGTTGGATGTCATCCGGCAGATGGATTTTGCCGACTACTTCCTCGTCGTGTGGGACCTGGTGGCGTATGCCCGCAAGCAGGGAATCCTCGTGGGTGTGCGGGGGAGCGCGGCGGCAAGCGCGGTGCTGTACTGCCTTTACATCACGAATATCGAGCCGCTGAGGTATGACCTCGTCTTTGAACGTTTCCTGAATCTTGAGCGCAAGGAAATGCCGGATATCGACCTCGATATCGAGGATGAGCGGCGAGATGAGTTGATTGACTATGTGACGCGGCGCTACGGGCAGGATCGCGTGGCCCAGATCATCACGTTTGGAACGTTCGGAGCGCGGGCGGGCATCCGCGACGTGGGACGAGCGATGGGAATGTCGTTCGGCGAGGTAGACCAAGTGGCACGGCTGCTGCCGGCGGGGGCACATCCGTCGTCACTGCGGGAATCACTGGATCGCTTGCCACAGTTCCGGGACGTTTATGACCGTGATCCTCAGGTCCAGGAACTGGTGGACACGGCGATGCAGCTGGAGGGGATTTCACGGAACGCGAGCACGCATGCGGCGGGAGTGGTGATCTCCCGGGAGCCGCTGGTCAACGTTGTGCCGCTTCAGCGACCGGTGAAGAGCGCGGGTTCGGACGACGACGGCGTGCCGATGACGCAGTGGGACATGCACCGCGTGGCGGAGGCAGGGCTTCTCAAACTGGACCTGCTCGGCCTGACGAACCTGACAACGCTGGCGCGGACACGAGACCTGATTGAACAGCGGCATGGCAAGCGCATCGACATCGACTCGATTCCCCTCGACGATTCGAAGACTTTTGACCTGCTGTCTGCGGGCAAGACGATGGGTTTGTTCCAGCTTGAGGGACAGGGGATGACGCGGTGGATCCAGCGGCTGCAACCGCGGACGCTAAATGAGGTCTCCGCGATGATCGCGCTATACAGGCCGGGGCCGATGGAACACATTCCGCGCTATATCGACAGCAAGAAGGGGGAGATTTCCGCCACGTTTCCGCACGACGACCTCAGGGACATTCTGAACGAGACATACGGCGTGATTGTGTACCAGGACCAGGTGCTGCAGATTGCGCAGCGCTTTGCGGGGTATTCGCTTGGACAAGCAGACATTGTGCGCAAGGCGATGGGCAAGAAGGTGCGGGAGATCATGGAGGCGGAGGAACAGGGATTCCTCACCGGATCGCTGAACCAAGGGTATTCGGAGCACGATGCGCGGGAGATCTTCAGACTTATTGAGCCGTTTGCCGGGTACGCATTCAACAAGGCACACAGTGTGAGCTACGCCTACATCGCGTACCAAACGGCGTATTTCAAGGCGAATTACCCGCGGGAGTACATGGCATCACTCCTGAACGCGCATCTGGGTTCACAGGACCGGGCCGGGGCGGACGCGGAGGAATGCCGCGCCCTTGGGTTGACGGTTGCTCCGCCGAGTGTGAACGCAAGCACCGAAGAGTACTCCATTGAAGACGTTCGGGACCCAAATGACGAATCCCCAGCGGACGACGCTGTGATTCGCGTGGGGCTCTCCGCAATCAAGAACGTGGGGTATGGGGCGGCGCAGGCGCTGGTGGAGGAACGCAAGGCGAATGGGCCGTTCAAGGACCTGGGGGATTTCATTAGTCGCGCTGATCTCACCTCGCTGAACAGGCGGGGACTGGAGAACCTGGTCAAGGCCGGAGCAATGGACGAGCTTGGTGATCGAGCGACGCTGCTGGCGAACTCGGAGCGGATACTTGCATCCGCCGCGCAGGAGCAGCGTCAACGAAACTCATCGCAGACCAGCATGTTCGACGCGATGGCGGGCGACCCTGCCCTGGAATTACCAACCATTGAGTTGACGCCCGAAGAGGCGGCGTCCAACGAGCAGAAGGGCGTGTGGGAGAAGGAGTTGATGGGTATCCACTTCTCCAACGATCCCTACCGGGTGCTGCGCACGGCGAATCTCACGGGCAACATCACTCCGTGCGCCGAGGTTTCGGTCGAGATGGAGAAAGACCAGATTTCGGTGGCGGGGAACATCACGTCAGTCCGAACGTTCATGGTGCGTGGGGAGAGCGCGGCGTCCCTGCTGCTGAATGATCAGTCCGGCTCCGTTGCGGTGACGGTGTGGCCGGACGTGTACGGCAAATCAATCGACACATGGCAGATCAATACGCCGGTGCGCGTGACAGGCTCCGTCCGCGTGCGGGAGGAGGAGCCGTCCGTCGACTGCCGACAATATGAGGTGCTCACAGAAAACGGGACGACGCAACGGTCTGAGCCTGCACGCTCACGCGCCTCAAATGGCCGCAACGGGCATTCGTCCGGGCAAGCCGTCGGTGCTGACAGCGCAGAGGGCACCGTGGCGGTGGCTGAGCCGCCTGTTGAAGTCACGACTCCTACCGAGGTTGAGGCTGAGCCGGTCGAAACTCCGGCTGAGAACGCTCCGGTTGAGACGCTTGCAACAGGCACTGGGACTGACAAGGCAGACGCGTTGAATGAGTCGGCAAAGGAAACGCCAAAGGCTGCCAGCGGCAATGGGAGTGAGAGACCAACCTCATCGAATGGGTCAAGCGAAGCATCGGCGCGACGTGTGTTGATCTCCGTGATGCTGCACGAGACGGCAGACGAGGAGGCCGACGTGGACCGGCTAAACCGGGTGGTGCAGGCATTGAGAAATCACCCGGGAGAGAGCCCCGTGCAGTTAGTGATTATGCAGCAGGGCGAGCAATCAACAATGACGATGCCGTTCCAGACGGCCCATTCGGAAGAGTTAGAGTCCGAGATCGCGGGTATTTTGGGCGGCAATTTCCTATCCGTTCAACAGATGTTGATGTAGGCGCTTCACCAAGGCCCGTTCGGACTCCTGTAGTCTGGTTGTCATGGAGTGGACGCACCTGACGACAACCCCTGACCAGTTGAGCGCGGAACTGCTTGTGCAGGCGCTGTTGGAAGAAGGGATCGAGGCGCTCGTCAACCAGGGTGATACCAACAGCTTTCTGGGCGTTATGGGGTATCCATGCCGCGTGATGGTGCGGTCGGATGCCTGGAGACAGGCGGTGGGCTTCCTGGAGAAATGGGAGGAGGACTAGGAGTTCCAGGGGCCGATGATGTCCTCGGTGCGCCAGCCTCCGTAGAAGTCGCCGTGCACCAACTGAACCGGAAGGTCATCGACATATGCGGCGTCGAGCTTCCACGTGTAGAAGGCCATGTATTCCCTGATGCCCTCGTACTCGTCCTTCGGATTGACGTAGCTCCAGATTGCCGTCTCAGCTTCCCGGTCTCCAATTCGGACGCCCCAATAACTGGCGTCCCCCTTGAAGGGTCAAGTGGAGGAGCGGTCTTCCGCAACAAGAAATTCCTTTCGCACGTCTTCCGGCGGGAAGTAGTAGACGGGCGGCATGTCCTTCTCAACGATGCGGACACCGCGCGTTGTTTCCGCGAGGACTTCTCCGTTGAATTCGACTCGTAGTCGGCGGTTCACGGGCTGAACCGGACCGGGGGACGGCGGGTAATCGGCTGCTGATTCGCGATCTGCTGTTGCCATTTGTTTGCTCCTCTTGGTCTTGAGGGTATGCAGGGATTGTACGCCTTTGGGGCGGGTTGTGCGTTAGCGGCGGGCGAATTGGCGTTCAAGTTGGGCTGAGCTGAGGTGGACCATGGTGGGGCGTCCGTGGGGACAGAGGCGCGGGAAGTTTGCGTCCCGAAAAACGGTAATCAGCGATTCCATTTCCGACATGGAGAGAGTCTGTCCCGCACGGATAGTGGAGTGGCAGGCGATGGTGGCCGCGATACGTCTTTCCCGCATATCGACGGCGTCCGCGCCGGATGCGATTATGCTGTCCGCGGCGTCAATGTTTCCCTGAGCGACGGAGTCCGATGATCCGGCGGGCACAGCCTGCCCGATGAGGGTTGCCTCGTCAATTTCGCCGCCGGAGCGCTCGTCCAGGACTTCCAAAAAGGCCTGCGGCGCCTCTGATTCCTTGAGGGAGGCGGGCATGGCGCGGAGGAGAATCGCATCGTCGCCGAACGACTCCCATTCGAAACCATAAGAACTCAAGAGATCACTCAGCGGGGCGATGGCGTCCAGCTGGCGAGTGGTGAGCTGAACGGTGGCCGGCGTGAGAAGGCCCTGTGAGGTGGCGGCCCGCTCACGGCGTTCGGCGAGAATCTGCTCATAGACAACGCGTTCATGGGATGCGTGTTGATCGATGAGATACATGCCATCCGGGCCCTCCGCGACGATGTAGGTGAGACCGACCTGGCCGACGGGACGGAGTGTGAATTGGGATGGCGGGGGTGTAGTGCGGGATTCACCCGTGGGCGTCTGGTCTGTGAAGAGCGGTGGGGCTTGGAGTTGGACTTCTGCGTCAGGGGATGCAGAAGGTATCTGGGGGGCGGCTGAGACGCCGTCCTGCCTGCTTGAAGACTGCGTGGCGATGATGCCGTTGGCGGCGAGGGTGCGGCGGATGGCGCGTTGGATGGTTGCGATGACCTCCCCTTCGCGGCGCAAACGCACTTCGGCCTTTGTGGGGTGGACGTTGACGTCGATTTCATCGGGCGGAACGGTCACAAAGAGGACGACGAGAGGGTGGCGGCCTCGCTGAACGATGTCGCGGTAGGCGTCGGCGATGGCGTAGTAGAGGATGCGCGCCTCAACAAGCCGTCCGTTGACAAAAAGGATCTGGCCGGTGCGGCGTGGGCGGGTTGTGCCCGGCTCGCTGGCGTAGCCGGTGACAGTCGTGCCGCCCATGGTGGTGGGTTGGATGGGAAGCATACCGGATACGGTATCCGGCCCCCACATTTCAAGCAGGACATGGGAGGCATCACCGCTGCCGGGGGAATGAAAGGCGAGGCGGCCATCGACGATGACGCGCAAGGCAACATCGGGATGCGCAAGGGCGTATTGAGTGAGAACGTTTACGCAGCGCGTGGCCTCGGCGGCGGGCGAGCGGAGAAATGACAGGCGGGCGGGAACGTTCTTGAAGAGGTCGCGGACATAGACGGTGGTGCCGAACGGCGCGCCCTGCGTGCCACGTTCGATAATCTCATTGTCGGCAGCGATGACGTAGTGGCCACCCTCCGAGTTCGGATCGCGGGAGACGATTGTCATGCGCGCGACGGCGGCGATGGAGGCTAGGGCTTCACCGCGAAAGCCGAGTGTGCCTATGCGTTCGAGGTCACGAACGGTGCGGAGCTTTGAGGTGGAGTGGCGCATGACGGCAAGTTCAAGCTCGTCCTCCGGGATGCCTGATGCGTCGTCCGTGACGCGGATGAGGTCGAGGCCGCCGCCAGCAATCTCGACTTCAACCTGTCCGGCACTGGCGTCGATTGAGTTTTCGACCAGTTCCTTGACGACTGACGCGGGGCGTTCTATAACCTCGCCGGCGGCGATCTTGGAGGCGACGTCTCGATCAAGGAGTTGGATGGGCATATCAGGCGTCGCTCGCGCCGTTTCTGCCCTGCTCTGCCAGGCGCTGCAGGTCATAGAGCTTGGCAAGGGCTTCGAGGGGTGTCATCTGATCGGGGGACAGGGCAAGGATTTCTTTTTCGACTTGCGTTGCTGCGGGCACGGGTTCGTGTTGCGGGGTCTGGATGGAGAAGAGGGCGGGTTGGGCGACGCTGCCAGCGTTGGACGCCCTGTCATCTTCGAGCTGCTTCAGGACTTCCTGGGCACGGGCGACCACATCACGCGGCAGTCCGGCGAGTTGCGCGACGTGAACGCCATATGAGCGGTCTGCGCCGCCGGGGACGACCTGTCGCAGGAAGACAACTTTGCCCTCCTCCTCGGAGACAAGGACATGAAGGTTGAAGGCGCGTGGGAGGGTTTCGCCTAATTCGACAAGCTCGTGGTAGTGGGTGGCAAACGCGGTGCGGGCGGACAGGCGGGGGTGGTTGTGGATATGCTCCACGACAGCCCACGCGATTGAGAGGCCGTCATACGTGCTGGTTCCCCTGCCCGTTTCGTCGAGGATGATTAGGGAGCGATCCGTGGCCTGGTGGAGGATGGCTGCCGTCTCGATCATCTCGACCATGAAGGTTGAACGTCCGGTTGAGATGTCATCGTGGAGGCCCGCGCGGGTGAAGATACGGTCGACGAGACCGACACGGGCACTGGCCGCAGGGACAAAGGAGCCGATCTGCGCCATAAGCGCGACGAGGGCGATCTGGCGGAGATAGGTGGATTTGCCGGCCATGTTGGGGCCGGTGATGATGGCTATGGGGCGTTCTCCCAAAAGCGAAATGTCATTGGGAACGAAAGGTTCGTCGAGGACTTCCTCCACGACGGGATGACGGGCTGACGTGGCCTCCAGCACGCGGGAGTCGTCGATTTCAGGGCGTGTCAGGCGAAGTCGGACGGCGTTCTCGGCGAATGCGGAGAGGACATCGAGGCGGGCGACGGCGCGGGCGGTGGCAAGGATGGGCTCGCCCTGCTCCACCACCTGGCTGCAGACCTGCCGAAAGATGGCGGATTCAAGCTCTTCGGCGCGCTGCTGAGCCTCGGAAATCTGAACTTCAAGCTCTTTCAGGCGCGGCGTGAAGAATCTCTCGCCGCCCGCAATGGTCTGCTTGCGGATGTAGTGTTCCGGCACGCGGGAGAGATGCGGGCGCGTAACCTCGATGTAGTAGCCAAAGACGCGAGTGTAGCCGACCTTGAGCGTGGGGATGCCGGTGGAACCTCGCTCCTCGGTTTCGAGGGCTGCAACGGCGACACGGGCGTCAGAGGAAATAGCTCGCAGGTCTTCCAGTTCCTGCGAGAAGCCCTTGCGTACGACACCGCCCGCAGAGAGGGTTGCGCCGGGCTCGTCGGCGATGGCCTCGTTCAGAAGTCTATGGATTTCGTCGTGAGTCTCGATGGCGCTGAGAGTCCATGAGAGAGGGGTAATCGCCTCATCATTACGTCGAATCTCGGGCAGAGGGGCGGCGGTGAGCACGGAGTGGATTCCCGCGACAGCTTCGAGACCGCGGCGGACGGCAACAACATCACGCGGCGCGGCGGAACCGGAGCGGATGAAGTTGATAAGGCGTTCAATGTCCGGGAGGCCATGCAAAGCCGTCCGGAGGCGGGAACGGAGCATGGGATCCTGAACGATGGCCTCGACGTTATCGTGCCGTTCGACGACAGATTCACGGTTTAGGAGAGGGCGTCCGAGCCATTGGCGCAACAGGCGGCGTCCCATGGGGGTCTGTGTAGTGTCGAGGAGGCCAAGCAGCGAGCCTTCGCGAGTTCCGGAGCTACCCTCAAAGAGTTCAAGGGTGCGGACGGTCTGCGAATCAAGGACCATCGTCTCCGCGGTTTGGCGTGTGGAGAGGGACTGAATCTGCGTGAGCGCGCCGCGTTGCGTTTCCTGCAAGTAGGCGAGAACAGCACCGGCTGCGGAAACGGCGAGGGGCGAGTTGTCGCAGCCAAAAGGTTCCAGAGAGTGGACGCCAAAATGCTTGAGCAAGCGTTGGCGGGCATCGTGCTCGTTAAAGCTGGATGCGTCCATGGCAACCAGGGCTGCGTCCTCCAGCGGCGAAACATCCAGGTTTTCCGGGACAAGCAACTCCGCCGGAGAAAGCGAGGTTAGTTCGGTTTGCAGGTCATCCACGGGGACTTCGAGGGTGACGAATTCAGACGTGGAGATGTCGGCGTAGGAAAAGCCGGCACGTTGGCCGTCAATGACGACGGCGGCCAGAAAGTTGTTCGCGCTCTCAGGCAGAAGATCGTGCTGGAGGACGGTGCCGGGTGTGACGACGCGAATGATCTCCCGGTCGAGGATGCCCTTGGCGGTCTTGGGGTCGCCGAACTGCTCGCAGACGGCGACGCGGTGTCCCTTTTCAAGCAGGCGGGCAAGGGAAGAATCTAAGGAGTGGGTTGGGACACCGGCGAGGGGGACGCGATGTCCGCGTCCAAGTTCCTTGGAGGTGAGGGCGATGCCGAGGTCACGCGAGACGATTTCGGCGTCTTCACCGAACGTCTCGTAGAAATCGCCGAGGCGGAAGAGGAGGATTCCGTCAGGGAATTCGGCCTTGATCCGCTCGTATTGCCGTTTGAGCGGAGAACCCCTTGTTGTCATCGACTGACCCCAGCCATTTTGCAGTCTGCCACGCCGCTTACCCCCGTTTGGTCATTGTATAGCGGAGCGGGGCGGCGAATATACAGGCGGCACCGAGCGGGTTAGGATTCGTGGATGGAAGGCAACGGGAATTGGGGACGGAATGACGGTTGGCGCTGAGCGAGGCACGCCGGTTGAGCAGCGCCTCTACACAAGCTCTTTCGCCCTGCTGTTCCTGATGGAGTTCACGATCTTCGTGACCTTCTACATGCTGTTGCCGACGGTTCCCCTGTATATCAAGGAGCTTGGCGGCACGAATTCAACCGTCGGCCTCGTGATCGGCATCGCGGGGCCGATAGCGGCGTTCGGCGTGCCGTTGTACGGGCTGGGTGTGGACCGCTGGAGCCGCAAGGGGATGGCGGTACTCGGCCTTGGAATCAACGTAATCGGCGCGCTGGTTATGATCATCGTCGTATCGCCGCTGACGATGCTGTTACCAACGATCCTGCGGCGCGTGGGGAGCGGGGCCACGGGGTCCGCGACACGGACACTGATTTTGGACATCGCACCGCCCAACAGACGCGGCGAGGCGATGACGAATTTCGCAACGTCGCACAACATCGCCATCGCGTTCGGACCGGCCGTCGGGCTTTGGATTTACCACGGTTTCGGGTCGACTGAGCTATTCCTTGCCTGCGCGGCGTTGATGGCGGGAGCGACGCTGTTCCTCTGGCCGGTGAAGGGAAACCCTCTCCCTCGGGGAGAAGGGGCGGCACGAAGGCCCTCTCCCGCGGATAGAGACGGGGAAATCGTTCGCAGAGAGACGTGGGTAGACAAGCTAATTGTGCGGGAGGCGCTGGTGCCGGGAGTCACGGTGCTGCTAATAGCAGCAGCGTATCTGGCAACGACGACATTCGTGTCCATCCTCGGCGAGACCAGGGAGGTGCCGAATTACGAGTGGTTCTTTGTGATGTATGCGGTCGTGGTCATAGCCGGTCGGCTGCTGACGGGTCGGGTCTCCGACACGTACGGCCGCGCAATCATCCTCTTGCCGTCGCTGGCGCTGACGATCGGCTGCATGGTCACTTTGGCATTCACATATTCGACCATCGGGTTCCTGGCGGCAGCGTTCATGCTGGGATTAGGGTTTGGGACGGGACAACCGATGCTTCAAGCCGTCGCCGCGGACTGGACACCGCCGGAGAAATATGGGCGGGCGATGGCCATGATGATGGGCGGGTTCTCGTTCGGCTCGGCGGCAGGAACGGTATTTGTTGGTGAAGTGAGCGAGCGGCTGGACTTCACCTCAGCGTTCCTTGGCCTGGCAATGGCGGCCGGATTGGCGCTGGTTATCGCGTGGTGGGGTTTCCGACGACGGCGGATTCCTTTGTTTATCACACCGAGTCGGCACACAGCTTAAGAAATTGATGCCGAATAGGCGGCGTGGGCGCTACAATTTGAGGGCAAGGCGCGTGACGGTTCCTGAAACGCGTGGTGGGCAATTCAACATACCGGAGGACAGCGGACGATGGGCGTAGATTTCGTAAGCAATGAGGAAACTATCCAGGCGGCGCGAAAGAACCTGGACCAGGCCGGGTGGGATTACCTGGTCGGCGGGTCGGAGTCGGAAACGACGATGCGCCGGAATCGCGCCGCGTTCGACCGTGTCGCGTTCCGCCCTCGCGTGCTGCGCGATGTTTCCCAAATGGATCCGTCTACCGATTTCCTAGGCCACAAGATGCGCATCCCCGTGATGCTTGCACCAGTCGGAGGAATGCAGCGATTGCATCCCGAGGGAGCAGGCGCATCCGCGAAGGCGGCTGAGGCGTTCGGCACAATCCAAACGGTTAGCTCCGTGTCTGACCCGGGGCTTGAGGGCACCATGGAGGCGGCCAACGGCCCCAAGCTGTTCCAGATGTATATCCAGGGCGATTGGGAGTGGATCGAGGGTATGGCGCCGCGTATCAAGGCCGCGGGCTACCACGCGTTTGTCCTGACCGTGGACAACGCCCGGTATAGCCGACGCGAACGACCAATTGTCGGGCGCTCGGTACCGGCGAATCTGAACGTACAGCGAGTGTCGCCGGGCTCGTCTGTGACGTGGGACCTGGCGGAGCGGATTCGCGACCTGATGGGCCTGCCGTTTGCGGTGAAGGGCATCCAGACGGCAGAGGATGCCGAGATAGCCGTCGAGCGCGGCTTCGAGATTATCTGGGTTTCAAACCACGGCGGACGTCAGATTGATCACGCGCTGGGCAGCCTTGATACGCTCCCGGAGATCGCGAAGGCCGTTGACGGACGCGCCAAGATCGTGTTGGACGGCGGGGTTGTTCGCGGAAGCGACGTGGTAAAGGCGATTGCGCTGGGCGCGGATTGCGTGGCAGTTGGAAAGCTGCAAGGCTGGGGCCTCGCGGCAGGCGGAATCGACGGCATCGTTCGGGCGCTGGAGATCATGGAAGACGAACTGCTAAGCGCGATGGCGCTGATTGGCGTATCGAAGGTCGACCAGATTGACGGGTCCTACGTCACGGAGGGGTACCCGGTGACGCCGCCTCATGAGATGAGCGCGTGGGTGAATATGCCGGACGCGCGGATACCTTAGGGGGAATCTACCAGTCGCCGAGGGTGGCTTTGAAGCAGCCGTCACGATGGTCGTTGACCATGCCGGTGGCTTGCATGTGGGCGTAGCAGACCGTCGATCCGACGAATTTGAAGCCGCGGGCCTTCAGGTCCTTCGCCATCGCGTCCGATTCCGGTGAGGTGGCAGGCACATCCTCCCATCCAAGAATCGGGGTCGAACTGCGCAGTGTCTTGTGGTTGGTGAACTGCCAGATGTAGCGGTCGAATGAGCCGAACTCTTTCTGAACTTCAATGAACTGCCGGGCGTTCGTGATTGCACCGAGAATCTTGAGTCGGTTGCGGACGATTCCCTTGTCTTCGAGTAGGCGCGCGACATCATCTTCACTGAACGCGGCTACCTTCTGAACGTCGAACTCTGCGAAAGCCTTGCGGAACGCCTCTCGCTTGTTGAGGATGAGCCGCCATGAAAGGCCGGCCTGGAATCCCTCAAGAATGAGGAACTCAAACAGCTTGTTGTCGTCATGGAGGGGCGTGCCCCACTCTTCATCGTGGTAGGCAATCATCTGCGAATCGACGTCCACATCGGGCCAGCAGCGGGTCAGTTCTGTTGATGACTCAGTCATGCCGCAACCAGGACCTTGATGATGACGTTGTAGCGCGGCATGGAGCAGGCGTGGGGAAGGGATTCAAATGAGACGACTTCAGCGCTGCGCCACGCTTGGTTGGAGTCTTCGGCGGATATGACAACGCCGGGAGTGGGTTCGAGGGGCTCTTCGTCACGGATGTGTATGCCAAGGGGCCGACCGTCGTCATGGGCGCGGAGGTACCAAGTTGCGGCGCTTGCGACCATGCCGACTAGACGGCTGCGAGGCGGATGCGGCCGCTGGCGTTTCCGAACGCGCCGCCTTGATAGAGACGCTCATCCGCGCCATCGTCCCGGAGTGGCCACGTGGGGCCGGTGAGTCGAGATTCGAGCGCCTCGGCGGTGATGCCGGCGTAAGGGGGTACAGCCGCAGAGATGTCGGCGAGGATAGCATCAGCATTGTCATAATCGAAACCCGCTGTGGCGAGCTGGCGGGCAATCTCGGTCGGGGCGCGCCAGACCGGCTGCGCGTCACCCGCGGCGTCCTTGATAGCGCGGACACGTTGGATGCGGCGCTCGGCGTTCGTGTAGGTGCCCTCGCGCTCCACGGCGGCCGCGGCAGGAATGAGGACGTTGGCCAGCGCGGAAAGCTCATCGTCGATGACGAGGCCCTGTACGACCAGGAACTCAAGGCGACCCAACGCAGCGAGCAGTCGCGAGCGGGCAGAGTCGTTGATTTCAGCGGGGATTCCGCCGGTCCAGTAAAGGCCTTTGACGGCGCCGGATTCGATGGCGTCAATAATTTCGCCAAGCGTGGCGGCATCTGCGCCGAGCATGTCACTGACTCCCTGCACGTTGCCGCCACCGGGCCGCAGCACATGGAGTCCACCGCCCTGCGCGTTGGCGACGTTGCCGGTGACCGCGGCGATTGAGGCAATCAGTGTGGCCAGATTGGGCGCGTCATCTTCACCTGCGCCGTAGATGAGAGCGGCAGGAGCAGACGCGCCAATGATGCGGGCGGCCCAGCGGAGATCATCGGCGGAGACGCTGGCTTGATCGGCTGCGTCTTCAACCGTCGTGCCCTCGAGACTTTCAGACAAGTCAGCGAGGCCGTCTACGGACTCTTCAACGAATTCATCATGCACAAGATTGGCGTCAAGCAGGGCGCGGAGGATGCCACGCAGGGCGGCGGGCTCAGTTCCCTCTGCGCAGGTAAGCCATCGCTCTGATGCGCGGCCAAGCTCCGGGTAGGCTGTGGGGCCGATGCCGATGAGAGTGGCGTCGTTATAGTTGACGGCCTTGTGCACCTGGTAGGCGGCGACAGGATGGGTGACTTCGATATCTGAACCGATCACGAGAACGGCGCGGGACTTTGCAATATCCCGAATAGGATTGACGTTCGCGGCAGCGCCGAACATAGCGGCGAGTTCTCTGCCCGCCTGAACCGGCGCGGACGCTGCCATGGCAACACGCTCGGTCTGCAGGGTTTCACGCGCGAGACGATTCAATGCCCAAGCGTCCTCATTTGCGACGCGGGGTGAGATGACGACAGCGGCGGAACCACCGGTATGACTGCGGAGACCTTCCGCAGCGGCAGCTATCGCATCATCCCAGGACGCTTCGCCAAGCGCTTCGTTGGCATCACGAATCATGGCGCTGATCAGGCGAGCCTCATTGTTGGACTCGTTAGCGAGTTCAAACTTGCCATGGATGCAGGCAAAGCCGCCGTTCGCACCACCTTCAATGTCGGGGGTCACACGCAGGAGGCGGCCGTCCTTGAGTTCAGCAGTGACCTGGCAGCCGATCTCACATTCCGTGCAGACGGTTGTGACGTTGGTGTCCGGCAGGCCGGCCCACTTGTTGTCCTTTTCCGTGAGCGCGCCCACGGGGCAAACGTCCACGCACGCGCCGCAGAAGATGCAGCCGGTGAGTGGGTCAGAGAGGGGCACATCGTTGGGCGTGCCGGGGAGAATGCGGTCGCCGCGGTCAACCATAGAGATGGCCTCCGCGCCGATGACCTCATCACAGACGCGGACACAGCGCGCGCAGGAGATGCAGAGGTTGTAGTCGCGGTCGATGTGCGGATCTTCGGTGCGGATCGGCATCTCACGGTAGTTATATGGGAGCAGCTGCTCCGTGACGCCGACGATCTCGACCGTCGCCTGCAACTCACACCGCTGGTTCTGCGGGCAGACGACACAGCGATCGGTCACGGAGACGTTGCGCAAGCAGATATCGTTGGGGCCGCAATGGACGATGCGGTCGCAGGTCAGGCATCCGTGCGGATGCTCAGACATGAGCAGATTGAGGACGGACTGGCGCAGCTCGACGGTTTCGTCAGAGTTGGTGCGATAGGCAGCGTCAGGCATGGCGGGGGCGACGCACGCGGCGGCAAAGCCGGGGCGGTCGACCTGCTCAACCATGCACATGCGGCAGGCGCCATAGGCCTTGAGCCGCTCGTCGTAGCAGAGGGTGGGGATGTAGATGCCAGCCTGTGTGGCCGCCTCAAGGATGGTAGACCCCGCCGGGGCAGTGACTTGCCGCCCGTCAATCGTGATGGTGATTGTGTTGGCGGGGGCTGTCTGCGTCACGTTCGAAACCTCCGAGGCGCTTGTGTTTCTGTGTTCAGACTATCCCACGCGGGGAACGCTCACAAGTTTGGGGTTTCAGTGGGCGGCGTAGACGTTGGAGTCGCCGCGTTCTCCCTCCACCATCTCATCCGGAGAGCGCGGAGGCAGGGGCGGTTTGCGGGCGGCGGCAAAGAGGAACGCGCCGGCCGTTGTGACGAACGCCATAAGAATGAATGCTCCTGTATACGAGCCAAAGGCATCTCTGAATTCCGCAGCCACCACGGGGCCCAACATCGTCCCAAGCTGCACGACAACCGAAGAGAAGCCCATGATCGTCGCAAATGAGCCGCGGCCGAAGTACTCAGCACGAATTGCCGTCATGAGCGGCCCCCTGAATCCCCATGAGAGAGCCTGAACGACTGCGAATGCAAGGAGCAAAGGCATGGCGTATTCCGGGTTTCCGCTGGGCAGGATGAGCAAGATTAGTGCGAGTGTGTGGCCAAACATACAAACGACGATGATGCGTCGCATCTCAACCTTTTCCGCAAGGAAACCTGTGGCAAGCTGCGCGCCAATCATGATTGTCGTGAGGAAGGTGTAGATCCATCCACCGGTGACCGTGGAAATGCCCAAATCGCCTTCGAGATACGGGATGAACTGGGTGTTGATGGCAGAAACGGCAAACATCGCGCTGGCGTGGCCGAAAGAAACGAACCAGAACGAAGGGTTCTTCAGTGCTTCACGGGCAGTGAATCCGCGTGCAACCAGGCTGAGAATTGGTCGCGCCGTCGCGGGGACTCCGTCTTCTTCCCGACCACCATTGTCCGGTTTTTCACCGTCCGGCCAGTAACCGTATGGCTCAGGTGAATGCCGGAAGAGAAGCGTCAGTGGCATACCGAGAACGAGCACAATAACGCCGGACCACATGGCGAGACCCCGCCAGCCCAACATGTCCATCCCGAATACGATGGCCGGCACTGCCCAGCCCGATACGCCCCACCCGACGGCGGCGAGTCCCATAGCGCGGGAACGCTTCTTATCGAACCAGTTTGCAATCGCTGCATTGATGGTGATAAAGCCGCCGAGACTCGACCCAATTGAGATGATCAGGTACGCGCCGTAGTACTGCCACAGCTCCTCGACATTCGCAAAGAGTAGGAAGCCGCCGGCATAGAGCAATACACCAACTTGGAGGATGCGGCGAGTTCCAAACCGGTCGACCAACCAGCCCTGAAACGGACCCAGGACCCCACTCTCCGCTCGCGCAAAAGTGAAGGCGAGGGCGATATTTCGCCTCGACCAGCCAAATTCTCGCTGAAGATTATTGAAATAGACCTGGAAAGCCTGGAAGAATAGGCCGCCGTTAAGGACCTGGATAAGAAACGCGCCCAATACAATCCACCAGCCGAAGAAAACCTGGCTGGGGTTGAATCGTGACCTGCTTCTTAGTCGGAACACCTACCTGTAAGCCATGGGATAACAAACGTATTCAAAACGTAGAAAAATCGTAACACAGATAGGGGCGGGGGGCGTCCGAGTTAAGCAGGAGAGGGGAGGCTTGCTAGGGCGGGGATGACCTCACTGAGCATTCGCTCAAGTTCGTCGATATTTTGGGCGGCGACATCGTAGTCAAAGGTCGTGCCTACAGCCGTGCTCGGTGGAAGCGCACCGCCAAAAAGCAACTCGGTGCACTCGGCGGCCCAGCGGTCTGTCACTTCTTTCAACTCACCGTCGGGCGGCGAGTCATAGAGACTGACCGCCTGTCCGAAAGAGACGTTCGACAGCCCTCCCCATCCGTTCGCGTCGGGAGGAAACAGCCAAGCTACAGTGACGTAATCGTAGGTCCACGGCTTACATGCCACGCGAATACTTATGCCGCTTGAGCCAAACGATATGTTGGCTCCCTGCGCCTCTGCCACACCCATAAGGCGTACTACAACTTCACGGTGATGTGGCTCCGAATATTCGTCCAAGAAGTTCTCGCGAGTCAGTTTGCGACGCGGCGATCCGGAAGAAGTTTTTGGAGCCTTCAGAGTACGTCCCAATACACGCGGCACAAGCGTCTGGGTTGATTGCCCCTTGAATCGCTTTATTTCGACTGCCAGAACCTCAATGTTCGGCATCTGGGCATTCAGGAATGTTACGATGCGTTCCAGTTCATCAGGGATGTTATCCGAGACGAACAGGAGGCGCAACCTGCTCGCGGCCAAGTTTGTGGCGGCTTTCTCCCAGAAAGCGTCAACGTCAATCTCTGTATCGGGACCGAGCAGGTGTGCAAGCTCTTCTTCGGCAGTGCTACCACGCTCCTCTGCTCTTGCCTCGAAAGTTTGTCGCAACTCATCGATCGTCCATGTCTGTTGAGCATGAGCGGCGTATTCTAAGATTTGACCGATGATGGTGCGGCGAATCTCGGGGTTACTGCCTCGCTTGGCTTCAACCAAGGTCGGCCTCGCATCCTGATCAAGAATCAAATGGTCAACCGACCAGCGATCCCCCGCGTCAGGCCGATCTGCTATACCTTTCTCACGGGTGATAAGCATCCAGCGCAAGGGATCCCCTGGGCGCATCTGCTCTCCATCCAGGAGTTCCGGATGTTCAGCAATGAGGGTTTGTAAGTCGTCCTCAAGATTGAATGGTGACTCTGCAAGCGGTTCCAGTTTGCCCGTCTCATCTTGAGAGTAGATTCTTTCAGACATGGTGGGCTTAGGATATGACCGCCGCTACGATCACGCAATTAGCCCATCAATGGTTCTGCAGGAGTGACCTAGCCATCGGGTGCCGCTTTTAGATTCCTCGACTGCGCTCGGAATGACAGTGGGACGTTTCTTATGCCGCCATGCCGCAGGTGCCGGGGTTGAGCGGGCACGTGTTGCAGTTGGCGGCCGACTCGGTGTGTAGTTCCATCGCGCGTTTGGATGGCTGGGCGGCCTTGGAGGGCTGCTCCTGGAAGAGCGGCATCTCGGCCTGCTTGGCGGGGGTGGGTTTGTGGCCCGGGAAGCGCAGGAACGGAAGGGCGCGCTTCATTACGACACCCATCGCCTTGAGTTCCCTGCTCTGCGTGATCGAGTGTTCCTTCCGTTGCCCGATGATGCGGCTCGCAGCCAACGGTCCGACACCGGGGACACGCAGCAGCTCTTGTTCGGACGCCTGGTTCACGTCCACCGGAAAGCGCTCGTAGTTGGTCATCGCGATCATGAGCTTCGGGTCAGTGCGCGTGTCCAGAAAGCCGTCGTCGCTGAAGGCGGGGCGCAGTTCTTCAGAGTCGTAGCCGTAGATGCGAGAGAGCCAATCCATCTGGTAAAGGCGATGCTCACGCGCGGGCGGCGTTGCGGGGTGTTCTTCAAGGGGCGTGTACTGCACGGGGCGGAACGCCGAGTAGTAGACGCGCTTGAAACCGTAGTTACCGTAGAGGCTCGTCATCCGGTTGTAGATGTCCCAGTCGGACTCGTCCGCCGCACCAACAACCATCTGCGTTGCCTGGCCGACCGCGCCGCCGTAATGCTCCTGCATGAGATCGCTGATGCGTCCCATCGGGTCGATAATGCCCTTGTCAAAGTCCTTCATCTTGCTGACCTTGCGGAGGTGCTCGGCAGAGGGTGATTCGATATTGATGGATAGACGCGCGCCAAGCCGCTGGCTCGCCTCCAGAAGAGAGTCGTCGTTGGTACCGGGCATCACTTTCAGATGGATGTAGCCGCGGAACCCGTATCGCGATCGGACCGCGTCGACCACATCCAGCAGGCGCTCCTGCGTGGCATTCGGGTTCTTGAAGATCCCCGAGCTGAGGAAAAGTCCGTCCACCATGTGACGTTGGCGCATCTCATTGAACAGCCGCGCGAGTTCATCCACCTTGAATCCGTAACGTCTCCGTGGGACCCAGTGCGAATTGGGGCAGTAATGGCAATCCATGATGCAGTGATCGGTGAACATGACACGCATCAGTGAGAAGCGTTTGCCGTTCGGCATGGCGGCCTTGTAGACGCCAGCGTGGGGAGTTACGCCGCCGCGCGGGCCGACCCGCTCGTTGCCATTGCTCAGACGCGCAGTTCCGTCCGAACGCTCGGCAGGCGACAGGATATCATCCGTTGCCATTCCGCCGAGGTGACGGAGTTTCTCGTAGACATCCGGAGTGCTTTTGATGAGCATGGCGGGCCTCCCCTTTATAGAACTATTGTTCGTATAATAGCAGGCGAGGAGGGCGTGTCAAGGGGTTCTGGATTCCCGCTTTCGCGGGAATGACGGGCTAAGAGCGGAGGGTGTAGAGCCAGCCTTCGTCGTGGGCGAAGCCCTGCTGTGCAGCGTTGGGGTGGTTGAAAGAGTCGGGGTTGCGATGCCATTCCAGCGCGCCCGCGAGATTCACGACAGCGTCAAGGCAATCCGCATTGGCGCGGCAGGCAAGACGCACATGCTCAGGGAGTGGCGAGCCGATCCACGTTTCAACGATTGAGAGTATCTCGTGACGACGTTGGAGGTTGTTGTCGCCGTTCTTATAGCCAACACCGGAATCGCCACGTGCACGCAGGAGTTGACCCGGCATCAGTTCTACAAGAGCTACCTGCCAGCGTGAGGAGTTGGCGGGGAGGGGCGGAATGCTGAACCGGCCGCGTGCACGGGCGAGGAGACGGCCGAGCATGGCCATGCCGTGGTAGGTCATTTGGCGCATACTCGGTTGGACTCCATGCAGTGGGGAGTAGGCAGGGTAGTTGTCGCAGACTCGACTAGGCTCACGGCGACATCGACAGTGGACAGGCAATCCGTCTGATTGCCGATAGGCAGCTAGATACTGTGCGGTGACCTCTTCGAATTCGGATTGATCGGTGGTCGACATGCGGTCGCAGGAGTCCATGAGGCCCTCGCCCCACCTGATGAATCCCTGCGTCACGGCAAAGTCGGCAGGGAGGCCGAAGGGGAAATCAAGTGCGGCGACGGCGGGACCCTCAATAGTCAGCAGTAACTGTTCGAGGTCGGCACGGCGGATAGGAAACGGGGTCTGCCACTCGATGCGGCCATCGTCGCCGACGGCGGCCATGGCGACCCACGTGGCGTTGTCAGCCTGTGAGCCGCTGAAATCCACGCCGATGAGGGTCGTCGCCAATTGAATGGCCTCCCCGCTCTGCCGCTATCTCAGGGCGTCGGCGGCGACGAGTTCACGTGTCTCTTCCTGGCCGATGCCGAGGATCTCGGTGAGGATGGCATCGGTGTGCTCGTTGAGCATCGGCGCGCGCCGGAGTTCACCCGCGTACTCGCCATTCACCTGCCACGGTACCCTAGCAGTGCGGCGTGGGCCCGCTTCGGGGTGATCGATTGTGGCAAAGAAGCCGCGAGCCTGTTGATGCGGGTGCTCAACGACCTCCAGCGGGTCCAGGATGGGAGCGGCGGACACGCCCGCGGCGGCTAGTTGGTTGGCCGTCTCGTACTTGTCACGACCTGCCGCCCATGCCGCGATGATCTCGTCGAGAGCAGCCTCATTCTGCTTGCGAGATTCGGGAGTAGCAAAGCGATCATCATTGGCAAGACCATCGATGACGCTGCACAGGCCGACCCATTCGGAATCGGTGCGGGCCGTTATAGCGATCCACTGGTCATCACCACTCGTCGCATAGACGTTGTGTGGGGCGTGGAACGGATGATGGGAGCCGTCGCGAATGGGTGTGTAGCTGCCGATTGCGCGAGCGACCATCGGCTCTGTGATGAGCGTCATCAAGGCCTCGGTCATTGCAACGTCAACGTGATGCCCCATGCCGGTGCGCTTGCGGTCGTGCAGGGCCGTCAGCGTGGCCATGGTGGCGTATGTGGCGGAGACAACATCCGGGAAGTAGGAGCCGAGCAGTCGGCGGTGGCCGTCCGTGTAGCCGGTCACATCCGCAAGGCCGCAGAAGGCGTTGATGATGCTGTGCAACCCGCTGTAGTCCTTGAGCGGGCCGCTCCTGCCAAACGCGGCAACGGACGTGTAGATGACGCGCGGATTGAGCGGGGCAATGTCGTTGTAGCCAAGGCCCCATCGCTCCATTAGACCGGTGGAGAAGTTTTCAAGAACGATATCCGCAGTGGCGCACAGTCGGCGTGCGACGTCCCTGCCCTCCTCAGTGCGGAGATTGATGGGGATGGCACGCTTGCCCATGCTGAGGGTGTTGTATGCGCCAGCGCGGTTCATACCCGGGATCTGGGCGGCGAACGGCGGGGAGTTCCGGAAGTCGGCGGGGTTCTCGCGGCTTTCGACCTGGATGACATCCGCACCAAGGGCAGCGAGCCACTTGGCGCAGTACGGAATCGCGATGTACTGGCCGAAATCGACAACGCGGAGGCCCTTAAGGGGCAAGGATGGCGTTGAGGTGGCGTGCGGCGCTGCCGCGCCGTTGACCGACGTTGGGGCGGGGACGGAACTATCGGCCTCCGGTTTGCCGTCCTCATTCCGCGGGTAGCCGGTCAGGATGAACGGCGCGCCGGTGAATGGGATTTCCTGTCCATCCTGTGTCTTTATGTGGCGAATGTAGCGTCGCGCCTTGACGTGCTCATGGGTTATGACCTCTTCAAGGGAGGTTGCCCAGAACGCGGGGATGTTGCGGGCCTGCAGCTCCGCGGTTATCTCTTCGCCGGTGTGCTCCATGGTCCAGTTGGTCATGAGCACGCTAACGGCGTCCCAGTTCATGGCGCGCTTCGTGCCGTCGTCATAATCCTCGGTGTACGCCCACTCAGGGCTTCCCATGACCTCGGCGAACTGTTCCCAGTGGCGGGGGCTCATGGCAACGATGACGATGTAGCCGTCCTTGCACGGGATGTAGCAGTTGGGCTGTCGGGCAAGGATGTTAGGGCCGCGGTCCAGCACATACTCCAGGTATTCGCGCTGGGTGACGGGATGGTAGTTGAGGGCGGTGATTGCTTCGAGTTCGGACAGTTGGATACGCGTGCCGGTCACGCCGAGACCCGCGCCGTTGCTGCTACCGGAGTCTGCATAGAGCGTGGCAAGTGTTCCCACGACGCTGATTGCACCGGCCATGAGCGAGGGCACGGACGCTCCAGTAGGCATGAGCGGTGGCTCGTTCGGCAGGTCAAAGGTCGTGTCAGGCGGGCCGGGTGTTGTCCACGCCATGCCGCAGAGGGCCCACGTTGCGAGGTCGCTTGGCGGCAGATCGGCCAGTGGGCCGTCCGTGCCATAAGGCGTAAGTGAAACGACGGTTAGGTGAGGATAGCGGGCGTGGACGGCGTCCCAATCAAGAAAGGGGGTATCGCCGTCGAACATCCCGATGTCCTCAATAAGGACATCCTGTCCATCCAAGATTGCCAGCAAGGATTCGGGCGTGACGGTTTCTGCGTCTGTGTCAGAGCGGTGGGACTTGTTGGCGTTGAGGGAGCGATGCAGCATCGGATCCCACTCCGGCATCTCCCGTCCCTTGAGGCGGATGTGGAGGTTCCGCATACGGCGGACACGGTCAACGTCCGCGCCAAGCTCGCCGAGGAGGCGGGCAGCGTAGGCTCCTGCAAGCGAGGCCGTAACATCGACGACTCGCAGATGAGACAGTGGACCTGACATGAGCGCCCCCTTTGGCCGATTCGCCAGCCTACCCTACTGAACGATAAATATACCGACCGTCACCTCCAGATGCTACAACTTTGCCGTTTTCAGTGACTGTTTTTCCACGGACAAGGGTGCGAACCGGCCAGCCGGTGTAGGACATTCCCTCGTAGATTGAGTAGTCGGCGCGGCCTTGCAGGCCGGCGGCGGTGACGGTTCGGGTTTCATCCATATCAACGATCGCAATATCGGCATCCGCGCCGACCTGGAGCGAACCCTTTTGCGGCCACATTCCGAAGATGCGGGCGACGTTGGCCGACGTGACTTCGGAGACGCGCTCAAGGGGCAGACCCCGCGCGCGGACACCATCGTTCAGCATGACGGGGAGGAGCATGGGCATGTTGGGTTGGCCGGGCGACGCGCTCCAGATCGTGCCCTGCTTGCGGTCGCCAAGGCGGGCGGCGTGATCGGAGCCTATGGCGTCGATCGTGCCGTCGGCGATGGCTTCCCACAACGCGTCCTGATCTTCCGGGCTACGCAGGGGCGGGTTCTGTTTTCCGAACGTGCCGACGGGTGATTCATACGTATGGGAGAGGTAGTGCGGGCACGTTTCGATATAGACACTGCCACCGTCACGTCGGAATGTGCGGACGGCAGCCAGTGTTTCAGCGGTGGACGTGTGGACAATGTATGGCGTGGAGCCGGTCTCGCGGCCAAAGAGCATGGCACGAACGGCGGCCTCCGCCTCCGTGAATGGCGGACGCGATTCACTCCACGCCTTGAGGTCGTCACGGCCTGATTCTTCAAGTCGCTTCCGGATGGACCAGACCACCTCTATATTTTCCGCGTGGACGCAGAGGACGGACTCGGGACGCTGACCGAGCTTCTCCAAAACCTCGTACATCAAGCCGTCGTCGATGGGCGGCAGGCCGATATACGCGCCCTCCTCACCACGGAAGCTCATGAAGAATTTGAAGCTGCCGACGCCGAATTCGTCGATGTATTTGTCAATCTCTGCGAGCTGATCCCGGGTGGAGATGACGGCGTGTAGCCCGTAGTCGATCAGGCTCTGGGAGTCGCCCCACTCGCGGTATTGTTTGTATTCGGCCTCGTATGGGTCGTTGGACATAAGGAAGTGGAGGATGGTGGTGATTCCGTGTAGGGCGGCGGCGCGTGTTTCGGTTTCGAAGGCCGTCTCAGCCTCGCCGAGATTCAGGTGGGTGTGGGGATCGATGACGCCGGGGAGGATGACTCGGCCTGTGGCGTCAATGGTTTCGGTGGCTTCGGCGTCCGCGCCGGGTTCGAGGTGAGCGGCCACACGGCCATCCGTGATGGCAAGGTCAAGGCGTCGAACACCGCCGCCGTATGGCAGCACAACGTCGCCGCCGCGAATGAGTGTGTCGAATGGCATATGGGTCTCCGTTTGAGTGGATTTCTGTACAGAAATGATAGGGGATTACGGAGAGGGACGCGGGGGGATTGGGTTTAGGGCACGTCCATGTTGCGGAGTTGGACGAGGGTTAGAGCAAGAAAGGCAACGACGACAATTGCAGCGCCGCCGAGGCCGACGTTGAGGGCAATCTGGGAGCCGGCGATTGCGCCGATGGTATCAAGCGGTTCCCCACCAATGTCCTGCATTGTGATGATGCTGTAGCTCCTGATGCTCAGGTATCGAATACCGCTAAAGATACCGGCGGCAATGCCTTCCCAGACAAAGACATAGACGATGGCGATTCCAAGGGCTTGCCCGGAGATCAGCCCCAGCCACATGAATGCGGCGGAATAGGCGACTATTCCGATAGCCAGTCCGGCCACCACCCCCAGGATGGGTTTAATCACGGTCTCGTAGTCAAAGGCCGAGTCGGCGTTGGGATCACCGACGAAGGCCACTGCGGCGGTGACTGCTCCGAGGAGAAGGAGCGGTACGGCGGCAAGAACGATGACGGCGATGTATTTGGCCGCAACGATCTGCCAGCGCGCGACGGGTCGCAGAACGATATAGGACAGGGTGCGATCTTCCACGTCCTCACCGAGGGCGGTCGTGGCGAGGATGGCAACGACCAGGGGCAGCACGATGGGTATGAGGACGAGGCTGATCGTCGGTCCCAGGATGATGTCCAGGTAGTTGTCAGTGAGGTTGCGAATGAGGATGGCGAGCGCGACGGGTAGAGCGGCAAAGAGCCAGAGGATGGCCTGCCGGCGCGTGCCAGTGAGCTGGCGGAGCGTGAGGAAAAAGACCGTCAGCATTTCTACCGCTCCACGATGTAGGTGAACACGCTTTCAAGCGATTCGTCTTGCGGCTCAACGGTCTGAAGCACCGCGCCCGCGTCACGAGCAACACTGGCAAGCTGCAGCTGTAAGGACGGCAGGTCGTTGGTCAGGAACAGGATTGAGCCGTCGTCCTCCATGGTGACGGACGTGACGGCATCACTGCCGATGAGGCCGCCGGCCAGAGCGCGTGGGTTGGTGGAAGTGACACGAATCTGATACGGACGGTCATCCAGCAGGGCGCGGATGGAGCGGAAATCGCCGGAAGCAGCGAGTTTGCCGCTGACCATGAGAACGATATTGTCCGCAAGCGTCTCCACTTCTTCGAGGATGTGAGAAGAGACGACGATTGTTCGTCCTTCTGCGGCAAGGTTCCGGGCGAGATCATGAAACTCCAAGCGTTGGCGGGGATCGGTGCCGTTGAGCGGCTCATCAAGTACAAGGACGGGCGGATCATGCACGAGCGTGGCGGCAAGGCGCATGCGCTGCCGCATCCCGCGTGAATACGTAGAGAGGCGGCGATCCTGTGCGTCAGTCATGTTGACGGCTTCAATCGCGTGCTGAACGGCGTCAGGGATGTTGTCCAGCTTGTGCATGCGAGCAGACAGCTCAACGAATTCGCGGCCCGTGTAGAAATCGTAGACGGCCTGATGCTCCGTCATAACGCCGATCTGGCGGTAGAGCTGCGTATCGCCGCGCACGGGCTGTCCCAGCACCCTCACCTCTCCACGCGAGGTTGCGGAGAGACCGGTCATCATGTGGAGCAGCGTCGTCTTGCCCGCGCCGTTCGGACCGAGGAGGCCGGTGATGCCTGGGCCGAATTCCAGCGACACCTCGTTGACAGCGACGACGTTGCCGAACCATTTCGACACGTTGTCGACAACGATAGTGGCATCCGAGGAGGACTCAGTGTTGTTGTCCACGGTGGCCTCATCCGTACTCATGCCGCATACCTCCGGTAGCGCCACCACATGAGTCCGAGGGGTACCAATACCCACACGAGATAGGCGGCGACCGGGTAATAATCCGGGTGTTCAGCGACCAATCGGCGGTAGTTGTTTGATTGCACGTCCTCAAAGAGAAGATCGGTGACGAAGACCGTCGCTCCCGTCGGATCGGTAAAGACAACCCACTTACTGGTTTCGGGGTCCAGGAGTGATTCCGGCTCATCCGATGCTGCAAATGTCCGAACATTCCCGCCGTCTAACGCTTCCTCAACCTCTGCCCGCGACATTAAGTACTGCTGCGTCTCGCCCAACTCGAACTCGACAACTATCATGACCTCCACGTTGTCTGGCATGGAGCGTGTCGCATCAAGGAACTGGTCAGCTTCAGCGATCTCTTCGTCTGTGATAGGCCTTTCTTCGGTTGTTTCAAACGACGACCCATCGAAATCAATGGGTTCAGTCAAGACTCCCACCGCTGTGCTCAGAACCAGAACGCCGCCGATAACGACTGCCGCGGCGTACACGCGGCGGGGAGTGAAGGCGGCGACCGCCATCGGTATCGATGTGATGAATGCGCCCATGGCGGCAGCGGCAATAAGGACTCTGGGGAAATCAAGCCAGTTATCGCGAAATTCCTGTGCCGCGCTGTCTGACAAGAGAATATATCCGGCAAGCAGGAGCAACGGGCCGCTAAGGATAATGACCGTCGTCACGAGAAAGAACGCGAGCCAGCGTCCGGCGAGATAGTCAAATACGCCCATCGGACGGACGAGATAGAGGCTCAGCACATTCTCCGTTCGGTCAGGAACGATGAGGCCCGGCGCAAGGATGGCGGCGACGATCATGAGAAGCAAGGTGTTTATGGGGAAATAGTCGCCGAGTTCAACGGGACGATCTATGATCCCGCCGCTTATGGCGGCTATGACGAGGATGACCGCTGCCGGAACGACCGAGACGAGCACCATGAGTACGGGCAATATCTTGGACCGACCGCCTCGGCCAAGGCCAAGAGACTGGCGGACGCCGCTGACGAACAGGGCAAGGCGCGCGCGGTTTCGACCCTGACGGGGGCCGTCATAACGCTGGTAGCCGATGTCAAAGAGTTGGCCTGCAGGTCGGGATTCCATGCGCGGTCAGTCCGTTGGTTCGTCGCGGAAGATTTCAGTCAACATGCGGCGACGGAATGCCATGCGGCGGAGGGGGGCTTCAGCCTCAATGAGCGCGTCCTGGATGGCCGCAAGATGCTCGCCACTCTCATGCCCGACCAAGACGGAGTTGCCGTCCCGCTGCGCTTCAATATCGCGGGCGGTCAGAGCGGCTATGAATTCATCATGGCGGGAGTCGATGTCAACCGACAGGACGTCAGTGTTTTCCGTGAATCCCGAAACGCTGCCCTCATGCGTAACGCGCCCCGCCTCCAAAACGATGATGTTGTCACACGTCCGCTCGACCTCGCCCATGAGGTGGGAGGAAAAGACGATGCTGATTCCGAAGTCGCGTCCGGTCCGCCTGACGAGGTCAAGCATCTCCTCGCGCCCGCCGGGGTCAAGTCCGGCGGTCGGCTCATCAAGGAGAACAAGACGCGGATCATGCACGATGGCCTGCGCGAGCTTGACGCGCTGCTTCATGCCGGTGGAATACTCGCCGATACTGCGATAGCGGGCTTCATCAAGGCCGACGTGACGCATGGTATCCGCGGCGCGTGTGCGGGCCTGCGCTGGAGGCAGGCCGCTGACTTGCGCCATGTGTGTGAGGAATTCAGATGCGTTGACGGATGTAGGGAGGCAATCATGCTCCGGCATGTAGCCGATGAGCGAACGCGCATTGACATCCTGGTAGGGCTGGGATCCCATTACCTGGGCTGCGCCCTGTGTGGGTTGGAGAAGGCCGAGAAACAGCTTGATGGCCGTGCTCTTCCCTGCGCCGTTGGGGCCCAGGAGACCCGTAATGCCATCACCGACGGTGAAAGTGACGTTGTCGAGGGCGAGGACTCTACCGTAGCGCTTTGTGAGATTAGTTGCTTCAAGCAGGGGGGCTGCTTCCATGTCACCTTTATAACAGATTGTCGAACATAACGATACCTTGTCCCAGAAACGGGGCTACCCCACCAAACCTAAACTCTGCGGGTCGAACTATTGGGGCAGGGTGTCAGTCTCCAATTCCTGCCACTTCGATAGTTCAAGAACCTCGTTGCGGTCATTGAGAGGCATGACACGGTTAGCAAGGTTGACGTTGCTACCCTGCTCTTTCAAGGAATTCAGGCTGTCCTGCACGGCCTTGGCCGCGGAGCCGATGGCGAGTCCGGAGTAGCCGATGAGGCTGTAGCCCATGTCCGAGAGTTGCGAGGCAGGCAGGAGTGGGGTTTTTCCTCCCTCCGTCAGCACGACCATGAATTTGCCCTGCCCGACCAGTTTCGGGAATTGTTGCAGTTCCTCCACCGTGCTCGGGCCGGCGAAGAACGCCATGTCGGCACCTGCGTCGAGGTAGGCGCGGGCACGCTTCGCCGCGCCCTCGACTCCCTCGCTCTCGACGGCATCAGTGCGGGCGATGACGTAGAAATCCTTGTCTCGGCGCGCGCCGAGAGCGGCCTTGAGTTTGCCAAGCATCGTCTCGAGCGAGATGACGGTTGTCCCGGCGAGGTGCGCGCAGCGCTTGGGATCCTCCTGGTCTTCCATAAAGAGTCCCGCAAGACTTGCGTCTTCCATGGCGCGGACCGTGTGGGCAGCTTGCAGCGGGCCACCGTAGCCGGTGTCGGCATCGGCGATGACAGGGATATTGACGGCTGTAGCGATGCGCCTCGCTTGCGCTACAACGTCCTCGCGTGAGAGGAGGCCAACGTCCGGCAAGCCGAAGGCAGAGGCAGCGACGGATGAGCCGCTGATGCCTGCGGCGGGAAATCCTGCGGCCTTGATGAGCTTTGCAGAGAAGGCGTCATAGGCGAACGGGACGACGAGAGGCGCGTCCGCATTGAGGAGACTGCGGAGTTGTGCCGGCTTGGTGGTCATGATTCAGGTTCCCGCTTTCGCGGGAATGGCATCACACGGTGGCGGCGCTTTGTTTGCGGGCGGGGACGGCTTCGAGAATGGGTTCGAGTTCGTCCAGAGGCATGACATCTGCGTATTTCTGGGCGATGTCAAAGAGGTTGATGGCGTGTGACGCCTGCCCGCGATCCCAGACGCAGTCCTCCGGCACGATGCAGCGGAAACCATAGCTCATGCCGTCAACGACGGTGCCTCGAACACATCCGCTCGTAGTGCAGCCAACGACAACGAGCGTATCCGCGCCTGCCGCGACAAGCTGCGTGACGAGGTTCGTCCCAAAGAAGATCGACGGGAACCGCTTGTAGATGATGACATCCTCGGGCTCCGGGGTTAGCGGCTCGACAATCTGCGCGCCGCGGCTGCCGGGCAGATTGTAGTCGGCTGAGAGTGACGGGATCTTGTCCGTGTAGCGCGCGCCCTCCTGCACGCCGGTACGCTCGCCCTGCGCGTACATGACTGGCCAGCCCTTGGAGCGGAAGACCTTGACCAACTGCTCGATCTTATCAACGGCGTGCCAGGCGTCCTCACCGACTGCGGTGGCGTATTGTTCCATCGCCTCCTGGATGGGGACGGGGCCTTCGCCGGTTGTGCGATATTGGGCGTCGATGATCAGGAGCGCGGGGCGTTCACCAACGCCGACACTCGCGCCGAAGCCGCTCCTGGCATAGATTTCACGGTCGCGCTCGCTGATGAATGCGTCCCATGGGCGGGGCCGCGCGGGGTTTTGTCCGTTCGTGCTCATTGGTTTCCTCTGTTGAGTGTCGCTCAGTTCTTGGAGATGAGGGGATTCAGGAGGTCGGCCAGGGTAGCGATCGTGCGAGTCTGCACCCAGACCTTGCCTTCGCCACGGAACTTCATAACCAGGCCCTCTCCGCCTCCGATCAGGGAGACGAGCCCTCCGACCTTTCCAATGGAGTATTCCACCCCGTCCGTGAATGCGACAAGATGGCCGGTGTCCACGACCAACTCCTGATCACCGGAGACGGTGAGTTCCTTGATTGCGCCGTAGCAGTTGCAGTAGATAGTGCCGGTGCCGCGCTCCGTGTACGCTCGCAGGAAGAAGAGATTCTCTCCGCTGAACATGCCGCGCATGCCCTGGAACTTAGTGTCCAGCTCCACATTCAAATCGGACGCGAGGAACGAGCCGCCCTGTATAAACAGGTTTTGGCCAGGCTCAATGTCAAACGACTTCATGTCCCCGGGCATGGTTGAGGCAATGCCAATCCAACCACCGCCGGGGCCTCCGGTAAACGTGTTCACAAAGAACGATTCACCGGCGACCATGCGGCGCACTTTGCCGAAGAGCCCGCCCCCTGTCATGCCCGTGTGCATTTCCACGCCCTGCGAGGTGGCCATGGCGCCGGGCTCAACCTTGATCGACTCGCCCTGATCAAGCTCTACCGTCATATACGTGTACGCCGGATCGAATTCAGTGGTTACCTTCATGCTTTTCCTCCTGTTCAGATTAGGCTGCTGGATTGTGGGGTAGAGAACTCATACCACTATAGCGCCGCGTCATAGTGAGCTTGTGCTGACTGCTGCGCCCATCTCGCGCCACGCGGCCATCGCCTGTGCCAGCTCATCGGATGTTGGGGCGGCGCGTGTGCCGGAACGAGAGACGTTGATGCCGGCGGCAGCAGTCGCGCCGAGCAGCGCATCAGTGAATTCCTGCCGTTCGGCTTGGAGAGCTGCCAGGGCGCCATGGAAGGCATCACCTGCGCCGACGCTGTTGACAGGCGTGAGGCCGAGTTCGGTAAGCGGGAGCGGCGGCACTTCAATGAGTTGATTGTTCGCAAGGTCAATGACGGTTGCTCCCTGCCCACCCTGCTTGAGAATGATGCGGTTTCTCCATCCATCGGCCAAGAGGCGGGCAGCAATTTGGCGCGGGGCGTCCTGCTCAAAGAGCGTGGCCGTTTCTTCCTCGTTGAGCAGGAGGGTATCCATGCGGCGGGCGATGGGGAGAACGATGCTCTTATCGCCAGTGACCAGCACGCCGGGGTCCCATGAAACACGGCAGTCGGTTGCGGTGGTGATATACAGGATTTCCTCAATAACGGGAATTGGCGGATCGGTAATGGCGCAGTTGCGGGAGCGGGAAAGCACGGCGCGGGCGGCAGGTTGGCGGGCGTGCTCCGGTACAAGGAAGGCGTTCGCGCCGAGCGCGCTGGCGATGACGTTCTGACTGTTGGCGTCAACGAGGATGAAGGCCTGGCCGGACTCAGTTTGGGGAATCGTCGCTATGCCGTCCGTAGACACTCCCTCTGAGCGCAGAATGTCGCGTTGTTGGTCTGCGATGGCGTCATCCCCAAGCGCGCCAACAAAGGCGACGGCATCCGGTGAGAGCAATCGCGCGGCAGCGACGGCAACGTTGGCGGCGGTGCCACCCGGAACGCGGGCAACTTCAGAGACGGTGACTTCCTGACCGGGGGACGGCAGCGACTCCACGAACAGGGTTACATCCCAGTTGATGGCCCCCACGGCAACGACAAGGGGCGCTTGCGTAGCCGTCACGCCTCCTGCGTTAGCCGCCCCAGGAGAAGGTCGAGGAAGCGCGGGCCATCGACTGCGGTGGCGACGGCGATTTCCGGGCCAGTGCCGCGTTGGCGACCGCGGCGTCGGTCCACGATGGTCTGCCCTCGCACGGAGCCATCCTGCGTGACAATCTCGATCGGATACGCCTGTGTCTCAAGCAATGTTGGATCGATGACGTAGGCGACGGCTTGCGCGTCATGGATGTTGACGACGCCAAACCTCTCAAGCACCTGCGCGCTGATCATGGCAGCTAGCTGCGCGTAGGTGTCGGCGTTGATTCGAAGTTGCTCGTGACGTTCGGGGTTGATGGAGCCGGTGGGATCTGTAGTCACGTCCAGCCCGACAGCGGTGATGGGAATGTCTGCCTGCACCAGTTCGGCGGCAGCTTCCGGATCCGCCCAGATGTTGAACTCGGAGACGGTCGTGACATTGCCGTGGCCGTACGGCGTGAGCGCGAACGCGCCGCCCATAAGGACGACCCTGTTCAACCGTGCAAAAGCGTCCGGCGCCTCGCGCATCAGATGGGCGACGTTTGTCATGGGGCCTGTGGGGATGAGGGTGATCTCGTCCGGCTCGTGCGCCATAACGATGTCAGAGATGAATTGAACGGCGGGTCGTTCATCGAAAGTCATCTGTGTAGGTTGGGGAACGGGAGCGCCGCCGAGGCCGTCATTGCCGTGAACGTGGAGCGCGGCCTCGGGTTCACGCGTCAGCGGCTTGGCAGCGCCTCGCGCAACAGGGATTTCCGTTCGGCCTGCGGCTTCCAGCACACGCAGCACGTTGTTCGCGGTGTTTTCCAGGGGGGCATTGCCCGCAACGGCTGTGATGCCGAGGATTTCCAGTTCCGGTGAGCGGAGCGCAAGCAGGATGGCAAGGGAGTCATCAACTCCGACGTCCATGTCGAGGATTACTTTAGGCAACGGGCTGCTCCTGGCGGGTCAGGGCGGCGCATGAGCCGGCGCGGCAGAATTTTTCGTCTATGTGCTCCTCAAACTCCGCGCGGAAGTAGCGGATGGCATTGTTGAGGACGCCGGGCGCGAGCTGGCCGAGGCCGCAGAGCGAGCCCTGCACCATGGCAGTGCCGACGTTCTGCATCTTGGCAAGGTCGCCCTCCTGCCCAAAGCCCTCAGTGATGGTGGCGAGCAGGCGGGAGATGTGGGTCGCGCCCTTGCGGCAGGGGAAACACTTGCCGCACGATTCCTCGTCGATGAACTCGGCGATGTTCTTGACGAGATCGACGATGCACGTGTCCTCATCAAGGGCAAGGATGCCGCCGGAACCGAGCGGGCTGCCCTTGGCGGTCATGGCCTGGAACTCAGCGGGCATGTCCATTTCAGCGGCGGACATGATGCCGCCGAGCGGACCACCGCACTGGAGAGCCTTGGACTGTTTGCCGTTTCGTATGCCGCCCGCAACGTTTTCAATAACTCCGGTCAAATTAATTCCAACGGGGATTTCCGCAATTCCCGGTTTATTTATATGGCCGGAAAGTGACAACATCGCCGTACCAGATGCGTTCTCCGTACCGATGGCAGCGAATGCCTCCGCGCCCATCTCAAGCACATGCGGGACATAAGAGATCGTCTTGACGTTGTTGATGGTGGTGGGCCTGCCAAAGATGCCGTAGGCAGCAGGGAACGGGGGGCGCGGTCGCGGCGCGCCGCGATGGCCCTCAACGGACTCCATCAGGGCCGTTTCCTCACCGCAAATGTAGGCGTGGCCGGTGGCTTCGATCTCAACCTCGTGGGAGAAGTCGGTTCCCATGATGTTGTCGCCAACCAGTCCGCGTTCCTCCATCTCATGGAGGGCGCGGCGAAGTCGTTCAAGCGGTAAGCGGTACTCCGCGCGAATGTGGATATAGCTCTTGTTCGCGCCCATTGCGTATGACGCGATCAGCACACCCTCGAGCAAGCGATGGGGATCGTTCTCGAAGATCGCGGCGTCCGTGAAGGCGCCGGGGTCTCCCTCCTCGCCGTTGATGGCAAGATAGCGATCGCCGGGCCCGGGCGGGCCCATGAAGCTCCACTTGACGCCGGCGGGGAACAGCGCGCCACCACGGCCTCGGAGGCCGGAGTTACGAACCGTATCCACGACATCCTGCGGCGACATTTCGTTAAGCGCCTTGTCCAGCGATTCCAGACCACCACGCGCAACGTAGTGCATCAGGTTGCCCGGTTCAATGTGGCCGAAATTGGCCATCAAGAGTCGGAGTTGGTCGCGCATCCAAGGCTGTTCATTTAGAAGGGGAATGTCTGTGCCCACGATGGGCGTGTCGCCCTGCACGCCGAGCGCAAGGTCAGGGCGGAGATTGCCGTTAATCAGCACATCCCGAATAAGGTCTTCAGCTATATCGGCGGTTACGTTGCCGTAGGTGATTCGGGGCATGTTGGGAGGGGCGATATGGATGACCGGATCGGCCCACGAGAAGCCAATATCCCCGACCTCAAGAACACGGGCTTTGATGTTGAACGTGTGGAGCGCGCGTCGGACGGACTCAAGCGTTTCGCCCGCGCCGACAGTGAGCGCGGCGGCGGAGATGCCAACGCTGACGCGGGCAACGGACGGATCGTCCCATTCCGCCCACGCGGCGTCCGCTTCCTGCTTGAGGGTGGTGTAGAGATCAGACGGCATGGTTAGGAAGCCACTCCTATGTTTCGGGCGAGTTGGGCGGCGGTGTCCGGCGTTAGCTGGCCTCGCCACTGCTGGTCGTAGGCGACGACGGGGGCTTGGTTGCAGAGGCGCGGGCAGGAGATGGTGCGGACTTCGACATCGGAATCAGCCACCGCATCACGGATGGCACGCTCGATGGAGCGCGCACCGGTCACATGGCACGGAGCATCGATGCAGACGTCGATGAAGTGGTCGCTGCCCTGCCCCACAGAGAAATCCGAGTAGAAGGAGAGGACGCCCCAGACCTCCGGTTGCGAGTAGCCGAGAATCTCGGCGGCGTCATCAACGGTCGTTTCAGGGATGTAGTTGAGCTGGTATTGGACATCCAGCAGTGCCATGAGGAGCGCGCCCTTGTGGCCGACGTAGCCGGAGATGATGTCGCGCGCGCGCTGGCGGGCGTCCGGGTTGGCGCCGTTTGAAGGATTGGATGCCGTCATGTGGACAGGATAGCAGAGGGATGGGCGAAGGAACGCTAATCCACCCCATCAACCGGAGGGTACGCCGGCTCTCCCCAATCTTCACTTGGATTGTCCATCATGACGCTAACAAACAGCGGCACGAGGAATGAGAGAATGCTTGCACCATCCTCGACCTGGCGGCGATTGACGCTGCTCTGCCATGTCGCCCCGCCATGGACGAGTTGATTTCGAAGCACGTACAGCCGGTCAAAGACAATCGCCAATACCGTGACTGTGTCCTGTTTTGCCAGGGCCTCCATTGAAATACGGGTCGAGTTCTGAAATCTCGTTTCCCAGTTTTTCGCCTCACTTTTTCCACGTTGATTGTCCCAGAAGGGCTGGAAAACATATTGATTATTCAACAAAATACGGATTGGCCCGGAGAAACGCTGCCATATTTCGTTATATATCTGCTTGTCTGTGTCGAGCCTGAGGGCAAGCTCAAAGAAGTCTCGAAAAAGTCCCCGTTCCGAAGAGACTCTGGACCCGTTGTCGATTTCGTCGACGTCTTGGTCACGCCCATAAGCAGCATTGAAGGCAATCCAGTAGAAAATCACCGCCGCGTCAGGGTCGTTGGTTTCTTGTTCGGCCCGATTAAGCCATGAAATTGCGCGATGGACACGCAAGTTGACGGCTTGAGGCGATGAATCACGCTCTTCCCGAGAGCGGGCTTTGAGTCTCTCGGCCGTGAGGATCGACGCATTTTCGTTGTGGCTAACTGACACAGGCCTACCTCTCCCATTGCAGGATTTGAATAGGGTCTATCATATGGGTTCTCGCTAGAGTGTCGCACACTGTAGATTCGGTGTATTCAACATCGTAAGGAGAGTGGGAGATGTGCCGGAGCATTAAGCGCTTGAGGGTCAGTGACGGGCCGGCGGCGTCCGAGGATGAGATTCGGGAGGCGGCGCTGCAGTTCGTACGGAAGATCAGCGGCTATCGTACTCCGTCACAGCGCAACCAGCCTGCGTTTGATCAGGCTGTTGAGGACATCGCTCGTGTTTCTTCGGTGCTGCTCGATTCTCTCGCGCCAACTTCTGCTTCGGCCACGACTCGATAGTTGCTCAGTCACGATCTTAGATTCCTCGACTGCGCTCGGAATGACAGCGGGGTTCACCCTTCGACAGGCTCAGGGTGAACGGAAGGGGCGCTCAGCGTGAACGGAATGGGCGCTCAGCGTGACCGGGAGGGACGTTCAGGGTGACTGGAAGGGGCGCTCAGTTTGAGCGGGGCTGGGAGGCGCCAACCGCTGCTTCCATGAGGAAGACGCCGATGGCGATGAACCAGACGCCGATAAGCAGTTCTCCGAAGAAGAGGTTATAGGCGCCGTAGACTATCATCGCGGCTGCGCCGAGTTGGCCGATCAGGGCCGCTATCCCGATTCCCCGATGTCTGCTGTTCGTTATCGCCCAAAGGATGGCGCTGAGGATCCGGCCGCCGTCGAGTGGGAAGAGGGGCAGGAGGTTGAAGAGGCCAATCACGAGGTTGGCGATGGCAAGGTACTCAAGGGCCATGTAAATCAGGTATGGGCCGACGAGCATGTTTGGCCATTCTTCGAGAGTCACGTAGCGGTATTCGATAGTGGACGGGTCGGTCAATATGTCCGGCAGCAGGGAGATCGCGCCGCATACAAGTCCGAGGATGAGGCTGGTGATAGGGCCTGCAATCGAGACGGCAAGATCTGTGCGCGGACTGCGGTCATCGTCAACATCGAGGTGGGAGACGCCGCCAAGGACAAAGAGGGTAATGCCGCTTGACCGGATTCCGAATCGCCGTGCAACGAGCACATGAGCGAATTCATGGATGAGGACGGAGGCGGTGAGACAGAGCGCAACGATCACCGCGAAAGTGTACGGGACGAGGATTTCGCCCGTCGGGCTGTACCTGTTATTCACCCACGCGCCGAGGGCAATGGTGATGAGGGCGGGGGCGATAGGCCAGGTGTAGGAGACGCGAACCGGGGCGCCGAAGAGGGTGAAGATTTTGAGGGAGCGGGTCATGGGTTCGGTTGCGAGTCCGCGGCTTTAGATTCTTCGCTGCGCTCAGAATGACATATGTGGCGCGGGAATGACGGGGATTCACCCTTCGACAGGCTCAGGGTGAACGGGGGCATCAGGGCCAACGTGGGCATTATCGGGAGAAGATTTGGTAGCGGGGGCAGGACTCGAACCTGCGACCTTTGGGTTATGAGCCCAACGAGCTGCCACTGCTCCACCCCGCGTTGTGATGAAACGTGAATCCAAGTATACGCGCCGCCATTGGTGGTGGCAAAGGAGATCTCCCGCTCATGCTCTTCGACAAGCTCAGGGCGAGCGGGCGGGCGGATTGGTGTACGGATTAGTAGGCGGTTGGCGCCTAAACAAGTGAATGGGTCAAGAACAAGGATTTTCGTTGTGTGCTGACCATTGCGGTCATCCATTGTGGGTGGAAACGAGGTGTAGTAGCGGTTAAGCCCTCGGCCGATTAGTACCGCTAAGCTCCACACATTGCTGTGCTTCCACATGCGGCCTATCAAACTGGTAGTCTTCCAGTGGCCTTACCTCGTTAACCAAGTGGGAGGTCTAATCTTGGGAGGGGCTTCGTGCTTAGATGCTTTCAGCGCTTATCCCGTCCGGACATGGCTACCCAGCGGCGCCTCTGGCGAGACGACTGGCACACCAGCGGTCCGTCCTTCCCGGTCCTCTCGTACAAGGGAAAGCTTCCCTCAAACCTCCTACGCCCACGGCGGATAGAGACCGACCTGTCTCACGACGGTCTGAACCCAGCTCGCGTAACGCTTTAATCGGCGAACAGCCGAACCCTTGGGACCGCCTTCAGCCCCAGGATGCGTTGAGCCGACATCGAGGTGCCAAACCCTGCCGTCGATGTGAACTCTTGGGCAGGATCAGCCTGTTATCCCCGGGGTAGCTTTTATCCGATAAGCCACGGCCCTTCCACACGGTACCGTAGGATCACTTTGCCCGACTTTCGTCCCTGCTTGGCTTGTAGGCCTCACAGTCAAGCCCCCTTCTACCAATGCGCTCCACGGGTGATTTCCATCCACCCTGAGGGAACCTTTGGACGCCTCCATTACCTTTTGGGAGGCGACTGCCCCAGTCAAACTGCCCGCCTGACACGGTCTCCCTGCTTGATCAGGGGTTAGCATCAAAACCAGAGAAGAGC
>CAYOPL010000005.1:0-74587 GCA_964405845.1 uncultured Dehalococcoidia bacterium | reverse complement strand
GCCCCACCACAGGCCCAACCGGGCGCAGTCGGAACGCCCCAAAGCCGCTATATCCGCGCCGACGGCAGCGTTTTGTGGATCCAGACGCCGGAGGGCGAAGAGGAGCGCGTCACACAGTACATGCGGACACACTTCCTCAGGCTTATCGAAAAAGACATCGAGCACGCCGACGACGCCGATATCGAACTCTGGTGGAAATCACAGGGCAGCCTCGACGCCGGCACAACAATGCAGGAAGCCCAGTCCCAGAACATGCTCGCCGAGGCCTTAAAGGCGGCAGGCAAACTCAAGCTCCAGGAGCTTGAACTCCTCCAACAGATCGTAGACTCCTGGCTCGCATCCCGCCGCACCGAAGGCGGAGATTAGATTCTTCAGCTGCTACCTTAACGTTTCAGCCTATTGACTCTGCTGCCGCTCCCACGGCCTATCCGCAGGCAGCGCCGCCGCCAACGTTGAAATCAAGAACCCGGGGATAATCAGCACCCCCACCCTCGTCAAGTCGCTGAAGATGATGACAACCAGCGCGAACGACGCAATGATCATCACGACTAGCCCGTCCGTCTTGCCCTGCGTCCGCCGCAGCGCCCCAACAAGCACGCCCAGAAACGACACCGCCCCTACCGTCACAACCACCACAAACGGCAGAACGCTATCGCCAATGAACAACTCCGGTAAAACGACAACGCGATACCAGATGACCGTGCCCGCCAGCGTAATCCAGCCAACGGCCGCGGCTATGGCGGCGACAATCAGGCTCATCAGGCGGGGGTAGTGGTAGGAGTTTCAATCACGAGGAGTTCGTGTTCGTCCACTCGGAAATCCCCATTAGATTCCGCATCCGGCGGCGAGATTGTATAGGCCCGCACGACAGGCTCGTCCTTATTCTCTAGAGAGACCAATAGATAGTAAGAATCCGGCCAGATAGGGTCCTTCGTCCCCGGCCAGAACGCCAGGTTCTGGTCCGTCTTGGACGGATATGCCTGCGACCGCGTATGGGAGTGATAGAACCCCCACAGCGTCCAGCCATTCGCGGAGCACTCCTCGTCGATGGACGCATACTCCAACGGCGCCATCTGGTACCGGAACGGCTTGTTCTTCTCCTCCACGATGTTCGTCACGCGCCGCGTCCCAATGACCGCCCCGTTCTCGCCAATCAAAATCCCGCAGCATTCGTTCGGGTCATCCTGCTGAGCGTGCGCAATCATCTCATCGACAAACTGTCGAGCTATCTCAAGCGAGGCCACGGCTTAAATCTCCTCAGGGATGGACATGGAGTTCCTGTTGTTCGGTGATATGACCAATCACGGCAGCGGTTGTGTTGCGGGATTGAAGCGCGGCCACCAGCGCGTCCCGTTTGTCAGCAGTCACGGCGATGAGCAGCCCCCCGGACGTCTGCGCGTCCATCAGCATGACTCGCCCCGCCTCTGTGACATCCGGATGCCAAGCGACAGTGTCCTCAATCCACATGCGGTTCCGCCCCGTGCCGCCGGGAACAAAGCCGCGGTCGATCATCTCCCACGCCGCGGGAATCGTCGGTATGTCTGACAAGGATAGCGTCGCCCCTACCCCGCTCCCGTCCAGCATCCCCTTCATGTGTCCCAGCAGGCCGAACCCCGTGATATCCGTGCAGGCATTCACGCCGACCTCGACCATGGCCTCCGACGCGTCACGGTTCAGCTGCGCCATCACTCCAACCACCTCAGCAAGAGCGTCGGCTTCAAGCGCCCCGTTCTTGTGCGCCGTCGTCAGCACGCCGGAGCCGAGCGGCTTTGTCAAAACAAGAGCGTCGCCGGGCTGCGCCCCCACGTTCGCCACCTGGTGGCCGGGCTGCACGATGCCTGTGACGGAGAGGCCGTACTTGGGCTCAGGGTCCTCGATGGTGTGGCCGCCGGCGATGAGCGTCCCCGCCTCCGCTGCCTTATCGCCCCCGCCCTTCAGAATGCGGCCAAGAATATCCTTGTCGAGCGCGTCAGGGAACGCGGCAACGTTGAGCGCGATAACCGGGTGCCCGCCCATCGCGTATACGTCGCTAAGAGCGTTGGCCGCGGCAATCGCCCCGTAGTCGTACGGGTCATCAACGACGGGCGGGAAGAAATCGATGGTCTGGATCAACGCGATGTCATCCGTCAGGCGATAGACGGCAGCATCATCACCGGTCGAAATCCCGACCAGCAGATTAGGGTCGCTGACGGGCGGCAAATTGCGCAGGACCTGCGCAAGCTCGGCGGGGCCGAGTTTAGCCGCTCAACCGGCGCAGTGGGACAGGCTTGTAAGCCTCACCTGTTCCGATGTTGACATGTGAATCCCTACCCTCCCATGCGCCGCATCACGGCGGCGGTCTTTCAAGTATAGCGGGCGCCCTTGTCATGTAGAGTAGAAAGGTCATGCCGCATGTGAACTTTGGTGGGGAGTCCGTCTACTACGAAAGCCCTCATGAGCTTGGCGGAGCCACGCCGGGCGCTCGCATCCTCTTCATTCACGGGCCGGGCGCGGATCACCGGCTCTTCGCAGATCAGATGAGGTTCTTCGCGCCGTCCCAGACGCCCATCGCTCTCGACCTCCTCGGCCACGGCCAGTCGAGCGGTGAGGCGCTGGAAGACGTGCCGGACTGGGCATCCTTCCTGGAAGAGTTCATCGACACGCTAGGGCTTTCCCCCGTCGTGCTCGTAGGCCACTCATTAGGCGGAGCAATCGCCATTGAATACGCAAGTCGGCATCCACGGCGAGTGGAAGGCCTCGTGCTCATCGGAACGGGAATCACGTTCCCATGGGCGGCGGATACGGCGGCGGACCTGCTGGAAGACCCGGAAGGTTTCCTGAAAAACCATGCGCTACGCGGCCTCCGAGAGCCCCATATGCCCTTGTCGGCTGATGCGCTGACGGCGGCACGCACGGAGCAGCGACCAAGATCGTCGATGCGAGATTTTGTCGCAGCAGCGAAGTGGGACGCCACATCGCGACTCGGATCGATTCAGACACCAACCCTCATCATCTACGGCGAGGATGATCCCCTGGTGGCGCAGGCGGGACAGATGCTGGGGGCAATCCAGCATGCGTCGTTCGACACAATCCCCCTATCGCGGCATTTCCCGCACCTTGAGATGCCGGACATCCTCAACGACTCACTGAATCGCTTTGTGACAATCGTCCCGGATCTCACCTACATGGCCGGCGGCGAAGTAAGCTGATTCGCCAACCACCGTCATTCCCGCGAAAGCGGGAACCCGGAACGTATCGAGCAGTGCGGCGCTGGAGTGGTAAGTGTTAGTCTCTGCTGCCCCGCGTCGCACGCCGGGCGATCGTAGCCGCCATCACCCCGGCGGCAATCCCGTTGTCAATGTTGACAACCGCAAGTCCTAGTGAGCACGACTGCAACATTGTCGAAAGCGCCCCGATGCCTTCGCCCCCGTAGCCAGTTCCGGTCGATGTTGGAACCGCGATGATGGGCAGTTCAAGGAGCCCTGCTGCAACAGGCGCAAGGCCGCCCTCCTGCCCCGCAATTACAACAACCACTTCCGGATCAAACTCAACAACCTCCTGTAGCACCGGGAAAAGCCGATGCAGGCCGGATACGCCTACGTCTGAATGCAGAGCGGTTTCCACGCCCAGCATCTCCGCGATCAACTGCGTCTGCAGGGCGATGGGCATGTCCGACGTTCCCGCCGTGATGATGGCAGCCCTGCCGATTCGTTCCGGTTCCGGCTTGTCAGGGTTGCGCGCAATGAGAATGCCTGCCGACGGTTCAAACCGAATCGCGGCATCGGGACGGGCGGCGCGGATAGCCGCTTCATGCTCCGCAGTCGCGCTTGAAAGCGCGACAACTCCTGGCTCCTCAAGGAACGGCAGTGCCAACTGAACGGCCTGATCCACACTCTTTCCGGCGCACCGAACAATCTCCGGCTTGCCGGTGCGCGCCATGCGCCCGAGATCAAGATTGGCGAGGTCGCCTACCTCTTGAATCGCATGAAGGTTGAGGCGGCGCTGGGCCTCTTCTACGGATATGTTGCCATTGGCGAGGGCCTGAAGGATGTCGCGCACGTCAGTGGTCGAGCCTCGGTGGGCAGTTATTGAACGCCCTCAGGTCTAGGTAGCTGGAACAGGAACTGGATCTGGATCGGAAGGCGCAGGGTCAGAAGGAGCAGGATCGGAAGGCGGGGGATCGACGGGCTCATCATTCAGGAGCTTCTGGAGATCGTCTCCCTCCACCGTCTCTTCAACAATGAGGTACTCGGCGAGCCGGTCAAGAATGTGCCGGTTGTCGTTGATGATACGTTTTGCCTCGTCGTAAGAACCAAAGACGATGTCGTTGACCTCTTGGTCAATCACGTCGGCAACACGCTCACCGTAGTTGCGCTGCTCCGAGATTTCACGCCCAAGGAAAATCATCTCCTCACGCTTGCCGAGCGTGAGCGGCCCAAGTTTATCGCTCATGCCGTAGGTTGTAATCATGCTGCGGGCAATTCGCGTGACCTGCTCGATGTCGTTGGACGCGCCGGTGGAAATATCGCCAAACACGATTTCCTCCGCAGCCCGTCCCCCAAGCGCAGCCTTGATGGAATCCAGCAGCTGGGACTTCGTGCGCAGCATCGACTCTTCCTTCGGCAGGAATCGCGTGTAGCCACCCATCATCCCGCGAGAGACGATGGTCACCTTCTGAACGGGATCGGAATTGGGAACAAGGTGGCCCACAACCGCGTGCCCGGCCTCGTGATAGGCGGTCGTGCGCTTCTCACGCTCCGTAATGAGACGGCTCTTGCGCTCCGGCCCGGCGAAGACCCGGTCAACGGCCTCGGCCAATTCGTCGTACATCACGAGTTTCTTGTTGCGTCGGGCGGCAAGAATCGCCGCCTCGTTGATGAGGTTCGCAAGATCCGCGCCGCTGAAACCGGGCGTCTGCTTGGCAACCACCTCCATGTCAATCTCAGGGTCGAGGGGCTTGCCGCGCGCATGAACGTCAAGTATCGCGATACGCCCCCGGACGTCTGGCAGATCGATGGTCACGCGCCGGTCAAAGCGGCCGGGACGCAGGAGCGCCGGATCGAGAATGTCGGGGCGGTTGGTGGCCGCAATGACGATGACGTTAGTCGAGCTATCAAAGCCGTCCATCTCAACGAGAATCTGGTTGAGAGTCTGCTCTCGCTCATCATGTCCGCCGCCTAGTCCCGCTCCGCGGTGACGTCCAACGGCGTCGATCTCGTCAACAAAGACGATGGCGGGCGCGTTGCGCTTGGCCTGATCGAAAAGGTCCCGGACGCGGCTCGCGCCAACACCAACGAACATCTCGACAAACTCAGAACCGCTGATGGAGAAGAACGGCGTACCGGCCTCACCGGCCACTGCCCGAGCCAGAAGCGTCTTTCCGCCTCCGGGCGGGCCAACGAGCAGGACGCCACGTGGTATGCGCGCGCCCAGGCTGGCGAATTTCTCCGGATATTTGAGGAACTCGACAACCTCTTCAAGTTCAATCTTGGCCTCTTCAACTCCGGCCACGTCCGAGAACGACACCGCGGGTCGGTTGCCCATGAACATCCGCGCGCGGCTGCGCCCGAAATTCAAGGCCTGGCTGTTTCCGCCCTGCGCCTGCCTCATGAAAAAGATCAGGATCGCGCCGAAGAAAATCAGCGGCAGGAAGTTGATGAACAGCCCAAAGAGGCTGCCAAGGCCGCTGCTGCCGCGAGGCCGCAAATCAACTTGCCCCGCGCCTTCGCCAACCTCGACGCCGCTCGCTGTCAGCATCTCAAAGACAGAGATGTCCGGCTCCTTGTTGACGGTAATCTCTCGGTTGTCCACCGTCATCACCTTCAACGAGTCGTTGGACACCTCAATCGCTGTGATGTTGCCGACCCGGGCTTGGTCAATGAGCCAACCCAGCGACTGATTCCCCTGGCCGCCGGAGCTCTGGAGGAGCGTGAACAGGATGGCAACAAGAGCGACCGCGACCAGTACCCAAATAAAACTATTCCGAAAGATCCGGGGATTCATTCGACGCTCGCGCCTGATCTCACCAATTCGTATTGTGTTTCCACTATCATCAATGTCAGGGTTTTGCCGTTCTCCCTCCGGCCTCTGGAACGTTCCTGTCGGACGAATTGCACGGCATTTCCCCAACCTTGAGCCTAGTATACTCCGATAGGGCGCGCGCTGTGATAGACAGGAACGCCCGCGAAAGGAATCGCTGCCAACAGCGCCGTGTCATTCACGTCTGACCGCAACCGTTTATTCATCGTTGCCGCCATCGTCGGCACGTTCCCTGCTATCGTTCTCTTCGCTCTGGGCCGCACTCAGGATGCGCATCTCCATCCACTGGCCAACTCGCTTGTCTATGGCCTCGGCATCCTTAGCGCCGCATTCCTCCTTTCATGGGCTGCGGAGGCGTTTGAGCACGATATTTCCCACGGACTGGCGCTGGCGCTCGTGGCAATCATCACCGTCCTGCCGGAGTACGCCGTCGACTTCAGCCTTGTCTGGAAAGCGGGTACCGACCCCGAATATGCGGGGTATGCGGTCGCGAACATGACCGGCGCGAATCGCCTCCTAATTGGCCTTGCTTGGCCGCTAATCGTGGGCATCGTTTGGTTCAAAGGCCTGCGCAGAATGCGTGGCCAGAGGACCGGCAGCACGATTCGTCCGCCCGGCATCGTTGCGCGCCTTGTAAGCCAAATTCCCGGCGTCGGAGCTATTGAAGATCGTCATGGCCGTGTCCAGCTATACAAGAGCCAAACAATCGAGTTGTCATTCCTGACGGCGGCAACAATCTACGCGTTTACGATTCCCTTTAAAGGGCAAATCGACCTTCTGGACGCGGTGGTGCTCATCGGGCTGTTCGGTCTGTACATGTGGTTCAGCTCCCGCGCAGAAGTGGTGGAGCCGGAGTTGGTAGGCCCGGCAGCCTTGATCGGCAACCTTGAGCCGTCGCGCAGGCGCATGGTCGTGCTGATTTCGTTCGTTTTCTCAGCAACCGTGATCTTCCTGTCGGCTGAGCCGTTCGCCGAGGGCATGATCGAGACGGGAAAGAGCATTGGCATCGATGAGTTTCTTCTTATCCAGTGGGTCGCGCCCTTGGCCTCGGAAGCGCCGGAGATCGTCGTGGCTTGCATCTTCGCGATACGGGGCGATGCCTCCTCCGCACTCGGCTTGCTGGTCTCCGCAAAGGTGAACCAGTGGTCGTTGTTGGTGGGCAGCCTGCCTATTGTGTACTCGGTGTCGGTTGGAAGCCCGTCAGCCCTTCCCCTTGATGACCGTCAGGCGCAAGAGGTGTTACTGACGGCGGCACAATCACTCTTCGCGGTCGTTCTTCTTGCCTCGCTCCATCTCGGACCACGCGGCGCAATCGCACTCTTCGTGCTGTTCACAACCCAGTTGGTTCTGCCTGCATTGGAAGCGCCCGTCAATGCCATATCCGGCGCTGACGTATCGCTGCAGGAAGGGCGCTTATGGTTCTCCTACATCTACTTTGTCGCTATCGCGTTCATGCTCGCGCTTAGCGGAGAGACAAGACGCGCGCTATACGTTCTGCCCCGCCGCGCGTACCGTGAGGCCTACAAGATCACCCACCACGAGGAAACCGCTACCACCCGCCACTAGGACAACGAGTTTTCCTCCTCCATTCCACGGACTCGCATCATGTCGCGGGTATTGGAGCGGGCAATGGCGCGCAGCACGGCGGCATACATATGCGGCGGACGGCTCCCACCCACACGCGGCGCCTCAATCACCGCTTGAGGCTTCGGCGTCGGCGCGAGTAGTCCCCACAGCGGCGGCAGCTGATTCCGGCGCACGGCCTTGCTGGGAACCATCAGGTAGTTGTAATCCGCCACCCGCATGAACCGCGGATCGTGGAACTTCGTGCTCAGCCGACCCGCCCTGTCCTTGAGCGCCGTCATCCGCCGGGAGATCAGCTCCGCGTCAAGCGTCGCCTGCGCCGCCGAATCCTCGTCCCCTGCTCCCTCCAGGATCTCCTGCGTTAGCGAAGCCATGCGATCGTTGGCCTCCTCCTCCTTACGCAAGCGCTCCTGGTCCCGCGAATTATTGTCGTCACGCCGAAAATCAGCCAACGACGACTTCACTTCAACCACGTACAGTTCCTTGTCCTTGTTGACCCCTGCCACGTCCACAATCCGCCCGCCCGGCCCCTCAAACGCAACCTCAAATCCGATAACCCGGCACCGCGCCACCGTGTACAACCACTCCCACGCCGCCCACTTGAGCGCGTACGTCAAATCAGTCTCGTTATTTCGCTTGAAAGTCATAGTGAGACAAGTGTTCTTTCGGGTCACGGCATCGTACCTCACCGAGATAGACATGGCAAGGGTGAGCGGATTGACAGGCGCAGCGATTGGCGCGCACTATACGCTTTGGCGGATACGTCGAAGTATGCCGCGCTTTGGCATGGCGCGGCGAGGAGTAGCAGATGAGTATTCGAGGCAAGGCCGCTGTCGTAGGTTTTAGTGAACTCCCACATCGCCGTTCCTACGCCGGTCGCCATTTCATGGGAATGTACGCCGAGGCCACCGCAAAGGCCATCGCCGATGCCGGCATCCGCAAAGAGGACATCAACGGCATCGTCGCCGAGCCTCCCTTCGGACTGCCAAGCCTCGGATTCGCCTACGACTTTGCCGAGTACATCGGCCTCCAACCCAACTTCGCCACCGCTCTGAATGAGAACGCCGCCACCTTCATCGCCGTGGCTGCCGCCGCCATCAACGCCGGCTACGCGGACACGGTGCTCTGCATCAACGGCGCAGGACCGGTTTCGAACGTTCCAGGCATGTACGCTCCTGCTCCGGACCACGTGAATCCGCAGTTCGTTGAGCCCTTCGGCCCCGTCGTCGCCGCCAACGGCTGGTACGCCCAGATCGCCCGTCGCCACACATGGGAATATGGAACCACGGATTTCCAGCGAGCGCGCGTCGCGGCAGATCAGCGCTTCAACGCGCAGGGCAACGAGAATGCATTCTTCAACGGCCAACCCGCCAACGAGGAGGACATCCTGAACTCCCGCCTCGTCGCGGATCCGCTCCACCTGCTGGAGTGCGTGATGCCCGCGCAGGGCGCGGCGGCAACCATCGTCACGACTCCCGAGCGAGCGCGAACCCTGCGCAACCCGCCGGTCTATCTCCTCGGCGCGGCGCAACACAACTTCCGCGCAGAGCATGGCGTGGACTGGGTTGATCGCATCACCACATCTCCCGCTGTCGTTTCTGCCAAGAACGCGTTTGCGATGGCCGGACTCGGCCCGCAGGACATGGACATGGCCCAGATCTATGACTGCTACACCATTACGGTCATGATTACGCTCGAGGACTCCGGGTTCTTCCCCAAGGGTGAGTCCGGTCCGTTCTACGCGGAGCACGACACGAAGTGGAGCGGCGACTTCCCCGTCAATACTGGCGGCGGGCAGCTCTCCAACGGCCAATCGACTGCGGGCACCACGCAGGTTGTTGAGGCGATACGCCAGCTCATGGGCCGTGCGGAGAATCACCAGGTTCCTAACCACGACCTTTGCTTCGTCAACACTTGACGGGGATATATAAGCGACATGTCGTCGCTTGTGCTTGCGACGGAAATTCCGTCGTAGACCCCTTATCGGGTCAATCAGTTCCCTGCCGACCAAGCGGTTGGCGGGGAACTTTCTCTTTTGAGCCCGAATGTGACGTTTTTGAAGCGAATTCCAACCTGAATGTAGCAGTGTTGTAGTCGGATGAACACGTACGTCAGGGCGACTCTTGCTGTGGGTTCGGCAGCGGCCGGGCCTGAAGCAGCAGACGCAGGAGGCGCTCGTCATGCGTACACAAAACAGCAGGCTCACAGCAAAGTCCGGGGGCACGCCCCTCGGCGGATTCTTCGGAGGCCTTGGGTGGACAACCGCCCTGCCGCTTATCGCCATCGTCGCCATGATTGCGATGGCAGCGGGCTGCGGAGGAGCCTCTGAAGAGGACTACGACCGCAGCTATCGGTCCCCAGCGGAACCCACATCCACGGCCATCATGATCTCCGCTTCCAGTCCCACCGCAGTCCTGAGCTATGACATGACGGAAGATTCAATGTCGGAATACTCGTACTCATCGGGATCAAGTCAGTCGCGCCGCGCTACGCCGGTTCCGGCGCGGCCAACCCCATCCCAGGAGAGAATAACCGTCGTTCCAGGTGGCCCGATTACATTCAACGACTACCTGCAGTCGGGATGGGTCTGGGCAGATCAGGACAACATGTCCACGTTCAGCCTGGACACGGACCGCACGTCGTTCGCCCTCGCGTTGAACTGGGCGCAGTCGGGCTATGAGATTGATCCGGATTCCGTGCGTGCGGAGGAGTGGATAAACGCATTCAACTACGACTACCCTCAGCCCTCCCACGACGACTCCTTCGGCATCACGACCGATGTGTTCGAGCATCCGTTGGACAGTGCGTTCCAGATGGTGCGCCTTGGATTCCAGGCGCCCCGGGTTGAGGACAACATTCCGGTCAACGTGACACTCGTGCTGGACGCGTCCGGTTCCATGGCGGACGGGAATCGCATAGAGATCGCGCAGGAGGCTGCGGAGACGATTCGCAACAGCCTGAGCAGCCGTGACCGCATCGCCGTTGTGCAGTTCTCGTCGGATGTCATCGGAAACCTCACCGTCGAGCACACTGACCCTGATGACCGCGATGTGCGCCGTTCCATCGACCGTCTGACGCCGAACGCGAGCACCAACGTGCAGGCGGGCCTAAATGAGGGCGTATGGCTGGCGGATCGGGCGCGGCGTGACAGGCCGAACGCGTACAACTACATCATCCTGATGTCGGACGGCGTGGCCAATGTGGACGCGACGGATCCGTTCGCCATCCTAGAGAGTGCCTATGACCGGAACGCCGGCAACCCGCTCCGTCTGATCACCATCGGCGTGGGCATCAACAACTACAACGATGTGCTCCTTGAGCAACTGGCACAGCACGGTAACGGATGGTATCGCTACCTCAACGACACCGACCACGCGCGGCAGACCTTCACGCGTGACAACTGGCTCGCCATCTCGAAGCCGTTCGCGGACCAGACGCGGGCGCAGGTCACCTGGAACCCGGACGTCGTGGACTCGTGGCGCATGGTCGGTTACGAAAATCGTGTTACCTCTGACCAGTCGTTCACCGAGAACCGCAAAGAGTTCGCGGAGATTCCGGCTGGCACGGCGACCACGGTCTTCTTCGAAGTGCGTCTGAGGGATGACATGCGAGGCCTGCTGAATAGCGTCGCTGACCTTGGCAACGTGGACCTTCGTTGGGTCGATCCGGTCACCGGCCAGTCACTGCAACAGTCGGATTGGATGGACGTCCGGCTCGATCGGCGGCTTGGCAGGGGCAGCGATGCCTACGTGGAGTTCGGCGCGATCGTGGCGCTGTCCGCGGATCGCTACGCCAGTCTGCCCAACACGGACTCATACGGCGCCGAGATCGTGCATTACGAATTGGCCGTGCTGTCAGAACGCCTCGAATCTCTTGACGGTCAACTGGGTCGCCTGGAGTCATACAAGGACTTCCGCTACGTGCTGACCCACATGATGGGTGACCTGCCCCAAGCTCCGGCAAGGCCGTCATCCGGGTACAGCAACTAGATAGCTTTTCACCCTAAAACGCGGGGGAGGGGGAGACCCGCCCTGCCGTACGGCAGGGCGGGCTTTTTGTGCGCCACGCTCGTCTTGAGCCTGTCGAAGGACATGAGCGGAGGACGTGCTAGCAAGTAGGCCGCCCGGGAATCACTGCCCGCGGCCTGAACTCAAGCAAATCCCACATCTCTGCCCCGCCGCGGGCCGTGGCGATAGGGCCTTCCAGCAGAGCGGCGGCATCCAGAAGAGCCGCGCGGCACGTCCCCGGCGATAGTGACTCGGCCCACGTGATGTAGTCGGCAAGATCGCGCTCTGCATCATCAGCGAGGCCGAGCATTGCATGAGCCAGCGCTCGCGAGTAAAGCGCCCTGTCGTAATCTCCCTGCACTGCCGTATCGCAGTAACGGAGCGCTGAGGCGGCATCTCCCGCGACAATCAACACGCGGCAGGCAGCATCCTGGTAACGGAGTTCCCGCGCCGCGAGCTCAGCTGCTTTCTCCAGGTCAGCGGCTGATTCGGCAAGAGAGCCAAGTTCGGAGTTGGCAAGACCTCGGTGGAACCGGGCATCCGCCGAATCGGGAGCAAGATCGATTGCTTGCGTATATTCGGCGATACTGCGCAGCGCTTCCGCTCGACTCCCGCGTGCCACGAACAGCAGGCCGGTAGCGACAAAAGCCTCTGCGAGGTTCGGCTCTAGCTCCAGTGCGCGACTAAGGTCGGTTCGGGCTAGCGTAAGGTCCGATGCTTGGCCGCGAGCGATATACGCCCTGGCACGGTCGACGTAGGCAATTCCGCTGTCGGGGACAAGCTCAATGGCCCGTGAAAACGAATCAATAGCGCGGTCGAGATCATCGATTCCAGCGTGGAGCATGTGCGCTCGACCCCTGTTTGAGTGGGTTTCGGCATGGTCGGGCTGGATGGACTCGGCACGGAACAGGTCGGTCCGTGCCAACTGGATATCGCCCTCCCTGTCGCGCCGCATATACGCAACGGCACGGCCATTCAGCGCCTCAATTGATAGCGGTTCCACTTCCAGGACGAGGGTGAACCAGGAGATCGACTCATCGTAGTCGAATCGCTCGCCCTCAAGATAAGCAATGCCGAGCAGGTAACGAATATCAGCCAGCGCGGTGGGGTCCTCGGGCGGTGGGATAGTAGCTCGCGTGAGGACGGCCTTGGCGCGGTCGTATTCTCCTTGATCCAGGTAGACGCGCCCTGATGTCATTAGAGCCACATACCGAACAGCGATGGTCAGATTCACGTTGATGGTCGTCGGGAGTTCCGAGGGTGAGGACGCGATGTTAATGACGGGTTCTCCGGCCGTTCCGCTGGGGTTTTGAGCGGTCGTGAACCGGGCCAAAACCCGCCCGCTGTCGTACTCGCCCCAGATTGTGAGGAGAGCTCCGGATCTCTCAGTGGCGCTCCTCGCCTCACTTTCTGATCGGATTGTGTCCGGCCACAGGAATGTGCGAGCGTTTGCCAGTCCGGAAAGACGCAGCTCCGCGTCGATCCGCTCTTGAAGTCGCCCGGAAACGTTGTACCCCTGCGCGCCGGCGGTGTAGTTGGCGAACGGCGCAAGTAGGATGAGTGATTCACCGTCTCGGGCGACGGTGGCGGGCGGCGGCGTAGCCGTCGGAACAACAGGGGTGGCCGTTGGCGTTGCCGCAGGCGTGTGAGTTGCAGTTGCAGTGGGGGTGGCAGGTATTGGTGTCGGATCAGGGCCGATGAGGTTCAAGTCGTCTCCAAAGATCGCCAACCCGGCGCCAAGCAGCACAACAACGGCCACAGCAACAACTGCGAGAGCCCACTTCCGATTAAGAGGGGAGCTTCGCGTTGAGGGCTGGGGAGCTCCCTCCGCGCCTGGCTCTTCCCTTGCGACATCACCATCGTTGTCGCCTATGTCACCGGTTTGGGACCCAGCCGTCGGACTATCCGGCTGGAATCCCGCAGCAATCAGGAACTCGTCTCGTTCCTCCGGTGTGAGGCGAAGAACATCGGCGCAGCGTGAAACATCATCGCGGTGGCGGGGGCGCTCGGTCACTCCCTCACGCCAGCGAATGAGGGTAAGACGGTTGACGTTAATGCGGCGCGCAAGTTCGGCATCGCCGATGCCTGTGCGCGCCATGTATTCCGTCAGAAGATCGGCGAATGTACGCGAATGCGACATATCTGACACTCGTTTCAACGCGAATGAAACAGTGTTGTAGTCAGAATTGTACCCACTTCGGCGCGACTGTGGTTGCGGGGTCGGCGGCGGCCGGGCCTGAGACAGTGACCAGGAGGCGCATGCAATGTGTACAAGAAGGTGGATCGCGATATTTGCCTTGCTGGCCGTGGTCGTCGTCGCGACCGGTTGCGCGACGATGGAGGATCAAGAGGACGAGGGAGCCATGAGCCTTCAGCCTATCGCCACGGCACTCGTCATCACCGGGTCTCAAGCTTTCCCGACGTCGGCCCCCTCAGTGTCAGAATCCACGGACGCGCCAATACGATACCAAGTGGCTGCCGTGGTCCCTGAATTCGCCGAACTCCTGCGCCATAGCTACTGGGCGCGCGAAGGAAATTTGAGCGGGGTCGAGACACACGCCCACCGACTGCATCGGCTACTCCCCGACCATGCCGATGGAGCCAGGTTTGCGAACCTTGCCTTGATCGCAGCTCGTATCCAGCAGGTGGACGCCGGTAGCTAACGAGCGCGAGCGCGGGGGTTATTCCCGGTTCGCAATCTAGACTACCGGAGAAAAAGGAGTTGGCAGACTGCTTTTCGGCTCGATTGCACCGGGAATAAGGAACTGTGCCCGTTCCGCGAAATTCGTGGGGCGGGCACAGTCTTTTTGATTGACAGGCGGAAAGGGCGGATGCTACGTTTCGACGGCAACAAAACGGTGCTAAGGGGGTAGAAATGGCACGACCGATTGTTCCCGTTCCGGATCCGGCGACACAGCCGTTCTGGGACGCTTGCAACGAAGGCAAGCTCATTGTTCAGTACTGCTCGGTTTGCGACCGCAGGCAATATCCACCTGAGGCAGCTTGCCGCGACTGTGGCTTCAATTTCCACTTGAGTTGGCAGGAGACCAGTGGCCGCGCCAAGATCGTCGGCTACTCCATCACGTATGACTCCCGCCTCGTTCAATGGCATCCGCTGCAGCCGTTCCTCAACGTCATCGTGGCGCTTGAGGAGGACCCGGTAATCAATTTCCACACCAACCTTATCGATGACTTTGGCACTAACCTGACTGAGGAACCTGACATTCCCATCGGTGCGACATGCGAAGTTCAGTTCGTTGAGGCCGCGCCGGGACGAATGATTCCCGAGTGGAAGCTCGTCAAGTAGGTCCGCAAGGATCGCAACAGAGTCGAACGACAAATAGGAAACTGAAAGGGAATCACGACTATGGCACGTGAAGTCAATTGGGAGCGAAATCACGATCCCGTCGGCATCTGGAACGGCCGCGGCAAGGCCGCCCTCATAGCGCGCGGGCACTCCCCGACGGATCGCCGCTGGGACGGTGAGACGCTGGAGAAGTCCCTTGGCGCATACATGATGATCGCCGCGCAGAACGCGCTGGACGACGCCGGCATCACCATTGATGACGTTGACGGCATCATCGGCTCCGCGGGCGGTCAGCCCGGCGGCGCCCCGCTGAGTGACGTTTGGGGCCCGCGTCCCTACTTCGATCCGCCTTACGATTCAGAGGACGGCCTGACACACGTCACCGGCCAGTGGCTCCGCAACCAGATGGGCATGAAGAACGTCAAGTACATCAACAACCACGGTGATCCAATTTGGAACTTGATTGGGCAAGCTGCACAGGCCATCGCTGATGGGCGCGCAGAGACCGTTCTGGTTACGTATCCGAACGGCAACCTGCCGGGACGTTATCACCAGGATCCCACCAACGAGGCGCGCGGGCCTGCCGTGTGGCCCAACACGTGGGGCTGGGGTCTCTCCGGACAGGGCTTTACGTTCAACCAGTACTGCCAGAAGTACGGCACGAACCACGACCGCATGGCCCCGTTCGTCGTACAGGAGCGCAAGAATGGCCTGCTCTGGGAGCACAGCTACTACGCGCAGCATGAGCCCGGCGAGTTCACTGAAGAGGACTACCTGAACGGCCGCATGATTGCTCGCGACCTCAGCATCTTCGACTGTGACCGCCCGGTTCTCGCGGCGGCGGCATACGTCATGACCACGGCTGAGAAGGCCAAGGACATGAAGCAGACGCCGGTCTACATCTGGGACCACACCGAGAGCCAGTTCAGCCCGCGCAGCCTGGTTCAGACCATTGACGACACCGAAGAGTGGACGGACATCCAGGCGCAGCGGTCCTACAACGGTTCCGGCATCACGGCGGACGACATCGATGTGTTCGCGCCCTATGACGGCTTCGCAGTCTTCACGCAGTACTACATCGAGGCGTGGGGCTGGCGCGGCGTCAAGCGCGGCGAGTCACACGACTTCTACGCAGGCGACATCAGCCTGAAGGGGCCGAACCCGCTGAACTCCGGCGGCGGCAACATGGGCACCGGTCGCATGCGCACCGTGTTCATCACCGATCCGCTTGAGCAGCTGCAGAATCGCGCCGGTGAGCGCCAGATCACCGGTCGAGCCGAGATCGCTGTGAGCCACGGCGTTCTGCCTATCACGGCAGGCACCGTTGTCATGAGCACAAACCCCGGCTAGCCTCCGACCATAATCGAGAGGCTAACAATAGCCCCCGCCATATGGCGGGGGCTATTTCTTTTGCCGAACAGTTAGATCGACTTGATAAATTGGCAAACATATAAGAACTCTTTGGCAATAGTGGAAAAACATATACGCTCATACCGATATTTTTACCTATGAATCACGTGCCCACGCGTTCCGTTGACATGCGCTCTGACCACATGCTATTGTCCGCTCTGACTACCTGAGTCAATGGAAAGAGTGGGGGGAGACAATGGCACGACCAATCGTACCTGTCCCGGACCCGGCGACACAGCCGTTCTGGGACGCATGTAATGAAGGCAAGCTCATCGTGCAGTACTGTTCGATGTGTGACCGAAGGCAGTATCCGCCGGAGGCAGCTTGCCGCGACTGTGGTTTCAATTTCCATCTGAGCTGGCAGGAGACCAGTGGCCGCGCCAAGATCGTCGGCTACTCCATCACCTATGACTCCCGCCTGGTTCAATGGCATCCGCTGCAGCCGTTCCTTAATGTCATCGTGGCGCTCGAGGAAGACCCGGTGATCAATTTCCACACGAATCTGATCGACGACTTTGGCACAAACCTGAGTGAGGAGCCCGATATCCCAATCGGTGCAACCTGCGAGGTACAGTTCGTTGAGGCCGCGCCGGGACGCATGATTCCGGAGTGGAAGATCGTCAAGTAGGCGCTCTTCTGTTTCTGAGGAAACAAGCGGCGCAAACCAGGAGGAAAGGAAGAAACGCAGATGGCACGTGAAGTGAATTGGGAGCGTAATCACGATCCTGTCGGCATCTGGAACGGCCGTGGCAAGGCTGCGCTGGTTGCCCGCGGGCATTCTCCGACGGATCGCCGCTGGGACGGCGAGACGCTCGAGAAGTCCCTTGGGGCGTACATGATGATTGCTGTGCAGAACGCCCTTGATGACGCCGGCATCGGGCTCGATGATGTTGATGGCATCATCGGCTCCGCAGGCGGCCAGGGCAATGGCCAGCCATTGAGCGATGTCTGGGGTCCCCGCCCCTACTTCGATGCGCCCTACGACTCGGAGGACGGCCTGACGCACGTCACCGGCCAATGGCTCCGCAATCAGATGGGTTTCAAGAATCTCAAGTACATCAACAACCACGGTGATCCCGTCTGGAACCTCATCGGACAGGCCGCCCAGGCCATCGCCGATGGGCGCGCAGAGACCGTCGTGGTCACATATCCGAACGGCAACCTGCCCGGTCGGTATCACCAGGACCCAACCAACGAGGCGCGCGGCCCCGCCGTGTGGCCCAACACGTGGGGCTGGGGTCTCTCCGGACAGGGCTTCACCTTCAACCAGTACTGCCAGAAGTACGGGACGAACCATGACCGGATGGCCCCGTTCGTGGTGCAGGAGCGCAAGAATGGCTTGCTCTGGGAGCACAGCTACTACGCGCAGCATGAGCCGGGCGAGTTCACTGAAGAGGACTACCTGAACGGCCGCATGATCGCTCGCGACCTCAGCATCTTCGACTGTGACCGCCCCGTGCTGGCCGCCGCCGCTTACGTCATGACGACGGCTGCGAAGGCCCAGGACATGAAACAGAAGCCGGTCTACATCCTGGATCACACGGAGAGCCAGTTCACTCCCCGCAGCCTGGTGCAGACCATTGACGACACCGAAGAGTGGACGGACATCCAGGCGCAGCGGTCCTACAACGGCTCCGGCCTGAAGCCCGAGGACATTGATGTCTTCGCGCCGTACGATGGCTTCGCAGTCTTCACTCAGTACTACATCGAGGCGTTCGGATGGCGCGGCGTCAAGCGCGGTGAGGCGCATGACTTCTACGCCGGCGACATCAGCCTGAAGGGGCCGAACCCGCTGAATTCCGGCGGCGGCAACATGGGCACGGGCCGCATGCGCACCGTGTTCATCACCGATCCGCTTGAGCAGCTGCAGGGCCGCGCGGGCGACCGCCAGATCACAACCAAGGCCGAGGTCGCGGTGACACACGGGGTGCTGCCCATCACGGCAGGCACCGTTGTGATGTCCACTTCACCTGACTAAAAACTTCTGTCATAATACGGAGGTCATGATGTAACTCCCTGCCGATACCGGCAGGGAGTTACATTACTACCAGCTAATACATGGGGTGTAAGGTATGGCGATACTTCTGAGCTTTGACATTGACGGAACCCTTGAGCTTGGGGATCCACCCGGCGGCGTGACGACGGAGATGGTTCGCAAAGCACACGAAGTGGGTTTTATCATTGGCAGTTGTTCAGACAAGCCGCTGAGCGTGCAGCGCAAGATCTGGGAGGACATGGAGCTTACTCCGGCCTTTGTTTCAGCCAAGCACCAGCTTGGCAAAGTCAAGCGGGAAAACCCCGCGGATGCCTACTATCACATGGGCGACCGCGACACTGATTACATGGCCGCCAAGGATAACGATTTCGGATTCTGGTGGGCGCATGAGGCAGCCGAGCAGCCATGGCTCGAGTTTGACATGGCCAACCACGAGCAGATTCCAATCTCTCCCATGTAAACCCCGACCTTCGAGAACGACGCGCCGCCTGATGGGCGGCGTTTCCCGTTAAGGGGCGTTTGGCTGCGACGGCTGGTTAGGAGGCGGAGCGATCTTGAGCGGGATTACTGCCGATTCGTGACCGTCAATAAGCCACGAGACTTCATAGTCGCCGTAGGCAGGGAATGTCACTCCGTGTAAACCGAGAGCGATCCGGTGAGTCCGATGAGTGTAGCCGGGTTGCGGCCGGCCAATCTCCACCTGCGTTCTGAGAGCCGGGACAACATCACCGCCATCAGCATCCACGATATGGACTTCAACGGTCTTTGATCCCGCCTCCACCGCCCTGAACCGAAACGCCGCCACAACGTAGAAAGCCGGATGATTCAGGGGAACTTCCTGCGCGTAGATGGTATCGAAGCCGATGCCGACCGCAGTCAGCTTTGACGAATTTTCGGCGTAATCACAGACAAAGGCAAAGGCGACATCCATTGTTGATCCTCAACGTGGGTCATTGACTTCACTAGGCAATTCAATGGTCGGGGTGCCCGGATTTGAACCGGGGGCCCCCTGCACCCCATGCAGGTGCGCTTCCGGGCTGCGCCACACCCCGACCGACGTTTGCGCATGATACTCGTGGAGCGCTTGGCGACGCAAGCGACACGAGAGGACATAGGATGGTCTAATGCGCATTCGCCAATTGCATGATTGGGACATTTCGCCGACAGAGGCCGTTGCGTTACAGCGAGAGTTGTCCGGGCAACTGCGAGTGGATCGGAGCTTGCCGGAGACCGCGGTGCAGACGATTGCGGGCGTGGACCTCTCCCCGCCTGACGCAGAGTCCGGGCGCGTTCGCGGAGCGGCCGTCGTAGTGGCGTGGCCATCACTGGAGGTGCTGGAGGTATCAACGGCGGAGGGGATAGCGGATTTCCCCTACGTGCCAGGTCTGCTCTCCTTCAGGGAGGCGCCGATACTCCTTGAGGCTTTGGCAGGGCTGCGTTCGACGCCGGATGTGATTCTTGTTGACGGACAGGGGACGGCGCATCCGCGCCGGTTTGGAATTGCCTGCCACTTGGGATTGGCCATCGATGTGCCGACAATCGGGTGCGCAAAGTCACGGCTTGTAGGAGATTATGAGGAACCGGGCGAAGAGAAAGGCGCATGGACGCCACTGGAGCACAAGAATGATGTCATCGGGGCGGTTGTACGAACACGGACAGCCGTAAACCCCATCTATGTTTCACCGGGAAACACTATCGACCTTGAGTCGTCCGTGAGATGGGCGTTGGCCTGTTCTCCGCGCTATCGTGTGCCCGTGCCAACGAGATTGGCGCATCGAGCCGCCGCAGGAGAATCTCTCCTGTAAAATTAATCACAATGTAGACGGCATTAACTGACCTGGAGCCACTAAATCGATGCAGGAAGTAAGGAACGGCGCTCAACAGTTGGTTGATCGAATCGCGACATACTTGGAGCGTCTTTGATCTGCCCGGCAAGGAGTCTCGCGTCTCGCAGTTGGACGTCGAGTCGGCGAAGCCTGACTTCTGGAACGACGCGCAGCGCGCGCAGGGCATCTTGAGAGAAGCGTCAACGCTGCGCGAGGAAATCGCCACGTGGCAGTCGCTCGAGAAGCGCGCGCGAGGGTTGGTGGATCTTGCCGATCTGGCGCTCACGGAAGACGCGTCGGAACTGGAATCTGAGCTTGAAGACGAGCTTGAAAGTGTTCAAAAGGCTCTTGAGGACCTCGAAGCGCAGGCGATGCTCAGCGGCCCGCATGACGGGCGTTCTGCAATCGTGTCATTCCAGGCCGGAGCAGGCGGCATTGATTCGCAAGACTGGGCGCAGATGTTGGTCACCATGTTTCGCCGCTGGGGAGAATCGCACGGTCACAGGGCGCGAATTCTCGACTGGATGGACGGCGACGAGGCAGGCATCAAACGGGCGGACCTGGAGATCGACGGGCCGAACGTGTACGGGTATCTGAAGGGAGAGGCCGGAGTACATCGGTTGATTCGCCTTTCGCCTTTCGACAACCAGCACCAGCGGCATACCTCATTCGCACTGGTAGAAGTGCTACCCATAGTCGATGACGCCGTTGACGTGTCAATCAGCCCCGAGGACTTGCGCGTGGACACGTTCCGCAGCAGCGGCGCAGGCGGGCAGAACGTGCAAAAGAATGAGACAGCAGTGAGGCTTACACACATCCCGACCGGGCTTGTCGTTAGCGTTCAGAACGAGCGCTCGCAGGGACGGAACCGCGAGATCGCTATGCGGATTCTGATGGCGCGCCTGGTTGAAAGGGAGATGGCGAAGCGGCGCGAGGATGAGATGCGGCTGCGCGGCGAGTTCGTTGCGCCGGAGTGGGGCAACCAGATTCGCACCTACGTCCTCCATCCGTACAAGATGGTCAAGGACCATCGCACAGGGCATGAGGAGTCGGATCCGGACGCCGTGCTGGCCGGAGAGTTGGATCCGTTCCTGACCACGTGGCTGCGCGAGTCCGTGGGGAGAGAGCAGTAGCCGTGCAGGTGTCGAATGGCAGGAGGCAACCGCAGCGATGGCTCATCGCCTTTGCGGTTTTGCTCACCCTGCTTGTCGTTGCAGCAACAATGTCCGGCTGCTTCTTTCAGGAGGAACCGACACCAACACCAAACCCCTTTCTCATTCCGGGCACATCGGAACTCGAATACCGCGACGATGAGTTGGGGTTCAGTTTCCGCTATCAGGATGACTGGCTGATCAGCGACCCGGAGGACACTGAGGGAATCGTCGTTTCACTCGTGTCACCGGAGCAGACCGTCACCGTGGACGTTGAGCGGGACTTGCCGCCCCCGCAAATCGACTTCATGTCGTACGGGGGCGCTCGCATGAGGTTCTTCCAGCAGCTACAGCCCAGCCTTGAAATCGTCGGAGAGACGGAGACCACCCTGACAGACGGAACTCCCGCATATCATGCGAACTGGGTTTCGAGAGGAGAGGGTGCCGAAACAACAGGAGAGACAATCGTCGTCTTTCGCGGAGAGGGGGACGACCGCGAGGCGTTCATGATCGTGTCCTCAGGGCCCTCGTCGATGTACAGCGCATGGACAGGGCCAATCCTGTTCTTCTACGAAACGATAACGATTGACCCGGCGTAGTCCGGGGTAGCCCTGCGGCTACTCAGTTCCTTCGTCGCCGCCCATTCCCGCGATGATGCGCTGCAACGCACTAACGGCTGAAAGCACGGCAACAGCAATAACGGCAATCAGCGGCAGACCAATAAGCAACCCGACGGACAGGATAACGACTCGAACTGGACGCGGTGCAGGAATAAACCCACCACGATTCAGCCCCAGGCTCTCTGCCCGTGCCCTCGCATAACTCACCAACATGGAGAAGGCGAGCGCGGCGGTGGTCACTACGACTGCGAGAGCGTCATCTTCTCGCGCAAAGTAGAAGCTCAGACCAATGAGGAGCGCTGCTTCCCCTACCCTGTCCAACACGGAATCCAGGAAAGCTCCGGTACGAGACACGGAATCCGTGTGGCGCGCGAGCGCGCCATCCAGGCCGTCCATGAGGCTTCCCACGAGGAATACCAGTCCGGCCGGCAGCAGCGCGCCCTGGCTGGCCAAATAGCCCGCCCCCACAGCAATAAGAGCGCCAACGACAGTCAGATGGTTGGGGCGCACACCAACCGCGGCAAGAACTCGAACGATGGGCGAGCGAATCCCCTCTACGGCATTCGTGAGAAAGGACAGGCGGCTCACGGCATCTTATGGGGCCGACAAAAGTGGCCGCCGGCCTTTGCGTCGATGGATGACTCTATTCCGCTGATGAGGAACCGCGAGCCACGTAGATGCTGAGCTTCTCGAGGAGCTGTGACTCGACAGTGCCCTCTTCAGGACGACGACGGCGGCGACCACGGCGGCGGCGACGTCCCTCAATACTCCGCAGCACCTCATAGATGCGGCCCATCGTGACCGCGCCCCAATCCACGGAGGCTTGGGTCATGTCGCGCTCTCGTTCAGGGCCGTAGACGGCGATGGTGGAGTGGTTTGCTCCTCTTCCTTCAAGTTCGACCGTCTCGCCCGTGTAGTCGGCAACGGTCTGCCGGATTCCCTCAAGGTCCGGGTCCTGAACGGACTCGTTATTAAGGATGATCTGGACTGCGAACCGCCCCTGTCGTCGGAAAGCCCAATTGAGACCGATCTTGCCTCGGCCCATGCGGACAATTCGCTCACGCGGCCCCTCGGTGCGGGAGAGGCGGGCATCCGGCATCCTGGCCTGGAAACTGGCAACGAGCTGATTCCAGAAATCTTCTCGTGAGGAGAAAGCAGCCGCAACCTCCTCTGCATCGGACGATGATTCAGCCGCCGGCTCAGATGTCGGAGTGGCCACCTGAGACCTGGCTGATCTGCTTCCCGGCGGTCGGCCGCGCCTGCGGCGAGGGGCTCCGGCGCCTGCCGTCCCCGCGGAGGTTCCGCCTTGTATTCCCTGGAGGATGTTGTTGAGGTTGATGCTTTGCTGTATCCGGGCCGCCACGGTCATGATGTCCAAGATTTCATTGTTGCTAATGCCATCCGCCAGCGCGTCCGAAACAGCTTGCCTGATTGCCGCTTCATCACGAACTGCAGCAGCAGTTGCGAGCGCGACGATGACGGAAGTCCTGCTGTCGAGCGATATCCCCAAGGAACTATCGCCAAGTAACCCTGTCACTTTCCCTCTCTCCCCTATCGCGATTTGACCCACCTAAAAGCTAGTAATGCGATATCTCTACTTTTCCTGTTAAGTCAGGCTTCTCAGCAGTCTTGCTTTGGCATCGAAAGGGGAAACTACGTGGCCTAACCGATACTTGAGGCGTCGCGTGTGTAACTCCGTTCCCAACAACTCGAACTTACATGAGGCCGGCAAGAAGCTCCTTCGCTTCCGGCCGAAGCATCTCCGGTGTCCAGGGCGGATCCCAAACGATATCCACTTGAGAATCATTCACGCCCTCGAGTTCAAGAATACGATTCTCCACTTCGGGGCCAACTGTACCGGCCATTGGGCAGCCCGGAGCGGTGAGCGTCATCGTCACGTAGACACAGTCGTCTCGAATGTCTATGTCGTAAATGAGGCCAAGATCATAAATGTTCAGCGGAATCTCAGGGTCGTAGCATGTCCGCAAAACATCGACTACTTGCTCTTCAGTAATTGTATTAGGCACGCCAGCCTCCTAATGCCGAAGTTTCATCACAACTTACCCCATTGCGACCAGCATACACTCTTTTAGTAGAGGGTGTTACTTCACCTCTTGTGGGCATAATCCTATGCTGTTCTATGAGCATATGGCGCGAAAGACGAATTCGCGCACTTGGAGGCAAGCAGGAAAATGGCGGCTTTTGATGTAATTGTTCTCGGGGCCGGTCCCGGCGGGTATGTTTGCGCAATACGAGCAGCGCAGTTGGGCCTGAGCGCAGCCGTTATTGAACCCGACGAACTCGGCGGCCTGTGCCTTAATTGGGGGTGCATCCCGTCAAAGGCCCTGCTGCGCAATGCCGATGTCCTCAATACGATTAACAATGCCGCGGATTTCGGAATTACTGTTGGATCAGTTGACGCAAGCCTCGATCAGGCGATTACCCGATCGCGTAGAGTCGTTCACCGGCTTGTGCGTGGAGTTACAAGCCTTCTGCGTTCAAACAATGTCACTGTCGTGAATGGGCGCGGAACCTTGTTGGACTCGCGTCATGTTCTCGTGGATACGGAGTCGGAGCCGCTGGAAGCGAATAAAGCGATTGTCATTGCGACAGGGGCGCAGGAACGTGAACTCCCCGGCCTTGAAATCAATGGCGAAACGGTTGTGACAAGCAGGCATGCGCTGGAGCGACGCGACTTGCCCGAGAGAGTATTGATCATCGGTGGCGGCGCGACAGGGTGCGAATTCGCCTATTTCTACCGTTCCTATGGCAGTGCTGTAACCCTCGTCGAGTTGATGCCCAGCCTGCTGCCGGGGGAAGACACCGAAATAACGTCTGCGCTGCAAGACTCCTTTACGCGTCAGGGCATTGAGATCTTGACGGAAAGCCGCGTAAACCGTTTGGCAGATGGCGAAGCGGAATTGGACGTTGCGGGCTCATCGCGCACTATCCCGTTCGATATGGCGCTCGTGGCCGTGGGGATGCAGGGTCGAACAGAGAGCCTGGGGCTTGAAGCGGCAGAGGTTGAAACAGGGCCGGGCGGCTACATCGAGTGTGACGACACGATGCGGACGAACATCCCCGGCGTGTATGCCATCGGCGACGTAACAGGCCCGCCGCTCCTCGCCCATGCAGCGATGGCCCAAGGCGTGCTGGCGGCGGAGGCTATTGCCGGCCATGACACCCAGCCGCTCATCAAGGAGGACATACCCCGCGCCGTGTACTGCCATCCGCAGGTAGCAAGCATGGGCATAACGGAGGCGCAGGCAGAAGAACGTGGCATCACCGTCAACATCGGGCGTTTCCCTTATCGCGCAAACGGAAAGGCGTTGAGCCTGGACGATTACGCCGGAATAATCAAGGTGGTCAGCGACGCCGATACGGGAGCGTTGCTGGGGGCGCAGATGGTGGGGCCGGAGTGCGCCGAGCTGCTCGGGGAGTTGTCCGTCGCGAAGCTGCTGGAGGCAACGCCGCTGGAGATCGGGCGCGCCATCCATCCTCACCCCACACTTTCCGAAACCCTCATGGAGGCGTCGCTTGCAGCTTTCGGCGAGGCCATACACATGTAGACTCTGTGTATGGAGGCAAAATAAGCCCGTGAGCACATCGATAGACTCCGCACTTCCGCGTTCTGAGCTTCTGACACTGCTCAGGACGATGAAGCTGATCCGCCGGTTTGAGGAGCGGAGCGCCGAACATTATGGCCGCGGAAACATCGGCGGCTTCCTGCACTTGTATATCGGTGAGGAGGCCGTTGCTGTCGGCGTCATCTCACCTCTGCGAGACGACGATAAGATCGTCACGCATTATCGCGACCATGGCCATGCGCTGGCACGCGGGATGGATACCGCGGCGTGCATGGCAGAGCTCTTCGGTAAGGCGACGGGTGTCAGCGGTGGCAAGGGCGGCTCCATGCACTTCTTTGACGTCGAAAAGGGATTCATGGGCGGACATGCCATCGTCGGCGGCCAGTTGCCCTTGGCCGTGGGGCTTGCGTTCGCGAATCGCTATCGCGGCGAAGATTCCCTCGTGGTCTGTTTCCTCGGCGACGGAGCGGTCAACGAGGGAGAGTTTCATGAGTCCATGAACCTGGCGTCGCTCTGGAAACTGCCTGTCCTGTTCCTGCTGGAGAACAACGGGTTCGGGATGGGAACACGGGTGGAGCGAGCCTCCGCGCAGCCCATCATCCATCGCCTTGCCGACCGCCATAACGTGCGCAGCCATCGCGAGGAGAACGGTCAAGATGTGTTCGCAGTACGGCAGGCAACGCTGGACGCCATCGAACACATCAGGGACGGAAACGGACCGTATTTTCTTGAAGTCATGACATACCGCTTCCGCGGGCATTCAATGGCAGACCCGATTGAGTACCGCCAACAGCACGAAGTCGAGCCGTGGTTGGATTTGGATCCGATTAAACTGCTCTCCGATCGACTGCTTGAGAATGATCTGACGACGACAGATGAGATAGACGCCATCGACGAAGACGTGGAAAACGAAGTGAACGAGGCCATTCAGTTCGCGCTGGATTCCCCCTTCCCCACGCCGGACGAACTGTACACGGACGTCTACGCGTGAGGGTCTGGCAGTGGCGCAACTGACATATCGCGAAGCAATCCGTGCCGGGCTGGAGGAGGCGCTTCAGTCCAATCCCGAGACGTTCATTATGGGTGAGGACGTGGGAGCCTATGGTGGTTCCTATGCCGTGACCAAGGGATTCATGGAGCAGTACGGCGAAGAGCGCATCATCGACACGCCGATTGCTGAATCCGGTTTCGTCGGCACGGGAATCGGCGCGGCGATTGCAGGCATGAGTCCAATCGTCGAAATCATGACCATCAACTTCTCACTCCTGGCGATGGATCAGATAGTCCACATCGCCGCCAAGGCCCGCTATATGTCCGGCGGACAAATCAGCGTGCCAATCGTGATTCGGACGGTGAGCGGCGGAGGAAACATGCTCGCCGCAACACACTCGCAGAGCCTTGAGGCATGGTACGCGCGGGTGCCGGGACTCAAGGTGGTAACGCCGTCCAATGCGGCGGACGCGCTGGGCCTGCTGCGGACTGCCGTTGCCGATCCCAACCCCGTGATGTATGTGGAGCATTCACTCCTTTACGGCAGCCGCTCGGAGGTGCCGGATGAGCACTACACCATTCCCTTTGGCTCGGCGCGCGTGGCGCGCAGCGGGAGTGACGTGAGCATCATTGCCTACTTGAGAATGGTGCCCATCGCGCTGCAGGCGGCAGAACTGCTCGAGGAAGACGGCATCGATGCTGAGGTAATCGACCTGCGCTCTTTGCTGCCACTGGATACGCAGACATTCATCGACTCCGTCCACAAGACGAATCGGGCAGTCGTCGTCGAGGAAACGTGGGAGTTCGGCGGGTTCGCGGGCGAGGTTATCGCGCAAATCAACGAGAAGGCGTTTGACTCGCTGGACGGACCTGCGCTGCGGGTCGGCGGGGTCAATGTGCCGACGCCATATTCCCGTCCCCTGGAGCTGCTGACGATTCCGACGGCGGAGATGGTGGCGGATAAAGTTCGGAGCCTGTTCTAGGTCGCATCGAAGGGAGAGGCAGACGTGGCAAGTGACGTAATCATGCCGCAGATGGGCTTCGACATGACCGAAGGAATGGTTGTGCGGTGGCTGAAGCACGAGGGCGATACGGTTACCCGTGGAGAGACGATTGCGGAGATCGAGACGGACAAGGCAACCGTTGAGCTTGAGGCGTATGAATCCGGCGTGATGGCCCGCATCCTGGTGCCCGAGGGTGTTATGGTGCCCGTCGGTGAGACGATAGGCCTGATCACAGCGCCGGGCGAGGATGTGCCGGACGTTGCGGCGCCCACGCCCTCTCCACCTGCTGCGGCGCCACCCGCAGACTCTGCTCCGCCCACACCTCCTGCCCCGCCGGAGCCGGTTGAGGCTGCCGCCCCTGCCGAGACCGGCAGAGAGGAGACACCGTCCACGAGCGCTCCGGTAACTCCTGTGGCACGCCGCATCGCGGAGCAGGCCGGTGTTTCCGTGGCGGAGGTGCAGGCCAACGTGACTGGCACAGGTCCCCGCGGACGAATCACTCGCGGCGATGTTGAAGCCTGGCTGGAGACGAGAGGAGCGTCACCACCGGAGCCTGTCATACCCCAAGCGCCTGCCCAGGTTGAGCCGACTGCGCCGGAGCCGGGCGATGGAATCAACGTCACTGAGCGGTCCGCGCCGGGCGCGGTGGGAATTGTTGTTCCGGCGGGTCTGCCGCCGATGCGGCAGGCAATCGCGCGGCGGATGTCCTTGAGCAAGCTAACTGCGCCTCACTACTACGTGACCGTAGAAATTGACATGACACGCGCCGTACAGATGCGAGTGGAGATCAACGAGGAGTTGGACGCGGAGAGCCGCGTCACCGTGAACGACCTCGTCATCCGGGCCGTCGCCGTGGCGCTGCGCACGCATCCGCATTTCAACGTGACCGTGCAGGCCGAGGGAATTATTCCGAATCCAACCATTGACGTGTCCATCGCCGTGGCAATGGACGGCGGCGGTCTTATCGCGCCGTCGATGCCGGATATTGGCGATGCCAGCCTCGTCGAAACGGCGGCGCGTTCGCGAGACTTGTCACGGCGGGCCCGCGAGGGGCGCCTGCGTCAGAACGAGATCAGCGGAGTGGGGTTCGCAGTCTCCAATTTGGGCATGTATGACGTGAAGGACTTTGTCGCGATTATCACGCCGCCGAACGCAGGCGCGATTGCCGTGGGGTCAGTGCAGTCCACTCCTGTTGCGCGAGACGGTCAGGTGGTTGTGGCAGAGATGATGTCGGCGACACTCTCCGCGGATCACCGGGCGACTGACGGCGCGGAGGGAGCGCGTTTCATGAACGAGGTGAGGCGCATCCTGGAGCGCCCGTCACTTCTGCTGCTTTAACTCCCCGGTCCTTCAAGCTCGATGTTCTGCGTGGGCGGCGGGGTGTGAGCATGACCGTGGCCGGCAGCCATCTCACCTGCCTGGATAAAGGCGTTGAGCGCCTCCAGAACGAAGTTTTGGGGAGATAACCCAACCTCCCTCGACAGATCCTTGATCTGCTTGGCGAGAACGCCGCTGAACGAGACGATCAGCCCCTCCTGGTGCGCCCACGCGTCGAGCCTCTCGATCTGGTCCGGGCGAACATTGAGAATAACCTCTCCCTCGTCGGGGTGCGTCGCGCGTCCTCGCATGATGTTGATGCCGCCGGGGGCCGTTTCGGCCCATACGTCGCCCTCATCTGACCGGGAAATAACGAAACGCCCGGGGTAGAGATTCATATTCTGTGCTCCCATTCATTGATTGGCAGTCTCATTAGGCCGGCGGCGCGTCCTTGCGTGGACACGTTTCATGGCCTGCCTGTATACTGCCCTAAATTGACGTTCTGACGTATAGGCGCGTCATTTGGAGGGTGAAATCGTGATTACGCTTACTGAGTCGGCTGCGGAGAAGATTCTTGATCTGTTCAAGGAGCAGGAGTCTGAGGGCGCAGCGCTGCGCGTGTTCGTCAAGGGTGATGACAATGGACAGCCGGCCTACGGCATGGCTATTGAGCCTGACCCGAATGACGCTGACGAAGTGATTGAGAGTTTCGGCGTCAAGGTTGTCGTTGATGAGGAAAGTCTGCCTTGGGTCATCGGCTCCGAGATTGACTTCATCGACAGCCTTGAGCGAACAGGCTTCACGATTCGCAACCCTAACATGGGCGGGGCATGCGGCTGCGGTGGCGGAGGAGCGTGCGGTTGCGGCGGAGCTGGCGGCGGCGCGTGCGCGTGCGGCGGAGCCGGTGCAGGAGCCTGTGCGTGCGGAGCCGAGGAGCACGCCGAAGAGACGGCGGGAGCTGCCCACGCCCATTAGTACGCGTTCGGATTTCGGAAATCAGAGGGGAGCCTGTTGGCTCCCCTCATTCTTTAAGGCGTCTTGATCCAGACGCAGTGGCACGACCATGAAATATGGGCCTGTCCCTGTATGATGACAATACGAGGGGCGCTGAACGGAAGGCGAAATGACAATCGCCGAGACATCCATCCTGATTGTTGATGACGAGCCCGCGTTGCGGGAAGCGCTAACCTATTCCCTCAGCCGCGAGGGATATGCGGTAAGCTCCGCCGCCACCTCCGCAGAGGCGCTCGCAAAGTTGGACCGGCAGATGCCGAACTTTATCGTTCTCGACCTCGGCCTACCCGACGCGGACGGCCTTGAATTATGCCGGACCGTCCGCAGCCGCAGTTCCGTTCCAATCCTGATGCTGACGGCACGGCAGTCAGAGGTGGACAAGATCGTCGGGCTCGAGATGGGCAGCGACGACTACATGACCAAACCGTTCTCCATGCGTGAACTGCTTGCGCGCATCAAGGCCATCCTCCGTCGCTCATCCCAAGAGCCCGATGCCAAACAGACGGACACTATCGAGTTCGGCGAAACCGTCATCGACCGCCTGGCGCATCGCGTGACCCATAAAGGCGAGGAGATCACGCTGACGCCGCTTGAGTTCGAGATGCTGTCGTTCCTTGCGGAGAATCGTGGCATCGTCTTCAGCCGTGAAACCCTGCTGGATCGGGTCTGGAAGTACTCTTATCCCGAAGGAAGCCGCACGGTTGACGTGCATATGCGGTGGCTGCGCCAGAAAATAGAGGATGACCCGGCTCGCCCGAAGATTCTCCTTACGGTCAGAGGTGTCGGCTACAAACTGGAGGCGTGAATGCCCCGGATAATGCAGGGCCGTATCGGGTTGGCCCTGTGGGGCGTCTTGGTTGTTGGTCTCATCGCAGTCGCAATCATCTCTTGGGTTCAGCTTGGACGCATCGCGGACGACGCCGGGGAAGCCAGCGCTGAGCCCTATCGGCAGCTTCTGCTGTACTCGTCGCTCGTCGCGGGCATCCTCATCGTCCTGCTTCTGGTGGTCACAAGACAGCGCATGGCAGCCCCCTTGCGCCGTCTCGCCGGGGCGCTCCGGGCGGGTCAGCCACCGGTCGTGGAGGATTTTGCTACGGCAAACACCGACGTGCGTGACATTGCGCTGCTAATCAGCCGGTTGATGCAGGAGGAACGAGGCATTTCCAACGTTGTGGAAACCCAGCAAACGCGGCTGGCCTCCATCCTGGACAACCTGAGCGTTGGGGTGATTGTGCTTACGGAAGATGAGCATGTGCTGTTGGCGAACTCTGCGGCGACGCAGTTGTTCGATTTCCCTCAGCGGGTCGGTGAGACTACGACACTCATTGGACTGGCGCGTGACTATGAGGCAGCGGAGATTGTACGTCGCGCCCTGCGAGAGCAAGCCACGGCAGTGGGTGAAATAACGCATGGCGGCGAACCCGCTCGCACAACGCGACTCGTTGCGTCTCCCTATCGGGAGGGCAGAGAGCGACGGGTTCTGCTGGCGGCATATGACGTCTCCGAGGAGCATCGCGCCCAGCGCCTGCGCCATGAGTTCCTTGCCAACGCGTCACACGAGATTCGCACGCCGCTTGCCGGGGTCCAGGCAACTCTTGAGACATTGGATATGGGGGCAATCGATGACCCGGACGCGGCGAGACCCTTCGTTTCAAGCGCCCTTGTGGAAGTACAGCGACTGACCACATTCGTCGAGAACCTGCTTGACCTGTCGCGGATGGAGATGGGGTGGACTCGTCTGGCCCTGCAGCCACTCGTCGTTGGAGACGCAATCGACCGGTGCGTTGGAACAATGGCATCAATGGCGTCGCGGGCCGACATTGAGTTGGTTGTTGACCTGCAGCAAGGCCTGCCGGAAATCAACGCAGACCCGGGTCGCCTTCATCAGGCGCTAGTCAATCTTGTGCATAACGCCATCAAGTTCACACCGGCGGGCGGGCGCGTAACCGTCTCGGCGGACAGCGTCAACGCCTCCGTGTGGTTCCGCGTCAAGGACACCGGCATCGGCATTTCCCCCGACGATGTTTCGATGCTCATGGATCGCGTTGGGCAAGGCGATGAAAGCGGGATGCGAGGAGGAGGATTGGGACTCGCCATCGTGAGGCAGATTGTGGAGGCCCACGAAGGCGAGGTGCATGTCGAGAGTGATGTCGGTAGAGGGTCGGTCTTCTCACTGCGTTTGCCTGTTGCAGGGGGTGATCAACAGGCGTAGATTCATCGCCCTCCGCCTATCGGCATTGGCCGCTGTTCCGTTGCGGGCAGAAGGCTCAAAAAATTGCCGCGAGTGGGTTCGGATGGTACACTTTGCCCTAGTAGGCAACGAGAACCGCGTGTATTGAGAGGTGGGGCGGCAATCCCACTTTTTTTATTAGCGGCGATTGTTGCAGGAGACTATCCGGCAACGGAAATGAGGCAGGTATGAAGAGCGATTTCTTGCTCGCGGTAACGCAGTTGGCGACAGAACGCCGACTACCTCGCGATGTCGTTCTCGGGGCCATTGAAGACGCGGTGCGATCCGCGTACAAGCGCGATGGAACCGAGACTGATGACATTGAGGTGCAGATACTGCCCACGACCGGCGAGATTATCGTCACCCTCAACAAGGCCGTCGTCGAAACAGTTAACCAACCCGCTGAGGAAATCACACTCGAAGAGGCCCGCCTGATCAAGCCCGGCGCCAAACTCGGCGACATGATCTCCGTCGAAGAGAGCCCGGAGGACGCAGGTCGCATCGCCGCCCAGACCGCTAAGCAGGTGGTTATGCAGCGCCTCCGTGAGGCAGAGCGAGACCAGGTCTATGACGAGTACGCAGGCCGCATCAATGAGTTGATGACCGGTGTGGTGCAAAAGGTCGAGCAGGGGCAGGTAATCGTTGGACTTGGCCGGACTGAAGCAACTCTCCTGCACACAGAGCAGGTGCCGAGCGAGCAATACTATCCCCGCCAGCGCATCCGCGTACTCATCCAGGAAGTCGAAAAGGGTATTCGCGGACCAAGGATCCTCGTATCACGGGCGCATCGCGACCTGATCCGTCGGCTATTTGAGCTTGAAGTGCCGGAGATCCTGAGCGGGACTGTTGTCATAAGGAACGTCGCGCGAGAACCCGGCTATCGTTCCAAGGTGGCCGTCGAGGCACGGCAGGAAGGCGTTGACCCTGTTGGGTCATGCGTCGGCTTGCGCGGCGTCCGCATCCAGAACATCGTCAACGAACTGCACGGTGAGAAGATTGACGTCATTCCGTGGAATGAAGACCCGTCCGTCTACATCGGTCACGCATTGAGCCCGGCGCAGACATCGCGCGTGGAAATCACGGGTGATCGTTCGGCGCTTGTGGTCGTGCCGGAGCAGCAGCTATCGCTCGCCATTGGGCGAGAGGGCCTGAATGCCCGGCTCGCGGCTCGCCTCACCGGCTGGAGAATCGATATTCGCAGCACGTCAGAGGTATTGGCCGAAGAGGCCGAGCGCGCGGCTCGTGGACCGGAGCAAGCTGCTGTGGCAGAGCAAGCAGTTGAAGCTGAGGAGCCGGAAGTTGACGCCATCGTGGCGGAGGCCGTCAGCGTTGCCGAAGAGGCCGAGACGGCAGCTGAATCGCTGCCAGTTGAGGAGGCTGCGGCAACTGCGACAACAATTGAGTCAACCGAGACCGACGAGCAAGAGGCTGAAGCTGCCGAGGGGCTCGAGGCTACGGCTACTGCCGAGGTTTCGGCAACCGACGAAGCGCCAACCACCGAAGCTGCCGCTCCCGAGACTCCCCAGACCGAAGAAGAGCTTGAAGAAGAGCTCCGCAAGCTGCAGGAAGAGGAAGAGGCTCTACTGCGCGCTCTTGAAGAAGCCGAGGCGGAATCTGACGAAGAGGATGAGGACGAAGAGGCCGCTGAGGGTGACGAGGAGTCAGAGCGGTTCGACTTCGATGCATTCCTGCAGGAATACCAGTCAGAGCGCCAGGGCGAAGGTGAGGCGAGCGGCGGTATCCGATTCGCTGAAGATATTTTCCCGGAACGCGGCGGGCGTTTCCGTGGCGGCCGAGACGAACGGCGCGGCGGGAGGAGAGGCGGCAACCGCTAGACGTGACGGCAGCAACGAGAGAGAGACAACGACAGGGCACGGAGGCGCGGCGCAAACCACAGCGGACGTGCATCGCCTGCCGGCAGACACGAGCCAAACATGAGCTTGTGCGGGTTGTTCGTAGTATCTCCGGCGTCGTTTCCGTAGACAGTTCCGGCAAGCTCTCAGGTCGCGGCGCGTATCTCTGCGCAGACGACACCTGCTGGGAGCGTGGCCTGCGCGGCTCATATCTTGAAAATCGCCTGCTGATCGGGGCACCCCTGTCCTCTGAGGATCGTAATCGCATCCGCCAAGAGGCCCAAACCGTGATTCAGAGCCGGCGGAACGGCGAGGTGGCCTCGTCATGACGACACAGCGACGCGCGGCGGATTCCGAAGAGCGGGTTTTGGAGTTGTCCCGCGGAATCACCGTTGGCGAACTCGCGGAGCAGGTTGGCGCGAACCCAGTTGAGGTCATCAAGAACCTGATGCGCATGGGCGTGATGGCGGGCTTGAACGACGCCATCGACGCTGATGTTGCGACACCAATCGCGAAATTCTACGGCTTTGACGTCAAGGAAGCAGCAACTGCGGACGCCGCTCTGGGTGAGCGGATGGCGGACGCGGAAAAGACGGAAAACGCCCAGCCGCGCCCACCCGTCGTGACGGTCCTCGGCCACGTCGACCACGGAAAGACCAGCATCCTTGACGCCGTACGGAAAACCAACGTGGCGGACGGAGAGGCAGGCGGCATCACGCAGCATATCGGCGCGTACCAGGTGGATGTCCAGGGAACCCCAATCACCTTCCTGGATACGCCTGGTCACGAGGCTTTCACAACGCTGCGGGCGCGTGGAGCGAACGTCACGGATATCGCCGTGCTCGTAGTGGCGGCGGACGACGGCGTCATGCCGCAAACCATTGAAGCCATCAACCACGTCAAGGCTGCCGACGTGCCAATCATTGTGGCAATCAACAAGATGGACGTGCCGGCTGCCGACCCCGAGCGCGTGAAGCGTCAGCTCTCCGAACAGGAAATACTGGTAGAGGACTGGGGTGGAGACGTCCTGAGCGTGCCGGTATCGGCACGAACGGGCGACGGCCTGGATGACTTGCTTGAATCTCTACAGCTCGTGGCGGAAATCTCCGAACTAACGGCAGATCCTGACGTTTCGGCCCGTGCAACCGTAATCGAGGCCCGCCTGGATCAGAACCGCGGCCCGGTCGCCACCGTCCTCATGCAGTCCGGAACCCTGAAGACCGGGATGACGGTGCTCGTGGGAGCAACCTGGGGCCGTATTCGGGCGATGACAGACTTTCGTGGCAATCGCCTTGACGAGGCGGGGCCATCAATGCCCGTGGAAATCCTTGGTCTGACCGATGTGCCGCGGGCCGGCGATGTGCTGGAAGTTGCGGAGTCGGATCAGGACGCGAGGGCGGCTGCCGCAGAAAGGGCAGACGCGACCGAGACCGTCGACCGGCGACAGCCCTCCAGCCTGGAGCAATACGCCTCACAGATCGGCAGCGGAGATGCTCGAGACCTGAATCTGATCATCAAGGCGGATACGCAGGGCAGCCTGGAGGCGCTGCGGAGTTCGATTGCGCGCTTGGGCAACGAGACTACTCGCGGCAAGATCCTGCACACGGATGTTGGATCCATTACGGAGGGGGACGTCCTGCTCGCAACTGCATCGGACGCGACCATCCTTGGATTCAACTCCCGTATCGAAACGGCAGCCCGCCGCCTTGCCGACTCGCGCGGGGTGGAGATTCGGAATTACGCGATCATCTACCAGTTGCTGGACGATCTTGATAATGCGCTGCGCGGACTAGCGGCGCCCTTGCTGCAAGAGGTTGAAGAGGGCCGTGCAGAGGTTCGGCAGGTCTTTGATATCCGTGGTGGCCGCGTGGCGGGGTGCCTCGTCACGGAAGGTCCTGTACGCCGCACGTCACTGGCGCGCGTTCTTCGGAACGGAGAGGTCATCATGGACGCTCCCATCGCCAGCCTGCGCCGCTACCGTGATGAGGCGCGTGAAGTGAACGCGGGCCAGGAATGCGGTATCGGCATCGAGGGCTTCTCGGACTTCGAAGAGGGCGATGTCATCATGACGTACATACAGCAGGAGCGGCCGTCCTACTAACCCTCGCTTCGGCGTGCAGTTACGGTCGGCGCAACAGGAGGGCTCCATGTCAAGGCGCACGGAGCGCGTCAATGAGCTCCTTCGCGACCACATCAGCACGATACTTGTGCGTGACATTAATGACCCGCGCATAGACGGTATTGTTACGATTACTGCCGTGGAAACGTCGCGGGATTTGGCCCATGCGCGAGTCTGGGTGAGCGTCGCAGGCGGGCAGGAAAACGTGCAGCGCACTCTGCAAGGATTGCGTTCTGCATCGGGCTTCCTCCAGCGCGGCCTGATGAGCCTGGGGCTGCGCCGAACCCCTGAACTCAACTTTGTCATCGACGACACAATCGCAAGGGCTGACCGGATCAATCAACTGCTGGACAGTGTCAGTCCGGGTGAGCAGCCAACCGATTCAGCGAACGGGGGAGGTCGTGGCGAACACTAACCTGCACGGCTTTCTCTCAATCTGGAAACCTCGCGGAATGACGTCATTTGACGTCGTTAAGCGTCTGCGGCGTGCAAGCCGGGTGAAGCGTGTGGGTCATGGGGGCACGTTGGATCCTGCGGCGGAGGGCGTGTTGCCAGTCCTGTTTGGACAGGCAACACGTCTCAGCAGCCGTATTGAAGAGTTAGCCAAGGGGTACGAAGCGGAGATCCTGCTCGGCACGGTGACGGACACGTTGGACATGGACGGCACAGTGCTGGCGACCAGCACGACGGACGACGTAACAGAAGACGACATCCGGCAGGTCATCCCCGAGTTTATTGGCGAGATCAAGCAGGTGCCGCCTATGTACAGCGCTCTCAAACACCAGGGAGAACGACTCTATGAGATTGCCCGTCGCGGTGAGGAGGTCCAACGCGAGCCCAGGGGGGTGATGGTCTATGGAGTTGACGTGAAGTCATTTGCCCTGCCCCGCATTCATCTTTCTGTGGCGTGTGGGCGCGGGATGTACGTGCGGTCGCTCGCGGCGGACATCGGCGAACGATTGGGGTGCGGCGGCGTCCTGGACGGTCTGCAGCGCGTTCGCGTCGGGCCGTTCAATGAGCTCAACTCCCTCGGTTTGGAGGAGGCGGAAGAGGCGCTTGCCGGAGACGAGGCAGCGGAGGCGCTCACTCCGCTGGTTGCCGTGTTTCCCGGCTGGCCTGCCGTACAGGTCCGTTCGGGTTTCACCGGACGAGTGCGCTCAGGTATGGATCTTGCTGCTGCGTCCGGGGATTGGGTCAGCGTGCCGGGGGAATCCGACGATGTCTTCTGTCCGGGACCGGAAACGGGCAGCGCCGTCGCATTGGCGCCGGACGGCTCTTTGCTTGCCCTGCTGCGGCGCACCGGCTCCGGCAGATGGCATCCTCATACGGTCTTCGGAGGGTCATAGAGCGAAGGGGTTTCTCCAGCTTCCTTGTTGATTACCAATATTGCGTTTGAGACAATCACATAAACGGGTGCCAACACCTTGACATCGGCGCACCGTCAACCCTAGAGTCAATAAAACGAACCTAGTGGCGAGGGAAGAAAATGGCAGACACGGAAGCTTATTGCCTGAAGTGCCGGACGAAGCGCACCATCTCTAATGCAACTGAGGTCACGCTCAAGAACGGGCGCCCTGCCACGCAAGGCACGTGCCCCGTTTGCAACACCAAGGTTTTCCGCATCGGCAAGGGCTAGGTCCCGGAAAACTTTGTTGCGCCTGCCCCGCATCGATTAGCGGGGCAGGTTCGTCATCCGACGAAGAAGCCTTTCCACAAGAGCGCGGGGATTAGTCTCAGTAGCCTCATTGGCGTCCTGATTATTCAGACCTGCCCCCAATGCTGCTGTCAGCGCGCGTTCTGCGGTCAGCAGGTCCTCAGGCGCGTGCGCGTCTGAATTGACCAGCAACTTCGCGCCCGTACGCTGCGCCGCCAGCGCAATATGGCCGTTGGCCAGCGAATGGCCGCGTCGGGTCGACAGCTCAAGGTAGACGCCATTCTCGGCAGCAAGCGCCGCATCCTCATCCGTGATAAGTCCCGGGTGCCCCAGGACATCTACGTCAGCACAGGAAGCAGCGGCTTGATTCGTCCCGGGCAATACGGGCTCCACGGGCGTCTCGCCGTGAACAAGGACAAGCACGGCTCCGGCATCACGGGCGCGAGCAGCCGCCTCAGCGATGAGATTCGGCGGAAGGTGGGTCAGTTCCACGCCGGGGATTGCCAGGATGCCCCACTCTTCGCGAGCGACTCGGCAGTCCTCGGATAACCGCTCAAGCAGAGGCCCAAATCCGCCCATCCCAACGTGATCAGTGATTGCGATAGCTTCATAGCCGTTGTGATGGGCACGGCGGATAAGTTCAATGGGCGAAAGCGCCCCATCGCTTAGGAAGGATTGAGTCTGAAAATCGTAGACCATGACGGATGCAAGCGTAGCATCCGCCTGCGAAACGCTACAACCGACAAGAATGCGGCGAACCAGATAGGGGCATATTAGGCGATTTGACGCGAGGCGTGTTATATGGTTACGTGACTTACTTGCGCTCGTTGTGGGGACGAGCGGGTCATTTTCGTCTCAGTTACGTACGAATCTGACACACCGGATTGGAGGAATCTATGGGAGACAAGATAAATGTGGCAATCGTGGGGGTCGGCAACTGCGCCTCCTCACTGGTTCAGGGCATCCACTACTATCAGAATGCGTCCGATTCCGAGTCGATCCCCGGCTTGATGCACCCACGGCTCGGCCCCTATCACATCTCGGACATCAATTTCGTCGCCGCGTTTGACGTGGGAGCCACGAAGGTCGGCAAAGACCTCTCCGAGGCCATCTTCGAAGAGCCGAACAACACCTATAAGTTCACGGATGTTCCTCATTCGGGCGTCACGGTCGAGCGCGGCATGACGCACGACGGCCTCGGCGAGTTTCTCTCGCAGAAGATTGAGAAGGCCAAGGGGCAGACGGCGGACATCGCCAATATCCTCAAGGAACGCGAGGTTGACGTCCTCATCAGCTACCTGCCTGTCGGCAGCGAGATGGCGACCAAGTGGTACGTGGAGCAGGCGCTCGCGGCCGGCGTCGCCGTCATCAACTGCGTGCCCGTATTCATCGCGCGGGAGCCCTACTGGCAGAAGAGGTTCCGCGACGCGGGCGTGCCGGTGATTGGCGATGACATCAAATCGCAAGTCGGCTCGACTATCGTTCACCGGGTTCTGTCACGACTGTTCGGAGACCGCGCCGTCAAGCTGGAGAACACGTACCAGCTGAATTTCGGCGGCAACACGGACTTCTACAACATGCTGGAGTGGGAACGCCTGACCTCCAAGAAGGAGTCCAAGACCAACTCCGTGCTGTCACAGCTGGACTTCGACCTGGATCCGGACAACATCCACGTCGGCCCGAGCGATTATGTGCCGTGGCTGTTGGACCGCAAGTGGGCCTACATCCGCATGGAGGGGCGCACGTTCGGCGACGTTCCATTGAATCTTGAACTCAAGCTAGAGGTTTGGGACAGCCCGAACTCCGCCGGCGTTGTCATTGATGCAATCCGCTGCGCGAAGATCGCGCTGGATCGCGGGATCAGTGGCGCGCTCGTCCCGCCGTCCTCCTACTTCATGAAGTCCCCGCCGCTGCAGATGCGGGATGAGGAAGCGAGGCGCCGTCTCGAGCAGTTCATCGCCAACGAGGGCGGTCCTGACGACACGCTCCCTCACATCGAGGTTTCCCGAGACCGGGAGGCGGTTCTATAACCAACTCTTGAGCGGCAGGCGCATCATTGACACCGCCATCGTGATAGCATTAGGCGACGGTCACATCAATGAGTGCCATTGCTGAAAGTGATGCTTTGGACGTGACCGCGACCGATGGGTCGCGGCCACTCCGTATCGCCATTGTTTCTCCATACGATTTCGCCTACCCGGGCGGGGTGACGAATCATATCTCCGGCCTGAGCGACGAACTGCGTCGCCGCGGGCACGATGTCACCATCGTCGCGCCATCATCCAAGCCGCGAGACGACATTGACGCGGACAACCTTGCCATCATCGGACGCCCCATTCCTGTCCCAACGGCCGGTTCCATCGCGAGAGTCACGTTGTCCCTGACGCTGGGCAAACGAGTGAAACCGCTGCTTGAGCGGGGCAATTTCGACATCGTGCATTTGCACGAGCCGATGACCCCTACCCTGCCGCTAACGTTCCTGCGCCTCGCGGACGGCCCGGCGCTGGTTGGCACATTCCACGCCTATGCGGAGCGACGGCGCGCGCTGGGACTTTCACGCCCCCTGTTGCAGCGCTGGGTGCAGAGACTGGATGAACGCATCGCCGTGACGGACCCGGCGAGGAAATTCGCCAATCGCTACTTCCCCGGCTCCTATTCAATCATTCCGAACGGCGTGGACACGCAGGCGTTTGCGCAGGCAGAACCGTTCCCAATGTTCCGGGACGGCAAGCTCAACATCCTGTTCCAGGGGCGTATGGAGAAGCGGAAGGGTTTTCCCCACATGCTTCGAGCCTATGCGCAGATACGCTGGCAGTTCCCAAACTGCCGCCTGCTTGTCGTCGGCCCTGGGAATATGGATAGGGAGAGTGCGCGCGTCATCGGGGAGCGCGGGCTTGAAGACGTGCATTTCATCGGCTACGCCTCCAACGAAGACCTCCCGCGCTACTATCGCACTGCAGACATCTTCTGCAGCCCCGCTCTGGGTAATGAGAGCATGGGGATCGTGCTCATCCAGGCCATGGCCGCAGGCAGGGCCGTTGTGGCGTCTGACATTGCAGGACACAGATCGGTAGTCGCCCATGAGCACAATGGCTTGTTGGCCGATCCACGCAACGAGGTGGGCTTTGCCTCCACACTCATCAGGTTGCTGCAGGACGCAGACCTGCGGAGCACCATCGCCAACACCGGCTCTGAGACCGTTGCTCGCTATCATTGGGGCGTGGTGACGGACGAGATTCTGCAGGTTTACTACAGCGCATTGGAGCGCCGTTCCCAGAGGTCCGCGAGCGGACGGAGCGCTAATCCGACCGCAGAACTCACAGCTTCCTAGCCACTGAATCGCCCTCTTCCTGCCCCAATACGCTGGCTCTCGCTTGACTAAGTGGGCAAATCGGCGGATGGTGGACACGTCAGACTGACAATCTGGTGAGGTGATAAACGATGGCTAATCCGCTGCAAGACCTTCGCAATCTGGGACAGTCTTTCTGGCTTGACTACATCGACAGGGATCTCCTTGATACAGGCGGGCTGAAACGCCTTGTCGACGAGGACGGCCTGCGCGGCGTGACAAGCAACCCAAGCATATTTGAAAAGGCCGTCACGGGCAGCACGTCGTACGACGCCGCCTTGTCTTCCTACATGGCCGCCAATCCCGGCAGCCCCGCCAAAGACCTGTTCGAGCATGTCGGCATCCGTGACATTCGTGATGCCGCGGACGTGCTGCGGCCCGTCTATGACGCATCCGACGGCGTGGACGGCTTCGTTTCCCTCGAGGTGTCCCCGCATTTGGCCTACGACACGGAGGGGACGATTAGTGATGGCCTGCGGCTGTGGGGCGAGGTAAATCGCCCGAACCTGATGATCAAGGTTCCGGCCGCGCCTCAGGGGTTCCCGGCAGTGGAAGAACTGATCGCGCAGGGCGTGAACGTCAACGTAACCCTGATGTTCTCGCTGGAGCAGTATGAGGCTGCTGCGCGAGCCTACACTCGCGGCGTAGCTCGGCTGGCAGACCCGACACGCGCGGCCTCCGTCTCGTCGTTCTTCGTGAGCCGTGTCGACTCCAAGGTAGACGCGCTCTTGGATGCCATCGGGACCGAACAGGCGCTCGCGCTGCGCGGCAAGGCGGCGGTGGCGAATGCGCGGCAGGCCTTTCAACTATCGCTGCGGCTTGCAGAAGAACCGGAGTTCAAGGCACAGGCAGCGCGCGGGGCGCGACCTCAGCGGTTGCTCTGGGCAAGCACGAGCACGAAGAACCCCGACTACTCCGCGACTCTCTACGTTGACGACCTTGTCGGACCTAATACGGTCAACACGATGCCTCCCGCGACGGTAGACGCATTCCGCAACGTGAGCAGCGTCCAATCCGTAATTGGAGATGATCCTGAGGGTTCCGCGAAGGTTCTCTCGGACATCGCAGCTTTGGGTGTTGATTTCCAGAAAGTGCACGCCGAGTTGCTCGACGAGGGCGTTATCGCATTCATCAAGGCGTACGACGCCCTACTGATAGCGGCAGAGAGCAAGGCGAGGGCTGCAGCAGGGCTGGCAACTGCGCGAAGCTAGGCCTTCCGGATAGAAACGCGCTCAGGACTGTGCCTGCAGGCGCAGCCTCCGCGTAGACTAATCATGTGCCCCTGTAGCTCAGAGGATAGAGCATCGGTTTCCTAAACCGAGTGTCGGCGGTTCGAGTCCGCCCAGGGGTACTTGCTTTGCCGGTGGAGGGTCTCAATGAATGTCATCTGGATCGTTTCAGATAGTTTCCGCAGAGATCACATTGGCGCATACGGAAATCCGCACATACGCACACCGTCCCTGGACGCATTGGCGGCCGAGTCCGTCAGGTTCGACGCTCACTACGCCGCCGGTTTCCCTACCATGCCGACGCGGGCAGACCACCAGACAGGCCGATGGACGATGTCCTTCATGGGCTGGGAGCCGTTGCCGAAAGGCGTAACGACTCTGGCAGAGATACTGGCCCGGAATGGCCTCCATACCGCCGCGTCTGTGGACACGCCCTACTATCTCCGGGACGGGATGAATTACGACCGCGGTTTTCAGACATTCTTCATGAACACCGGACAGGACACCCTCTGGTCGCTGATTCCGGAGCCCGGCTATCACAATGAGGCCCTGGACATCAGGGACAGGTGGCGCTCTGAATCGGACAGGAACGCGCCCAAGACATTCATGACCGCCATGCAATGGCTGGAGAAACACTACAAGGAAGACTTCTTCTTGTATGTGGACACGTGGGACCCACACGAACCGTGGGATGCCCCGTCCTACTACACAGAGCTCTACATGCCTGACCACGACGGCGAGCTGGTGCTACCGGTCTACGGCAACTGGCATGATGTGCCCGGCTACACGGAAGCGCAACTGCGCAAAGGACACGCCGCCTATTGCGGTGAGATCACGATGGTCGACACCTGGGTGGGCTACCTCCTGAAGGCCGTCGAGAACATGGGGCTTGCCGAAAAGACGGTCGTCATTTTCACCTCAGATCATGGCTTCTACTTCGGGGAGCACGGAGGCCTCTTCGGCAAGATGAGTTCTGACAAATACCCTGACGGCACGCTTCGGCCATATGACGAACCGGGTTCCCAGTGGGCCTACTCTCCGCTATTTGAAGAGATCGTCCACTTGCCACTCCTGATGCGTGTCCCTGGCATATCTCCTGCCGCGTACGGCGGCTTGAGTTCCGCCATCGACGTCATGCCCACGGTGCTTGATCTGCTGGGCATGGACATCCCCGATTTCGTTCAGGGCCGCTCACTTGCGCCTGCCATAGGCGACGCCACGCGATCAGGACGCGACTTTGTGATTAGCAGCATCCCTTTCGCCAATCCGGGGGACGCGGTTCAATCCGTAGACAATTTCCTGCGCGACCTTCAGGACCCTCCGGTCACAACCGTCACCGCGAGACAGTGGAGCTTCCTATATAGCCCTGAGCCGGGAGTGTCTCAGCTCTACAACCTTGAATCAGACCCGCAGCAGCAGCACAACGTGATAGGAAGCTATACGGACGAGGCGCGGGAACTTCATCGGCTGCTCGTAGAGTTCATGCGCGAAAACGAAGTGCCGGACCGCCTGCTGAAACCCAGGCTGGAACTGCGCGTTTAGGCAGGTCCCAGATAACAGGAGGACATCGTTCCCGTGAAGCATCACAAGTACATTCAGGCCATCATTTTGCCGTCGGCCGGTTTTCGGATACGAGCATTGGTAATAGCCGGCGCTCTCGCCGCGCTCGCAGTCACCCTACTGGTTCTGGGTTGGAGCGGCTCTGCATGGGCACAGGGGCAGCCAACGTGCGAGGCAATCGACCTCGGCACACTCAGCGCCGATGCAGACAGCGAGTTGACGAGCGCCGGGCGCTGGACTACCAATAACTGCGATTCTCGTTTTCGGACCGGCAGTGATGCCCTTAGCTATCGCTTTGAAGTGGTCGAGGGCGGGCGGATCAGGATCGACCTGGGTTCCGCAGAAGGAGACTCCTTCCTCTATTTGCTAGCTGAAGATGGACGCCGACTCACCGACAACGATGACGGTGGCGCAGGCCTCGACGCGCGAATCGAACGCGACCTGACGCCGGGCATCTACGTCGTGGAGGCAACCACGGTGGGCGGACGTAGCCGCGGTCCGGCCGATTTCACCCTGTCCATCAGCCGGGCCACAGGTTGTAATCCTGTTCACCTGGGTACGCTGCGTACCGGTGTTGATCTGACCGCATCAGCATCCTGGTCGCTTGACACATGCGGCTCGCGCTTCGTTGTGGAACACCCCGCCCACAGCTACCTGTTCAATCTGGATCAGGCCGCCCACGTACGCGTGGACCTGATGTCTGAGAACGGCGACCCTGTGCTATCGCTCGTATCTACTACCGACGGCTTGATCGCCGCGAACGACGATGGAGGAGAATCGCGGAATGCGCGCATCAACCGCTACCTCGCGCCGGGCACCTACATGTTGGAAGCAACTACCTACCTGGAGCGCGATTATCAACCCCTGATGGCCGACTTCCAACTTGTGGTCCACCTTGTGGATGAGGAGGCGAACCAGGCCGGCTTCCTGCTAAAGATCGAGGATGTGCACACGCCGAACCAGGTGGTCGCTGGGCAGCCGTTTGACGTTCACTATCGCGTGGGCAACCTGGGGGGCGGCGACCTCGCGGACATTGGCGGAAGCGCGCTGCTCTACGTGGTGGGCCCACGGGTGCGCAATCTCACGGGTCTAATAGGCGCGTCAGAAGACAATTGGGCATCCGGAGTTTCCTATCACACAGGCACGCAGACTGCCAGTGAGACAAGTGCAACGCTGGGAGAGGTCGCGCCGTTTGAGGTAACTCTCGGCAGCCCCGGTCCCTCGTGGATCTTCGTTGGGGTCGTCACCTATGACGAAGCCGAGAACGAACGGGGATTCCACGGCCAATGGCACAACCTGATGGTGCTGAGCGGCACGACGTTCGACCCGGTCACCGTACGTGTGGACGGGTTGGACTACACGGTAGGAGCCGAGGCCGACTCGGACGGGATGGTTACGACGACGGTTAATTCCGTTCTCGACCCGGACGAAGCTCTAGACGAGTCGCTTCGCGCGAAAGCAATCTACACGGCAGGCGTCCACACGCAGGTGTTAGACGGAATCTTCGAACGTCCGGCAATTGCCGATCTGTCAACCACGGGAGCATCCGCTTCGGTCGGGGTGGAGAATCCGTCAGCAACCGCCCTGTTGGAGCAATTTGCAGACCGGTACACGGGCGCAATTACAACGTCCGGCTTGCCTGGCGTATTGGCGGCGAAGGAGGCCTTGAACCCGGCGGACATCGAAGATGTCGTACTCGGACTATCCCAATCGGCATCAGCGGAGTATGTGTCTCTGGCAGCATCCTGGAACTCCCTCCGGGACCGCATCAGTAATGGCGAGGTGCTCTCCCTCGAGAGTGCATTCAGTCTCTATTCCGAGCTCGCCTACGCCGAGAGGGTCATCTCTCCCGCAGTAGCAGCCGGTCGCGCCGTGGAAGAAGCTCGGGCGGCCGAGCTGGGCTGGCAGGATGCCAATGTCCAGGAAATGCTCGACGACCTTGCTGGGCAGGCATCCTGCAGGAATCCCGGGAGAGCGCTGCGTGAGGTTCTCGAGGAGATGGAAACGACGGACCTCGATGAAATGCTCAGGCTCGACGCCGAAATGCGCGCAGCGTTGCCCGCCTACGGTTTTGCAAAGGACGCGGTGTTGTGCGCGGTGGCGGGTGCAGATAGGCAGAACACCCTGTTCCTGGAGGGCTTGGCGATTGCCGACAACAGCGACATTCTTGAGCTGCTCGGCTACGAACAGCCAACGGCCGCAACGGTTGCTCTACCGCCATACCAACTGCGAATCATCGCCAGGCTGGATGAGGAAGGTCGGATTGAGCACGGCGTCGAGCTTTCCGGTGGGGAGCAGATACTGCCTTCCCGGCGTCACCTTTCATCCGAAGCTCCTGCCGAAGTCTGGCAGATCAGCAGCGACGTTGAGGTGGACGGGAACCCAATCGGAAGGGTCCGATCCCGCCGGTTGGATGACGGGCGCGTGGAGTTCGGCTTTATGGACGCCGTCGGCGAGACAATTACGCCTGAAATCCGCTACCTGTCCACAGATATCCCGGCTGGGGTTTGGCTTCGCAGCGCAGAGATTGAGGTGACGCGAGAACCTGTTCTGGAGTGACGCAAGCCGCTTAGTGTGGCCAGGTTGCGGAGAACTGGCTACAGGAGCATACGTCAAGGGTCTCAATACATTCAGTCGAGGAAGCTGACAGCAGAGTCGGTCTCGTAGGGTGAGTACCCGGCGGCGCGCAGCTTACCCAATACGTCCTCAGAGTGACCGGCGTTTCTGGTCTCAAGTGTGAGCTGAATCTCGACCTGGCCCATATGCACTGTCGGAGCATGCCTGAGGTGACCGATGTCCAGCACGTTGGCCTCATTCTCGGAGATGATGCTCAATAGTCGGTTCAACTGACCGGGACGATCCTCGACCATAACCTTGAACACAAGGTAGCGCCCCGCGTGCGCCAATCCATGCTCCATGACACGCGCGATCAGGTGGGAATCAACATTGCCCCCGCTCAGCACCACCGCCACTTTCTGTTCGGCGCCTCGGATTTTCTCTCCCAGCACCGCGGCCAGACCAACCGCGCCGGCCCCTTCAACCAGCAGCTTGCTCCTCTCCAGCAGGAGCATCATGGCTTGGGTGATCTCTTCCTCTTCCACCACGACCATGTCATCCACGTAACGCTTCACCAGCGGAATCGTGAGTTCTCCGGGTGTGCCGACCGCGATGCCGTCAGCGACAGTTGCTTCCTGCTTTACGGTGAAGTGTCGGTTGGTCTTGTACGAGTCGACAACCGCTGTCGATGCCGCTGCCTGCACCCCGATAACCCTGACGTTGGGTACAGTCTCCTTTATCGCCACGGCGATGCCGGAAATCAGCCCTCCGCCACCCACTGGCACGACAACCGTGTCGAAATCATCCACCTGGTCGATTATTTCCAGCCCAATCGTCCCCTGCCCCGCGATGATGGCCGGGTCATCAAACGCGTGGATGAACGTCAGGTCGTTCTCACGCATAATGCGTCGCGCATGGTCCTGGGACGAGTCGAAATCCTCACCGGCGAGAACCACGGTCGCGCCGTAGCCGCGTGTGGCCTCCACCTTCGGAAGCGAGGCCCCTATTGGCATCACAACCGTGCAGGGTATGCCAAGAGTGCCGGCGGCCAGAGCAACTCCCTGGGCGTGGTTGCCTGCGCTGGCAGTGATGACGCCTCTGGCCTTTTGGTCCGGGCTCAACGCAGCGATTCTATTTGAAGCGCCTCTGACTTTGAAGGAGCCCGCTCTTTGGAGGTTCTCCGCCTTGAAGACAAGTTCACACCCGGCCAGAGCGCTCAGCGAATGCGCGGATAGAGCAGGCGTCCTGCGCACCAACCCTGAGATGGTGCTTTGCGCCTCGCGGATGTCCTGGAGAGTGACGGATGACTTCATCCCTAAACCCCATTTACTATTGCTATGATACGGCAATGAAGCGTAGCCGCTCGCCTTGGGTTCTCATGAGAGGCATCGCTACGGAGACACACTGATGCGTGCTTTCGGTATCATCCGCCGCGGACTGGCAGTCACGGCATTAACGCTCGGGTTGTTGCTTCTCGCAGCCGCCGGGTGCGGGGCCCCCACACCAACGCCTGAACCTGAATTGACGCTTGAGGAAATCCTTGAGCGTACAAGTGAGCACCTGCTCTCCTTCGAAACGGCCAGGTTCGAGATGATCGATGAGATGGAAACCGGTACGAAGTTCTTTGAACAGACGCTGAAGAGCGTGGATGGGAAGGTTCAGGCGCCGGATCGCACGGACTTGTTGGTAAATGTGGAGTCCCCCATCCTGGGATTCGTCCAGATCGGCATAATCGCAGTGGGTGACTCGGCAAAGATGCAATTCGCATCGGGCGCTCCGTGGGCTGACCTGCCGCTTGACCAGGTGCCGTTCAACTTCATCGGTCTGGGCATGACGCTCAGCGACCTGCTGCCGAAGATCCAGAACATCGAGCTCACCGGGCGAGAGACGCTTGACGGCATTGAGACCATCAGGATTGACGGGAATCTCGTCTCTGAGGATCTCGCGAATCTCATCACGGCCGCAGACGCCGGGCACCCGATCGACCTGACCGTATGGGTCGGCGCGGAAGACCAGAGCGTGCGGCAGATCAGGATAGTGGGCAACGTGTTCAACGACGATGGTCCCGGCACAAGCCGGCTGATTATCCTTTCCGAATACGACGAACCGGTTGACATTCAACTCCCGGGTTAGACCGGCCGGATCGTGAATAGCGCCCGGTCACGCCTCTCGGCCCTCGGTTCTTCACAGACCGCCATCATCACCATCATCTGCCTTGGCGTCTTTTCGACCGCGCTTGACCAGACAGTTGTCGTCGCGGCGCTGCCGACGGTCATGCTCGAGCTTGAGATCCCGCTGACCGACCTCGATACGGCTTCATGGATTATCACGGGTTATCTGGTCAGTTACACCGTTGCCATGCCGTTGGCAGGTCGGCTGTCAGACGTGCATGGGCGTGTGAGGATGTTCCAGATTGCCCTGCTCATCTTTGCTATTGGATCTGCGCTCGTTGCCGTCGCGCCCAACTTCGCGTGGATCGTATCCGCGAGGGTGATCCAGGCCATCGGCGGTGGAGCGACCGTTCCCATCGGCTTGGCGATGGCGGTCGCGGCGGTGGATCCCAAGCACCGGGGCGTGACTCTCGGACTCGTGGCGGCATCGGCGGAAGCAGGCTCCGTGTTGGGGCCTCTGTACGGCGGCGCGCTCATCGAGTGGGTTGGCTGGCGGTTCATCTTCTGGCTGGATGTGCCGCAGAGCCTGTTGCTTATAGCGCTGATGGCCATCCTGCGGAACCAGGCCAACCCACAGGCGCGGATGGACTACGTGGGCGCGGTGACCGTGGGCGCAGCGCTTACCGCTATAGCGATTGGGTTATCTCAGCGCGCGATCTTCTCATTTGATGCCATCCTGCCTTACGCAATCCTCGCGCTGGGAGTCGTCCTGGTCATCGGCGTCATCTTCTTTGAACGCCGTACGGAGCAGCCCTTATTCGCTTCATTCCTCTACAAATCGCGAGCCTTCGTGTCCGCCAACGTGACGCAGTTCATGGTGGGAATCTCTTTAGTTATTGCATTGGTCGCCGTTCCATTAATGGCAAATACGGTGATGGAGAAGGAGGACTGGGAAAGCGCTCTCCACCTGGTGCGACTAACGGCGGCCATTCCACCGGGAGCGATTGTGGGCGGGTACATATTACGGTGGACAGGTGTTATTCCCGTAACAATCACCGGTTTGGCGTTCATTGGCACCGGCCTGTTGTTCATGAGCGGGTGGGGAACAGAAGTGGAGGAGTTCCGGCTAACGGCGCCCCTTGTGCTGTCCGGGCTTGGATTCGGGCTGGTGCTGCCTCCCATCAGCGTTACGGCCCTGAGTGCCGCTCCAAGCCACTATTGGGGCGCCGCCGCGTCACTGGTCACGGCAGCGCGCATGGTTGGCATGGCGCTTGGGCTTTCGGCCCTGTCGGCGTGGGGAATCGAGCGGTTCTATAGCCTGACTGCGGATGTGACGATCGGCGCGTCGTTTGAAGAGACGCAAGCGCCGCTTCTTGAAGCGGGCGTAACGGTGTTCCAGAACTTGTTCATGATTGCAGGATTCGTTTCTCTCTTGGCAATTCTGCCTGCGCTCCTGATGAAGGTTGCGGATGTCGAGGAGACGGAACGGCAAGCGCCACAGGAGTCCGACGCAGCCCCAACATGGTAGAGTGAATATGTCTTTGGCTTAGGGCACGCATGCCCGCCTACCCCCTTTCATGCGGGCGCGTTGGCCGATCAGTCGTCACTTGGAACACGTTTAGGAGTGGTGGCAGATGACAACCGCGCGACTTACGGAACTGGAGGATGTTCCGCTACCTCCGTTCCCTGAGGGCTGGTATTTCATCGAAACGCGCCAGGCCATCGAAAAGGCCAAGCTCGTCAGTAAGACGTGGATGGGCGAGCAGATTATCGCCTGGACTGACGGCCAGGGGCAGATCTGTGTTGCAGAAGCTCATTGCCCGCACCTGGGCGCGAACCTGTCGCCCGAGGTCGGCGGACGAGTGGTTGACGGGCAGCTGGTGTGCCCCTTTCACGGGTTTGCATATGACACAACCGGGCAATGCATCTCCACCCCCTACACTAACCCTCCCCCAACTGCGCGCCTAAGCCTCTTCGAGACGCGTGAACGCATGGGCCTGATCTTCGGGTGGTGGGGCATCGACCGGCGTCCACCGCAATGGCCGATGCCCGATGAAACCGAAGACAACGAGGGCTGGAGTTCTCTCGAACGCAGAAGCGTCAAGTTCGCCGGCCATCCGCAGGAAATAGCCGAAAACTCAGTCGACTATTCTCACCTGAACTACGTACACGGATTTGGAGACGTCAGCCGCGCCACCCCTCTGGTGATTGAGGGCCATCGGCTGGAGAGTCGGTTTGAGTTCCAGACCACCAAACCAATCGCGAGACTGGGACGTGTGACCTTCGATATATCAGCGGCGACGTTTGTGTACGGCCTTGGTGTGTCGTATGTGGAAATCCGCGAGCGTTCCATAGGAATGGACCTGCGGCTGTGGGTTCTCGCAACGCCAATCGATGGCATCAACGTGGAGATGACGCTGTTCTCGCAGGTTAAGGAAATCACGAGCCCCAAACGGTTTGTGATGGGGTTGGGATTCCTGCCAAAGAAGTTCCGCGCTCCATTGATGAACAAGTTCATCGCGGCCAACCAGATACAGGACGTGAAGAAGGACGTCGTCATCTGGAACCACAAGAAATACCGCTCGCGGCCCCGCCTTTTCAGGCTTGACGGGGACATCATGCCCTTCCGCAGGTATTGCGCGCAGTTTTACCCTAATACAGAGGCAGTAGCACCAACATCCGCAGAGGCGGTAGGAGAGGCGGCGCAATAGACATCCATTCCGGCCACAGGTCAGCAGGCCACACGCATCTGATAATTGAGTCTCCCGGGGAGGGGGCATATCTCGCATGAATACGGTGCTTGGCAATTTCAGTCGGCTTGTGACCGCTCGGCCATGGATAACCATCGCCCTGCTCCTTCTGATAACGGTGGCCCTGGGCTACGGCGCCACGTACCGTGAGCCTCCAACGGAGGGGGCCAGCCTTGCGTTCCTGCCCCCCGGCCACCCGCTGGGCGAAGCGGCAGAAGATATCGAGCAGCATTTCGGAGATTCGGGCGAGCTTATCGCCGGCAACATCATCTTCCGCGGGGAAGCGCTTACGCCGGATGGCCTTGCCCAGATGGACGACCTGCTTGCCGACATCGCAAGTGACCCGGATATCGGCGATATATTGACGCCCGTGGACCCGCTTTTCGCGCCCTCATCTCTGTTCAAGGCGGTTCTGCAAGTGAATGATCTGCGGACGGTCACGCAGGCGCAGATTGATTCCGTGCGAAACGCCCCCGGAATCGGGGAGACTCTCGGCGCGGTCACCGGAACAGATGCGGATGGCACCAAGATTGCCGTCGGTAGTTTCCAGCTGGTTAACACCGGGGATGATAGAGTCCTCGTCGCCCAGACGCGAATCAACGAGCTGGCAATGGAATCTGAGGGCCCACTAAACGCCAGGTCTCTTTCACCGCAAATCATCGTCGCTGAATATGAGAAGGCGACTGAAGAGGGCATGGCTCCCCTGATGATGCTGGCGTTGGTGCTTATCGCCGTGCTGCTCCTTGTTTTCACACGCTCTCCGGCAGACATGCTGCTCTCGTTGGCCGGCCTCGTTATCTCCATCACATGGGTTGTCGGCATGGAGGGATGGCTCGGGCCGTCGGCGCTGGGATTCATAGGCCCGCCCAGCTCGCTCACGGCCCTGGTTCCCGTGATTATCATCAGCCTCACTGTTGACTATGCGATTCAAACGGTCTCGCATTACAGGGAGCAACGGCTTGAGGGCGAGTCCGTCAAACAGGCTGTGCGTATAGGAATGCGCAACGTCACCGTTCCGCTGGTGCTGGCCGGCGTCACAACCATGGCGGGCATGTTTGCCTCGCGCTTCTCACCGATTGAGGTCATCGGCGACTTCGGCGTCGTTGCCGGACTGGGAGTCGGACTAAGCCTCATCGTCATGCTGACGCTGCTCCCCGCCGGGCGGGCCATCATCGACACCCGTCGTGAAGCCCGTGGGGCCCTGCCACAGGCGCGCGCCGTTTCAAACGCGTTGCCGGGCGTCACGAGGATCGCGGAGATCATGGGCCGGGAAGTCACGCGGCGGCCTGCTCCATACATCATCAGCGTCCTCGCCGTTACGGCCGTCCTGGGATATTTCGCGACGAACCTGGAATCAGAATTCAGTGTCCGTGACGTCCTGCCGAATAACGGCGCGGTCTTGGCAGACCTGGAGACACTGGACGTTGCTGTGGGCGGCTCAACAGAGTTGGCTAGTTTGCTTGTGCGGGCGGAAGCTACCGACAGTCGGACGCTCCTGAATCTTCACGATCTGACAACCCCGTTTGAGAACGAGCAGACGCGCCCCGCCGCTGCCGCAGGACCGGTGCAGAGATCGCTTGAAGACCTTGTCGATGATTGGACGCACGACAGCGGCGAACCTGGCGACAAATACGATCCGGAATTGGCAGTGTTATTTGAGCAAGCGTCCCCCGGCGTGGAGCTTGATCCGGTTCTGATGCAGGAGTTTATTGACCGGCTCCTGCTCAGGGAACCGGATCTCACTGGATTCCTCGTGAACAACCGGGACGGTGAGGACCTGATGCTGCTCCAGTTCCCCATCTTCAATGAAGACGTGAGACAGTTGAGGACTCTCCAGCCGGAACTCGAGGGGCTATGGCTCGGTGAAGACGACAAAATCATTGTGACGTCATTGGCCATCGTCTCCCAGGAGGTCGGCAATCAAATCACAAGTGGACAGTCAGAGTCGATCGGAACAACTGTCGCCGTGGCTCTGACCATCCTGGCAATCTTCTTCTGGATAACGGTGCGGCAGCCCGCGCTTGCCATCATCGCAGTGGTTCCAATCGTTTTCGTCCTGATCTGCGTGCTGGGCACCATGTGGCTGCTGGGTATCCCCTATTCCCTCATCACGTCCATCATCACGGCGTTATCGATCGGAATCGGCGTGGATTACACAATCCACATCATCCACCGCTATCGGGAGGAATATGCCCAAATGCGGAACCCGGAACAGGCGGCAATCCGGACCCTGTCCACAACAGGCTCGGCGCTCTTGGGTTCCGCAATGACCACGGCGTTGGGATTTGGTGTGCTGATAGCCGCGCCGCTTACCGCATCCGTGCAGTTCGGCATTACGGCGACCATCACGATCATCTATTCCTTGATCGTCTCAGTCGTGCTGGTGCTTCCTGCCATGGTGGTCTGGGGATCGTTCCAGAATATGAGGCTTCGCTCCCAACTCGAGAGGATATGGGACGAACTGGATGAGGAAATCGACGCGACCCATCGCCGCCACGAGGCGGGAGCCTAGAGTTCACGTCTCTCCGTCACCACAAGCTTGAGCTTCTTATGCGGTTTCAGTGACGGAAGCGCGTTGATCTTCAGGTTGTCCTTGAACTTCGCCGGGGAGACATCGAAGGTGAAGTGGCGTGCAATCATCAGCAAGTTGACAGTCAGCTGCAGCTCCATCCACCGATTCCCCAAGCAGGTGTGTGTGCCCAGACCGAACGGCGCGTAGCCGGGGCTGTGGTGCTCGTTGCGGGGCGGCAGATAGCGGTCTATATCAAACGTGGTGGCGTCCGGGAAGACTTCGTCCATGTAATGCGCCGCGCTCTGCGCAACATGCACGCGCGTTCCGACAGGAAGTTCAAATCCCTCAACGACACAGGTATTCATCACGTTGCGGACTGACATTGGAACAATGGGATAGAGACGCATGCACTCCATCATGAATCGATGGGTGATGTTGATAGATTCGGGGTTAATGTCGTTCCCCCTGGGATCGCCGTCTGCGAACAGCGCATCAGCCTCCCGCCGAATCTCTGCATGCATTTCCGGCCTTGCTGCCATCGCATAAAGGCAAAAGCTCATCATGTCGCCGAGGTAAACGCTGGCAACCAGCGCAACGGTAAAAGCAAAACGAAGATTGGATTCCGGCAAGAACTGCGGATCGCTCACATGGAGGCTGAGGTAATCGTCGACGAGGTCACGAGGCTGGCCCGCCCGTTGCGCCGGGGTGTGCACTCCCTGCACTCGCTCCAACAACAAGTCAACGAGTTTCGCCCGTCGTCTCATACCCGGTGTTTTCAACATGAACTTGGGCATGATCTTAATGATGTGAACGCTAAGGACCCGCTCCTTGTACTTCGCAAGATCGGCAATGAGGTCCTGAGAATCGACACCCACGAATAGCGGCGAGATCTGGGCATTGATCATCATTCGGGACGTATCGCTGACGGGAAGAGCATCTCCAACCTTCCAGTTCGAGATGAAGGCCCGCGCTTTGTCATAGACCGTGTCCAGTTGACCCTCAAGCCGGGTGCGGGAATACGCGGGTTGGAGCGATTTCCGTAGCCTAAAGTGGTCTGCCCCATCCAATGCCGGAAGCATACCGGTGGCTCCGTATTCTTTCTCAAAGTCATGGAAGTATTCCCTGGCGCGCAGGTACATGCGCCCCTGCCGATGCGCCCACCTGTTGGTCGCAGCCCCGGCCAGGAACACCAGCGGCTTCACGAATGGGGGCTTAATCTGGAACACCGGGCCATATTTCTCGGCCAGTTCTCCGAACAACGCCGGGACATTCCCACTCCTCAGGTGCTTGTTGAACACCAGCTTTCGCAAAGGAACGGTCGGGATCTTCTTGGCCAGTCCCGAACGGCGCAGCAGAGGGCCGGCAAGGTTCTGGGAAACGGCCTCTGCGATGGATCGTCCGATGACGTCCATCCTGGAGATCTGCGCTATCCGCTCTTCCTCCTCCTCTTCGATGGGGAAGATGAACCGAAAGACGTCACAGGTGTTGACGAGGCAGATGAGGATAATGTCCCTCGGCTCAGGAATCTCATTGCTGAAAATGACCCTGACAATCCGATTCCTGACGAATTCGGCTGCTGTGTCTCTCCATTCGCCGCCGCCGAACTCGACGCCACGCGATGTGCGGGCCATCGTCCAGAAATCGCCGTCATGGTGCTGGAGGATGCCTATGCGCACCAGGCGGGCAAGCGTGTCGTCAATGATGGTTTCTGCAAGCGGAGCGAGGCGCTCAATCCAATATGTCGTGCTTCGCTGCTCAGTCTCGGAGGCAAGTTCGTCAAGCACGGTATCCAGGGCAATGTCGCCCGTATCCGTCTTGTCCACGAGGATGAGCGACTCAAGGTCGGTATCTATCCGACCCCGCAGAGAAAGTTCAGCAAGGGCCGCGCCGATGACGACGCAGTTCAGGTTCCAGCCGGGCACCTGGTGAAAATAGCCGTCCTCCTCATTGAGGAGAATCAGGATGAGTTCTTCAGGCAGGCTGAGAGTCTGTGTCGCCGCGCTTTCAACAGAAGCTGTCATTGGCTATGATCTCCGACCATCATTGCGATATTCGCAAGATACAGTGCCACCTACCAGTATACTTTGGCGCGCATAGACTCAACAAATGAGCTATGTGCTCTGGGCACTGCGCCTCTCTCCTCGCCTGACCTTTCTGAATCGGCGACCGTACAGGATGCTGCCGTAATAGTTGAATACCTGCCTCGCCTCTTCATCGTCGAAGGGGTAGTCCGCGCCAAGCTGCCGCGCGGCGGCAAGCCCGGTTATAAAGCACGTTTCCTGGCTGTTGACCAGGGTGTGAGCGCCGCAGTGCCACGTTCGCCTCTTGCCCTGGATGAACCGGAAGAGTTGAACAAGCACGGCGATATGCCTTACGTCGTGGATGATGTGCTGGAATGACATCTCCTTGACGATCTTTTCTCTATCAATGGGGCTTACGGCGTTGTAGGTCACGAGGAGGGGTTTGTCGGAATCGTGCGCCCACGGCTGCTGGTTATGCATGATATATGTGATTTCATAGTTGTCCCGCTTGTCGCCGTACTGCGCAATATGATTACTCCGCGTCTCCAGCGCCTTCATCGCATCGTCCGGCAGCACCGAGGAATCAGCGTGGACTGTGGCATCACCGTGCAGCGAGGAATCATAGCGGACCCGTGAGAGGATGTACTGCTCTAGCCGCGTTGGGCTGTCGAGCAACGCTAGCGATTGATTCGCGTTGCAGGCAAGGATCACGTCGTCGAATTCTTCCCGAACGCCGTTCTCGTCCTCGATGACGACCCCACCGGCCTGCCGATACACCTTTCGAACAGGGCGATTCAGATAGATCTTGTCGCGGAACTCAAGAGACAGATTCTCGTAGATGCGACGCGTTCCCTGGTCCCATGTGTGCATGGTCGTCGCCCTCTCGATATCGAAAAACTCAAGATAGCGAGCAAAGAGGGAGGCGGGCATATCGAACACATTCGTCGCCATCAGGAAATTGACGAACATCGGCTTGAGGATCTTGTACTTGAAATCATCGGAGAACCTGCCCAGCTTGAGCACGCGTCCCATACTGATGTAGTTGTATGGGTTGAGGGCATTGAGGAGCCGGGAGCGCGAACGGGTCAACCGCCCAAAACGGTGAAGCCGACGAAGCAGCCTCTGGAATTTCGCGATGTCGGACTGCAGATCTCGCCTGAGATCGGAATCAAAGTCGTGTGCGTAGATGCCGTCTCCGTACTTCACGCTGTAACTGAAGCGTGTTTCGAGCATGTCGATGCCGAATCTCTGCATCAGCAAAAGGACATGCTGGTAAACGGACGGAATAAGAGCCGTAACGGAGATGTCGAATGGCACGGAACTGCCGTCATCCTGCGGCATATCAACCGTTACGGCATTGCCGCCAATCTCACCGCGAGCCTCAAAGATTCGGAAATCAAACTTGTCCAGGTGGTGACTCAATCCCCACGCCGCGCCTAAGCCGGAGATGCCCGCCCCGACAATGGCTATGCGCTTGACCACGTACAACTCATGGCGCTTTCGCCCACCGCGCGAGTGCCTTGTCTGGTGAGGATATTTCCTCGATCGACGTGTAGTAGGAGTCCTCCCAACCCTGCTCCGGAAGGCCGGTGAACAACATCAGGTTCAGAGGGTACTCATCGCTCTCGCCGATTCTCCGGAAGTCGTCCCGAAACAGGAACGTTGGCTTCCCCAAGGCGATCGCCATGCCCAGCTCGACCATGACTCCCTCGTCGGGAGGAACGCCGTTGACGATGGCGAAAATGGCATCCGCGTCGACCACGTCGCGGTAATCCGCCTGCCCAATGCGATACGCCCACCCCGCCTCCGCGAAGTCGACCTGGTTGTTCCTCGAGAACGGCTCCCATACCTCCAGTCCAAGTTCCTCAAGCGCAGAGACCAAGGCTGGCAGCAGCTCCTCCTTCTGTTGGGCGGAGAATCCGTACGGGTTGGCAAGGTAAATGGTCTTTGGCATGGGCGGTACTCTTTACCTCGTCGAGCGCGGCATCCACGCGCGGATACGCTTGCCGTTGAAGAGCCTGCCCGTCACTCTGTCTGGCCTTGTAACAATCGAGAGCGCGCCCGCAGCCGACCACCTCGGGTCTCCCGGTCCGTTCGGCGACATGTCCGTCCTGACCCACCCTGGGTCAAGCGCGTTGACCGCCACCTTACCCTTCAGCTCGTTGGCAGTAGCGAGGGTGAGCGCGTGAAGAGCGGCCTTTGACACGCCATAAGCGCCCCTCATTTCAGGTCCCATAATCCCGGAATCCGAGCCAACGTTGACGATACGTGGATCGTCCGACCGCAGCAGCAGTGGAAGCAGGCGCTTCGTGCAGAAATACGCGCCGTGAACGTTGACCTGCAACGTCGTCAGGAAGTTGTTGTCCGGCTCCTCGGTGAGACCCGGCTCGCTATTGTCAAATATGCCCGCGTTGTTCACGAGGATATCGAGTGCGCCCCACTCCCTCTCCGCCCACCCAACCATGCCGTCGACATCCGACGCAACGGAAACGTCGGCAACAAGGGTGGCGAGCGCAGGAAGTTGCTCCTTTGCGCCTTCAAGCTTTGCGGAGCTGCGGGACACGGCGAGGACCTGAGCGCCCTCCGCCAAGAAGAGTTCGCTAATCCGGTAGCCAATCCCCCGGCTGCCCCCCGTCACAATGACTCTGCGTCCTTCAAGCTTCATGCCGCCTCCCTGTCTGTATGGACTGAGGTCATTGAATAGCCTCCGTACAGTGCGCGTCAAATAGAGGGCAACCTGGAATTGTATCTGGCGTAAACTTAAGGATGTAGGCAGTACTTACCGCAGCCAACGCAGGTGAACAACCAGTGAGTCAGTCAAACATTGATCAGCGCATCCACCAGTTGATCTCGGAATTCAAGTTGCTGAGCCCCTTCTTCGCGGGGTATCCGGTAAACCAGGACTTTGACTACTCGTCGTTGTACCCGTTGATGGCTTTCGCTGCCAACAACGTAGGCGACCCTTTCAGCCACTCCCGCTATCAGGCGAACACGCACGAGACAGAGCGCGAGGTGGTACATTCCATTGCCGAGTTGATGAGGCTGCCCCCGGACGATGCCTGGGGCTACGTGACCGCCGGCGGCACCGAGGGCAACATGTACGGCATCTACGTGGGCCGTGAGTTGCTCAGAAACCCCATCGCTTACTTCTCACAGGACACCCACTACTCCGTGCTGAAGATCCTGCACGTTCTGGGCATTCGCAACATCATGGTCCGCAGTCAGGAGAATGGCGAGATTGATTATGACGACCTGCGGGAGTCCATACGGATCAACAGGGACGTGCCCGCGCTCATTGTCGCCAACATCGGCACGACCATGAAAGGCGCCGTCGACGATCTGGATAAGATCCGGGCAATCATTGACGACCTGGCGTTGACCCGCACGTATATCCACGCCGACGCCGCGCTCCACGGCATGATTCTCCCCTTTGTCGATAACCCTCAGCCATTCGGCTTTGACAGTGGCGTCGATAGCATCGCCATCTCCGGCCACAAGCTCATCGGCTCGCCCATCCCGTGCGGCGTCGTGGTGACCCGGAAGGAATACACCGCGCAGATCGGCCGCGCCATCGAGTATGTCGGCGCTCTGGACACCACGCTGCTGGGCTCGCGCAACGCCATCACGCCCATGATCATCTGGTACGGGCTGAACAAGAACGGCCCGAACGGCTTCCGGGAGATGGTACGGCGGATGTTGGACAACGCGGAGTACGCCGTCCAGAAGTTCAACGACGTCGGCATCCCCGCATGGCGCGGCGAGAACAGCCCCATCGTCGTCTTCCCACGTCCCTCGGACTATGTGCTCTTCATGTGGCAGCTCGCCCCGTACGGGGATATCGCCCATATCATCACCATGCCTCACGTCACACGCGACATGATTGACCAGACTGTGCAGGACTGCCTGGATTGGCCGGTGAAGCAGGCATAGGCATGCAAGCAGATAATTCTGACCGCCGGATTATCGCGTTCACCTCCAAGGGGACGGGCGCATTGGCGCTCGTCGCGCAGACGCTGGCCGATGCGAGAATTAACATCGAATCCATCGACGGGGACTTGGCAGGAGAGTTCGGCGTCATCACGCTGCGCACCAGCGATGACGACAGGGCGCTGCACGCGCTGCTGAGGGCCGACGTGCGAGCAGTCACCTCGGATGCTGTTGTCTTTCGTCTACCGGATCAGCCCGGCGCTTTGGCAAGCGTGGCCCGGCGCTTTATGGACGCCAACCTCAACGTCCGCACTATCCACATCGTGCATCATCAGGCCGGGCACGCCATCGTCGCGGTAACAACAGACGACGACGAAAGCGCCCGCGCCCTTCTGGACGACAACCAGCTGATTTAGTCGGCATCCGTTATTCCCGCGAAAGCGGGAATTCTCTACCCCGTCGAGCGCGGCGTCCACGCGCGGAGGCGCTTGCCGTTGAACAACCTGCCTGTCATTTTGTCCGGTCGCGTAACGATAGAGAGCGCGCCTGCAGCCGCCACCGCGGATCACCGGGGCCGTTGGGCGACATATCCGTCCTGATCTACCCCGGATCAAGCGCGTTGACCGTAACCTTGCCCTTCAATCGTTGGCAGTTGCCAGTGTGAGCGCGTGCAGAGCGGCCTTTGACACGCCGTAAGCGTCCCCCAGTTCAGGTCCCAGAATCCCGGAGCTCGAACCGACGTTAAGGATATGTGGATCGTCCGACCAAAGCAGTAATGGAAGCAGGCGCTTCGTGCAGAAATACGCGCCGTGAACGTTGACCTGCAGCGTCGTCAGAAAGTTGTCGCCCGGCTCCTCAGTGAGACCCGGCTCGCTGCTGTCAAAAATACCGGCATTGTTCACGAGGATATCGAGAGCACCTCACTCTCTCTCCGCCTACCCAACAATGCGATCGACGTCCGAAGCAACGGAAACGTCAGGCACGAGAGTGGCCAGCGCAGGAAGTTCAGCCTTTGCTCCGCCAAGCTTTGCGGAACTGCGGGACACGGCGAGAACGTTTGCCCCCTCAGCGAGGAACAGTTCGCTGATCCGGAAGCCGATCCCCCTGCTGCCGCCCGTCACAATGACTCGGCGTCCTTCGAGTTTCATACATGCTCCCTTGTTGTATAGGCTGGGGCCATTGAACAGCGACCAGCCGGACAGCGTCAAATGGTGCCGTGGACCGAATATTCATCTATGGTGGAACACACAGGTTTCGGATGAGGCGGCGGTCGCGCTATACATGCGTCGCGGCACATCACAGTGCCAAACTCAGCCACCACAGAGCAGGTTCCGGACCGCTATCGGTGGCATACGTTGGGAGGTGTGTGATTCTTCTGCGGCAACTCTTCTTCGTGATTGCCCTGACTTTGTCGATTGGAGCTTCCCTCGCCGCGATGAGCTGCGAAGGGGGACAAACGCCAACACCACCACCCGATATTCCTACCGCAACGCTTACGCCCAATACACCCACGGCGACTCCACTGCGTGATACGCCGTCACCGGAGCCTGCACCAAATACGCCTTCACCCACTCCGCCAACACCAACACTGACGCCGGTTCCACCAACTCCTACGCCAACACCAATTGTCCTGCTGGAGCCTGTGCCAAAGATGGCGTTCATCCAGGATCAGATCTGGCATCGCGCAAGGTCGATTAGTATCACAGACAAGAACACACTGATTGCTGTGCTCAACGACATCGCCAACAATCATCCTGCGCTTTGCGACGTTATCGTCACGGCGGGGCCGCTGGGGAACAACGAAGTCTTTTTTGTAGACTATTACGCACGCACGCTCGAATCGCTCGTCCGAATCGCGAGCATCGACGAAAACGCAGCGGCTGTCCTGGCACATATGAACTTCCACACCGCTAACTTGGGCTCCGTGAATTTCATGCCCTTCTTCGAGGAATTGGCTGAGAAAGCACCGGAAGACTTCCTGTCTTTCCTCGCCCATCCTGATGTGCCTGCGAACATTACTTTGGAGATGGCGCTTGAGGACAAATACCCCAATGAACGCACCTACCGAGTAATCCAGAACCTGGACGGGTCCTACCGTACCATTCTCGCCGGAAGGGCCGTGGCGGAGGCCAATGACATCCCTGACAATTTCGAGGACCTTCTCCTTCCCTTCCTTGAAATTACCGATCCGCAAGCGGTCGCGAGGGTCGAAGGACTGTACGACCCCCAGCTAGAGAGCGAGATTCTAAGGGCGTCCGTCATTCGGTTTGGGAGCCGGCTCGCGGTGTATTACCCGCATGTTTTCGCGGCGTTGACAAGGAATCTTGGAGACCGGTATACGTCAGGAGCCCTCCTGGAATATCTGTATATGATTGCCGAGGTCGATGAGGGCATCGCGGCCAGGCTTGCCACGATGCCGCTCGTGGCACACCACCCTTCCGGCCCCACCGCTTCGCGAGACGTGGAAGTCTTCCTTGCACTGTTGGGCGCGACCCTTATTGACCCAGCGCAAACACATGCGATTCTCGACATGTACGAACAAGAGAAGACGGTGGCTTGGCCAGACCTTGACGGACTAGCCATCGAGTTGATGGCACTGTTCCGCCCGGACTACGCGACTACGATGAAGGGCCTACCCTGGATACAGAATGGAATCAGCAGTACGACACGGTATCGCGTCTCCCAAATCCGAGGCTGTATTGGAGAGGAAGAGAGATTCAGTGAAGCGGATGCGATCTATTCGCTCAATCGCAGTACCCGGCGGGGTGAAATCGAGTTCGTCGATGCAATTCTGAATACAGACTGGATTAATGACCCAGGTTTCAATTGGTTGCGAGGCGCGGCGATTTACTACCTTAAGGTCGGCATCGATTCCGTTCTAATTCGTCAAGTGACTGCAATGCCTTTCCTGGCCACGCTGGAAGCCCGGGATCTCACCGCAATCAATTGGATTGGACAGGCGAAGCCGTCATTGTATACATCGTCGACGAACGCCCTACTGGCCAGCTTTATGCGCCTGCTGGATCATCCTGCAATTGGTGGTGAGATAACAGACGAAAACCAGGACCGGCTGCAAGAGGTAGCTTATGAAATCAGTGACTCGTCTTACGACCTTTCGGGTCTGCCGCTGAGCACTTTTGAGAAGTACATCTTTTGCGAAGATGCGGACTCCACCGACCGATAGCCTAACCGAGTCCGGGGCGCTACCGCATCGGCTTGCTGATCATCTCGTGCCGCTTGCCTGATAGTGGGCCCGCAGGCGTCGTGCCTGCGAACCCACTACCCTTCCGACAGAGGGTTCAGAACTAGATCCCTTGAACGAGTATCGTGGTGGTGACGCTGCTGCTGTCACGAAGGTCGGCGATTGCCTTGTACTCGGCTGAGTTGACGCACCCCTCAGCCTGCTCAAGGCTCTCAAACTCGACGATGACAACGCGATGAGGCGTCCGGTCGCCGCTGACGATCTCCGTGGGTCCGCCGCGTGCCAGGTACTTGCCGCCGTGACCCTCCATAATCCCGACGATTTGGCGCGCGTATTCGTCGAACTCCTTCTGATTCGTAATCTCATTGTCAGCAATCAGGTATGCCGCCATGTCAGACACTCCTCTCTGGTTCAACTGTCTCTTGCACGGATCGCGCTATGCATCAACCTGCACTGTAACAATATCAATACCGTGATACTTCCTGTGACGCACAGATGAGGCATAGTGCCTTAGCAGACGGAAGGAAATCTCGCTGATATCCGGCGTCTCGGCCTGCTCACTCATATATGTGATTCGGTCTTCTATGTTCTCCTCAGTAAAGAGCGCCATGAACTCCATCTCAATCGTGCCGCCACCGGGTCGCGCATTGAGAATGAGGCGAGGGGTTTGTTGCTCCGTGTAGTCTTCGCTCAACTGCAACATGCTGGACAGCGTCTCTTCTCCCGCAGCGCATAGCCGCTCAATGGACGGTGAGTTCCATCCCATGCCGGAACCAAGCTCACGCAGGAACGCGTCGATATCGGGTGCTGCAGAACCCTCCAGGTTCGTTTCCAGGCGTCTGCGACGTCGACCTCCCACTCCCGTAATCAAACCCATCAGGAGCGCAGCCCCGATTCCGACAATAACGCTGTTCCCCAAAGCGACGCCCCACGGATCACCAAGGATATCGCCAAGGATGCCCTCGGTCTGCAGGCCCAGTCCGATAGAGAGCGAGAGCCCAACAATAAGAGCCTTCTGGGGATTCAGCCCGTCTTGCAGGATAGTACGCACTCCTTCCATGAAGAGCAGACCCATCATGACCATTGAGACTGCGCCGGTGACCGGCCTGGGTATCGTCAGAAGAATGGCCACAATCTTGGGCATCAGAGCGAGAGCGATGAGCGTGATTCCCACAGTGAATCCGACACGCCTCGCGGAGACACCGGTGAAGCTGATAAGCGCGATCGTTGAAGGCAGATAGACCAGGATGGGCAGGGTTCCTGCCAGCCCACACAGGAGTATGGCAATACCACCGGCATTCAGCATCCCTTGCACGCCACGAAAGTCCACAGCGCGGGGTGTCCGCCAGGAGACCTGTTGAATTGACGCCCCTTCACTGCTGGCCTTCACGGCGACAATCGCGCTCACGATGAGGAAAACGGGTAGAAGTTCCAGGAAGTCCGCATTCGTCACCGGGCTCAGGCCTGGCCAGGCTGAAAACTCCGGCAAGTCGAACCATGGAGCATCCAGCGCCCGCTGAAAGTCATACGCGCCCAGCAGGATGGCGGCAAGGCAGCCGGCCAGAATCGTGATGGGAATTGCCAGCAGCCTGTATAGCCCGGACGCTCGCAGGATGAGAACGGCTGCGATGATCAATGTCGTCCCTCCCACCGCGGGGCCCGCCACTGAGGGTAAGCCGCTCGGCACATCATCAAGCCTGGCAACAGCTATGGGCATCGCGGACGCAGCCAACAGCATGAATGCGACACCGGAGACCACCGGAGTGATGATTCGGCGCAGCTGGGCCAGCCAGAATGATAAGGCGAACTGCACCAACGACGCAGCGACGACGAGGCTCGACATGACCGGGAGCCCGCCTTCCGCCACGGCTAATACGCAAACCGCCAGGAATGGCGCGGCAGAGCCCATTAGGAGGATGTGCCCTGATCCGAGACGGCCAAATCTGACGACCTGAAGCGCCATGGCAATGCCCGCAATCACCATGGCGGCGAACATCGACCATGACAGAAAGTCGTCGCCTCCACCGGCTGCAACGGCAAAAATGGTCACGAATGTGACCGTGTTGGACAGCGCGATCAAAGCCCCCTGGAGCGCCACGCCAAGCGTCAAAAGGGGAGGAGATTTCTCGTCCGGCTCGTAGAGTATGTAGTCATTGGCGCGCATCAGTGCACCTCTGTGAGTCGGCGTTTGTGGAGCTGAGGGGAGTCGAACCCCTGACCTCCGCATTGCGAACGCGGCGCTCTCCCAACTGAGCTACAGCCCCATGAACAGTGATTCAATTGTACCGCAGGCGATGGCCGCGCTGGCGATACAACCCACAAGAAAACGCCGCCCTGCGGGCGGCGTCCCTTTCAGTACTTGTTGTGCGTGAGCGATTAGCCGCGGTATCCCCCGCCACCGCCACCGGCGGAACCGCCCTCACCGTCGCCCTCAGCAGCCTCGGCGCTCGGCGCTTCATCCTCAGCGATTGGCTCCCACTTCACGAGAGTGACCTCATCGGTCACGTCGTCAAAGACCGCTTGAACGCGCTGCCCAACGGCGAGCGAGCCCGGATCTTCCATGAGTTGCTCTTTCGGCACGAGGACGTTGCCCGTCATGCGCGCGCCCTCATCCAGTTGGATGGTGGCATGGACATACGGAGCCTCCTCTGTGAAGGACGGGATGGAGGACTGATAGACAGTCGTATAGGAGTAGACGCGGCCCTTGCCGCTAACCTTTGTCCAAACGAGCTTGTCGCTGGGCGAGAGGTCGTACGGGCACACCTCGCGCGGGAAGAAGATGAACTTGTTGCAGACGGTGCAGTATTGCACCCACAACTCATGCTTCTTCGTGCCCTCCCAGTACGGTCGTGACACGTCCGGGTTCATTGTGGCTCGCGGTAGCGGCTTGTTGTATTCGCTCGTCATGACTCTGCGTCCCCTCAGCGAATCCTCGTCTCGACGTTTCTCTTCTTGTCTCTAGAGTGTGTTCTCGGACCCGAGAACCAGCGTGCACATGCTGCTCGCTGTGCCGCCTCAACCATTCACCAGGCCGAGGTCATTGCGCTCTATTTGTCTCACACCCGCCTTGCCCATAATCTGACGGGCTGCCTCAACGACGTGGCGGAATCCACCCGCCAGCCCCGGCTGTCCGCCGGACAACTGGCCGCCATCCGTATTGATCGGGAACGTCCCGTTGTAGGTGGTGTCCGTCTCGGCAAAGAACGGTCCAATCTCACCCTTCGGCACGATCCCTGCATCTTCCAGGCACACGGCATGGAGGATTGTGTATCAATCGTAGAACTGGGCGAACTGGATATCGCGCGGCGTGTAGCCCGACATGGCGAACGCCGTTGGCGCAGAGCGCGCGACCGGCGTGACTGTGATATCCGGCCGCTGCATACCGCCGAAGTCATCAAGCGCCGTCGCCCCGCCGAGCACGTAGGCCGGCTTGGTCAGACTCGCCTTGGCCCGCTCCGCAGTCGTCACGATGACGGCCGCCGCGCCTGCGCACGGCATCACGCACTCCAGCAACCGCAGCGGGTAATTCACGTAGCGGGAATTGAGGACATCGTCGTGAGTGATCGGCTGACCGTCAAAGACGGCGTTCTCGTTGCCTTGGGCGTTGGCACGCTCATTGGCCGCCACGTGAGCTAATTGCTCCTGCGTGGTGCCGTACTTGGCCATGTGTCGTCCGTAGATCTGGGCATAGCCGGTGTTCGCGCCTGCGGCGGGACCGTAGGGGAAATCGAACTCGGCCCCTGGCCCCGGAAAGCCCTCGATGCCGCGTGGCAGCGCGGGGTTCCGTTCCTGCGCGATGACAACCAGGACATAGTTGGCCAGGCCGTTCATAACGGCCATGGAGGCAAGCGTGACTCCGGTAGCCCCGCTCGCGCCCATCATGGAAGAGCCGGTGCCAAAGCGGGGACGGATGCCGAGGTATTCAGCGGCGAAGCCGGGGAAGGTGTCCCCGCCCTCTGTGATCAGCCCGTCAACATCATCCTTCGAGATGTGCGCGTCTTCGATAGCGAGTCGAGCGGCCTGCGCCATGAGACCGCCAACGCTCATGCCGGGAATCGTCCGGCGCGTCGGGAGTTCGCCGATACCGATGATTGCGGCCTCTCCTCGGAAACTCACGTGCTTATCCTCCTGCTGATGTCGTTCCGCTCAGGCGGTCAGTTATACCTGGGGTCGTTTACCCATTCATTGTCAGCGGCTGTGTCCGCGCCCGGAACGGGGTCCTCTTCGACACGCCGCCATTTGATGATCGTCCACTCCGGAGTCACATCCTCGAATACGGCCTCCACACGCTGATTCACCTTCAGCAGCGCGGGATCCTCGCGGTATTCCTCCGGTGAGACATCGGCCATGTTGCCCACCATTCGAACGCCCTCATCCAATTCGATGAGGACCTGTGCCATGGGCATGTCCTCGCCGAACGTGGGGACTGCGGGCTGGAAGACTGTCGTATAGGAATGGATGCGGCCCATGCCGCTGGCCTGCGACCATACAAGATCATCCCCATGACCCCAGCACGTGGGGCACGCCTCACGCGGGTAGAAGATGAAATTGCTGCAGCGCTTGCAGTGCTGGAGCCAGAGTTCATGGCGCTTCGTTCCGGCCCAGAACGGCGCGCTCACTTCCGGATTGATATGGGGCCGTGGAACCGGCTTCCTGTATTCCTCAGTCATGGCTGCGTCATCTCCCCGCAGGTGCGGCTACGCTCTTCCGGTCTCTCTAGAGTGTGTTCTCGGACCCGAGAACCAGCGTGCACATCGTGCTCGCGGTGCCGCCTCAACCATTCACCAGGCCGAGGTCATTGCGGGCAATCTGCCGAACACCCGCCTTCCCCATAATCTGGCGCGCGCCCTCAACAACGTGGCGGAATCCACCCGCAAGGCCCGGCTGGCCGCTGGAGAGCTGCCCGCCGTCCGTGTTGATGGGGAAGTCGCCGTTGTAGCGCGTATTCGTGGATTCATAGAAGGGCCCAATCTCGCCCTTGGGCATCAATCCCGCGTCCTCCAGGCACACGGCCTGGAGAATGGTGTATCAATCGTAGAATTGGGCGAACTGCATGTCGCGCGGCGTGTAGCCGGACATGGTGAACGCCGTGGGGGCGGATCGCGCGACGGGCGTCTCAGTCAGCTTGTCGCGCTGCCAACCCATGAGCGGGTCGGTGGCGACGCCTGCGCCGAGAACGTAGGCCGGACGGTTCAGGCTGTGCTTGGCGCGCTCAGCGCTCGTCACAACAACAGCGGCTGCGCCTGCGCACGGCATGACGGTTTCAAGCAGTTTGATGGGATAGTTCACGTAGCGGGAGTTCATCACGTCTTCATGCGTGATGGGCTGCCCCTGGAAGACGGAGTTGGGGTTCTCAAGCGTGTTGAACCGCTCATTGACGGCCATGTGGGCCATCTGCTCTTCAGTGGTGCCGTACTCTTCCATGTGGCGGACGTACATCATGCCGTAGCCGGTGTTCGCGCCGGCGGACATGCCGTACGGCTCCTCGATCTCCGACCTCATGCTTGGAGGCCCGCCACCCGCTGCCGGGATGTTGGGGTTCCTTGCGGTAGCGATAACAACGAGGACGTAGTTGGCAAGGCCGTTCTGCACAGCCATGGATGCGAGCGTGACGCCGGTCGCGCCGCTCGCGCCCATCATGCTCGAGCCGCTCGCGAATCGAGGACGAATGCCCAGGTACTCAGACGCGAACCCCGGGTAAACGAGGCCGCCTTCCGTCACAAGGCCGTCGATGTCCTGAAACCGCAGATGCGCATCGTGAATCGCAATACGGCCCACATCGCCCATGAGACCAATCATTGACCGACCGGGCGTCGCCCGTGTTGTCGGCAACTCGCCGATCCCGATGATCGCTGCTTCACCACGAAGACTCATACGTCCACCTCGTGGGGGCAATGCCCTTCTGCCCCGTCAGTATGCGAATACGTTATCATCGTGCCGCTCAGCTTGGCAAGCACGTATACGGATTCGTTGACGTGTTTCTTCTGTGCCACCCCGCGTCGAATCCTACCCAAAGTCTAGTGTCCCCGGGCGGTCACTGTGATCAATTCAAGCACTTCGCTGCTGGAAATTGAGCCAATGAACCTGTCTGTCGCTTCATCTTTAACGGGAAGCACCGTCAGGGAATTATCAATCATCTGTTGAAGAGCATCCTCAATCAGTTCGTTCTCGCTGACGGACGGTGTGTTCTCGCGCAGCACCTGGCTCAATGGCGTCTCATCCCAGTCAGCGCGAGGGAGATAGCGCAGCATACTCAGCGACACGATGCCGGCCAGCTTCCCGTCATCGACGATCACGTAATCATGTTGCTCCGGCAACAGCCAGTACTCCGCAAAGGCCTTCACCGTCATTGACTGTTCTGCGTAGTTCCGTGACCGGTCCAGGATGTCTCCAACCTTGATGCCCTCCAGCGCAAACGGGACCATCGACGGCGGTAGGTGAAGGGCATCAGTAAACTCGCCATCATTCTTAATCCTCCCAAGCGCGAAGCTGATGCCGAATGGCGAGAGGAGCATGTACCCGAGCATGACGACCACGAAGAGGGAGAACAGCGCTTCATCGATGCCGCCCGTCTGGAACAGCAGGAGCAGCAGGGCAATCTCCGCCACACCTTTGGCCATCAGACCCGTGGATATGGCGAACGGCTCTTGAAGCCGCACGATGTAGGTGCTGAGGAACGCTCCGGCGAATTTCCCGGCCAGCGGGATGAGAACAAGCGCCGCGATGGTCGCGATGGGCAGATCAAGGAAGGCCATGCTCAAATGAAGTCCCGCGGAGGCAAAGAACAGCGGCACAAAGAATCCGTCCGCGGAGCTTCGAATGCCGGGCATGATGTCCCGCCGCACCTGGTACGGGAGCATGGAGAGAGCCGCGCCAAACAGCAGCGCCCCCAGCGAGCCGTGCAGTCCAACCTCCTCCGCGCCCACAACCACCAGGAACAGTCCGCCAAGCAACACCCCGAAGGACAGCTGCGGCACGCGCAGGAAACGATGCAGCATGACGATGATCCATGGAAGAACCTTTGTGGAGAACAGCCACGTCAGTACGGTGAATCCAAGAATCTGCGCGATGATCGTGAAGGCGCCCAGAGCCGTCAGCCCCTCCTCCTCGCCACCGGCATAGAAGTGCTGGCTGATCGCAAACCCGACCACGAACAGCGCGATCAACTCGGCGATGACCACCGCCGTGAATATCTGAACGCCCACTGGCTCCTTTAATCGCCCCTCATCCACGAGCACTTTCGCCACCAGCCCCAGGCTGGACAGTGAGAGCACGCCGGCGAGTCCCAGCGCATGTTCAAAGCTCAGGTTCAATCCAAGGTCGAACAGGAAATCCGACGTGACGCCCAGGGATATAAGGAGGGAGATAGCCACCGACAAGGAGGCGGCAAGAAAGAGGCGACCGCGAACGGATGAGATGAAACCCCTGATGTCCAGCTCTTCGATACCGATGAGGAAGAAGAAGATGAAAATCCCGATGCTGAGGATGATGTCAATCTCTCGGCCCGTCTCCACGATTCCCAGTAGCGGGCCGAGGATGACCCCGGTTGTGGCGTAGGCGATGATGGCATTCAGGCCGAAGCGCTTGAAGACGCCCTCAAGGAGTTTGGCGCCGACAATCATCAGGCCAAGAGACAAAAGGGCTTCGTGCAGTTCCATTCCATCCGCCCCCCGGCTAGACGGAACCTTGGGCTGCCCTCCGGATGCGGCGCGTAACGTCCCTTAGCCCATGGTCACGTATAGCCAACCCGCGCTCATTCTAGCGCAGATGCTGCGAGGAATCCCTACTCTGCAGCGCCCTCGTTCTCCAGGCCAACCTGCCAGTTGATCCCGAATCGATCCGTGCACGACCCGAAGTAGTCGCCCCAGAACATGTCCTGCAGTTCCATCGTCACCTCGCCGCCCTCACAGAGCGCGGCAAACACCCGGTCCGCCTCATCGCGAGAGGGCGGCCGGTAGCTGACGGAGTAGTTGGAGCCGATGGTCAGCGGCGGCCCGAACCCGGGCGGCACATCGCTTCCCATGAGGATGCCGTTCCCGATGGGCAGCGAGACGTGCATCACCTTGTCGCCCCACCCCTCCGGAATCGGGTACTCATCGTCGGGCGGCATATCATCGAACGACATCATGTTCGAGAACTCCCCGCCAAACACGGACCGATAAAACTCAAACGCCTCTCGGCACTCCCCCTCCACAAAATTCAGATAGATAGACAAACTCGGCAACTCTTGTTGACTGGTCATAGTGATGGATCCTTTCTGCTAGTTGGTTCATGTCTAGCTCTATAGCGGTGGCAAATCATGCCGAAGCTAAGCTCTCCCTATTTCCATGGGGATGCAAGCGCACTCGTCGAATATGCTCAGCCAATTCCTCAAGCCACTCAAGGTCGCTACTGTTGATGAAGTGTCCGCCTTCCTGTGAGAATCTCTTGCTTAGTGGACCTAACCGTTCAATCCAACTAAGCTGTGCCCTTCTGCCCCTCTGTGACCTTGATTGGGCAAAGACACCATCAAATGTTTGCCAGTTACTTTCGGCAATCTTCTGGAAGTCTGACAATTCGAGGAATTCGTGGGGAGGTCCCCCCTCTTCATCTTTCTCAGCACGTGTTGCTGCGCGGCCCCTAATGGCGGTTGGCACTGCCAATCTCCACCACTCGGAAACGTCACTCTCGAAAGCATCATCTAGAACTGAGAACACAATCTCTCGAGTACTATCAACAACTTCATTTACGAGACTTTTCGCTCTATCGACATCTCCGACAGTTCTCTCCTTTAGGAACTGCGCGAGTTCCTCAGGATCAAAATCGGGGTGCGCTTCATTCATTAACTTCATCAGGAGCAGTGCGGATATGCGATACCCGCCTTCGCCATGATCGCCTCGGAAATCTGTCATGATCCTATTTTCATCGGATTCGGCAAAATACTGGACGGCAGGTTCAAACAGATACCAGATTGTGTCAACCAATTCCGAAGGGCGTAGACGCCATGGCTCGTTGATGTTCTGTTTCGCGCATTGATATGCGATTACGTCCCCTACGGCGCGGAGTATCGCATAGATTCCATTGTTTGTGCATAAGAATCCACCTAAGCCGTTTCGCCTATTCCAGTGTATTTCGGAGTTCTTAGCTATCCGGCCAAGCAGGTTCATAAAGAACTCAGTGCACCGCTTGACTGATGTCTCGTCACCGTTCCCGTACAACGGGCCTGGCCTAAAATCGCCTCCTGCCACTTCACCGAATAGTCGGCTGGCAGCGATACTGGTCAAGAGGCGTGGTCTGTTTATAGGTCGCGCCTGGGACGGAGGACCCCATTCGGTAACCACGAGGTCATATAGTGGCGACAAAGGATCACTAGCTAAGTTCTGAGCTATCCGGGCATGGAAGTGCCTCAGCCTCTCCTTAGGTCCCGCGTCAGGAGCCAAAATAACTGTGGCGAGGTCATCCAATAAAGACCTTCCGACTTTCCTTTGCTTGCTGTTGATGTCGACAAACATCTTCACTTCTTCTTCGGTTTCAAGGCCTTCAAATGCAAGGACAGGGATTTTCCCCTTGTCAGCCAGATTCGTTAAAGCGAACCCGTACAACCGATGCTGACCATCGATCAAGAACGCGCTGTGATATTGATTCGGAAGGTACAGCGTTCCGAAAACAGTTTCGTCATCCTGAGAGGGGCCGCTGGAGTCGAACCTCACATTTACGTCTTTCCTAAAATTTACGACTACGTTTGTAGGGAAGATACCTCCATTTTGTTTTCGAATATGGTCAGCTATTTCCTTCAATTGACCCGGGTTAAAGCGACGTTGGTAGCTGCTCGCGCTTTCCTCTACGCCTGTCCTGCGATGGCTGATATAGGCAATTTTTAGCAGTCTTTCTGGTTCAATTGTGAATTGATAAAAGCGATTTTGGCCAAACCTGCCGCGTGCTGCAGAAACCTTTTGATTTAGCCCTGGTATGCGTCTACCCTCGAGCAAGTCCGCAAGTAATTGATACTTCGCTGCCCGACCCACAGATTTCACCAAACCGCGATAATACTCCAGTTGCTGATCTCTGAGGATTGCAATCTGGTTCTCAATAGCCCTTGCTCGATCAGGTTCGCTCCAATCAATATTGCGTGTTGCATATAGAAAGACCACAGTGCGCCGGGCACCTGCAAGTCCTGCATGTACGGACTTCCTGATTGCATCCTGTAGCCCTCTAGTCTCATTTAGGTCTTTTTGAAGTGAGCGAGACCGCAATACTTCCGATGCCTTACATTCGACCACGATCGCCGTTTCGTCGTCAGCCGCAAATACGTCGATCTGCTTTGGTGGTACTCCAGAATTAGAGGAGTCCACGGAAATCTTGAAGTTGCGATCTTTACTTAGGTGTTCAAATCCCATTTGAGCAAAAAGTGTCCAGACTTCATCTTCAAGTTGTTCGTCAATCGGTTTAGGTTTGCGAACTCTAACCGTATTCTTGTTCCGGCGAAATAGCTCCCATCCCTCCGTGAGCCGCAGTTCTTCCTCCTTTAGAGGAAATGTTTGTTCATAGAAGGGCTTATTCCTGTGACGGAGAGTGCTCTTTATCGCCTGCCCACAGATGAGTCCAGCCAGCCCAACTTCATTCGCGTCTTCAGGGTTGTTTGAAGCTGCCATCACGCGGAATTCACCTCACACCTTGGCTCCATGGCCATTCTGTATAATCTGGTCGCCCCACTGTACCCACTCTGGGCGGGGATGCCTCGCAAAGAGTTCCAAGTAAGGGCCAGGGCTGCATTGCTCGATTAAGTCGTAGAGTTCGTCGGGCTTTCGCGAGTGTTCCCTCCGCTGTGTAGCCAACAGATTGACTTGGGTTCTGCCTGGTGGAAGAGTTCTGACCTTGCCTTTCACACCAAAGAGGACCAACTCGGTTACATTACGGAAGTAGAAACCAACTCCTCGGCCATCAGGACCACCATCCTTGCGTACTTTGAACCACACCAGGTTTGTCTTGTATTCAAAACCCCAGTGCTTCAGTACTTCTAGACCAGTCTCAATAAGAGCATTCGGAACCCAAAGATAAAGGTGGCTTTGGTCATCAGCAAGATCAGGTACAGGGATGTCTTTGATCTCGTCGTTGCTCATAGACGGGTAGCGATGGAGGCGCTGATATTCGGGGGCGATTCTTCCGGTACGATTCTTGAACCTCCATGGTGGATCGGCAAGTATCGTTCCAAAGGATCCTGAAGCAAGTTCCGCGATGTCGTCAGTGTATTGGAAAGCTGCCGGTGTCACGACCATAGGTTTCGCTCCATGCTCAATCAGTATCCGATCACTCAGTTGCTCGTTGCAAGTTGCCCCCCCTACACCGCCGCCGCTCCCACCGCCGCGCACTCCTCGTCCTGCTCGCCGGTGCCGCCGCCGACGCCCACCGCGCCGATGACCTCCCCGTCCTTCTCGATCGGCACCGCGCCCAGGCTCAGGATCATGTGGTCGCCCTCGCCCGCCTTGATGCCCTGGAAAATCGGGGCGTCCGCCCTGTCCTGGAAGAACCCGCTCGGACGCCCGAACGCCGCCGATGCAATCGCCTTGCCCTGTGAGCCGTAGACCCCGGCCCAGATCGCCCCGTCCATCCGCGCGAACGCGACCAGCCTGCCACCCCCGTCAACGACGGCGATGCTCATCTTCGTCCCCTGCTCGTCCGCCTTGGCCGCCGCCGCCGCGATGAC
>CAYOPL010000004.1:0-31997 GCA_964405845.1 uncultured Dehalococcoidia bacterium | reverse complement strand
GCGGGGTAGAATGTGCTCAGCGGAAGAACGCCCACGAAAAGGAGCGCTCATGACGAGTCCGAAGGCCTCTCCGAAGTCGCGTCGCCCCCGCGAGGAAGCGATTCGCATGGGCAAGGAGATATACAAGGAGACGATCCTGCCTCAAGTTGAACATGATCATCACGGCGAGTACGTGGCTATTGATGTCGACACCAAACACTGGGCTATTGCCGACACTACGCGAGCCGCGGTGGAAGACCTCCGTGCTCAATCCCCCGATGCCGTCAACATCCTGTGTGAGCGCGTTGGGTACAGGGCTCTGTATAGTTTCGGCGGCGGTTCGCGACGGAGAACCGGATGATTGAGGGTAGCGTCAACTCTGCGCGTGAGGCAATCATTCCCCTTCGCCTGTACGGCGCCAACGGCCAGGCATTTGACATCTCCGCCGTCGTTGACACTGGATTCAGTGAATTCCTGACCTTGCCGCCGCGACTCGTCGCTGAGTTGGATTTGCCTTTCGCATACTTTGGTCAAGCGGTCTTGGCCGACGATACCGAAGCTGACTTTGACGTTCATCATGTCAGCGTGCTCTGGGACGGCCAGCCGAGAGATATTGAGGTCGGCGCGATGGGTGGCACACCCTTGGTCGGCATGCTGTTGCTGGACCGCCACACCCTGACCATCGACGTCGAACCCGGGGGCCGCGTCGCTATACAAGCCAAGGCCCAATAACTGCTGGCAAGAACCACACCAGGAACCCACAGCACATGCACGTCATCGGCACAGCCGGACACGTCGACCACGGCAAATCGACGCTCATCCACGCGCTGACCAGCATCGATCCGGACCGCCTCCGCGAGGAAAAGGAGCGCGGCATGACCATCGATCTCGGCTTCGCATGGCTCCGTCTGCCCTCCGGCGAGGAGATTGGCATCGTCGATGTCCCCGGCCATGAGCGATTCATCAAGAACATGCTCGCCGGTGTCGGCGGCATCGACCTTGCCCTGCTCGTCATCGCCGCAGACGAAGGCGTCATGCCGCAGACCCGCGAACACCTGGATATCCTTGACCTCCTCCGAGTTGAGCGCGGTATCGCTGTCATCACGAAATCCGATCTCGTCGAGCCGGACTTCCTTGAGCTTGTCCGCGAAGAAGTCGCCGAGACTCTGTCGTCCACCACCCTCGCGGGCGCTCCCGTTGTTGCAGTCTCATCCCAGACCGGCGACGGCCTCCAGGAATTGATTGAACTCCTGGACTCACAGCTCCAGGAAACACCGCAGCGCCCCGACCGTGGCCGACCACGCCTGCCAATCGACCGTGCATTCGCCATCTCCGGTTTCGGCACCGTCGTCACCGGCACTCTGATCGACGGTTCGATCTCCGTCGGGTCCGAGCTTGAAATCGTCCCCGGTCGCCGCAATGTCCGCGTGCGCGGCTTGCAGTCCCACAAACAGGCGGAGACAAGCGCCGAGCGCGGCTCGCGCACCGCCGTCAATCTCACCGGCGTGGATGTCGATGAGGTATCACGGGGGCAGGTCCTCACAACCCGAGGATGGCTCAGGACAACCGGCGCGGCAGACGGCTATATCCGCATGGCCGCCAACGCCCCCGGCCCTCTCCGCCATAACATGCAGGTCACCGTTCACTGGCTCGCCGCAGAATCTCTCGCCCGCGTCCGGCTCCTGGATTCCAATCGACTAACGTCCGGCGACTCCGGATGGGTCCAGCTCGTCCTGGAAACTCCCCTGCCGCTGATCAAGGGCGACTCTTTCATCGTGCGCTCAAACGTCGGCACGCTGGGCGGCGGCGAGATCATCGAGACGGACGCTCGCCGTCACAAGCGCAACGATCCTAACTTGATCGCCCGCCTCGAAGCCCTCAGCGCGCCCGACCCTTCGGAGGTCATACTCCGAACCCTGGACTCCGGCGGCCCTTTGACCGTCCCGGAACTTGCGCGCCGCGCCGCCCTCTCGGATCAGGACGCCGGAGAATACGTCCGACGGCTCACGGATGATGGACAGATCATTCGTGTCGGCGCCGGGGTTACTTTGTTATTTTTTTCACAGGACGGGTGGAACACCCTCACGTCTGCCGCCACCGATCAGCTCGCCGCGTACCATAAGTCATTCCCTCTTCGTCGTGGTGCCTCACGGGAGGAACTCCGCAGCCGACTCCGCGCCCAGCCCGAGAATTTTCCCGAGATCCTGACCCTCATGCAGGCCGAAGATGTCCTCGTCGATGAGGGCGCAATCGTGCGCTTAAACGGCCATAAACCGGCCTTAACCCCCCCTCAAAAGGCCCTTACGGACGCTTTTTTGGCCCAACTTCGTGAAAAAGGTAACAATCCACCAACAGGGGTAGTAATCGACCCTGAGCTATTGGGTTTCTTGACAGATGAGGGGGAGGTAGTGCCTGTTGGAGAGGGAATTGTGTACCCTGGCGAGACCTACCAAAACATCACCGCCCAGGTCCTTGAGTACATCCAAATCAACGGCAAAATTACTGTCTCCGAAACGCGCGATTTACTGGGCAGCAGCCGAAAATACGTACTGCCATTACTACAAAGCATGGACGCTCGACGCCTGACTCGCCGCATTGGAGACGACCGGGTGCTCGCTTAGGTGCTTTATGCCTATTGATCGTCTACAACTCTCGCGGCAAGTCGGCCAATTAGCTGAGTATCTCGATGCCCAGAAGGGTGAATTCGGCCGCCGTCTCGACCGCGCTCTCCAAGCTGTCGCCACCCGCTCCGAGCCGGACGCCTTTGGTCGGCTGATAGACAAACTCGAATCCCAACGAAGCGTCTACTCATGGCTGGTCCCCGGAGTGACTGAGCCACTCACAATTAGACATACTCCCGCTGCCCCACCGCGCGACTACATCGTGCTGGCGGTAGACGGTTCCCAGATTGAAATTGACAGGGATTCACCGTTCGATGCCTATCTGATAAACACTGGTCGCGTATGCATCCGGTACGGAAATGCGCCTGAGGCAGTAATCGAAAGCCAGGCCCACACGTACTACAAGCAGGAGGATCTGGTCCTCGGTGGACGACGTCGCCCCGGTCGCGAACATGTCATCGGCTCATCTGTAATTGCTGCCCTGCGCGATACTGCCGAGGTCAGCACGCTTGCAGACATGGCAGAACAATTGCCGGAAAATGTTCCGGCCATTGGCCTTCTCGATGGCTCTCTTACGCAATGGCGAATCTCCGAAGCGGACAACATCGCCGATCCTGACGTTCGCAAGAACTATATTGATGCGCTCTCTCGCCTGCAGGAGGTTTCCAGACAGCGAGAATTCGTAGTCGCCTCTTATATCTCGCGTCCACGCGCCCGCGAAGTCGTCAACACCTTACGAATTGCAATATGTCCGTTTGACACTCCGAATTGCAGTTTGTATTGCCGCGACAAGGCGGAAGGAGAACGACCATGCGATGAAATCGCCCGTGTCCGTGACCGGGACATCTTCGAAGAATTACTTGATAACGAGGGGGACCGTTCGGGAGTTTTTCGGAGCACGGCTGATGAAATTGCAGGATACGGAGAGCATATCCCGCATTTCTTCTATCTTGCAGCTGAAAATGAACTCGCCCGGGTTGAATTTCCACAATGGTCCCTAAATCGCATAGGCCTCTTGCACACTCTCCTCTGTGACCAAATCCACCTCGGAGACGATTATCCGCTTGCATTGGCAGAGGCCCACGAGGAGGCCGTCGTCCGGGCCGATGATCGTGAATTATTCAGACAACTGCTCAACAACGAAGCAATAAATCGCTCCGCGCCGAATCGAATTTCCGCAAAGTCAGCAGCCAAGCGCCAACGTTCGCTATGATTCCATCATGACAAACGACACTACTGAACAAAACATAGACAACGATGTGCAGCTTGGCCGCATTGGGGAAGTCATTGAGGCCAACACCGGCGGCTTTGTAGCAGAGGCGCAACTGCTCCACACGCCACCCGCGCTTGGCTCAGTTGCCGTTATCCGTGATTCCAGCATTGATACGCTTGCAATTGTCTCATCGGCAGAGACGACTCCCAGAGACGCAGGACGTCGGCCAACGGCACGTGGTGCAGATTATCAGTCAGAGGACGAGTTCTATGAACGTCATCCTGAGATCTCGCGCTTAATTCGTACTACGTTTTCTGCAGTCATCGTTGCCCATCGTGCTGAAGGGCGACTATATGCCTACCTGCCGCCACGCCCCCCACGGCTGCACGCATTCGTTTACCCGGGAAATGTGCAGGACATCACAGACCTTGCAAACGACCCACTGACATTGCAAAACATTGCCGCGGCACGCCTTAACACAACAAACGAATTTCTGCCCGCCGCAATCCGTACACTTGCAAGTGTCCAGGGCTCCACACCCGCACAAGAAAAATTCCTGCGAGAGACGGGCCGCCGACTTGTTCATTTCATGCGGGATGATATGCACACTCTCCAGACCGTCCTTGCCAAGATCCGTCCCTCCCCGTCGACGGAGCAAACAGTTACCTCTTCCAGAGATGCTTAGGGCATTGACAGATATGGATATTTCACACATCCGCACCGTGTTGGAAATCATAAAACACGGCAGCTTTTCAGAAGCTGCCGCCGCCCTGAACATCAGCCAGCCTGCCGTCAGTCTTCACGTACAGCGTCTCGAACGAGAACTCGGCGCGCGTTTGCTGGATCGGGGCGGCACCCGTGTGCGCCTCACCCAACACGGTGAGGCTTTTCTTCGTCACGCGGAGCGCATTGCTGCGACCGACACGGAGATGCGAGAGGACATCATGCGTCTTGCCCATGATCTGACCGGCGCGCTGCGCCTCGCCGCAAGCACGATTCCCGGCGAGTTCCTGCTCCCAAGCCTCCTGGCCGATTTCACCGCGCTACACCCGAACGTTACCGCAACCCTTGTCGTCAGCGACACGGAAGCGGTGATAAGTGAGCTGGAAAGCGGCATGTGTGATGTGGGTTTCACTGGTGCCCCTTCACAACGCTCCACCCTAACCCAGGAGCCAATCTACAAAGACACACTCGTCCTTGTTGTGCCAGTCAGCCACCCATTTGCCAACAGAGTGTCGGTTGGCATCGACGAACTGAGAGGCCAGCGGCTCATCGCCCGCGAGGCAGGCTCCGGCACGATGGCTTCAGTCCAGCGCATTCTCGCCGACTCCGGTATTGACGCGCACCAGTGGATACCCAGTGTGGTGTTGGGGTCTACGCAAGCGGTCATCAACGGTGTGGAGGCCGGTTTAGGCGTTTCGTTTGTCTCCGCCCTCGCCGCTCGGCACAGCAAGAAGGCCGGAACAATCGCCACGTTGGCGCTGAACGGCGTGACGTTAGAGCGTGACCTGTTCATGGTGTACCAGGAAGACCACATCACAACGCGTCTACTGGAAGAGTTCACGGAATACGCGCGCGGATGGCTCGCCAACGCGGACGCCCACATCTCTGGCAGGGCTGAAACGACATGATATCCAACGGGCACATTGAAAATCCGGAGGGGCGCGAGATTGGGGTCGTCATCGGCGGCTCGCTCAGCCAGGGCGTGCAGGTCAGGCTGTCGCGCTCACGGTCAGTTGAGGACATCGCAGTTGGCGCGTATGTCTCCATTGAGGGACAGTTCAACCGCTCATTCGGCATGATCACTGACATCAGGCTGGAGTCTCTTGACAAGTCCGTTGAGACGATGGTCCTCGATTTGGACGACCCGTTCGTTTCGGATGTGCTGGAGGGAACTGCCTACTACGGCATCGTGGACGTGCTCCCTACTCTCATCATCGACCCTGCAACCGGCGAATCACGACCCGTGCGAACAGTTCCTCGTCATTTCTCTCGCGTGGTTGACGCGAACATGGAAGACATCCGAAGCGTCTTTGGCGAGGAGGACGAAGCCCATCTCGGGATAGGGCAGCCACTTGCCATGGAGAACGTGGACATCGTTCTCGACCTTAAGAAAGTGGCGGAACGATCCGTCGGCGTCTTTGGCAAGTCCGGCACAGGCAAGACATTCCTTGTAAGGCAGCTGCTTGCAGGGCTTGTGAAGTCCAGAGAGGCCGGGGTGCTGGTCTTTGACATGCACAACGAGTATGGCTGGGCAGGCACGGACCGCGAGCGTGCACAGCAGGTCAAGGGACTCAAGCAGCTCTTTGGAAGCCGGATTGTCGTACTCACGCTGGACAAGGCTGCGTCGGATCGCCGCGGTGTTCCCACGGACGGTGAGATTCGTATCGGCTACTCTGAAATCGAACCGGAGGATATCGAAGCGCTCTCTGAGGCGTTGGGGTTGACGGACGCAGGACGTCAACTGCCCTACCGCCTCCACCGCAAGTACGGCAAGAGATGGTTCACGGAGTTTATGGCGCTGGATGGCGACGGTATGACTGAACTGCGAAACGAGATTGGCGAGCACGAGGGCACGATGCAGGCTCTTCAGCGGCGCCTCCGCGCATTCGAACGATTCGGTTTCGTTACAGAGGACTCAGGTAGCGGCTCAGTCCGGAGCATCGTCGACTACCTTCAGAAAGGAATGTCCGTTGTTTTGGAGTTTGGGCAGTACGGCCGTCACGAACTTGCCTACATGCTCGCCGCCAATCTCCTAACGCGCCGAATCCATGAGCAGTACGTCAGCCGCTCCGAACGGGCCATGGGTGAAGCGAGCGAGGAGCCGGCGCCTCTTGTCATCGCCATCGAAGAGTCACACAAGTTTCTGAGCCGCAATGTTGCTAGCCAGGCGATTTTCGGGACGATAGCGCGTGAAGACCGCAAGCACGGCGTTACGCTCCTTGTGGTGGATCAGCGGCCAAGCAGCATCCATGACGAGGTTCTTTCACAGATTGGCACAAAGCTCGTCTGCCTGTTGGACAGCGAGCGCGACATCGAGGCGATCCTGGCCGGCATGTCTGAGCGTTCCAAGTTGCGCAACGTCCTCGCGCGACTGGAGAGTCGCCAGCAAGCCTTGCTGATGGGAGACGCGCTTCCGATGCCGGTTGTCGTCCAAACACGAGAGTACGGTTCTGCCGAATCCTACGCCGCATTCTCCATCACGGACGCCATCGATTCAACTGCCGCTTTTGCTCAAGAACGAGACGAGTTATTCAATTAGGATGCAGGAAGAACACGGCCTGGGAGTTGGAAAATGATTGAAGTAGGAAGCCTGAGCATCGACTTTGGAGCCATCAATTGGCTCGCGGTCGTGGCTGCGACCATCTTTGCGATGGCTTTCGGGATGTTGTATTACATGCCGTTCGCAGTTGGAAACGCTTGGATGGATGCGCTTGGAACCACAACTGAAGAGATCAACGCGCGTGGGGGGCATGTGCGAGCTTTCGCCGTTGCAATCATCGGCGCACTCCTCAGCGTCACGACCGTCGCCATCCTCGTTCAGCTGACCGGCGCGGACACTCTCATTGGCGGTCTGCTGATTGGAGCGCTCGCCGCCGTCGGCTTGGTTCTTGCGCCGATGGCCACCGGGTACATCTTTGAGGGACGCCCGCTCAAGCTCTACATCATCAACGCCGTTGAGAATTCCATATCGCTTATTGTCATCGCGCTCATTCTCACTCTCTGGCAATAAGGCATCGGCCAACCACAGCGCATGAACGCCATAATGGTTTCATGCACTACATTGAGTTTGATATCACCCCACTGGCCCCCTACCGCCTCGATTTGACTGCATGGGCGCTCAAGCGTCGTGAGGACAACACGTGGGACCGCTGGGACTCAGGCGCCGGAATATACAGCCGTCTGATTGTTAACGACGGTCAACCGATTGACGTTTCTGTATCCCAGATAGGCTCTATTAGCAGTCCCCTGCTTCGTGTTACCGCCACTATGGATTCAGATTCCGCAGATGTTGCAGATGACGTCGTTCGAGACACGGTGGAGCAGGTTATACGCGGCCTCCTGGGAATGGACGTTGATCTCTCGGCATTCCACAACATGGCATCAATTGATTCCACACTTTCTTCCTTGGCAACCAAGCTGACGGGCCTGAAACCTCCGCGCTACCCTACCCTATTCGAGGCGCTAACAAACGCCATCACTTGCCAGCAGATCACCCTGACCGCAGGACTCCGAATCCTTGGGCGGCTTACACATGCCTGCGGCGCACGCATGGATGACGCTCTATCCTTTCCTCTCCCGGAGAATGTTGCGCAGTTGTCTGCGCAGGATCTCATTGATCTTGGGTACAGTCGTCAGAAGGCCCGCGCGATGTGTGAACTCTCCGCTATGGCCGCCAGTGGTGAGTTGGAAAGATCAATCATCACCGACCTCAACGACGACGACGCTGTCGAGAGACTGCGCCGGTTGTACGGCGTGGGACGATGGTCTGCTGAATACACCCTGCTTCGCGGAGACGGACGCCTGGGCATCTTCCCCGGCGACGACGTAGGCGTCCGCAAGCATCTGGAGCAGTGGCTCGACCTGAGTCACCGTCTCGATTATGACGGTGTAAACCGTATTCTAGAGACGTGGCAGCCATTTGGTGGCATGATTTATCTACACCTCCTTACTGCATCCTTGGTGGATTCGGGTCGTGTTGCGGGAAACGAGGCAATAGAGGCGAGTTGATGCCCCTTACTGTGCGTACTCTGGTGCTTCGAGAATCGACGGAGATCATCGCTCCGCCGGAGGCTGTTCGCGCAGCCTTCGACGATCTGGAATCGTGGCCTAAGTGGAACAGCGTTTGTCGAGATGCAGCCTGGATGAGTGGTGAGCCGTGGAAAATCGGCTCCGGGTTTCACATGACGCTCCGCATGGCGCGCAGGCCCATAGGATTCAGTGTCTTGGTCACAGAGTTTGGTCAGGACGCCGTGACGTGGGAATCGACGGTGTTGTCCATCACAGGAACACGGCGATTTATGTTTGAAGAACAAGCCGGCGGTTCGACAACGCAAGTTACGGACCAGAAGACCTTTAGCAGCCCCTACCTGCCCGTGCGCATCTTCTATCCCCGACCCATCATTCAAGCTATGTCACGGAGCTGGCTGGCGTCCCTCAAGCGACAGGCCGAACTGACACATGTGGAGCGTGGCTGATGGCATTAGAAGTCAAGCATTTTAATCGGATTGCAGCTCCACCGGAGAAAGTGTGGGAGCAGTTTGCTGATGTCACGGGGTGGCCAAGCTGGATCCCCACGTTTCGCGGCGCGAGCTGGGTCGAAGGTGAAGCCTGGACAGACGGAGCGCGTTTACGCATGGCGATGGGAGTCGGGCCGGCAACTCTCGGCGTTGATGTCACGATTATCAACGTTGACCTTCCGTACAGCATCGCCTGGACAGGCCGGCGCTTCGGCGTCACAAGCATCCACACGTGGACATTCACGCCAGACCGAGACGGCACGATCATGACATCTGAGGAGATCTTTGACGGACCCGCTCCCCAATTGCTTGGTGTGACCGGACTTCGGCCGATGATTAGCCGCATCACAGAATCGTGGATGGACAGTCTGCAGAAAAAGGTGGAGGAGGAGGCAGCCGGCTCCACGGACTCCTGACCTCTCCTTTTCCGCTGTATGGACGCGGCACGGTGTATTCACTACGATAAATTTGGTCGTGTGACTAGCATGGCCATAGAACTACATCAACCATTGGGGGGATAAACGAAATGGCGCGAACAGACACACAGGCTCTAATCGATCGACTGGCCTCTAGCTATGCCGCGCTGGCAGAAGCTGCAGTGAATTTGAGCAATGAAGACCTCGACAAGGAAATCCCAGGGTACGGCGGCCGCCCCACTCCCGTTCGTAATCTTCTCTATGGGGCCGCCAACCACACACGCGAGCACGTGAACCACATCAACAAGATTTTGGATGTCACAGGCCATCCCGCACAGAGTGAGGCCCGCGCCATCCTGGAGCAGGGTGCGCAGGCATTCGGAGCGCTCAGCGGAGCCCTTTTACGCGTTGACGACGACGATCTCGCTCGTTCACACGAAGATCAATCCATTAAGGACGTGCTGGAACACGTCGCCGGCGCGCTTGATAGCTTTGTCAATTTCGTCAGTGAAGGCACAAAGGCATAGATGACAACACGTTTCCGTCATGACCGTTTGGTGATTCGCACTCGAAAGGGCTGGCGACAATGAGCGATTACGTCAGCTACATGGAAGAGCACGGCCACGAGCAGTTGATGGTGTTCGGGGATGCCTCCACCGGCCTCCGCGGCGCAATCGCCATACATGACACCACGCTCGGCCCCGCGCTGGGTGGTCTCCGTATTTGGCCACACGCCACGGAGCAGGATGCCATCATGGATGTGCTACGGCTATCCGAGGCCATGACGCTTAAATCCGCCGCAGCCGGGCTCGACCTTGGCGGCGGCAAGGCAATCATCATGCGCAATGCCGCGAGGGACAAGACAGAGGCCCTCCTTCGTTCTTTCGGCACCAAGGTTAACTCTCTCAACGGGAAGTACATCACTACCGAAGATGTTGGCACGACCACAGCGGATATGCAGTGGGTCGCTCGGGAAACAGACTACGTCACCGGCCTGCCCCCGGAATCCGGGGGCAGCGGCGACCCGTCTCCCATGACGTCGTACGGCCTCTACCAGGGTCTGCTGGCCACTGCGCAATACCTCTGGGGCTCTGATGACCTCAGTGGAATGCGCGTTGTGCTCATGGGCTTGGGAAAGGTCGGGAACTATCTTCTGCCCTATCTCAAGGGCGAGGGCGCCGTCATCTACGGAACGGACATTGACCAAGATCGAGTGGAGCGAGCACAGAGCCAATTTGGCCTCGTTCCAATCAGCCCGGATGAAGTATTCAATTACGAGTGTGACATCTTCGTACCATGCGCGCTTGGCGGGATACTAAACGATGAAACAGTCCCCCAGCTGCGGTGCAAGGCCGTCTGCGGCGGCGCGAACAACCAACTCCTTGAGCCGCGCCATGCGGATGATCTTGCCGCGCGAGACATCCTTTATGCGCCTGATTTCATCGTCAACGCAGGCGGTGTTATCAACGTGTTCCATGAGATTGGTCGCAGCTACAGCGCAGAGGAGGCACGCCGTAAGACGGGGCAAATCTACAACACGTTGACGACAGTCTACGAAAACGCCAAGGCGGAGAGCATTTCCACGGATGAGGCGGCGCGGCACATCGCACTCAGCCGTATTGACTCCGTACGCAAGATACGCCGGGCTCGCTGATCCGCACGGTTCGTGCCACTCTCTCTGTTACGATGGGGGTGACACCTGAACCGGAGGCCGCATCGCATGGATATCCTGTCGCGTCCCGGCAGGCCCACTCTCATTCTTGCCATCTTGCTTATCCTTGCGGCTTTTGCATACATCGGCTGGAAAATCACTGAGTCTCCCGATCAAGCCCTGCAATTCACCATCAACGGCCTGAACGTGGGAGCGGTGTATGCGCTGCTCGCACTTGGATTCACGCTTGTTTACAGCACGGTCTGGTTCTTTGATCTCTATTACGGCGCTGCTGCAGCCATCGGTGCATACGCAGTCTTCTATCTCAGGGCCGGACAGGCAACCGACACCGCCTACGACCCTGGGAATATCGGCCTGAATATCGCGCTCGGCGCAGTAGTTGCCGGAGTCATCGCATGGGCGCTGCACACCGCATTCTTCGAACGACTGCGATCCCGCTATTCTGCTCCCCTTGTCCAGGCAGGGTATCTTTTCATTGCAATTGTCTCGGGAACCTATACCGCTTTCCTCCTGCAGTATCCCGACAATCTCCATCAGACCACCGCTCCACTGATAGTGCTCATCAGCACCGCTGTGATTGGGACGGCTCTCTATTGGGTCCTGGGTCGATTCGCTCCCCGTTCGGCGGTGCCCGCCCGATGGGCCGCCATTCTCAGCACCACGATCGGACTTCTTGTCGGGGCAGCCGCAGCTATCACGCTTGCCCAAATTCCGGGGTCACGCCTCTACATCAGTTGGCTAGTGTCCTGTCTCCTTGCCGGAGCAGTGAGTCTGGCGCTTTATCGCGGGATCTATGTCTTTATCCTGATCCGGGCCCGCTCAACTCTAATCATGCTTGTCGCAACTCTTGGCGTGTTACTGACCATCACGGCAATTCTCGTCATGACGTTCTCTAACACGACACACCCTTTACCCACCTCGTTCGGCAACAACTTGCTAACGCTGGGAGGTGCCACATTCAAAGCGTTTGCGCTGTTCGCCATAGGCTGCGCAATCATCGGATTTGTCTTGCTGTGGCTCTTCATCCATAAGTCTCCGCTTGGTAAAGTCATCCGCGCGATTGGTGACGATGAACAGGTCGCGCGCGTCGTCGGTATCAACACCACAGCGATAGTCGCAATCGTCTTCTTCGTCGGAGCGATGTACGCGGCGTTCGCCGGAATACTCACCGGTCAGGATATCGCGATACAACCACGTATGGGATTGGAGCTTCTTCTGAAGGGGTGGATTGCATCTGTCGTTGGCGGCATCGGCAATCTTTACGGCGCAATTCTCGGCGGGTTTCTGCTGGGCGTGGTGGAGCAGTTTGGCATCTGGGATATCCCTGGAGAGTGGCAGGATGGTGTCGCTCTCGTCCTCCTCATCCTGTTCCTTGCCTTCTGGCCAAGAGGGATCATTCCGAGGCGGTAGTAACAGACGATGCAGATACGTCAACAGGAAACCTCGCAGGGGCTCTCGCGATTGCCGCAGACCTTTTTGTTCTCGCTACGCAACCACCTCGAAATCTGGGCGACGGTCATCGTGATATTGATCGCGGCGTCCTTCATGCTGTCTCGCGGCACAGGATTCTCCATCACGCTGATGACGGTGTTCGCCATCTGGGCAATGCTGGCTGTCAGCCTGAACCTTGTCCTTGGCTATACGGGCCTACTCTCTGTCGGTCACGTGGGTTTTTATGGCATTGGCGCCTACACGGTGGCCGTGTTGACGGCTAATCCACGACAAGAACTGTTGGAGGGAGAGATTATTCAAATCTTCGCTTGGCCGTTCTTTGCCGCACTGCCCGTAGCCGTGGCCTTGTGCGGGGTAGTTGCCCTGGTTGTTGGTGTGGCGTTCAGCCGGTTCCGGGACGATGTCTACGTGCTCGTGTCATTCGGTTTCGCCATCATTGCCTACAACGTTTTCGTCAATTGGCAATGGGTGACGCGCGGGCCCTTCGGTATTCACCAGATTCCGAAGCCCGTTATCTTCGGGTACACCGTCAACGACGACCTGGAGTTTCTGCTGCTCACACTGGCATTCCTCGTCATCATCGTCGGCATATCGTGGCTCATCGTCACATCCTCATTCGGTCGGGTGCTCAAGGCCGTGCGGGAAGATGAGGACGCGATTGAGGTGTTCGGCTACCGTTCATCTCGCTACAAACTTGCCATCTGGGTGATTTCAGCGATGATGGCGGGACTGGCGGGGGCGATGCTCGCTACATACACATCCTTCGTGGATCCCAACTCCTTCATCCTCCTTGAATCAATTCTTCTTGTCGCTATCGTGATTCTTGGCGGACTAGCCAGTATCTGGGGCTCGTTGCTCGGCGCGCTGGTGTTCGTGTTGCTTGAGGAGGGAGTCCGATTCGTACCATTTCTGCCACCGGAGCATGTCGGCCAGGTGCGACAAATCATACTGGGAACACTGCTAGTGCTCCTGATGTTGTTCAGACCGCAAGGAGTCGCAGGACGGTTCAAGCTATGACGACGTACGAACAACGCACCGGTGGAACCTCCTTTGTGCTTCAGACGCTCGACATAGAGAAGCACTTTGGTGGCGTAAGCGCGGTCGACCGGCTCTCAATCACCATTCCGCGTGGCCTCATCACGGCCATCATTGGCCCCAACGGCTCCGGCAAGTCCACTTTGATCAATCTCCTCAGCGGAACTTTGCCTCTCGACGGAGGTATGGTTGTTGTCGGTCCAAAGCGCCTACGCATGATTAGGCCATACAACTCTCCCAGCATTGGACTGACCAGAACATTCCAGGACGTGCGGCTCTTCGAGCAGATCAGTGTGCTGGACAACTTGTACGTGGTGATGACGGAGAGGTCATCTCTCCTCTCGCTCTTCCAGCGGGCTCGCAAGGAACATAGGGAGCGCGCTGAGAGAATCCTGCAAGTGGTGGGCCTCTGGGAGAAACGCAACGATCTTGCGGAAGAACTCTCATACGGCCAACGAAAACTCCTGGAAGTTGGTCGCCTCATGGCAATGAACACGCAGATCTACCTCTTTGATGAGCCCTTTGCCGGGCTTGCCCTTCACATGATCGAGGTCGTCAAGGGAATCATGCGGGAACTGCAGGAAAATGGTAGGACAATTATCTTTGTGTCCCACAACATGGGCATTGTGCGTGAACTTTCCGACTTTCTCATCGTCATGGACAGTGGACGGCTTCTGGCGCGTGGGCAACCCGACTACGTGCTGAATGATCCGGCGGTCATTGAAGCCTATCTGGGCAACTAACGGCGGCGAGGCAAACATGACAGCACATGACCAACCTGAGAGAGTGACGGGGCATTCCGACGCTACCACACCGTTGCTCGAACTGAACGACGTGTCTGTCCACTATGGCGCGGTTGTCGCCCTTGACCAAGTTTCTGTGAAGATCTATCCCAGCGAAGTCGTGGCGCTCATGGGACCCAATGGCGCGGGTAAATCCACCATTCTCAAGGCCGTCATGGGAATGGCGCCTGTTGCATCCGGGCTCATCCGCTGGCGCAACGACATCCTGGATTCACCCACTCATGAAATCGTCAAGCGTGGCATCTCTCTGGTTCCGCAAGGCCGCCGTGTGTTCACACATCTGAACGTGGAGGAGAATCTGGAGCTTGGCGGAATGTATGTCCGCGATGTTGCTGAGCGGAACAGACGCCTTGATGCCGTCATGGATTTCTTTCCCATCCTGCGCGAAAAGCGGCGTGATCCTGCAAGCGCTATGTCCGGCGGGCAACAGCAGATGCTCGCGCTCGGACGCGGCCTCATGTCATCGCCGGAGATATTGCTACTGGATGAGCCGACGCTTGGGCTTGCTCCTATCATCGTCTCGGAGGTATTTCAGAAGGTCACGGAGATAAGCAAGACGTTCGGCACGACGATCGTACTCGTGGAACACAACATCAGAGGGGCGCTCAATATCGTGAACCGCGGCTACATCCTGGACAAGGCACGCGTGGCCTTTGAAGGCACTCCTAAGGAAATCGAAGATTCAGATATCCTCACACGGGTCTTCCTGGGGCGAGAGGACGACGAAGAGTAGATGGCGAAATCCTATTGTCGTCGCCTTTTAGCGACCCGCTTTAGCGCCGCCGCTCCCATCTGAAGAACCGCACTGCTAGGACAGCACTGACGGCTAGCCACGCGGCCATGACCCCAAGGTTGATTGGCTCAAAGCCGGAGCCAGTGGCAAACGGATGGAATGATTCATGCATAGCCGTCGCAAAGTGGCGCACCGGAAAGATGTCCGCGAATGTGGTCAGCCACGCCGGCGCATCGTCCATTGGTATAAAGACATCGGAGATAAACAGCAATGGCAAAATGCTGGCATTCACAATAGCGGGCGCAGCATCTGCATTCGGAATGAAATTCGCTACGGCCACACCCAGGGCGCAGAATGTCGCCGCGCCAACGATGCACGTCACGATGAATGCGGCCATGCGCGTGGTTGGAAGATCAACGTCATAGACCATCACACCGGTCGCAAGCACAATGACCACAAGCAAAATGGCAAGTAATACGGAATGTATAACGAAGCCGGCAATCAGTGCCCCCGGAGGCAACGGCGTGCCGCGTATTCGCTTCAGCAAGCCGTTGTCTCTACTGAACGCCAAGTACATCGCAATGTTGTTGTAGCAGGCGCCCACAAGCGCGAAAACAACAATCCCTGGAACATAAAACGTGGACAAACTTGCAGTGCCACCCTCGAACTGAACCTCATTGCTGCCGAACAGCAGATTGAAAATCACGAGGAACATGAGTGGGAATACGATGGTGAAAAAGGCGGCGGCCGGATTTCGCCAGAAGGCCGTGTTCTGGTAGCGCGCCTGGCGTAGAGCCAGCCTGATCATAATCACGCCTCACTACCTGCGACTTGTCCGTTCGAACTCGTCACCTCGATGAAGATGTCTTCAAGGGACGGCCGCGTGACTGCAATCTCCTCAAACTCAATACCATTCTCAACTGCCCATGTAGTCAGTTGGTGAAGTGCAGTCGTAGGTGTCATTGTTCGAATCTCATAAGTCCCCTGTCCGCTTGCGGAACGTGCGCCCAGAGATTCGGGCGGCTCCTCGTCAACATCCGGCAACCGGATTCGGATGAGAGTCGCGCCGCCTGCACTTGCAATCTCCTGGGGTGAACCCTCCACAACAATGCGGCCCTCAACCATGATTCCTACCCGGTCCGCCAAGTATTCAGCCTCCTCCATATAGTGCGTCGTCAACAGAATAGTCTTGCCAAGTTCCTGGAGATTCTTCACCATATCCCACGCACCGCGGCGAGCCGACGGATCGAAGCCAGTGGTGGGTTCATCTAGAAACAGTAACTCCGGGTTTCCGGCCAACCCGACAGCAACATCAAGCCGCCTCTGCTGGCCACCTGAGAGTTTCCCCACGCGAACCCGGGCCTGTTCCGTCAGGCCGGTCGCTTCGAGAACCGCGTCAAGCGGCAGCGGGTCGGGGTAATAGCCACGAAAGAGATTCACTGTTTCCGAGACGGACAGATACTGGTCAACACTAGTCGTTTGCAGGACGATGCCGATGCGTTCCCTATATCCCCTCTCGCCGCGAGCAGGATCATGGCCTAGGACCGCAACTGTTCCCGTGCTTCGATCCCTATGGCCTTCGAGAATCTCGACAGTCGTCGTCTTTCCCGCACCGTTTGGCCCAAGCAGAGCATACACTTCTCCCGTTTCGACGCGCAGGTCTACACCTTTGACAGCCTCAAAGCTTCCGTACGACTTTCGGAGACCCACAACCTCAATGGCGGGGGAAGAAGCAATACGTTCGGTCAATCAGCACCTCTGTGGTCGACTAGCGCCGTCGGAAAGTGAGGCGTTGGAGTAGGAAGCCGACGTAAAGCGCAACCGTCACATCCAATAGTAGCGCAATCATCAGACGCGCCATGTACCATACTTGAGGTTCGGTTGAGACGAGTGGCGCCGGTTCTGGTTCAGGATGGGCAGCAACGGGATTGTAAACGAACGAAACGGTGCGCCTCAGGGCACTCTTCTTAGCCGCCTTCTGCGTCTGCTGGATGCTTGTAATCTTCACAGAATTCAATGGTGCTGCACTGCCGAGATCCTCATTGTCAGTTCTGGATTCGGTCACTAGCGCCATATACTGCCCCGGCGACCTCACCTGTGTCATCAAGATTGACGAGCCATCTGCCGGTTCTCTCAAACTTGCGGGTGCGTATCCCCACTCCTGTTCATCATCCTGTCTCATCATCATCTCGACCGAGTCATGGCCGATTTTGACGCGCTCATCTCCGCTTCCAGAGTTTCCCACCTCCTCTTGGGTTCTCAGGACAATCTCAAGCACCGCTGGCCGATTAAGGGATTCCTGAACCAATGGTTCGCCATTCACGTCAAAGAACTCCAAGGAGACACAAACGCAGCCCAGCAGTGGAGCCGTCTTATTTAGAGGCACGCACGCGGCCTCGTCCTGTGTCAGGCGAACCTGGTATGGAACTGCGAATGCACCCGGAGGGGCAATCAGCCGGGCACGGCCGGTCTGATCCTGCACTTCTGAACTACCGAAGAGCCGTATCTGCGCCGCTCGAGGCACGGGCACAAATGTAGGCTCTACTTGTTTGAAATCTACAGGTGGCCTGTTAAGAGTCTTAGGCGTGGGAGTAGAGTGTGCGGCATTCTTGTCAGGGGGTGATGAATCGCCCGAACTCTCATTGCTTTGCGAGGGTGTTAACGCCTCAGCATCATTCGCAGATTCCGGGTTGGGTCCAGATGAATCCTCTACATCAGGTTCAGGTGTTGGCTTTGGCGCTTTCATTACAGCAATACGCACCTCAATCTTGGACTCCAACTCACCATCCATTGCGGCGACTCGGAGTGTATAGACACGCCGGGCGTCTCTCGGAGAGAAACCTGGCGCAACCATGATTTGCCCAGTCCTTGAATCGACGATGAAAGCTCCCTGGTCTGACTGACTAACAAGCCTGAAATGGACTGGCTTTCTCTCCGGGTCTATCACTGACAGCGCGGCCCCAACACGACTTCCACCGCGAACGCCGGCCGTTACGGTCCTTCGCAGTTGATCGGATTCATGTTTTATGGGGGCGCCGCACGCGTCCAGAATGAGTTGGGCTTCTGTAAAGACCGGCGGTTCATCGACATCGCTGACCATCACCGTGAGATCGAGGTAATCGTCTGCAGCGAATTCACTCTCAACATCCCCAAGGTCGTCGCGTCCATCGGAAACGGCCACACGCAACATGAAAGGCTTTCGCGAGGTCTCGAAATCCAGCAGTGTCCCGGGGCCGAGTGTCACATAGCCGGAGGGTGAATGAATCACGAAAATCCGCCCATCCTGTCCCGACAACGCATAAACGAGGGGATCTCCATCCTCATCTGTTTCGGAGCCCACGCCACCCCCAATTCCACGGTAAATGGTGTAGGCACCCGGGCATGAATTCTCCGGGATCTGCGTGACAATAGTCTTGGACGGGAAGCGAGGCGCGTCATTAGCATCCGTAACATCAACGACCACATCCAGGCCACTTTTGTTGCTGCCGTCATCCACAACAATCCGAACTAGGTACACGTTGTCACCACCTGCATCGAGAGGATTCTCAAAGTTGGGGGGGCTTACAAAGGCCAGTCCGCCTTGATCGTCAATCACGAAATGGGCCGCATCAGCTCCTTCAATGTCCCACGCAATTTCGTCTCCCTCGGAATCAGTGCTGGAATAAATGGCTACAGTATCCGTGTTGTTCTCCGAGTAAGTGACGGACACAGGGCCGGCGATCGACGCGGCCTCGTTGACGTTGCTGACGGTGACTTCAATATCCAGCTTGGCAGTGAGGTCTCCATCCGACGCCGTCACTGTTACCTCGTACATGTTGTCGTTGTTAGCATCACGCGGTTTCTCATAATCCGGTGGCAAGTCGAAGGACAGTTCTCCCGTTGCGGTTATCTGAAACCGTGCCTCGTCAATACCCTCGATACCCCACGTGATCCCATCTCCATCTGGGTCAGTGGCGGAGTACACGGCTACAGTTATGGTGTCGTTCTCTACATAGGTTACGAACGTGGAGCCGTCGATTGATGCGACCTCGTTGACGTTGGTGACAGTCACTTCAATATCCAGTTTGGCAGTCAAGTTCCCGTCTGACACCGTGACTCTGACTTCATACACGTTGTCCTCGTTAGCGTCTCGCGGCTTCTCATAGTCCGACGCGGAGTTGAACAATAGCTCACCCGTCTCCTTAATCGAGAATCGCGATGCATCCGTTCCCGCAACGCCCCATGTGATTCCGTCTCCATCTAAGTCAGTGACCAAGTACGTTGCTACGGACCCCGTGCCGTTCTCCGTGTAGCTGACATCATCGGGACCAGCAATAATTAAGGCCTCGATAACGTTGGCGATTGTAATTTCAATCTCCAGTCTGGATGTCAGGACCCCATCTGACGCGGTTACTGTCACTTCATATACGTTGTCCTTGTTAGCATCACCCGGCTGCTCATAGTCCGGCGCGGACTCAAATGACAGCTCACCCGTCTCCTTGATCGAAAAGCGCGACGCATCCGCTCCAGAAACGCTCCATGTTATGGTATCGCCTTCGGGATCAGTGGCGGAGTAAACTGCGACTCCTGTGGTGCTGTTCTCCGTGTAAGCAACAGATGCTGAGCCTCTGATTGACGCAGCCTCGTTGACGTTCGTGACGGTAATTTCAATGTCGAGGCTGGAAGTCAAACCCCCGGCCGACGCAGTCAATGTCACCGCGTACACATTGTCTGTGTTTGCATCCCGGGGTTTTTCGTAGTCCGGCGGTGAATTGAACATCAACTCACCCATCTCACCGATGGAGAATCGTGCCGTATCCGCTCCCTCCAGATTCCACGTGATTTCATTTCCTTCGGAGTCAGTAGTGGAGTACACCGCGACTGTTGTAGCACCATTCTCCGTGTAAGTAACAGACGTGGGACCGCTGATTAGCACGGCTTCACTAATGTTCGTGACGGTAATTTCAATGTCCAGTTCGGCAGTGAGGTTCCCGTCCGATGCTGTTACCGTCACTTCATACACGTTGTTATTGTTGGCATCCTGCGGCTTCTCGTAGTCCGGCGGGGAGTTGAACATCAGCTCGCCCATCTTGCTGATGGAGAATCGTGCCGCATCCGCCCCCTCCAGATTCCATGTGATTTCACTCCCTTCGGAGTCAATAATGGAGTACACCGTGATTTTCGTCGTGCCATTCTCCGCGTAAGTAACAGATGTTGACCCCTTGATTGACAGAGCTTCGTTGATGTTCGTAACGGTGATTTCAACATCCAGTTCGGCAGTGAGGTTCCCGTCCGACGCTGTTACCGTCACTTCATACACGTTGTCATTGTTGGCATCACGCGGCTTCTCGTAGTCCGGCGGGGAGTTGAATGATAACTCACCTGTCTCCTGAATCGAGAAGCCCGATGCATCCGCCCCTGTGATGTCCCACGTGATTCCGTCTCCATCCGGGTCAGCGGCATAGTACATCACGACTGCCATGGTGCCGTTCTCTGTATAGTCAACAGTGGCAGGGCCGGTGATTACGGGTGGAGCATTTGAAACGCCTACTGTAATCATGACCATAATGGACGCTTCAGCCCCGGCCTCATCTGTGGCAGTAACAATTACGGTATAGCTGCTCTTCATTTCCGAATCCGGCAGCGCCTGCACGCCAACACTAATCTGCCCCGATGAAGCGTCAACCTCAAAGTAAGATGCATCTTCCCCTGAAAGTGTGTAGGAAAGATCATCGTTATCACTGTCCAACGCTGAAACGGGATCGCCAACGTCCGTTCCCATTGGTGCCTCCTCCAGTACCGTTAGGGTGATGGACGTCGAATCGAACTCAGGAAGGCTGTTTTTGGCAACTGCTGCACTGACCCCCGAAGCTGAAGCCTCTACTTCAAAATTATCCTCATACAAAACGGTCGCGCGCAGGATGTAACCCTCGTCATTCTCGACTGGCGTATATGAGTTTCCATTAGCTTCATCAATCCGAATAAATTCACTATTAGCGTCAGCGGCGCGGTGCCATCTCCATCGGATGCGTCCGGTTACACCGTCATCATCGGAAACTGTCGCATTGAAAGACACCCCAATGAATGGCTTGGCGGATGAGAAGGTAACAATTCCTTGATCGTCCGCATCAGTTAGCTGTATCTGGACGGGCAACGAATCGCTCAGACCACCGAGATCCGTAACAAGGACGGTGAGGCTGAGAACACCTGCGATTTCGTAGTCGAGAATGGCACCGGGGCGAACACGAATCTGTCCCTCTGTGTCAATCTGGAATAAATCTGCATGTTCTTCTTCCAGTGAGAACCTCCTCAAGTCGCCGTCGTCAGGGTCGATAACCACGAGTGCACCACCCACACGCCGATTGCCGGATGCGTTTTCCTCTACTGAGAATTCCGCGCTTTCGAGTTCAAATGCTGGCGGCTCATTGACATCCTTCACCTTGACGATCACTTCGACCGAGACATGCGTCGATCCGGCGACAGCCGACAACTCGATTTCATAATCATTGTTACGGTCTGCGTCATTCGGCCGTTCAAAATTCCTGGCCGCTGTGAAACGCAAGACGCCGGAATCATCTATGGACAACCTCCTTGCATCTGTACCATCGATTAACCAGGAAATCATAGAGTCGGACGCACCGTTCGTGACACGATACGCGGCAATGGCGGCGGTGCTGTTCTCAGGAAACTCAACGGCTGTGGGGCCTTCGATAGTGAGATGTTCCTGTGCATCCAGCGACTGCGCCAAAGTAGCTTCTGCAGGAACAATGTCCTGAGCTATGCCTGAAATCACTCCGGCCATGGCCAGTAACGATGCGCCTACTGCGGGATTCGCAATCACCCGCGTGAATTGCCTGAGCCCGGAAACGATTCGCAACACGCCAGCCTACCAACCCAACGTGGCACCAAAGCCACATTGGTCCCCATTCCTCATTTCGGCCCCGCAGGACGACTAACCAGGAATCAGGTGAAGTACAACCGCGCTACGATGCCATCCCATATGTACCACGTGCATGCCGTAAAAGTCCATATGTTGCAAACGACAAGTTTATTGGCACTCATTGCCGGCAACGCCGACGACGCAATTGCGGCCGTCACTCTCTCTACAAGTTTCTCGCCGTAGACATAGAATGCTTTCTCCACTCTCCTGCCTTACCAGATTCTCACCTCAGGAGCGTCCAAGGGTTCAGACATCTTGATGCATTTGTGTTGGTGCGTGGGCTACAATGAGGTTGGAACATTTCACATGGAACCAAGACAGCAAGCAATACGAAACGAACCGACGACAGTGGCACCCGTTCCGCTGTCGTTGAGAGTAGGGGGAAGACATGCCACTACGTTTCGCTGAAGAGATCATCCTGCTCCTGCTGAATGACGATGACGGTCGATTCGCCCGCGTACCAAGTTGGTCCATGGACTATGCTCTGGCCGGGGCCGTTTTGATGGATCTTGCATTGGAGAATCGCATTGACACTGACCTTGAGAGGCTGGTGCTGGTGGATTCCACACCAATGGGTGATTCCCTTCTCGACCCAACGCTCGCAGACATTGCCGCAGGTGAAGAGCGGAATGCTCGCTATTGGGTGGAACACACTGCTAACCGCGCGGCAGAAATCCGCGAAGAGGCGCTAAATCGGCTGGTCGACGGAGGCATCCTTGAGCGCAAGGATGACCGCTTTCTCTGGGTATTCCAATCACGTCGTTATCCTATGGTCGACGGCAAGGAAGAGCGTGAGGTGCGCCTGCGCCTCATGAGTATCCTTTTCAGCGATGAAATCCCGGACCCGAGAGACATCGTCTTGTTGAGCCTGACGGACGCCTGTGGCATCCTGCGCGGAATGTTGTCACGCCGTGAGCTCAACAGCGCAGCGGAACGAATTGAGCAAGTACGCAAGCTGGATCTCGTGGGTCAGGCGACCACGCAGGCAATCATGGACATTGAGCAGTTCGTCGCCACCTCTGTTCAGCGGCATATCTATTAGGTATAGGTTGGCGTAATCCCTGCTTCGGCCGACACTAAGTTGTAGAAGAAAGCCTTCAGCACGATTCCCCATCTTCACCAGGGGTTGTGTGGACGGGAGGAGAACCTGGCCGTAACTCTTCAATCACCTGCTCTAGATAACATTGGTTGCGATCAAAGATATCACCCCCGAATCTCTGGTGCTCAATGATGTCCTGGAAAGGATAGTCCAGTTCTTCTTCAGCAGGCCGGGCAGCATCGAGCCTCAGTAGGGTAAAGCGGTCATGGCCATCAATGCTCTGCAAGAACTGAAGGGGGATCAGAACGTCTAACTCTTCGTTGGAGAAATAGTTCAATAACTCAAGAACCCGCCGCTTGTACCAATTCATATCCGTGTCGTGCACCCAACTTATTCCAAGCAACTTGATCGAGGTTACTCGCTTGTCATAAATGATATTCTCTGTCAAAAACCGGACTGTTTCATCTTCCCCGGGAAGCCCATACCTGACATCTCCTCTTGGTAGTAGCTCAAATCTCGTCACTGAGACTCCGTCTTGTATCCAGGGAAGTGCGGACAGCATGCCGGAAACTTCGGGGTCGTACACGCCAAGAAGGCTGATAATCAGTTCAGGGACGTCACGGTACTCGATATCGCCTTCAAGTTCATAGGAATCCAGGATGCTATTCACCGCTGCAGCATCAGCCTCAAGAGCACGTTTAAGGAATGGCCAGGGTGACTGCAGCGGAATCCTGCCGTCTATGAGCAGCAATGGTATTTCGGCCACACGCGCGGCTGTGGCAGCATCTAATCTGGCTATATCAGACACAAGTATCAACGTGGAGAGTTGATCATCTCTTCCGGCAGTGAACTCGACTGTCCTCTGGAATATCTCCTCATGCTCGAGGAGTAAATAAATGACGTCTTCCGTCCATCTCGTGTCTTCCCAGTTTGGGCCGAGGATGGCAGCAAGAGTGTCGGCGTGATTCGTGCGAGCATAGAAAAGTCGCAGAAACTCGGTTTCATGTCGATCTTGGATATCTCCTATCCCGCCTGGCGTGCCCGACCCAGGGTAGCCGAGGAAAGCTCTAAACCTATCAGCTCCTCTTCCTGCCAGGTGAACCAAGGTCTCCATGGTTTCTATCTCTCGGTGATCGAGAATATCAAGGAATGGCATATCAAGTATGTCAAGCGCCACCCCCTCATCACTCATCAGGTCGCCAATCTCCGAGAGGAATTCCGCGATGCCGATAGCCTTGGTCAATCCATTCTCATGTACGGCTCCGCTAACCCATCCTTTGCCGGTCAGTTCGTCGTAGAGTTCTGGAAAATTAGAGGCGATCTGACACATAACCTCAGTTGCCCCGTCCCTAGCTTCCTCAGAGATTCTGTCACTGTCATACCAACGAAATCCCCGGATTTGGGCCAGCTTCAACTGCTCAAAGGTTGGTGTTGGCGTAGGCGTTGGAGTCGCAGTTGATGTTGGCGTAGGCGTCGCTGTTGGTGGTACAGAGGTAGCAGTCGGCACTGCCATTGGCGTCGGGGCACCGGCTGGGCTCGGAGTCACGTCAACCCTCTGGCAACTGACGACGGCTGCAACGAGCACAAGAAGCAGCAGGCTCACCAAGAGGGCTTCCGTCATTTCGCTAATTCTCATCCCGAACTCCTCGCAACGGAGGCCCCCCCCGTACCACTCTCCTGCCCAGCCACCCGCTGAATCTTCATCAACGCCGGTTTCTAGTTATTACATTCGGTATAGTCGTCAAAATACTCCGGTGCGATCAGCGCATAATACCCAGCACGTGCAGTGCCTACACTAGGTCCGAGAATGAGTTCGTCGATTACGTCCTCTAATTCATCTTGATTACGATCGGTGATCTCCCCGCCAATTGCGTCGTGTGCCAGAATCTTTGCCAGGTTTTCCGCATATGGCAGGTTGCCAGCTCCACGCTCCGCTCCAATATGTGCAAGCCGGTAGAGAGTAAATAGGTCCTCCAGTTCCAGGGTATCGAGGAACTGCATGCCCAAGATGTTTGATACCGCGTCTCTATGCCACGTCTCAAACAATTCAAGAGCATCCACCTCTCTCCAGCTAAGCTCGTCCTGCTGCAGCCATTCTTCTCGTAGTATGGCCACAACAAGCTCTTTGTCGAACAAAATGGTCTTGTGCGTGAATTCAAAGATTAGGTCGTCTTCACCATATCGAATCTCACAGACTCCGTTTACCCTCTTCTTGATGGCGCGATCAATACCATCCTGGAGCCAGGGCGCGCTCCTCAAGCGCCTCTCTACGTACGGATCAAAGATCCCGATGAGTTCTACGCGAAGGCCTGTCAGACTTGGCCAAATCAAGGTTTCTCCATGTTCATACCTATCAAGTGCGGCGATTGTTCGCTCCGGATTGACGGCAGCCGCCCCCGCAAGCATGAACAAAGGTTGGCGACCTTTTACGGAGTTAGACTCAAATGGAACATCGGATAGGAAAGGCAAGGATGCGACTCGTATAGCCGTCTGCTCATCAGCCCGAGCAACATGTACCAATTCCCTAGAGACTTCCATCGGCAGGTGGCTACCCCCCACATTATTCATCAGCGCTGAAAAGACGGCCGGATAGAAAATGGCTAGGAAACTGTTATAGCGCAAAACGTCAGCAATCTTGCTCGAATCATTGAGTTCTGTCGGGTACAGATTCTCGATCCGTGTAGCGGTCTCCGGATCTGCCAATTGCAGGAATGGGTGGAAGAGATCTTCAATTTCGTCCGGGATTGAGTCAACTGTATCGATACGAATCCAGTGCGTACCTGCGTCCGAAGTACGAGCGATGTATTCATGGCCGTCATTGTAGTTTCTGCTGTTCAGCCAATCAATCGTGATGTTGGCGGGGATAGCCTCATGGTCAAGGAAGTCAGGGAACGCTCTTGGCGAGAACTCGGCCATTGCTACAAGGATTCGCATGGCGGCCGTTTTTACCGAGCTGTTATGTGATTTCGTAAAGTCCATCCTGGCTAGCCTGACTGCGGAGCCCTCGTCTATTGCGGCAATCTGAGTAAATTGTTCCAGGTTCGCCGTCAGGGGCCGGATATGAGCGTAGGAACGCACACTCAACAGATCTTCCTCAACCATCGCGTCGCACAAGTCCGGATAGTTGTCCGCAATCTCCTCTACGACTCGGACAAGCGCATCTCTGTCGGGCTCGTCAACAAGGTCAGATGTATACCAGTCGTACTGCTGAACGAAGGCAACTTTCGGCGCCGGAGTCGGAGTTGGTGTTGGTGGAACAGGTGTCGCTGTCGGTGGATTCGGCTCCGAAGTCGGTGAAGGAGGAATCTGGGTTGGAGGCGGTTCCTCGTCAACTCGGGTACATGCGAGCAAGACGGTCAGAATCACTAAAAGCGAGAACAATACGGCCAAGTGTAGTATTCGGTTGGCAACCATACTAACCCCGGTTCTTTCTCCGAGAGATCGTCAGAGGCAATGGACCAGCCCCTTGTTCGACGCTATCGGATCAGTGTCCGGTTGCTGGCCATTCTACCGTGTCTCCCCACCCCCTGCACTAACCAGCCGCATATTCGCACAAACCCTCGGCCGGGCCTATCAGGCTTACTGCCAGCGCGCCGGTGTGGGCGTCGCGGTAAATCACTGATTCGACCCCGTAGGCGCCGCTGATATTCTCAGCAGTCAGAACGTCTTCCGGTGTTCCCTCTGCGACCACCCTGCCCTTGCTGAGCAGGATCAGGAAATCGCAATGGCGGGCCGCCATGTTGAGATCATGCACGGCCGCGATAGCGGTCCCGCCATCCAACGCCCATCGCCGAATGAGGCCAAGCACACGCAGCTGGTGAAGGATATCCAGGTTGGAGGTCGGCTCATCCAGCAGTAGCACCCGTGGCTGCTGCGCGAGTGCCCGCGCGATGAACACGCGCTGCCGTTCGCCCCCGGACAGCGTCTCAAGCGTGCGTTCCGCGAACTGCTCCGTATCGGTCAGCCGCATGGCCTGCCGAGCGATGCTCTCGTCCGAAGCTCCCTCGATCTGGAAGCGCCCCATGTGGGGATACCTGCCCATGAGAACAAGCTCAAGGCACGTGAAACCGTGCGCCATGGGCGCAACTTGAGGCACAAGGGCGATGGCTCTTGCACGTGCTCGTGAGTGCATCTCCTCAAACCTGCAGCCGTCAAGGAAACGCTCCCCATCTGACGGCTCGATGACCCCGGCGAGCGCGCGCAAGAGCGTCGATTTGCCCGCGCCATTCGGGCCAATCACTCCCACCAACTCACCCTGCGGTGCGCGGAGGTTGACCTTATCCAGCAGGCTGCTGCCTTGAATCGTAAACGTCAGGCCCTCCGCAGAGAGCGCGGCTGTGCGCACTGCCGAGTTCATCATTCCTCCTTATCCAGCCGTGCTGAAGGTCTCGGCCGGCGGCTCGGAGAAATCGTCCGGCCACAGGATCCGGGCAAGGTCCTCAGCCCCCCTGATATTCCAGTAAGACAACGTCGTGAAGTGCTTGCTCTCAACCACATAGACGCGGTCATCCCGAATTGCGGGAACCTCTTGCAGGGCCTGATCGGATCGCAAACGCTCCCTGAATTCTTCCGCGCCGAACTCAATGGGCTGGGCGATGATGATGATGTCCGGATTCATGGCAATCACGCCCTCAAGGCTCGTGGTCTGATTGCCCTCAACTCCCTGATCCGCCGCTGCGTTGATTCCACCGGCTGCTTCGATAACAGACCCCTCGGTCGAATTCGCTCCGGCCACCCACAGGTCATCGGAGTAGCTAGTCAGTGCAAGGACACGCGGCTTGTTCTGCTTCGCACCCGTGACGACGATGAGAGCCTCATGCCGGTTTCGTACTTCATCCGCGAACTCCAACGCGCGAGCTTCCTCACCGAGGATGTAGCCCAGCAAGAGGATGTTATTGATGCGCGCCTGCGCATCGTGATCCAACTGTGTCTGAATCGTCGGAATCCCGACACGGCTCAGCGCCTCGACGCCGTCCGCGGAGAAGAATGGGCTTGTCACAATGACATCCGGGAAGAGTGCGATAATCGTCTCCGGGTCCCGAGTGATCTCCGGCTTGTCTTGCACTAGCGAGGCTACATTTGAATACGTCTCGTTCTTGGTCGGGGCGCCAACGGCAACAAGGCGCGTAGCAGGCACGATAGCCAGCACCATCTCATCATGACCTACTGACGCGGTAACAATGCGCTGGGGCTTGACCGGAATCTCAACGATGCCGTTCAGACCTTCAATCTGTCTGGGCCAACTGAGGTTGGTGGGATCAACAATACCGGGGACACCGGTTAACTGGCCGACCAGCGGCGGTGGAGCCGGCGCCGGTGTGGGTGTCGGCCGGGGAGTCACAGATACCTGGGCGGGAGTGGCTGTGGGTGGTATCACCTCAATTTCCGGCGACGGAGCCGTGAGGCCACCACGATCGATTGGCGTTTCACTGGAGTCGCACGCAAACGCCAAAGACGCTAGTACAGCAAGCAATCCAAGGATGACAATCCTAGCCGAGATTTCTTTCACTGCTATCCCCCTTCTTTCCTCACGCGCATTCAGGTATTTCTGTTCAGGACTCAGAGCGAGTATCCTCGTCCCTTGTTCTGGATGAGCAACAGGATGAAGAACGGCGCGCCGACGAACGCCGTCAGGATTCCGACTCGCAGTTCGGCCGGCTGAATCACTGTCCTCGCCACCGTGTCGGCAAGAATCACGAACACTGCACCGCCCAACGCGCTCATGGGAATGAGCACGCGGTTGTCCGGCCCCAGCAGAAGCCTGAGCACATGCGGTGTTACGAGGCCAACGAACGCGATGGTTCCACTGACCGCAACGGCCACTCCCGTCACCATCGCTCCGACCACCAGAAGCATCAGGCGCACTGGCACGACATTCACGCCGAGCGAGCGGGCCTCATCGTCGCCGAGCATCAGTAGGTTGAGATCCCGGGCCATAATCATGGCGATGCCAATTCCCGCGATGATCGGCGGCAACGACATCAACACGTGCTCCCACGCTCGGGAATCCAGGCCACCTGCCAGCCAGAAGAGAATTTCACGCAGCGCGCCGTTGTCGGGCAACAGGATGACAATCGCAGACACGATTGCGCCCAAAAACGCGTTCACTGCGATGCCTGCCAGTAGCAGCGTAGCCATCGAGAAGTGTCCGCTGACGGTTGAAATGCCGTAAACAACCAGCGTGGCTATCATTGCTCCTGAGAACGCGGCGAGGGGCAGGATCATGAAGAAGAGTCCCGCCATGCCTGTCGCTATCGCGATTACTGCGCCAAGCGCTCCGCCTGCAGACACGCCAATAATCCCGGGGTCGGCCAGGGGGTTGCGGAAGAGCCCCTGCATCGTCGCGCCCGCAACGCCAAGCCCCATGCCAACTGCCGCGCCCACAATGATGCGCGGCAGGCGAATCTGTTGAATCACCAACTCGTGGGTTCGAGAAACATCACCAACGTCAATACCAAGGAATCCAATGAGCGTGGATGCGACGCTGCGTACCGGAATGCTTACCGGGCCAACACTCAATGAGATGAGAATGATGAGCAGAATGGCGAGGGCAAGGGTTGATGCGCCGATAGCAAGGCGTGTGAGAACGCCCGAACGGCGATACGTGCCCCACGCCGGAATTCCGGCAACTCGTAACAAAACAACCCTCCAGCTTCTCCGCTGGAGGGTTGACGCTCACGCTGTTGGGGCTTGTAGCCCGGTCGGCTGAGGGACCCTCTCTATAGCGGAGAGAGTTCACCTTCCGTCCAGGCAGGTCTCCTGGCTTGCGGGTATCGATCCTATGCCGGGCCCTTCCCATCGCACCTGCGACAGTGAGCGTCCGACCATCAAACCCCGCTTACAGTGGCGCTACCGCGGCGGCTTTTCACCGCCTTCCCTATTCTCCCGGGTACGGGCACCTGAACGGGCAGTGTCTATCTGCTCTTCAGACGAAGCCTATCGCACCGTTTCTCGGGGTGTCAAACCCCGAGAAACGGCAGATGAAATCTATGATTTAGTGCAGCGCTACAGTCACGGAGCTAACCGCCCGCAGCGGCCATAACCGCTTGCGCGATGGCGGCTTGGCTCTCCGGAGAGAGGCACGCTGCCACAGGCGAGGCGGCCGCATCAGCAGTCATCATGTCCGCTGTAAATGGTGTTTGAAGCATGAGATTGTACACATCTTCCCCAACAGCGGCTTTGACACACTCCCGCTCTTCCTCGGAAACCATGTCCATGATGTCCGCCATAAGAAGCATTGGCATAGCTGTTTCCGGGGTCGGTTCAGGCGTTGGCGTAGCTGTGGGGGTGGCGGTTGGAAGCGGGGTTGGCGTAGGAGTGGGTTCCGCTTCACATGCACCCAAAATTGCGAGGGTCGTCACGGCGATTACGAGCAAAGCTGTCAACCGAACAATCTGTTTTTTCACGGTACTCCACTCCTCCTGTCTAGTTATCTTTTTCACGAAGCAGCACCTTAAAAGTGGTCTTTAAGCGCGTTTAAGGGCGTTTTTTGCCTGTTTTTTGCACATTTTTGCATGTTTCTTGTGCGTTCTTTCGGCTATGTCGAAGAGAAGCGCGCGGCCTCCTCGGAGCCTCCTGTGGCATCACCCTCGCTGTAGGAGTGCGCGCCTGTGCCCGCAAGTCCTCCGCCCTGCACGATGAGGTATTCATCGCGGATTGGTCGGCCCTCGAACCAGCACTCCAGGATCTCCCGGACACCGGCGGCGTAGCGCGCCTGAGCGGACAGCGACGTGCCGGAGGTGTGGGGGGTCAGGGCGTGGTTCGGCATGGTCCGCCACGGGTGATCGTTGGGGGCGGGCTGCGGGAACCATACATCGCCGGCGTAACCCGCGAGTTGACCGCTCTCCAGCGCTCGGGCGACGGCATCGCGGTCGCAGATCTTGCCGCGCGCGGTGTTGACGAGGTAGGAGCCGCGCCGCATCTTGCCGATGAGCTCATCGTTGAACATGTGCTCCGTCTCCGGGTGGAGCGGGCAATGGATGCTGACAACATCGCAGGCCGCGACGAGCGATTCCGGAGAGTCATGGAACGTGACACCAAGCTCCTCTTCGACCTCGGGCGGGAGGCGGTGGCGGTCCGTGTAGTGGAGGTTCACGTCGAAGGGCTTCATCCGCTTGAGGACGGCGAGGCCGATGCGGCCCGCGGCGACGACGCCGACGTCCATGCCCTCAATGTCATAGGAACGTGAGACAGCGTCCGCGATGTTCCAGCCGCCGCGCACGACCCATCCATACTGCGGCAGGTAGTCGCGCACGAGGGCGAGCATCTGCATGACGGCGTGCTCGGCGACGCTGATGCTGTTGCACCAGGTGACCTCGGCGACGGTGATGTCGCGGTTGATGGCGGACTGCAGGTCGACGTGGTCGGAGCCGATGCCAGCGGTGATGGCGAGCTTGAGGTTAGGCGCCTTGGCGATCCTCTCCGCCGTGAGATAGGCGGGCCAGAACGGCTGGGAGATGACCACATCGGCATCGACGATCTCCCGCTCGAACACGGAGTCCGCTGCGTCCTTGTCAGACGTCACGACGAACTGATGGCCCTGTGACGTGACGAAGCTTTCAAGTCCCAGGCCGCCGGACACGGAGCCCAGCAGTTGACCGGGTGTGAAGTCGATGGCCGTCGGGGACGGCATGGACTGGCCGTCCGGGTATTGGCTCAGCGTTGGGATGGACTCCCGAGCGTATTGGGGCGGAAAGCCCTGCACGGGATCGTCATAGAGAACACAAAGTACCTTTTGCGCAGCGCCGTTCGTCATCATTCACCTCCCCGGTCCCCAGCGGTGTTTTGTCATGGTTGTCCGCGTACGTACTGTACTGCTAGAGGTGGAGGAGTCGCAATTGGGGGTGGCGGGGTTTACCCTTCGACAAGCTCAGGG
>CAYOPL010000003.1:0-12110 GCA_964405845.1 uncultured Dehalococcoidia bacterium | reverse complement strand
GAACACGCAGGGCAAATCACGGAACGCCAACCCGCGCCCCCCGGCGCATCGGACAACGGCGCAACACCCGTCCTCCCTCTTGAGGGTGTGCGAGTCCTCGACTTCACACGCATCTGGGCGGGGCCATACTGCACCCGTCAGCTTGCCGACTACGGCGCGGAGGTCATCAAGGTTGAATCGTCCCTGTTTGACACCAACAACCGTCAGGGGACGATGCCGTTCGTTGCCGATCTCAACCGCAACAAGCACGGCATCACGCTTGACCTGCATCACGATGAGGCGCGGGACGTCGCCAAGCGCATCGCCGCCGTATCTGACCTTGTCATAGACAACTTCGCGCTCGGCGTCATCGACCGTTTCGGCCTCGGCTACGACGAGTTGAAAAAAATCAATCCCGACATCATCCAAATCAGCATGCCCGGATGGGGCAGCGTCGGGCCGCTGCGAAACCACGTCGCCTTCGGGTTCAGCCTCGTCTCCGTCTCCGGCCTCAGCTACACGTGGGGGCACCCGGAATCGGAGCCAAACGCCCGCTGCAAGTTTGACTACCCCGACTTTCTTATCGCCAGCCTCACCGCCCTCGCCGCCCTTGCCGCCATCTACCACAAGGCGGAGACCGGACGCGGCCAATACGTCGAGATGGCGCAGGTCGAGGCCGTCGGCCACACGATGGCCATGCCCTTCATGGACTACAAGCTCAACGGACGCCCCGGCGAGCCCGTCGGCAACCGCCATCCCCTCCACGCCCCGCACGGCATCTACCCCGCCAAGGGCAGCGATGAATGGTGTGCCATCGCCTGCAGGACGGAGCAGGAATGGGAAGCACTGGTTGAGGCCCTTGGCAGCCCCGCATGGGCGCTGGTTCCGGACTATGCGACGCAAGAGGGACGCAAGGCCAACGAGGACGCGCTGAATGCCGACCTGTCTGAGTGGACGCAAACACAAACGCCGCGACAGATCATGCACCTGCTCCAGCGCTCCGGCGTCGCCGCCACCGCCGTCCTCGACGGCGAGGGGCTCTTCTGGGACCCTCACCTGCGTGATCGCGGCTACATTCACACCATTGACCACCCGGATTGGGGAGTCCTCGAGCAGCCCGGCGTCACCGTGCGCCTGTCGGAAACGCCCGGCGGCTCACGAATGCCCTCCGCCACCCTCGGCCAGCACAATGACTACGTCCTCCGCGGCATCCTCGGCCTCTCCGACGAAGAGGTCAAAACCCTCCAGGACGTGGGAGCATTGACGTAGAACACGGCCATTACCACATCACGGAACCGACAAGGCAGGGAGGAACGAACATGACATCAGAGACTGCGAACGCCCCCGGCGCCCTCGATGGCGTGCGCGTGCTTGATCTCGGCGGCCTGCCGTCCATGTACGCCTCCAAGCTCCTCGCCGACTTCGGCGCGGACGTCATCCTCATCGAAGGCCCGAACGGCGACCCAAGCCGTCACATGCCCCCCTACGCCGCCGGAGAGCCCGGCCCGGAGCGCAGTCTCGTCTTTCACTCCTTCCACGCCAACAAACGCAGCGCCGTCGCGGACATCACGACGGATGAGGGCCGCAGCGCAATCCGCCGCCTCGCTCGATCCGTCGATGTCATCCTGGAAACCAACACCCCCGGCTATATGAACGAAATTGGCCTTGATTTCGAGAGCCTGCGAGCAGACAACCCCGGCCTGATCCTCTGTTCCGTCACACCGTACGGCCAAACTGGCCCCTACGCCTCCTACAAGGGCACTGACCTCCACGCCGAGGCCATGGGCGGCCTTATGCTCTTGCAGGGCGACCCTGACCGTCAGCCCGTCATGTCGCCCGCATTCCTCGGCTATTCCGTCGGCGGCACCCATGCCGCCATCGGCATCATGAACGCCCTCTTCGCCCGTGAGCATTCAGGACGCGGCCAGCGTGTGGACGTCTCGATGACGGAGGCGATAGCCAACATCCTGTTCATCGTGGCTCAGTTCGGCTACAACAGCACCGTCGCGGAGCGCCCCGGCACGGGCGGCGGCGGCGGAACCGGCGTCTTTGAGTGCTCCGACGGCTGGATCGGCTTCTCCCCCATCCAGCCCAACCAATTCATGACGTTCGCCAAGTGGACCGGCAATGAAATCATCTCCGACGAGATGTTCCGTGAACTCACCGTCCGCCAGGAGAACAAGGACTTCATCAACGAGATCGCGGTGGAGTTCTTCCTGAACAAAACCGTCGCGGAGGCCGTCGAAGAGGCGCAGGCGCAACGCATCCCCGCAGCCCCCGTCAGCTCTCCCGCCGACCTTGCCCACAACCCGCACCTACTCTTCCGCGACTACTTCCAGGACGTCACGCATCCCGTTCTCGGCGACTACAAGCTCCCCGGCCCCGCCGGCCGTCTCACGGAAACGCCGTGGTCGTTGCGACGCCCCGCGCCCACGCTCGGACAGCACACCGATGAGGTGCTTGCCGAAGCCGACAACGCCGCTCCCGCATCATCGACGATTCCCGTCATGGCCAACCCCGGCAACGGACGTATGCCGATGGACGGCGTCCGCATCACAGACCTCACCCGCATCTGGGTCGGCCCGTACGGCACCCGCCAGCTGGCGGACTTCGGCGCGGACGTTATTAAGATCGAATCCTCGCTCTTTGACCCCGCCTCCCGCATCACCGGCATCCTCCCCATGCACCCGGAGCTCAACCGCAACAAGATGAGCATCACCGTGGACCTCCACTTCGAGGAGGGGCAGGACATCGTCCGCAAGCTCGCGGCAACAAGCGATGCCGTCGTTGAGAACTACGCCGCTGGCGCGCTCTCCCGCTGGGGACTCGACTATGAGGGCATCCGCGCCGTCAAGCCCGACATCGTCTACATGAGCATGCCCGGCTGGGGCAGCACCGGCCCGTTCGCCTCCCACGTCCTGTTCGGCCTGCAGGCGCAGACGGCCTCAGGCGTCACCTATCTCTGGGGACATCCGGAATCGCCTCCCTCCATGCGCTGCGGCGTCTACTATGCCGACTTCTTCGTGGGCGGTCTCTCCGGCTACATGCTGCAGACCGCCCTCTATCACAAGCTCAGGACCGGCCAGGGACAGCGCATTGAGGTCTCGCAGGTGGAGGCGCAGGCCAACGCGCTCGGCGTGCCGCTTCTGGACTACGTCATCAACGGCGTCAACCAGGAGCCGACGGGCAACCGCCGCGAATACGCCGCCCCGCATGACGCCTACCCCTGTGCCGGAGATGATCGCTGGTGCGTCATCGCCTGTCACACGGAGGAGGAATGGCAGGGATTGGTGCTGGGCATGACTCCGCCTAACCAGGATCCCCCGGAGTGGACGCAAGACCCGCGTTTCGCAACGCTGGAGGCGCGTCTCGCCAACCGTGAGGCCCTTGATGAGTTTGTCTCAGAATGGACAAGGAGCCTGACCCCGCGGCAGGTCATGCTGACGCTGCAGAAGCACGGAGTGCCCGCCACCGCCGCTCAGACCACGGAGGATGTGTACTACGATCCCGCCATGAACGCGCGCGGCTACGTCGTCACCGTGCCGCACGAGGAACCCCAGTGGGGCAACATCGGCCACGCCTCCTACGGCGCAAAGCTTGAAGAAACCCCCGGCGCAATCCGCATGGGTGCCCCAGCCCTCGGCCAGCACAACGACTACGTCATGCGTGAACTGCTCGGCCTCTCCGAGTCAGACATCCGCGAACTCGTCGAAGCAGGAGTCCTGGTGTAGGACAAGCCTACTGGACTTGGCTAAGAGGATGAACCACTACTTCAATCGCGTGACCCAATCAAAGTTGCCGACGGTGGTAGCTCTGTTGGTGCTGCTCGCGGCTACCTTTGTCGGCTGGTATTGGGTCTGGGGAATCCTCTTCCTGTACTGGGCCGTGCTGGGCATCGTGACGGGAAACGCCTTCGTGCTACAGACAGTCCAACGCGATGAAAGCCCCTTGCTCTTCTGGCTGATCAGCGTCGCTTGGCTGATCCTCGCCGCGCTGACCATTCTGGACGGCTTCTTCCCTGAGACCGCTTGATTCTAGCTGGGAGAATTCAATGGCTGATCAAAAGCGGATGCCCATCTTGCCGGTTGAGGCTTATACCTCTCAAGAGTGGTTTGACCTGGAGCAAGAGCGCATCTTCTCCCGCACCTGGGCATGCGCCGGTTTCGCGGGAGACGTCACGGAGCCGGGACAGTATGTGGCAGTGCAGGCCGGGCTGAACAACATCTTCATCGTCATGGGGCGGGATCGACTCCTGCGAGCTTTTCACAATATCTGCCGACACCGGGGGACTCAGCTGCTCCGGGCAGTCGGCAAAGCCCAGCGAGCAATTGTCTGCCCCTACCATGACTGGACGTATGACCTGGAGGGGAAGCTAATCTCCGCGCCCAGCAGCGATAGCCAGTTTCCCGGCGTTAATTTGGATAATATCAGCCTGAAGAAGGCATCGGTGGATCTGTGGCGCGGGATGCTCTGGGTGCATCCTGACCCGAACGCCGGCTCCATCATGGAATGGTTCGGGGAAGTGGAGCCGTCCCTGGGTCCGCATGACGTGGACGAGCTGGTGGAATATGCGGACGGCCGCACCGAGCACATCATCAAAGCCAACTGGAAGATCGTCGTGGAGAACTACATCGACGGCTATCACCTTGCGCACCTTCACTCCGGAACACTGGCGATGTACGACCATTCCCGTATTGAATCGGGCTTCGTGGGACCCCACTTCGCGTTCTGGGAGCCCCTCGCGCCGGAATACGCCGGGAATGTGGAGAAGAACACACCGTATCCGCTCGTCATACCCGCGGAGCAGGCCGGGGCGTGGGTGCCAATGCTCTTTCCGGGCATCGGACTCGCAGAGAATGAAAATTCCTGGTCGCTTTTCCACGTGATGCCTCTTGCCCCCGACCGCACGCGAGTGGTGACCCGCACGAAGGTCGCCAAAGCCTCTTCGTGGCAATTCATGCGGCAACAGTTCCGCTCCTGGGGATTTTGGAACAGGCGCGTCTCCGCCAAGTTTGAAGGTGGCGAGGACGACCCGATGGCCTCGGGGGACTTCATGGCAGAAGACATCTACGCGTGTGAACAACAGCAGAAGTCTTTGCAGAGTCCTTACTTCGAGCATGGCCCGTCCTCAGTCGGCGAGGCAGGCGTGAGAGGTCACCAGGAGTTGGTGCGGGCCTGGGTCGAGCGCGAGGAATGAACACTGATTTCCATCCCCTGAGGGTTATAGAAACGCGCGCCGAGACCAAGCAGGCAACCACCGTACTCTTCGACGTTCCGGCGGCACTGCGTGACACTTTCCTATGGAAACCCGGCCAGCACGTTACCCTGCGGTTCAACATCGTTGCTGAAGAGGTGCGGCGACCCTACTCCATATCTGACTCGCCCGTGGGCGGAGGGACACTGCGCGTCACCATCAAGCGGCACACGGGCGGATTGGTGTCAAACCACGTTAACGATCATGTGACAGCCGGAGACGTGATTGACGTGATGCCGCCCTTTGGCGGCTTCTTCCTGGAGACGGCTCCACAAGCGCGGCGCACCCATTATTTCTTTTGCGCAGGCAGCGGCATCACTCCCATCTATGCCATGATTCGCTCCGTCCTTGCCGCCGAGCCTCACTCGGTTGCGAGGCTGGCCTACGGCAACGTCAACGCCGATTCCGTCATCTTTCGGGAGGAATTAGCCCGACTGGAGGAAGAGTCCCAAGGCCGTCTCACAGTTCGGCACATCCTGTCTTCTCCCTCATGGCTGTCGTCCTTCCAAGATTGGCGACGGGGACGCATCGACGCCAGATGCGTAGCCGATTTCATCAGCGAGCATCCGCCCTACGCCCAGGATGCCCAGTATTACCTTTGTGGACCGGGAGAGATGAATGCCGCCGTGCGGGGGGCGCTCATGGCCATTGACGTACCGGACACGCGCATCCACATGGAAAACTATCTCCCGGTCGCGCCGCCGGACGACTCTGTGGAAGGTGTCGCAGCGGAAGCAACGGTGCGGCTCAAAGGGACTACCCTCTCAATAACCGTCTCAGCGGGAGAGACGGTGCTGAACGCGGTGCGCGCCGCGACAGCAACCCCTCCCCCATATTCCTGCGAGTCCGGAGTCTGCGGAGCCTGCCGGGCGCAGCTGCGAAGGGGCAAAGTCCACCTAAGGGCTCGCATGGCCTTGACGGATGCCGAGATCTCACGTGGGGCGATTCTCACATGCCAGGCTCTTCCCATAACTCGCCAATTGACCGTGGAATACGATTGGGCCGCCCCGTTCACCCTGAGCCCACCCCGTTCACCCTGAGCCTGTCGAAGGGTGAACCCCTACATAAACTCCTCTAACCGCTGAATATTCCGCGGGTTATCAACCTCGTTGCCCTTCTGTATCCCCGCGTAATAGGCAAACAGTTGCACCGGCAGCGCCGTCACCAGCGGCAGAAGTGCCTGAGGTGTATCTGCCGGAATGAAGATGGGATGATCCACAATCGGCGCGAGTTCCTCGTCGCCCTCCGTCAAAATGGCCGCCACCGCGCCCCCGTTGTCCTTGATCAGCCTCACCGCGAGCGCCATCCGCCCGTACTCGGGGCCTTGCGGCGCGATGGCAAAGGCAGGCGTCTCGTCGCCGTTGACGAGGGCGATCGGACCGTGAATGATCTCCGAGCCCGGATAGACCTGTGCGTGGATATACCCAAGCTGTATCAGCTTCCACGCTCCCTCCGCCGCTATCGGATACAGCCGTCCATGCGCCAGGAAAAGCGCGTCACGACGCGTTGAATAGCGCGTGGCCAACGCTGCGGGCAGAGACGGGTCTTCAAGGATGCGGTTCGCGTACCCGGACAGCTTGCTGAGTTCGTTCAGGCGACCGGGCACGGATTCGATGCTGTCATTTCCCCGTACCTCGGCCAGATGCATAGCTATCAGGTAAAAGGTGAGCACCGACGACGTGAATGTTTTTGTGGACGCCATTCCCACCTCGCGTCCACAGCGCAGCGGCACCACAGCGTCCGCCATCAACGCCCCCGTCGACTCCTGGTCATTCGTCACCATAATCGTCGGACAGCCCAGTTCACTGGCTCGGGTCATCGCGCCCAGCGTATCCAGCGTCTCCCCGGATGCCGTCACCCCGATGAAAAGCGTGTTGGGTCCTAGCTCAAAATCCCCAAAGACGATCTCTGAACCAACGTCAACCTGGCATGGCAGATCTGTTAGTTCTTCGATATACAGCCGCCCGGCGTCCGCCGCGTGGAGTGACGAGCTTGATCCCGTGAGCACCACCCGTTCAACGCCCACTAGGGCGTCACGTATTGGTTCCAACTCCTCCATACGGAGAGTCACCGTGTCGAAATCCACGCGCCCCCGCAGCGCGTCCGTCCACGCCTCCGGTTGCTCGGTAATCTCTTTGATCATGAACGTCATGTGGCCGCCGCGCGCCGCCGCCATCGGGTCTTCCGATGGCGAAATGGACCGTTTGGAAATGGGAACCCCGGCCATCAGCGTCTTGAACTCCACGCCCCGCGGCGTCACAATCGCCATCTCGCCCGCGGCAAGGAATGCAATCCTGTCCGATACGCTTGTCAGCGGCCCCGCCTCGCTCGCCACGAAGGCCTCATTGTTCCCCCACCCCACAACAAGCGGACTTGCGTAACCGCTGCGCGCCGCCACGATGGTCTCCGGCTCCTCCGCCCGCGCGGCAACCACGGCGAGTGTCCCCTGCGTCCGGGCCATGGCCGCCCGAACGGCGACCTCCAGGCTCGCATCGGCGCCCGCCATGAGCAGTTCCTCTTCAATAAGATGCGGAATGACCTCCGCATCGGTCGTCGAGAGAAAGCGATGGCCGCGACCCCGCAGCTCCAGCTTGAGTTCGACGTGATTCTCAACGATGCCGTTCGTAACCACGGCAAGCAGGCCATGGCAATCGAGATGCGGTTGCGCGTTCTCGGTCGTCACCGCGCCGTGCGTCCGCCATCGCGTATGACCAAGCCCCATGTGGCCGAGCGGAGGCTCCTCGGAAAGCGCCCCCTCAAGGACGTCGAACCGCCCAACCCTCTTGACGGAATTGAAATAGCCGTCCGGGTCGCGCACGGCGACGCCCGCGCTGTCGTAGCGCTGGTCTCTCACCTCTGAAAGAGCTTGCAGGAGGACCGGCACGGCCTCCCGAACACCGACGTAGCTAACGATGGCGCCCATAGACGTCCCTCACCGCCCCGCGCGCTCTTCCGCGTGTTGTGTGTCTCGCGCGCTGTCCTCATAGTAGCCGCGCATACGCATAGGCAACAGGCCCGCAATGGCCCGCATAATCTCGTTCGTCGCCCGTTCAGCGCGATCGTCCGCCTTGGACTCCGCCAACTCGGAAAAATCCAGCAGCTTGCCGATACGTGCCGTGAAACGTGGCCTGCGAGCAATGAACGCCGGGTTGTGCCCCAGCCCCGCAAGCCCCTCAACACCAACCGGTAGTACCGGCGCGCCTGTCGTCAGGGCAAGGAATCCCGTCCCCGGCCGTGCCTGCCCCATCCGCCCGTCCCTGCTCCGCGTCCCCTCGGGAAACATCCCGATTGCCCCGCCCCCGCGCAGGTGCTCCCGCGCCGTTCGCAGGGCTTCACGATCAAGCCTGTCCCGCGTTATCGGAATCAACCCCCACGTCCGCACCAACCACCGCGTGAGAGCGTTTCCCTCTGTCACAAGTTCCCGTTTCGCCAGGAATCGCACCTGCCACGGCATGATCACGCCAATCAGCGCCGGATCAATATTGTGCGTGTGATTCACCGCCACGATGACAGGCCCAGTCGATGGCACATTCTCGCGTCCGTGTACCGTCAGCCGTGATCCGATCCGAAACGCACCTGCCGCGCTGGCATGCAACAGTTTTGACATCCGTGACTGTTTTTCCATCACGCCACTATAGTAGACGCTGTGTGTCTGTCCCTTTCGCTTGGACGGGGAAGGCAAAGGTGGGGGTAAATAGTAGATGCTGTGCATCTCTCCCTTTCCTCTTGATGGGGGAAGGTCAGGATGGGGGTGACCGAAATGACGTCTGCCGACAATCACGGAGTGCTCGACGGCATCGACCGCGATGAGGTCGTGCAGCTCATGAAAGACCTGCAGAGCTACCGCAGCTTTTCCGGCAACGAGACCGATGTCATGCGATTCCTTGCGGGCTGGTTTGATGAGCGCGGCCTCCCCACCGAACTCATTGACGTGTCAGATGAACCCGGCCGCCCTGATCTGGTCGTCCGCATCCCCGGCAGTGGCGGCGGCTCCTCGCTCATGCTCAACGGCCACCTCGACATTGACCCCGTCCCGCTCAACTACCCCGGCGATCCGTGGGATTGCCACGAGGATGGTGACATTCTCACCGGCCACGGCCTCGGCAACATGAAAGCCGGTGTCGCATCGGCAGCAGCGGCCACCGTCGCCGTCCACCGCTCCGGTGCCCAACTCCGCGGCGATCTGCTCTTCACAGGCGTCGTTGGCGAGTTGCAGGGCGGCGTCGGCGCCTCCGACCTCGTCCAGCGAGGCATCGGCTGCGATTACACAATCATCTGCGAGCCCTCATTCCTCGATGTCCGCACTATGCACTCCGGCGCATGCCAGTTCGTCATCACGGTCACCGGATCGTCCGCGTGGATCGGAATGCTGCATCGCTCTGAATACGTCAACGCGGTCCGCGTCATGTCGGATGTCGTTAGGGCGCTGGACGACGTCGAGTTCTCCGCCCAGCCGCACCCTGCCACCCCCGGCCTGCCTCGCATGATCGTCGGCGCGATCAACGGCGGCGTCGGCACCGATTTCCTCAAGTGGCGCGCCTCCTACGTCGCCGACTACTGCGCAATCATCATCGAGGTGCGCGGCGTGCCCGGCCAGGACTGGGACCAGACGCAGGCTGACATCGACAAGGTTCTGGAGGGTGTTCGCGCCGCCAACCCGAATGCCACCATTGAAATCTCGCCGCCACCCGCCACCTACACGGACGATTGGCGCAGCATGAAAGTGCCCGGGCACGGCATTGATACGCCAATCGACCACATGCTGCCCCAAACAGTCGCGCGCCGCCATACAGAGGTCACAGGAAACGCGCCGGAGCGCGTCGGTCCGCAGGACCCCGGCTCATACGCGTGGACGGACGCCGGCTGGTTCGAACGTGGAGGCACAGTTCCCGTTGTCTACGGCCCAACGTCCAACACGGAGCGCATCACGCGCATCGGCAACGTGCTCACGGTCGCCCGCGTTCTTGGCTTGACGGCGCTGGACATCTGTGGCTGAAATCCCCGTATTTGACACGCGCCCGCTAGAATAGTTAACGAATTCACATGTCCGACAACATTCTGATAGCGGTCGCGTGGCCGTATGCAAACGGAAATCTCCACCTCGGGCACATCGCCGGTGCGTACCTGCCCGCGGACATCTTTGCCCGCTTTCACCGCATGAGGGGCAACAACGTCCTCATGGTCTCCGGCTCGGACGCGCACGGTACACCCATCACCCTCCGCGCCGAGGCGGAAGGTCGTACACCGCTTGAAGTTCACGATCAATACCATGAGGGATTCTTGCGGTCGTGGGAGGGCCTCGGCATTTCCTGGGACCTCTTTACTACAACCGAGACCGAGAATCACTACAGGATTTCGCAAGACTTCTTCACGCGCTTTTACGAAAAAGGCCTGCTGTATGAAACCGCCAGCGAAGTCCCCTACAGCCCCACGCAGAACCGCTACCTGCCGGACCGCTACATCAACGGCACGTGCCCCCACTGCGGCTTTGACAGCGCCCGCGGCGACCAGTGCGACGGCTGCGGCCGAACCCTTGACCCGCGCGAGCTTATCGATCCCCGGAGCTCGCTGGACGGCAGCACACCGGAGTTCCGCACCCGCTCCCATTTCATGATGAAGTTCTCCGAGTACGGCGACAGCCTCTTGGAATGGCTTAAGGACAAGAACCATTGGCGTCCACAGGTCCTGAACTTCACGACCGGTTTCCTGGAACAGGGTCTCAAGGATCGCGCCTACACCCGTGACCTTGATTGGGGCATCCCTGTCCCTCTCGACGGTTGGGAAGACCGCCGAATCTACGTCTGGTTTGAGGCAGTTATCGGTTACCTCTCCGCCTCCGTGGAGTGGGCGTCCGAAATCAAGGGCGACCCCGAGGCATGGCGAGCGTGGTGGGGCGCTGACGCGAAGCCCTACTACTTCATCGGCAAGGACAACATCACCTTCCACACCATCATTTGGCCCGCCATGCTCATGGCCTACGGCGATGATCTCGCCCTGCCGGAAGACGTCCCCGCCAACGAATTCCTGAACCTGGAGGGCTACCAGCTTTCCACCAGCCGCAACTGGGCCGTTTGGGTGCCGGAATACCTCGCCAACTATGACCCGGACGCCCTCCGCTACGTCCTCTCCTCCAACATGCCGGAAACCTCGGACTCCGAGTTTACGTGGCCCGACTACATCCGCCGCGTCAACAATGAACTCGTCGGCACCTATGGCAACCTCGTTCATCGCACGCTGACCTTCCTCCAGCGATTCTTCGATGGCGTCGTGCCTGACGCCCAACCCGATGAGGCTGGCACGCGCCTGCTGGCAAGGGTCGATGAGGCGCTCGAAGAAGCCGCCGCTGAGATCGCCGCCTGCCGCTTCCGCGCCGGGCTTGGCGTCGCCATGAGCCTCGCGCAGGAGGGAAACCGCTATCTGGACGACCGCGCTCCATGGCGCGCCATCCGTGAGGATCGCGACGATGCTGCCCGCACACTCGTCACCATCCTGGGCATCATCAGCGGCCTAAAGACTCTCCTCGCCCCCTACCTGCCCTTCAGTTCCCAGCGACTCCATGAGATGCTCGGTCTTGAGGGCGGCATACAGGACGCCGGTTGGGTCGCAACGTCTCCGCAAGCCGGCACGCAGCTCCCCCAACCGCAGGCCCTCTTTGCCAAACTTGATGAGGAACAGGTGCTCGCACGTGAGATGGCCAACCTTGGCGCAGGCGCAGAAAATCCAGATACCGCATAAACTGGTGCGGTAATGACACGAGATACCACCACTTTGACTGACACGACAACAACCACTCCACCGGCATTTCTTGAAATCATCGAACCGGACATGGCAGAGGTGGAACGCCGCCTCCGCACCATCGGCGAGGACGATTTCCCCT
>CAYOPL010000002.1:0-11546 GCA_964405845.1 uncultured Dehalococcoidia bacterium | reverse complement strand
GATTTGGGTCCGATGTGTCCCGTCGTGTGAGACGGGCGATTATGTTGCCGTAGTCGTCCTGCTCCCAGGGGATTGAGGCGTCGGTGAGCATACGCTCGACTTCACGGGAGACGTTGTCCTCGAAGTACGACGTGGCGGGCTGACTGCAGAGAGTCGCCAGGATTTCAAGCGTGCGAGAGTTGTCCTGCATGGGTGAACTACTCCGGGATCACGTGAGAGGTAATGGCGTCATGCCAAAAACTCTAACGCGAATCGCCCCATATTTCATCTGTTGGCCGCTTTCAGAGGACGGCCTGCTTTCCCCACGCTAGCCTGGAGCGTTCTATCAATTAAGGAAATGAAGAGCGAATTGTAATGAGACACATAAGCACCATCGGATACCGAGAGATTGACAAGTGTGCCAACAGGTCTATGCTGTTAGCCAATCCCTTTGGGGAAACCGGGAGGGTGGTGTCTGGTTTTGACGGGCGCATGATCGGTCGGAACCAACACAAGGAGGTGCGCAGATGAAGGCGATAACGGACGAAGCGAGAGCCGTAATCGCGGAGGACGAGGCCCGACGCGCGTCGGGTTCGGCAGATGTCCCTATGGAGGTGAATGAGACCTCTGTGGATGTCCTCGACCTCGACGATGCGCAGGATGAGACGGCGACTTCTGCGCGTGCTGCAGAGGCTGACGAGTTCGACAGCGGCTCCACGGAGAACCTGAACGATCCTCTGCGGGGCTATCTGCAGGACATCGGCCGCCGCAAGCTGTTGACGCCGCAGCAGGAGACGGAACTCGGCATGCTGATGGATGAGGGACACCGCGCGTCCAAGCGCCTTGCCGGCGCGGACAGCATGAGCGCTGCCGAGCGCCGTGAGCTAATGCGGACGGTCAAGAAGGGTGAAGAGGCTCGCAAGTCCATGGCAGAAGCCAATCTCCGCCTTGTGGTCAGCATCGCCAAGCGGTACCAGGGCAGGGGGCTGTCTCTGTTCGACCTGATCCAGGAGGGCAACATCGGCCTGCTCAAGGCGGTGGACCGGTTCGACCACCGACGCGGGTTCCGGTTCTCGACGTACGCGACGTGGTGGATCCGCCAGGCGATCGCCCGGGGTGTGTCCGAGCAGGGGAGCAGCATCCGCCTGCCGGTTCACGTGGGCGAGTTGTCCGCGAAGGTGGATCGCGCGCGGCATCGGCTGCTCCAACAGTTCGGTCGCGAGGCGACGCCGGAGGAGCTGGCGAAGGAGACAGAGATTCCGCTGGAGAAGGTGGAGCAGCTGATCTCGCTGGCGCAGCAACCCGCGTCCATCGACGCGCCCATCGGCGAGGACGGCGCGACACTGGCAGATTTCGTGGCGCAAGACGAGGCGGAGTCGCCCATCGACATGGTGGCGCAGACGATGCTGCGGGAGCGCATCGCGTCAGTGCTTGCTTCGCTGTCTCCACGCGAGCGGCTGGTGCTGGAGCTGCGGTTTGGGATCATGGACGGCAAGGAGTACACGCTGCGTGAGATCGGCGACATGCTGAGCCTGACGCGGGAGCGTGTGCGGCAGATCCAGGCTGGCGCGATGAAGAACCTGCGGCTGCAGCGGAACCGCGAGCGTCTGGAGAGCTACATCGAGGACTAGTTTCCCGGTGTGCGATTACGCTCTGTATGTAAAGCGGGGCGGCCTTTCTGAGGTCGCCCCGTGAGGGTTTTGAGCCCTTCGACTACGCTACGCTCCGGGCGAGCGGGGGTGGAGTGGGGGTTAGTGGGTTCAGTCTCGCTGGTCATCTGTGACGCGGCAGTTGACGATGTCGATGCCGTAATACTGGCGGTGCTGCACGGATGAGGCGTAATGGCGCAGGATGCGGACGGATAGTTCCTGCTCGTCTTCCAGCGCTTGATCCTGTCCCAGATAGGCCATGCGGTCCTCAATGTTGCCCTGGATGGCGTCGTTGGAGGCGACGATAATTTCAAGCTCGGCGGAAGCGCCGTCGGGGCTGATTGTGGCGACCAGCGAACGTTTCTGTGGAAGGGCGCCTTCCTTGCCGGATTCGAGCAGGCTGAGGATGGCCTCTTCTCCGACAAGGCGCAGCCGGTTCGCCCCTTCCTCCGTCCACGAGTGTTTGTCCGCGAACCTGCCGAGGAATTCATCGACAGCGGCCGGGGAGTCCGGAGACAGGTCGATTCGCAGTGTGCTCGCGCGTAAACGCGGCATCTGGGCGACCAGGGTCATGGCGATGGCGACCGCGCCGCCGACGACAATAGGATTGCCAACAAGGTGGCTAACGTTACCCTCGAAGAGACCGCTCAATGCCACGGCAGACAAACCCAGCACCATGGAGACGCCGGTAATGGCAGCCTTTTTCTGGTCAATCTGTCCGGTGAAGACGGTTTTGGCCCCCTCCACAAAGAGCATGGCGAAAATGATGATGTATGCCGCACTGACGACGGGACTGGGAATGGCGACAATGACGGCAAGGAACTTGGAAAAGAAGGCTGCGATGATGGTCAACACACCCAGGTATAGTCCAACACTCCTGGCTGCAACGCCGATGAAGCCGATATACACGGCAGTGGCCGACCATGGAGCGGCGACGGGCAGGGTTCCCAGGAGGCCGGACACAAAGGTGCCGATGCCATAGACGTTCAGGCCTCCCTGAACCGCGCGAAAGTCAACGGCGGATTGCCGGCGGTAGGAGGCGCGGTAGATGACAGACAGGTCACCCACCACCTTCATAAATCCGGTGAGATTCACGAGCACGAAGACCGGCAGGAGAGTCCAGAAATCGGCGTTAAAGGCGATATCCAGGACAGGCCATGGGTAGAGAGGCAGGCTCACCCAGGGGGCCTCGACTATGGGGTCCGCGTCATAAAAGCCCAGAGGCAAGGCGACCAGCATTCCGACGGCGACGGTGATTGTGAGGATCCACATGCGCCACACGGGCCTGTCTTGCAGGGCGATGAGGACGCCGACGGCCAGGGCGGCAAGACCCGGCGCAAGGAACAGCAGGGTTGACTGGCCTTCCGGCGGTGTGACCACTCTGCCGATGATGAACGGCATGGCCGATACCGCCACCAGCATGACGACGATACCGCTTACCGTCTGTGTAAAGATGAGGCGGAGAGAGGCGAGACGAAAGGTCAAGACCGCCTGAATGAGGGTTGACGCCACCACAAGGCTGGTCAGCAATCCGGGTCCGCCCACGGAGAGCGCCAGGGCGCACACGGCCAGGAAAGGCACATTGAAGTTTGCGACAACAAGCCGGCCAGCGCCCAGGTGACGCAACCGCAGCGTCTGCAGGATCATGCCGGCGCCGGTGACGACGAGGGCGGTAAAGGTGACCCAGGAGAGGTAGGCATCGGATTCGTCGGCTGCGCGCACCACCAGTGCCGTCAGCAGAACGAGGCTGATAGTGTTGGGTATGAGTATCTGTAAAGCTGCGGTTGCCGCCGTTAGCGGCGGGCAATTCTCATCGGGTTCATAGCGAATTTGACTCATGCAAACTTTGCTCAATATTGGATGATATTATAAATGACAATATCAGAAACCACTTTGAATAGAAGAAAGAGGCGCAGATTGCAATGAGAGCCAAGCAAGATAACAAGACGAACCATGCCAGCCTGATGTTCAAGCGAATTCCTGTCGTCGTTTTCCTGCTTCTTGTTGTTTCTTCGTTCGCTCTTTTTGCCGTTGCTTGCGGCGAGGATGATCCTACGCCTACTTCTGCGCCCAGCGTTACCGAGCCGCCCGCGCCCACTGCGACGATGGAGCCTGAGCCACCAGCAACCTCGATGCCCGAACCTACCGCCACTGAAGCGCCCGCGCCTACCGCGACCCGGGTGCCTGACCGTGTCGCGATTGTGACGCCGGAGCCGACGACGCCTGAGGTCGCCAGTCAGGACGATGCGCTCACCCTCGCTTTCGTTGAGGAAGCCGTGGCCTTTTACGACGCGAACGGGCTGGAGGCCACTCTCACGCACTATCGATCCGAAGCCGGTCTCCAAAATGGCCGGCCGCTGACGATCATAGACATCGAAGAGAACGTACTGCTGGTGTACAGCGCCCTCCCCTCGCTGGAGGGCCAAAATGTCGGCCCCGGCTCAACGTTGGCCGGACTGCAATGGCTTACAACCGTGGCCACGGAAGAGGGCTACTGGGTAACGACCCGAGGCCTCAATCCGGCCACCAAACTGGTAGAACCGGACTCTATGCCATCCTTCACAACGGCCTGCTCTTCGCGGCCACTCACTCTGCCCTGACGGAAGACGTGGCGAGTTCCACGAAGGAGTACGTGGACAAGGCTATCGCCAAGTATGAAGAAGACGGCCTGGACGCCACCATCGCGTACTACAACAGCCAGGACAGCCTGAACGGGCAGTTCTACTTGTTCCTCATCGGCGACGACGACAACTACCTGGCCCACCCAATCTTCCCGCACCTGATCGGCACGGACATCAAGGACGTGGTGGGGTCGGACGGCCAGGAGCTGGGCAGTGAGATAGCCGAGGCTACTGAAGACGGTATCTGGGTGGAATACCTGTGGCCACATCCCATATCTCGCAAGGAGCAGCAAAAGGTGACGTGGGCCGTCCGTCATGACGGGCTGATTTTCGCCTCAGGCTATTACAGCGGTGGCACTGAGGCCGGCGAGCCGGCCTGGCAGGGCGCCGATCCCAGGGACTATACGATTGAATACGTGGAGGAGGCGATAGCGCGTTATGAGCGCGACGGACTGCAATCCATGCTCAACTACTACAACAGCGTCGCCAGCTTCGAGGGCGAGTGGTACCTGTTTGCCACAGACGAGAACGACATCTATCATGTTCACCCTCTGATCCCTGATCTGATCGGCACTGATATCAAGGACGTGGTGGGCTCGGACGGCTATGAACTGGGCAATGAACTGGCCAAGGCCGTCGACGGCGGTGAAGGAGTCTGGGTGGAGTACCTGTGGCCGCATCCCGTGACGCTCAAGGAAGTTCCGAAGGTGAGCTATGCAGTGCGCCACGACGGGCTGCTCTTCGCGTCGGGCTACTACGTCCGCGTAGACGACCCCGGGGCTGAGACCAGGGCATACGTGCAGATGGCCATCGACTACTACGAGGCCAACGGCCTGGACGCCACCATCGCCTACTACAACACTGCGGAAAGTGTTGACGGTCAGTGGAATCTGACGATGGCCGATGAGAATGACATCGTGCGAGTCGCCATACTTTCTCCACACCTCATCGGCACAGACCTGAAAGTCGTTGGCGCGGGCAGCGTTCGGAACGTAGGCGAAGAAATGGCGGCGGCCACGGAAGATGGTATCTGGGTCAGCTTCGTCTTCCCCAACACCAGGTCTTCGGAGACCCTGTACGCGCACGTCTGGGCCATTCGCCACGACGGCTTGCTCTTCACGTCGCGCTACTACGATGATCGGTCCGACGTCCCTGAGTAGACCTGGACATACGACGCACCCACCCTCACGCTGAGCCTCTCCGGGGGAGAGGTCTGGATTCTCGTGTCAATCACGGGAATGACGAGTGGGGCGGGTGCTATGATTGGTGGGCGGGTGCCAGCACTAGTGAATGCTGTCCGCGATTCCCGGTGAATCACTCTCATTTGTTTGCCCAATGCTGAAATCACATAACTGCGGTGAATTGACGATTGCCGACGCCGGCCAGCACGTGCAACTGGCGGGGTGGGTTCACCGTCGGCGCGACCATGGCGGGCTGATTTTCCTTGACGTGCGAGATCGCACGGGGTTGGTTCAGGTTGTCGTCGATCCTTCTGCGGCGGAGTCGGCGTACCAGTCCGCGGACGCGCTGCGGAATGAGTGGGTTGTGGCCATCACGGGCGAGGTGCAGGTTCGTCCGGCGGGGACGGAGAATCCGCGCATCGCGACGGGCGGCATCGAGATTCACGCCACTGAAGTGACGGTGCTGAATCCGTCCAAGACGCCGCCGTTCTATATCAATGAGGAATCGGACGTCGATGAGTCGCTGCGGCTGCGGTATCGGTATCTTGATCTTCGGCGGGAGCGGATGGCGGCGAATCTTGCGCTGCGTCATCGCGTCGTGAAGTACATCCGTGATTTCCTCGACGGGCGCGGCTTTTTGGAAGTCGAGACGCCCATGTTGATGAAGAGCACGCCGGAGGGGGCGCGGGACTATCTTGTGCCTTCTCGGGTTCATCCGGGGCATTTCTATGCGCTGCCGCAGTCGCCGCAGCAGTTGAAACAGCTGTTGATGGTGGCGGGTGTGGAGCGGTATTTCCAGATTGCGCGGTGTTTCCGCGATGAGGACCAGCGGGCGGATCGGCAGCCGGAGTTCACGCAGCTTGACCTGGAGATGAGCTTCGTGGATGAGTCGGACGTGCTGGACCTGATGGAGGAGCTGTACACGGGTCTGGCACACGCGACTGCGCCGGAGAAGCGCGTGACATCGCCATTTCCACGCATGACGTATGCGGAGGCAATGCGGCGGTTCGGCTCGGACAAGCCGGACCTGCGTTTCGGGATGGAGATCACGGATATATCGAGCATCGTGGCTGACAGCGGCGTGGGGGTGTTCACCGGGGCGCTTGCGGAGACGGGCGGCACGGTGCGTGGAATCGTTGCGCCGGGGTGCGCGGGGTACAGCCGACGAGAACTTGAGAATCTGACGGAAATTGTGCGCGGGCAGGGTGCTCGCGGCCTGGCGACAATCGGGCTGGATGCGGAGGCGGGGACGGCGGTGGCGGATCTGCAGTCGGACAATGTGCGGTCAGCGTTGGCGCGACATCTTGATATCGAGACAGTACGATCGATTGCGGACGCGATGGAGGCTTCGGCGGGAGACCTGCTGCTCATCGTGGCGGCGCATGAGAACGTAGTGAGCGCGTCATTGAGCGCGCTGCGGACAGAGTTGGGGGAACGGCTGGAGCTTGCCGATCCGGATGAGTTGGTGTTTGGGTTCGTGACGGAGTTTCCGCTGTTCGAGGCGGGTGACGAGGAGGGCAGCCTGCACTCCGTGCATCATCCGTTCACCGCGCCGACGCCGGAGGATGCCGGGCTGCTGGAGGAATCACCGACGGCGGTGCGGTCGCGAGCATATGACCTCGTGGTGAACGGGCTGGAGTTGGGGTCGGGGTCGATCAGGATTCATGACCGCGAGCTGCAGGACAGGATATTCGCGCTGCTGGGGCATTCGCCGGAGGAGATACAGGAGCGGTTCGGGCACATGCTGGAGGCGTTCGAGTACGGGGTGCCGCCGCACGGGGGGTTCGCGCCGGGTATCGACCGGACGGTGATGGTGTTGGCGGGGGAGCCGAATATCCGTGAGGTAATCCCGTTCCCGAAGACACAATCGGCGCAGGACCTGATGATGAGCGCGCCGTCAACGGTGGATGAGCAACAGCTTGTCGATCTGAATCTGCGGCTGCGGGAGGCGGCGCAGGAGATCGCGGCGCCGGAATGAGCGTTCGGCGCCCCGATGTATAATGTTGTTCCTGCCTCCAAGCTAATCTTGATACGGAGTTTCCACGCGTGAAGATAACGACTGAGGATATGCCTGACCGCCAGATTGGGCTGCTTATTGAGCTGGAAGAGGCGGAGATTGAGGACCATAAGCAGCGGGCGTACCGGCGGCTTGTGCAGCGGTACGTGATTCCGGGATTTCGAAGGGGCAAGGCTCCGCGCATGATTCTGGAACGCCACATTGGGGCGGAGACGCTGATCCAGGACGACATCGAGGGGCTGTTGGAACGGTCCGTGGCGGACGCGGTAGAGCAGCAGGAGCTTGAGCCCATCGCGCGGCCGCAAGTGACGGACCTTGAATCGCTTGACCCCATCACATTTCGGGCTACGGTGGCGCTTCGACCTGAAGTGGAACTCGGCGACTACGAGTCGATTCGCGTCGACTGGGAGGAGCCGGAGGTCACAGAGGAGCAGGTTGAGGAAGTGCTGAACAACCTGCGTCGTCAAGGCTCGCCGTGGGAGCCGGTGGAGAGGGCCGTTCAACTCGGCGATCTGCTGACCGTCGATATGCGCGGGTATGTGGACGAGGATCCGGAAGAGGCGGCGGAATCCGAGGACGGTGAGGACGGGGACTCCGATTCGGAGTCTGATGGGCAGCCAGAGCCGACGGATGAAGCGGATGCGGATGCCGAAGCCGGTGACGGTGACGACTCCGAGAGTGAGCCGGAAGTACCGGGTCGGCGCGTCTTTGTGGAGGAGACTGGCATCAGCTACATGGTGCAGGAGGGTGTAACGTATCCAGCGCCCGGGGTGCCTGAAGAATTGGTCGGTATGAACGCGGAGGAGACCAAAGAGTTCACAATCTCCGTGCCGGACGATTTCACGATCCGCAATTTGAACGGCAAAGAGGCGCACTTCACCGTGACTGTACGGGAGGTCAAGGAACAGAATCTGCCAGAGCTCGATGACGAATGGGCGCAAGGGATCGAGGGCTTCGGCGATGATGAGTTCGAGACGGTCGCGGCGCTGCGAGAGCGAATCCAGTCTGATCTGACGGAACGGACCAACGCGCAGGCTCGGGCGGACTATGAGGAGAATATCCTCGAGAAGTTCGCGGAGGTTGCGACAGTTACATACCCGCCCATCGTTGTGGACTTGGAGATAGATCGTATTCTGCAAGACCAGGATGAGCAGATGCGGGGGATGGGCATGTCGCTCGCCGCGTACGTACAGACGACGGGTCAGGATGTGGACGCTCTGCGCGACTCCGTGCGGCCTCAGGCCGAGCAGCGGGTGCTGCGCGGACTTCTGATAACAAACTTGGCGGAATCGAAGGATATCGAAGCCTCGGACGAGGAAATCGATGGTGACATTGCTGAGGTCGTTGGGGCGCAGCAAGATGAGGCGACGCAAGAGCAGGCGCGGCAGGTATTTGAGAGCGAGGCTGCGCGTGAGAGCGTGCAGCGCAGAATTGTCGCGCGTAAGACAATGGATATGCTGGTAGAAATCGCGCGAGGTGAGCGCGACGGGTCGGAGGACGCCGCCGAGGCGGAGGCCGACGAGGATTCGGACAACGGGGACGAGTAGCATTGACGGGCTTCGGCCCCGGGGATGCTTCAGAGGAGAGTTAACGACATGACAACGTGGACAGGCGGAACGGGCGAGGGACTGCCGCAAGGAATCGTGCCGGCGGGGCCGCAGGGCATCGTGCCGATGGTAATCGAGACCGGGGCGCGAGGCGAGCGGGCCTTCGATATCTATTCCCTCTTGCTCAAGGAGCGGATCATCTTTCTTGGCACGCCAATCAATGACCAGATTGCGAACCTCGTGGTGGCGCAGCTGCTGTACCTGGACAGGGAGGACCCTGACAAGGACATTTCGCTGTATATCAGCAGCCCAGGTGGGCAGATTACGTCCGGGCTGGCCATCTATGACACCATCCAGCTGATTCGCGCTCCCGTTTCCACGATCTGCGTGGGGATGGCGGCGAGCATGGCGACGGTGCTGCTGTGCGCGGGCGCGACCGGCAAGCGGTACGCCCTGCCAAACTCGACGATTCACATGCACCAGGCCATGGGCGGCGCGCAGGGGCAGGCGGCGGATATCGAGATTGCTGCGCGAGAGATTCTGCGGCTGCAGGAGATCATTCGTGGTATCCTGTCGCGACATTCCGGGCAACCGGTAGAGAAGGTGGCGCGCGACATGGATCGCGACTACTATCTCACCGCTGACCAGGCCAAGGAATACGGCATCGTTGATGAGGTGCTGGCGGGACCGGAGGACGAGAGCAACGACGCCAGCGCTGCGTAATTGCTATAGATAGAGGCCCGTACGGGACGGGCCGGGGGTTGCCTTAGACTCGGCTGCTGGGGAGGAGTAAAGGCAAGGGCATGGTTGACGAGACTAACGGCCGACGAAACGGCGGCCAGGGTGACGGGCCGCATCGGTGCTCTTTCTGCGGCAAGCCCGAGGGGACGGTCAGACTGCTGGCCGGGCCTGATCACAAGGCCTATATCTGCGACGAGTGTGTTCGTGTTTGCCTGCGCATCCTTGAGGGGCGACCCCGTGGAAAAGGACGAGAGGAGCCGGTGGACGAGGGGCAAGAGCAGGAAGAAGAGCCTCAACTGAACCGCACTCCGAGAGAGATCTATAACGAGCTGAGTGATTTCGTCATCGGGCAGGAGCGTGCCAAGCGCGTGCTCAGCGTCGGCGTCTACAACCACTACAAACGTAGTTCCGTCAAGAATGAAGAGGAACCGGACGTCGAGCTGGACAAGACGAATATCCTGCTCGTCGGACCCACGGGGAGCGGCAAGACACTCCTGGCACAGACGCTGGCGCGCATCCTGAACGTGCCGTTCGCCATCGCTGACGCAACGTCACTGACGGAGGCGGGTTACGTGGGTGAGGATGTGGAGAACATCCTGCTCCGTTTGATCCAGGCGGCGGACTATGACGTTTCGCGGGCAGAGCGGGGCATCATCTACATCGATGAGATTGACAAGACGGCGCGCAAGAACGCGAACCCTTCCGTGACGCGCGACGTGTCCGGGGAGGGCGTGCAGCAGGCGTTGCTGAAGATCGTTGAAGGATGCAAGGCGAACGTGCCTCCGCAGGGCGGGCGCAAGCATCCGCAGCAGGAATTCATCCAGATTGACACCAGCGGCATCCTGTTCATCTGCGGCGGGGCGTTCGAGGGGATGGATGAGATCATTGCTGCCCGCGTGAACAAGGACAAGCGCAGCATCGGGTTCGGTTCCGAGCGGATGAAAGACGACCCGGCAGAGCGCAGTCGCGTGATGGCGCAACTGAGCCACGACGATATTCTCGCGTACGGCATGATTCCTGAGTTCGTGGGGCGGATGCCGTTGGCAGTTGCTCTTGATCCGTTGCAGAAGTCCGATCTGCTTGAAGTGCTGACGAAGCCCAAGAACGCGCTGGTCAAGCAGTACGCGAGCCTTTTGGGGCAGGACGGCGTGACGCTGGAGTTCACGGACGAGGCGCTGGAAGCGGTGGCTGATCGGGCGCTGTCACAGAAGACGGGCGCGCGCGGTCTGCGGACGGTTGTGGAGGAAGTCCTGCTGGACGTGATGTATGAACTGCCAAGCATGGAGGGCATCACGCGTTGCCTGATTACCGCCGACACCATTCACAACAAGGTTCCGCCGCTGCTGTTCAATGCGAAGGGCGCGACGGTGACGTTGCAGCCTGAAGAGGAGAGCGCCTAGGCGTCTCTGATTGCCGCTTCGATCTTGTCCGTGATATCGAGGCCGTTTTCTAGCGGCTGACCGTTTGCGTCACGCACAATGCCGCCGTCAATCTGCACGTTGCCGTCAGCTATTTGGCACAGCGCCTCGACGAGTGTTAGGGCTTCTCTGCGAAGTCCCTCTTGCCGAATCTTGGCGAAGAGGGGGTGATCTTCTTCATGTTCTTTCCGCAAGGTGTCGATAGACTGTCCGGCGATCTCATCCCAGAGAGTGTCGAACTCCGTCCCGCGAATTGGGAATCGGCACCAGGCGATTACGGGGCCCTTGTCGACCTCCGCCGTGGATAGCTGCACCATGACACCGGTCTCTGCTGCATCCTGCCGGATGAGATCCCATATCACATCCTGCCACGCGCCAACAGGGCCTCCGGGG
>CAYOPL010000001.1:0-49935 GCA_964405845.1 uncultured Dehalococcoidia bacterium | reverse complement strand
CTACACACACGCTACAATGGCCGGTACAACGGGCTGCGAAGGCGCGAGCCGGAGCGAATCCCATCAAAACCGGCCCCAGTTCAGATTGCAGGCTGAAACTCGCCTGCATGAAGTAGGAGCTGCTAGTAACCGCGTATCAGCATGGCGCGGTGAATACGTTCCCGGGCCTTGTACACACCGCCCGTCACGTCATGAAAGCTGGTAACACCTGAAGTCGCTACGCCAACCCTTCGGGGAGGTAGGTGCCGAGGGTGGGACTAGTGATTGGGACGAAGTCGTAACAAGGTAGCTGTACCGGAAGGTGCGGCTGGATCACCTCCTTTCTAGGGAGCTAATCACTCCGCTTCTGTGGAGTGCATTGCACCCAGGTCGGTCAGCGATTCTCCTGCCTTAAAATCCGGTGTCTGAGTGGCATGAACCGTTCTTTCGAGGGCGGCGGAACCCCGACCGGATCGCGGGCAGGGCACCATAGATCGCTGCGCGCTACGGCGCACACCACCGTTGTTCATTCACTTGAAACAACAAAACATGGACTGAAGACCAAAAACCTTTCTCTCACTATCCAGCTGCTAAGGCGTTTTTCTTTTGCCACTGTCATGTCAGTGAGCAGGCTTGGATGGCTTGGAATTAAATCTCGTCCAGCACCCGCCCACTGACGAATCTGCTCTCCCCGTGCTATAGTTTGTGCGCCGTTTCCAAACGGTCGCCGTGGTGGGGGAACAATCGGCGAGCGCCTCTCTGAAGGCCGGACCTGGAATATCCCCGCGCGCAGCTCCGTTTGGAGCGGCATTGCAGCACAAACCGAACCGGGAGGTAGGAGATGACCCAGGAAAACGCGCAGCCTGAGATTATGTACACGACGCCGGCGGAACACGTCCGGCTCATCACCATGAACAGGCCGGAGACGCTGAACTCACTCACGCTCGACGGCAACGCAGCCATGCTGAACTATGTCCGCGAGTTTCGCGATGACCCGGACGCATGGGTGCTTATCCTGATCGGCGCGGGCGAGAGGTCCTTCTCCACCGGCCTCGACCTTCGACGGCAGTCGCAGCAGGACGCGTCCAATGAGGAGCCGCCGCCGCCTCCGCAGGTGCCGAACGAGGGCCTGCACTCCTATCCCAGCATCGAGGTCTTCAAGCCCGTCATCGCGGCCATCAACGGCTACGCGTTCGGCGGCGGGTCCGAGATGGCGCTCTGGGCGGACATCCGCATCATGTCCGAGAACGCCGAGATGGGACTGCTTGAGCCGCGACGCGGCCTGCTGTCCATCAGCGGCACGACGCGCATGTCCCGAGCCATCCCCATCGGCCTCGCGATGGAGCTCATCATCACAGGCCGCCGCTACAAGGCTGCGGACTGCTATCGCATGGGCCTCGTTAGCCAGGTGGTTCCACAGGCGGAGCTGATGGACACGGCCGTTGCGATGGCGACGGAAATCGTGACTGAGTGCTCGCCGATCGCGACGCGCGTCGCCAAGGAGCACATCACCCGCACGCTGCACTTGCCGACACGCGAGGCGCTGCAGATCCAGTCGCTCAACAGCAACCGCCTGCGCCAGCTGTCTCCGAAGGACACGGCAGAGGGCCCGCGCGCCTTCGTGGAGAAGCGCAAGCCCCAGTGGGTCGGCGGCTAAGCACGACACCCGTTAGAACCTGACGCAACACATGAGGGCTCCGCCACAGTTGTGGCGGAGCCCTTGGTGATTCAGACAACCTTCTGAGCGACTCCGGCGTTATAGAGATTAACTACCGCCACCGGAGGCAACATCCGTTATGCGAATCTCAGCGCTTGTTCTGTTGGTTCTTGGCATCACCGTCCTGGCGCTGGCGGCATGTTCGTCCGCTAGCGAGGAGCCTGGTGAAAACAGCACGGAAGACGGGCAAGGCGAACAGTCCGGAGAGCATCGCGAGGATGGTGAATCCGGCGAGCATGACGAAGAATCGGAGTCCGGTGAGGGCGATGGTGAGGAATCCGCTACCCAGCACGGCCTGACGGACACGTATGACGTCGTTCGCGCCGGCGCTCGCCTGATCGTGTCTTACGACGATTCGTGGAATACCTTCAGGGGAACGGTGGAGAACACGACTAGCGAAACGCTGCGGCGCGTGCGTGTGGAGATTCATCTCTCCAACGGTGTGGAGCTTGGGCCGACGACGCCTCTCGATCTAACGCCCGGGCAGATGGCCGAGATCACACTGCCTGCAACCAAGCAACGCTTCGAGACATGGAGCGCCCATCCGGAGGTCGGTGGCGGCGCTGAGCAAGGGGGCGCGGCCGTACCTCCCGAAATCGAGAAGGCTGCTCGCCTGCTTTTGGCGGACATAGCGACTGCGGATGAGGATGATTTCACCCTGATCAGCTCTGAAAGTGTTCAATGGCCGGACGCCAGCCTCGGGTGCCCGCAAGAGGGCATGGCCTATGCCCAGGTCATCACTCCGGGGTACAAGCTCGTCTTCACGCTTGGAGACACGCCTTATGCGGTCCACACCAACGCCGACGGCTCCAACCTGGTTCCCTGCGACGACGGGGAATAACGCCCGCGCCGCGTGCTATTCACCTCTGCCGATGCCGTATCATGACGATACGTATTGATGGGTGGGGCGGGCAGATTACCCGGCATGGTTTTGGGGGTGGGCGCATGGAACGACCGGTACCGAGCCACGAGGAACTCAAGGCGCAGTTGGCACTGCTCGGCGTCAGCATCAGTGACGACGCCTTGCCCGGCCTGCAGCGACGTGTTGCGTTCTACCAGGAGGCGATGAGCCGCCTCGACAACATGGACTTCGGGCTCATCGAACCCGCCCTCGTGTACGATCCCGATGCCTCGTCCGGCGGAGCCTAAGCATGAACGAAGAGCGCGTCGGCCTTTCGCTCACGCAGATCGCCCGCCGCATCCAGTCCCAAGAGGTCTCCGCCACCCACGCGCTGGAGGACGTGCTTGAGCACGTCGCTCACGCCGACGACACCATCAACGCATTCGTCACCGTTCTGCGGGATCAGGCGCTGCAGGAGGCGGAGGCCGCAGACCATATGCTGCGCGCCGGGCACCTGCTTGGCCCGCTTCACGGCGTCCCCGTTGCCATCAAGGACATCCTGACCACGGACGGCATCACCACGACCGCCGGATCAAAGATCCTGGCCGACTGGAAGCCGGACTTTGACGCGACTGTAGTCCGCAAGCTGCGGCAGGCGGGCGCGGTCATCATCGGCAAGACCAACCTCCATGAGTTCGCCTTTGGCGTGACGACGGAGAACCCGCACCACGGCAACACGCGCAATCCCTGGAACCCGGAGCACGTGCCGGGCGGCTCCAGCGGCGGCTCGGGCGCGGCGGTCGCCATGGGCATGGGCTATATGGCCATCGGCACAGACACCGGCGGCTCCATTCGAATACCCGCAACCCTCTGCGGCGTTTCCGGCATCAAGCCGACCTACGGACGTGTCAGCCGTTATGGCTGCCTGCCGCTGTCATGGTCGCTGGACCACGTCGGGCCTCTCGCCCGCACGGCTGAGGACTGCGCCCGCGCCCTGCAGGTGCTCGCAGGTCATGACCCGCTTGACCCCACCTCCTCCAACCGCCCTGTGCCCGACTATCTTGCAACGCTGAATGACCCCATTGAGGGACTGACCATCGGCATCCCCGGCGAGCCCTTCTGGGATCCCATCGATCCGGAGGTTGATGCGGCTGTTCGCGCCGGCATCGATGTGCTCAAGAGCCAGGGCGCGCGGGTAATCGACGTTGAGTTCCCGCTCGCCGACGAGCTTGTGACGATGCAGACATCCATCCTCTTCGCGGACGCCGCCGCCTACCACCACCAATGGATGCGTGAGCGGCCGGAGGACTATGATTCCCGCGTACTCGCCGGACTCCTGCAGGGCGCGACGGTTCCGGCGGTCGATTACGTCAACGCCCTGCGACTGCGCTCCGTTCTCCGGGAAAAGATGAACGACGTCTGGCGCAGGGTTGATCTCTTGGCGCTCCCCACCTCCCCCGTCACCGCGCCACGAATCGGACATGCTTATGAGACCGTCGCGGTCGGCAACGGAGAGCTGCAGCTCACTCGCGCCCTGACACGCAATATGACTCCGTTCAACCTGCTCGGCACGCCTGCCATGACCGTCCCGTGCGGGTTCAGCAGCGATGAGCTTCCCATCGGCCTGCAGATTGCCGGTCCCGCATTCGATGAGGCGACGGTGCTCCGCGCGGGGCACGCCTACCAGAAGGAAACCGATTGGCACACATGGCGCCCGCCTGCGGACACAACGCCATAGCGCCGCCAGGCGTATTTCGACGAATAAAAAACCATGACTTCCAGCACTGACATAACCGCCCTGAGCCTAACGGAGGTTTCCGCCCGCATCCATGCGCGGGAGGTATCCTGCCAGGAGGTCACGCGGGCGCATCTTGAACGCATCGGGCGGCTTGAGCCGACGATCAACGGCTACGTCGCCGTTCACATGGAACGGGCGCAGGCACAGGCCCTCGCCGCGGACGCCCTGCTCGCCGCCGGGGTCGATCACGGCCCGCTGCACGGCGTTCCCATCGCCGTCAAGGATCTCTTTGCCGAGCGTGGCATCCCGTCGTCAGCCGGTTCCAGCATCCTCGCGGACTGGGTGCCGGACGATGACGCCACCGCCGTCCACAAGCTGCGGCAAGCGGGCGCGATTATCATCGGTCGCGCCAACATGGACGAGTTCGCCTTTGGCGGCACGACGGAGAACACGCACTACGGCGTCACGCACAACCCGTGGGACCACGAACGCAGCTCCGGCGGCTCATCGGGTGGCTCCGGCGCGGTTGTCGCCGCGCGGCTTGCTTATGCCGCCCTCGGCACGGACACAGCCGCCTCCATCCGCAATCCCTCGCACTTCAATGGCGTTACGGGAATAAAACCCTCGTTTGGCCGCGTGAGTCGATTCGGCGTCGTGCCGTTGGCATGGACACTTGACCATGCGGGCCCGCTCGCACGCAGCGTGGAGGACGCCGCCCTCGTGCTGAGCGCCATCTCAGGCCACGACACGAAGGACGAGACGACCGCACGCCGCTCCGTTCCAGACTACACCGCGAATCTTGATTCGGACGTTGGCCGGCTGCGCGCGGGCATCGTGCGCGGCTACTTCTGGGAGCCCATCGTCCCAGAGGTCGCCCAACTCAACGAGCAGGCATACGATGTGCTGCGCGGCCTGGGGATGCACCTCGAGGATGTCGTTCTCGACCACACTGACGTGTTGCCCGCGCTGTTCGCCACCATCCTCCCCGCGGAGGCCGCCGCCTACCACCACCGCTGGATCCGCGAAGGGCGAGGCGGCGAATACGGCTACGCGATCCTCGACCGGCTCATCCCCGGCTATGCCATCCCAGCCATGGACTACGTGAACGCCCAGCGGGCACGCGCCTTCTGGGAAGAGTCCGTCCGGAGCGCACTGGAACGCTACGACGTTCTGGTTATGCCGACCGTGCCGTATACGGCGGCCAAACTCGGGCAGATCATGGTGCAGGTGGGCGACGGCGAGGAGGAGGCTTCATTCCTGCGGACGCGCAACCTCTTTCCGTTCAACCTGACGGGAATGCCCGCCCTCAGCGTGCCCATCGGGTTCGATTCAACAGGCTTACCGGCGGGGATGCAGATCGTGACAAAGGCCTGGGACGAACAGACCGCATTCAACGTCGGCCACGCCTATCAACAGGCCACAGACTGGCACACTCACGCGCCTAATCTCTAGTCTTCTATCGTTACGCTGCCGAGCGTCGATGACGTCTGCAGGCGCAGCACAGGCCCCTCGGTCGGATGGCTGCTGCGCACGTCCTCAACGCCGGCTAGCACGGAAGAGCCGTTCTGGTGGATGACCCAATCCTTCGGCACATGAAGCGTGACGCCGCCGAACGTCGCGGAAACCTGCAGGTCTGCACCATTCTCATGGAGTTTGGCTTGTCGGAAGTCAATCTCCACGCTGCCGAACGTCGCCGTGACGGTTCCGCCCCGAAACGCCTGCGATGTGACCGTTCGCTTCGAGCCCGAGAACGTCGCTGTTACGTCGATCGTGCTCTCGTCGTCGGTGAGAATCTCGGCGTTGTCGGGCATTGTGGCAGCGCGTCGTCTGCCGCCTTTATTCCGTTCCAGCAGGATTCCGACGCCAAGCGCGACAATCAGCAAGGGCCAATATGTCCCCATATCGACGCGCGCGCCCAAAGCGTCCGCGAGGAATATGCCGCCCGCAACGAGGCTCACCATGCCCAGCCACAAAGGCCCGCGAATGACCCACAGGAGGCCCAGCGCAATCAGCACCAGCGGCCACAGCGTGTCCCAGAGGTCGAACGACCACAGGTTGCCCGCAAGGAAAATCAACCCAAGTGCGATGAGGATAGCGCCCGGCAGAATACGCCCGGAGCGCCGTATCCGGTAACCTCTCATGCCAACCGTCCTAACCCGGCGCGGTGAGGGAGTTTATTCGTCGCGCCGCTCAAGCTCCCGGAGGAAGTCCTCCACGTCCGGGGCGAGGCGCGGAGGCTCTTGCTCCTCTGCCGCCTCACCGATCTCGGTCTGGTTCGCCCCCACCTCGCTGTCGTAGGCCTCTTCAAGCTGCTTCACGAGGGAACGGACGCGCGGCTCGCGCTGCGCCATCCGGTCAATCTCCGCATACTGACGGTCGCCGTCCTGCTCAATCTTGGTGAGATCCGGGATCTGGAAGCTGTAGATGGGCGACAGGAGCTTCAGCAGCTTTTCCTGGCCGCGATGGTCCTCCTCCAGCCGCGCGTAGGGAGGCAGCTGGATCAGCGCCGAGAGCGTTTCGACGCCGCGCTTGACGAGTTCCTGCGTGGCGATGGCCATCATGCTGGTCGGGCCCTCATAGTTGGATGAGCGCACGCCCGCGCGCTCCAATATGGTCTGCACGTTCGGGTCGGACGCCTGCCCGCTCGCCAGCAGCGGTCGTGTGTGTGGGGTGGAGCCGTACATCGCCCCCACCTGGCAGTAGCGCCGGACGTTCAGCCGGTCCGCCAACTCCAGCAGGGAGTCCACGAAGTCTTCGCCATTGGAGTGCGGCTCAAGGATGTGCAGGAAGACGAAATCGTTGCCGCCGTCGCCCACGGCATACCGCACGATGGTATTGGGAATCTCCACTATCCGCTCTCCGGCGCGGCGATACAGCATGGGGCGGTAGCGGGTCAGGTCATAGAATTGGCTGGGGCGCGCAAGGCGACCCAACTCCGTGGCGTTAAACTGTGATTCAAGCGTGCCGAGGGCGAGTGTGCCGACTGACCCAACGTCAATCCACGGCTGGAGGATAGCGAATATGTGCGGATCACGTAATTCCGGCAGTGGTTCCTCGACTTCAAAGGCGCCGATGCGCATGGTTCCTCCCCTCAGCGACCCCACCCGTTCGGAAACCGGCTGGGGTTGCGTCCATTATAGGCGTCCCGCTCACCGAATGCGCGTGGCATCGTGAACGGCCTCACGGCATGACCCAGGCACGTTCAAACGGCCGCTCTGAGCAGGGTGAGACGACACCACGCACCATCGTCGCCGTCCTCGCCCACCCGGACGATGAGACGTTCATCATCGGCGGCACGTTGGCCCTCTACGCATCGCGCGGGCATGATGTTCATGTCATATACGGCCCTTTCGGCCCGGAGCCGGACGGCAGGCCAACGCCCCAACGCCTCTCCGAACTCGAAGCCGCCGCCAACACCCTCGGCATCACCGCCGACACGTTCCTCTCTGCGCCTAACCACTCCGAATCCCCCACGCAAGCGGGCGCACTCCCCCACCTCGCCAACGCAATTCGCGCGGAACTGCGTGGACTTCGCCCGGACGTTGTCATTACCTTCGACGCCACCGGCGCAACCGGCAACCTTGACCACATCCTTATCGGCGCGGCCACCTTGCAGGCCGTCGGTTCGATGACGGGCGTCTCCGCGCCCCGCCTCTACGCCGCCGTCTTTGGCCGACGACAACTTGCGGCGGGCCTGCGCATCGGACGATTGACGCGGCGCAAGAACCTGAGCGACGTCCGTGACGCCCTAAGAATCGCGCAGGAGTCTCAGCGCCCGACGACGACGGTGGACGTGCGCAGTGTCCTCGAACGTCGTTTGGAGGCCGTGCGGTGCTACACAACAGCGCTCAAAGAGGGCGCGTGGTGGATGCGGCGATGGGAGCTGCTCTCACCGGGAATCCGCCGACGTTTCGCGCCGCGTGAAGTCTACGCCCGGTTGATACCGCCGGTTTCCGACTCTGAAGGTATGGAGAGTGGGCTTTTCGGGGAGGGGTGAGCGGACGCGCTATCTAGACACAACCGGAACTGCGGTTGGCTTGATCGGCTCGATTCCAAGCTCGGCGCACCCGGCAAGATAGACATCTATCGACACGCGGAACTCACGCTTGATGCCCTCCACGTCGGTCGCCTCGGCATTGGCTATTGAGTATGGGCCGCTGTTGATGACCCTGGCGTGCAGAACCTCGGCTTCATCGTCATAGACCACCTCGCCGATGTATCCCTTGTATTCAAGCATCAGCCCTCTCCCGAACGCTCGATAAACCTCACGATGTCGCGGACGGTATCCCGACTCGCTACAGGCCGTGGGTGCGGTCTGTGAACCACCATAGACTCCGAGCCTCTAACCAATTGTATCCTCGAACCTGCTCGCTCAACCAGATTGACTCCCAGCGCGTTGAGCAGCGACTCAATCTCCGCCCACCTGATGTCCACAGGCGTAGGGCTTGACCGCATTCGCTCCAGTGTCCGTTGGTGTCTCCTCGGTATCTGCCACAATTACCCGCATCGCCTCATCTGGATTTCTCTCGTTCACAATATACAAAAGCCTGGCGGCCTCTGAAATCACTCCACCGGCTCGGTTGCGGAAATGACGGGGGCTTTGCCTATTCCGTGCCGCCGGCGGGGGCGACGCTTGGCGTCCCTGTGGGTGGCCTGTCCGGCAATTCGCGACTCTCACGCCGCAGGAGGCGGTAGACGACTGGAATGACCACGAGTGTGAGCACGGTGGAGGTCATCAGGCCGCCAATGATCACCGTCGCCAGTTCCGCGCCGATGATGCCGCCGGACTGGCCCTCCTCCAGGGCGAGCGGCAGCAGCACAAAGCTGGTGGTCAACGCTGTCATCAGGATGGGGCGGATACGCGCCTGCCCACCCTGGATGAGCGCGTCCCGAATGCGCGCGCCGCGCCCCCGCAGCTGGTCCACAAAGGCGATTAGCACGACGGCATTCGTGACAACAAGACCAATCAGCATCAGCAATCCCATCAACCCCGGCAGGCTCAACGCCCGTCCGGTGATAAAGAGCGCGGTTATGGCACCGGTAAACGCTAGCGGGACGGCAATCAGGATAATCAGTGGCGTGATAAACGACCGCTGCGCGATGAACATCACGGCATAGACCAGCGCCGCGCCGATGCCCATGGCAATGATCATCTGAGTGAAGACTTCCTGGATGTCGGCGAAGACGCCACCCGTCTCGCGTTCCACTCCCGGCGGCAGTCCAACTTCCTCAATGACACGGTCAATCTCCGCGCTCACGGCACGGGTGTCCTGAGCGGTGATGACGCCGGAAATCGTGACCGTACGACGTCCGTCGACACGGGTGATGGGGATAGCCGCGCCGGCGAACGGCCCGGCGTCTCTCACGTCAATAGCATTGGAGCGTATGTTAATCACGCCCTCAAGCTCGCCGATGGGGCCGATCAGGCTATCCGACGCCTGGATAAGACTTGTGTAATCCTCGCCGATCAGTCGGACTTCAAGATCGCCCGCGGGCGGGCCTCCGCCCTGTGCCAGTTCAATGAACACCGTTCGTCCCGGCCCTGCGAGATCGTTGCGGAGCAGGTCGGCCATCACCGTCGCGTCGGTGCCCTCGGTCAGCCGTGCAGTCATGTTGATGGTCGTCAGGCCGCCGCCGGGCCCGCCGAACGCGAAGCCGCCACCAACCGAGGATGTATAGAGCTCGATGTCTCCAGCCACTCGGAGTTCTTCAAGCCGGTCTTCGGCCTCATCCAGATACTCGGCGACAACGTCCGGACGCGTGGTTGGGGGCGCTTCAATCTCAATGGTGAGGAGGTTTTGCACGCTGCCGGGCAGGAAGCCGATGGGAATGTTGGCCAGCAGGGACATGCTGCCCACGAACAGGAGGATTGCGCCGATGATCGTGTAGAGCCGGTGGCCAAGCGCCCATGTGACTATCGGCGTGTAGAAACGCACGATGCGGCGCGAAAGCACCTCTTCGGCGGTGTCCGAGGAGTGTCGCCTGATCAGGAAGCTGGCCAGAGCGGGCACGGCGGTCAGCGCGACGGCCAGCGAGGCGAGCAGGGCGAAGGTGATGACAAGGGCGAAGGGAAGGAAGAACTCACTGACGATGCCGCCGATGAACCCCAGCGGGGCGAAAACGGCAATGGTGGTCATGGTGGCGATTGTGATTGGGAGGGCGACTTCCTTTGTGCCCTCGAACGCGGCGTGGAGCCGATCCTCTCCGTCCTGTATGTGCCGGTAGATGTTCTCCATGACCACGATGGAGTCGTCCACGACGCGCCCCGCCGCGATGGCTAATCCGCCTAACGTCACGAGGTTGAGGCTCATGCCCTGCAGGTTCATGACGATGATGCCGATGAGCAGGCTGGCAGGAATCGAGATGCCCGTGACGAACGTCGGGCGGACGCTGAGCAGGAATCCCAAGATCACGAGGATAGCAAGCACTGCGCCAAGCGCTACTTCCCTGCCCAACGTATCGATGGAGTCCTGGATCTCCGGACCCTGGTTCTCGGTCACGGTGAACTCAACGTCCGGCGGCAGCACGGCCTTGATGGCGTCGAGTTCCGCCAAGGCGGCGTTCGTGACCTCAACGGTGTTGTCATCAGGCCCCTTAACGACGCCGATGGTCAGGCTAGGCAGGCCGTTCGTGCGGTTGATGACGCCCTCTCCGCCGGCGTTGGAGGGGATATCCGCGCTGTTGACGCCCGGAACCTCACGCAGACGGGGGAGAATGTCGCGCTCCACCATCGCCTTCAGTTCTTCAGGGGGCTGATTGCTCCGCACCGACACTTGCAAGACGGGGAACTGCTGGAAGTTCAGCCTGCCGACGTTGGGCTCGGCAACGGTTGGAGGCAGTTGGAGTCTGTCAACGGCCTCCTGCACGGTCTGTTCAATCGCTGCCGTGTCGGAACCAAACTCGAACTCGGCAAAGGCGACAGACAGGTTCAGCGATGACGAGGACTGGACGATATTCACGTCCTCCTGCTCCAGCAGGATGCGTTCAATCGGAATCGTCACATCCTCCAGAACCGTCTCCGGGCTGGCCCCGGGATAGAACGTGACAACCGTGACCAACGGGAAATCGACCGATGGCAGGAACTCCACCTGCAGGCGTGTATACGACCAGATACCGGTGGCGATGAGGGCGACGAGGAGGATGATTGTGACGATGCGGACGCGGAGGGCAAGGCGCGTGGGAATCATCCCAAAACGCTCGAATGCCATCTCAACGAACGCAATCACGGCCTTGAACGGCATAAAGACAAGCCGCAACAAGAGCGCGAGGCGTGTCAGAAGCATCCGGACAAGACTCCCCAAGAGAGACTGGATGGTTTGTGAATTACGTCACGTATACCAGTATGCTCACACAGTCAGCATTGGCAAATCAGCTGGAGATACGCCGTTCGGCCAGCATGCGCTGCACGGTGATGCCGATCTGTCCGGGGCTGTCCGCCACGTAGCAGCCGGCGTCTCGCAGAGCTTCTTTCTTGGCCTCCGCCGTTGCCGCCTTTCCGGTGATGATCGCGCCCGCGTGGCCCATGCGCCGCCCGGGAGGGGCCGTCGCGCCCGCGATGAATCCCGTCACAGGCTTGCTCATGTGGTTCTTGATGTAGTCCGCAGCTTCCTGCTCCGCCGTGCCGCCAATCTCTCCAATGAGCACGACTGCGTCCGTGTCAGGATCGTTCTCAAACAGCTCGAGGATGTCTCGATGCCTCATACCGATAATCGGGTCGCCGCCGACGCCGACACACGTGGATTGCCCAATGCCGAGCGCGGTCAGCTGCGAAACGGCCTCATAGGTCAGCGTTCCGGAGCGGGAGACGACGCCGATGCGTCCCTCTGCATGGATGTTGCCGGGGATGATGCCAACCTTTTGCTTCTCCGCCACAGAGGTCAGACCGGGGCAGTTGGGGCCGATGAGCCGCACGCCCTTCTTGGCCAGGTATTGGGCCACCTGCGCCATATCCAGCGTCGGCAGGCCGTCCGTGATGCAGACGATAAGATCGACGCCGCCCTCCGCGGCTTCAAGCAGCGCGTCCGTCGCGAACGCGGCGGGCACGAAGATGAGGGAGACGTTTGCGCCCTCCTGCTCGACGGCCTCTGCAACGGAATCGTACATTGGGCGGTCGATGTGAGTTGTACCGCCGCGTCCAGGCGTGACGCCTGCCACGACGTTGGTGCCAAAGGCGATGCACCGTTCGGTCTGGAACGTTCCCTCACGTCCGCTCATGCCCTGAACCAGCACGCGGGTGTCTTCGCCAACAAGAATGCTCATCTAGGTAGTTCTCCTCAAAGTGTTATGGATTTGTCAGTTTGAATGACGTTCGCGGCACGCTCTAGTTGATTTCCGCAACCTTGGTTGCCGCGTCATTGAGATCAGCTGCCACGGCAACGGTGATGTCCGAGTTGCGCAGGATCTCCGCGCCTTCCTCGGCGTTCGTGCCCGTCATGCGGACGATGATGGGCACATTGACATCGACTTCCTTATAGGCGGAGACGATGCCGTTCGCCAGAACGTCGCAGCGCAGGATGCCGCCAAAGACGTTGATGAGCACCTTCTTCACATCAGGATCAGAGACGATGATCTTGAACGCCTCTGCAACCTGCTCTTCGGTGCCGCCGCCGCCAACATCGAGGAAGTTCGCGGGCGCGTGGCCGACCTGCGCGATGACGTCCATCGTGGCCATCGCAAGACCCGCGCCGTTGACCATGCAGCCAACATCGCCGTCCAGTTTGACGTACTGCACGCCCTTGTCATTGGCGTTCCGCTCAAGCGGGTCTTCCTGGTCTGCGTCGCGCAGCTCAGCGAGGTCGCGATGGCGAAAGTGGCTGTTCTCGTCAGTATCGATCTTGCCATCCGCGGCGAGCAGATTACCATCGCCCGTGACAACGAGGGGATTGATCTCGACCAGGTTCAAGTCCTTGCTCTGGAAGGCATTGACGATGCCGCCAAGCAACGCGCCAAACGGCCGCGCCAGCGCGGGGTCAAGCTCCAGCGCAGCGGCCACGCGCCGCCCAACGAACGGCTGGTAGCCGATAAGCGGGTCGATATGTACCTGCGTGATCTTCTCAGGCGATTCCTCGGCGATTTCCTCAATCTCCATGCCGCCCGCGGCGGAGGCGATGATGACAGGCGATTTTGCCGCGCCGTCTACCGTCACGCTCAGGTAGAGTTCCTGCGCGATATCGACAGGCTCCTCGACGAGGACTGCGTTGACTGGGACTCCCTGCGGGCCGGTCTGCGCGGTTACGAGGTTTGAGCCGAGCAGACCGGCCGCGAACTCGGCCGCCTCATCCGGACTCGACACAACCTTGACGCCGCCCGCCTTGCCGCGTCCGCCGGCGTGAACCTGCGCCTTGACGACAGCCCTGCCGCCGAGCTCTTCCGCGATGGCGCGGGCTTCATCGGCAGTCGTGGCGACGCGCCCGTTCGGGACGGCGACGCCGAACGACTTAAATACTTCTTTTGCCTGGTATTCGTGAATCTTCATATAGCAAGGCCCCCCACCCTGTGAGTTCTTTCACGAGTAGTGTCATACAGGACATGGAAAGGGCGCAAGCGGAGGGATGGACGAAGGGGCCAGCTTCGCGCGGGATTCGGAGGGTTGCAGGTGATACTATACAGGTGAAAATCCACTGGTTGTCCCCGTAGTGATAGTGACGATGTCCCGTACATCCGCAGTTCGTCTGGCCGGTAGCCTGATTCTCATGGCCCTACTGTTAGCCGGGTGTTCTGATGAGCCAGTCACACCATCCCGGACCAGCACTAACACCACTAGCCCCTCACCAATTGCCATTTTCTCACCGACTTCTGCACCTACGGTGACCCTAACACCCTCCCAGACGCCTGCGCCCACGCCCATCAGCACGCCTACTCCCACAGTGACACCCACATCTACTCCGGCGCCCCCCGTCATCATAGAGATCCCAGCATCCGAATTAGGACCATACAAAGATCACATCGCAAACGCTGACGGGAGCATTCGGTTAGAGTATTTCTTCATTCCCGAAACCGGGGAGAAACAACGCGACCTTGCTCGAGTTCAACTCGTCGTAGACTTTCTTGAGGAACTCTACGGAAGGCGTCCGCACCCGATCGTTTACGAGATGCTGGGAAGGATTCGCGATTCTTCCAAGACGTGGACGAGGTTCAGGCCAAGCGTGACTGTGAAATTCGAGTTTCAGTCAGACAGCCTGCAGGCGCACGAACTCGCGCATGTCTTCACCGGTACACTCTTGCCCACAGGACAGTGGTGGTTCAACGAAGGCATCAGCAACCGAGCAGACGAGATGTACACCAGTAACAAGAACTGCCACTCACGCCCAACAACACTTGCGCTTCAAAAGCTGCAGAACGGCGAGAACGTATTTTACAATTACCCGGAACATGTAGAAATCTGTGTGGCGCACTGGCTGAACGTACATCACACTGGTGACTTGTTCTTCGAGGGCCTGAAAGAATATGGAATGAGCCCAATCAAATTCCGCGAATTTTTGAGAGTCCTCAATAGGCTCGCCGAATCCGGTGATTACATAGGTATCGAGCAGATCAAACAGGCAAGCTCAGAAGTCCTGGGCAGCGACGTATCGCCGCTGCTCGCGTTGTTGGAGCCAGGCATCGTGTACAACGATGTGGTGCGTTATGACGAAGACCTTGAACGTGTGCGGGAGTTCTTTGAACAGCACCCAGAATACGCTACACCACACGTTTCGTGGGTGGACTAGCCAGGGCTGATTGCGAGACCCGCATATGAAGGCTCCCTCAATCCCAAATTAGAAAAAGCGGAGGGGGCGGGATTCGAACCCGCGTTGCAGGGTTACCGCAAAGCAGTTTTCAAGACTGCCGCCTTCGTCCACTCGGCCACCCCTCCGCGTTTAGGCAGAGCGCCATATCAGTATTGGAACGTGGGGATTAGGGGTCAAGGGAGAGGGCGACGGGTTTGGATGTCACGAGGCAACAGCCACCGGCTCTCGGGGTTTTCTTGCCGCGAGGACCAGCAGGCCGCCGATGGCCCATACCACGCCCATTGCGATGAACGCCACATCGTAGTTGCCGTACCACTGCCATGCCCACGCGACGATGAAGGGGCTCAACGACCCGGCCACAGTGGCTACGGGCGATGAGGCTCCGCGGATTGCCCCCATGTGCTCGCGTCCAAAGAAGTGCGCATGGACGACGTTGATGACCGGCGTGAATCCACCCATGGTCAGGCCGTACAGGACGGCATACACGAGAAGAACGTTCCGATCCACCCCCACCACCAGCAGCATGAGGCTGGCGCCGGCAGGAATCATCACTGCGGCCATCACCCATTGCGGCGTGTATCGCTCCGCAAGAACGCCGTATATTATCTTGCTCGGGATGGCGACTCCCGCGAGAACCGCGGCCACAATCGTCGCGTCCCCCAGGCTCAGCCCCTTGTCCTGCATGTACGCCACCTGGTGGAACAGAACGCCAAAGAGCGCTGCCTGACCCAGGGCCTGTACCGCCAGCGCTGCCCAGAACGCGCCTGTTCTGACGGCCTCTCCCACGCGCCACGGATACTCGTATGCTTCTTCGTCAGCACCTTCGGCATCGTCCCGGGGAGCCTCCGCATTACTCGCCGCCTCACTATCGGAGATTCCGTCCGGATGCAGGCCGACGTCGCTGGGCTGGCGTCTCATGAAGATCACGGCAACGGGAGTGAGCGTGACCAAAATGCCGACGCCAAGGATGAACCAGGCCTCGCGCCATCCGAATGTGTCGATGAGCAGGCCTGCGATGGGGGCGATAACGAATCCGCCCGTCGAGATGCCGATGGTGCTAATGGCGAAGGCACGACCTCGTATTCGCACAAACCACTTGGCCAGGATCGCCACGCCCAGGAGCTGCCAGCTCAACGTGACGGAGACGATTCCGAAGACGACGCCAAAGGCCAGGTAGAACTGCCACACCTCCTGCGCCAGCGAGGAGGCGATGAGCGCCAGACCCGCGGCGACGCTGGCAACGGTGACGACAAGCCGCGGCCCTTCACGGTTGTCCAGCATCAGGCCGATGACGGGGACGGCGGGTATGGCAATAAGGCGGAAGAGGGAGATGGCGGAGAATTCGGCGCGGGAGACGCCGAGCCCTTCGCTCATCGGCACCACGAAGAATGAGATCGCGTAGCCGTCGATGCCCGCCGTGATCATGTTGCTGGAGAACGTGATGCCGAGAATCACCCATCCGTAGAAGAAGGGGATGTTCCGAACCGGGAAGGGGAGTCTGCGAGTCTGCGGGGGGTTCTCTGCGGTCACAATCTGCTCACGTGCTGTAGCGGCGACGCTAGAGATTATAGCGTTTCCGCAGTACGCGTCGGGGCCCGTGGCTGTGCCGCCATCACTACGATTAGCCCACCTGCGGCCCAGATCGCGGCGAGCATCATGAATGACACGTCGTAGTTGCCGAGCCATTGCCACATGACCCCAACGGCAAACGGGCTGGCCGCGCCAATCACGTTCGAGAGCGGAGCCGCAGCTCCACGGATCGCGCCCATGTGCTGCCGGCCAAAGTACTGCGCGAACGCGACATTGACCATCGGGATGAATCCGCCCATCGTGAAGCCGTACACGACGGCATAAACGAGAACCATCTCGAGGCCGGAGCCAATGACCAGAACCAGCAGGCACATCCCGGTGGGAATCATCGCGGCTGCCAGAGCCGGGCGAGCGCCGAATCGCTCAGCGAGGAAACCGTAGAACAGTTTGCTGACCAATGCGGCGCCCGCGAGAGTCGTTGCAGCAAGTGTCGCTTCAGCAACACTGAGACCCTTGTCCTGCATATAGGCCACCTGGTGGAAGAGGACTCCGAACAGTCCGGCCTGCCCGAGGGCTTGCGCGACGAGCACCGCCCAGAATCCGGCTGTCCGCGCCGCCTCACGAACCGTCCACGGGTATTCGTACGGCTCCTCCGACGGCGTCTGCTGCTGGGCATCGTTCTCCGGCGACTCATTGCGGGCAGCTTCGACAGTCCGACCGTCCGGCAGGAGCCCTACATCGCTCGGCTGGCGTCTCATAAAGATGAAGGCGGCAGGCGCGAGGGTGATCAGCATACCGATGCCAAGAACGACCCACGCTCCGCGCCACCCAATGACATCGATGAGCAGTCCGGCGATGGGCGCTATCACGAATCCGCCAACAGATATTCCGATGGTGCTGATTGCGAAGGCGCGTCCCCGCATCCTGATAAACCACTTGGCCAGGACGGTCGCGCCCAGAAGCTGCCAGTTCATAGTGGTTGCAACAACGCCAAAGAGGATGCCAAAGACAATGTAGAACTGCCACATCGCGTCAACAAATGAGGTGGCAATGAGCGCGAGTCCCGCCACGATGCTGGCAATCGTGACGACAAGTCGCGGCCCTTCACGCCTGTCCAGCATTATCCCAATGAAGGGGACGACGGGGATGGCAGCAAGGCGGAACAGGGAGATTGCCGAGAACTCGGCACGGGATACGCCAAGGTCATCACTCATCGGCACGACGAAGAATGAGATGCCGTACCCGGCGATCCCGGCCGTAATCATGTTGCTGGAGAAGGTGATGGCGAGAATCACCCACCCGTAGAAGAAGGGGATGTTGCGGACGGGGAAAGGGACCGTGCGAGTCTGGGGCGGATTCTCTGCGGTCAACTGCGGCTCTTTTCCGCGTCTATCGGCGTCTGTGGCTCAGGCGCGAACAGAACAATGAATCCCGCGATGAACCATCCGGCTCCGACGAGAATGAACGCGAGATCATAGTTGCCGAGGTATTCCCACATGAGACCAACGGCGAATGGGCTGAAGGCTCCGACGATGTTGGCGGGCGGCGTGAACGCGCCACGAATCGCTCCCATGTGCTCGCGCCCAAAATACTGGGCAAGCGCCACGTTCATCAATGGCATGACGCCGCCCATCGTGATGCCGCAAGCAACTGCGTAGACCATCACCATTTGCACGTTCACGCCAATCACCAGCAGGAAAATGGAAAGGCCGGCGGGCATCATCGAGAATGGCAAAACCCATCTCACGTGAACCCGCTCAACGATTAAGCCGTAGATGATTTTGCCGAGGATGGCGCATCCGGCGAGGACGGTTGCGGCAAGGGTTGCATCGGCAAGGCTCAGTCCCTTGTCCTGCATGTACGCAACCTGGTGAAAGAGCATTGGCATGAGTGACGTCAGGAACAGGACTTGCGAGGCAAGCAGAACCCAGAAAGCCATCGTCCTGGCCGCCTCGCGCACCGTCCACGGGTACTCATACGGCTCACCCGAAGCCAACTCAGCCGCCTCCGCGCCAGTCATGCCCGGCCGTGCAGGGTTCGCTTGCGATATGCCGTCCGGAACCAGGCCCACGTCGCTTGGCTGCCGTCTCATAAAGAGCGCGGCAAAGGGGACAATCAGGAGGATCATTCCGATGCCGAGAATGACCCACGCATCACGCCATCCGAAGTTCTCAACTAGTTGACCGGCGATAGGCGCAATGACAAATCCGCCTCCGGAGACACCGATGGCGCTGATGGCCATAACACGGGCGCGTCGCCTGACAAACCACTTGGCAAGGACGGCGGGGCCGACAAGCTGCCCGCCAATCGCTACCATCGCGACCCCGAAGAAGACTCCGAACGTCAGGTAGAACTGGAGCATGTTCTGGACGAACGAGGAGGCGATCAGTGAAAGTCCTGCGGCCGTGCTGGCGATGACAATGACGAGCCGCGGTCCTTCCTTCTTGTCCACCAACAGTCCCAGCAGCGGAACTATCGGTATGGCGGCAAGGCGGAAAAGGGTGATGGACGAGAACTCGCCGCGTCCGACGCCGAGCGCCTCGCTCATCGGCACCACGAAGAATGAGAGTCCATAGCCGCTGATTCCGGCCGTGATCATGCTGGTGGTAAAAGTCAGCCCGACAATCGTCCAGCCGTAGAAGAAGGGCGTGCGGCGCACGAGGAACGGGGCTCTGGGCCTCTGCTGCTGTGGTGGCGGCGTCAGCGTGGCTGCCATGGTCGTTCAATGACCGTGTGAGGTCAGTTCTCCTGGACGGCTTCTATCAGGCGGTTGAGGCCATCCTTGGCGTCAGCGAACAGCATGGAGGTTTTCTCGTTGTAGAAGAGGGGGTTGTCGATACCCGCGAAACCCGGGCTCATGGAGCGCTTGAGCACGATGATGTTGCGTGCGTGGTCGACATTCAGGATGGGCATGCCGTAGATGGGACTATCAACGACTTCACGGGCCGAGGGGTTTGTCACGTCGTTCGCACCCACCACGATGGCCACGTCCGCGCGCTCAAAGTCATCGTTGATCTGATCGAGGTCATAGAGGCGGTCGTAGGGAACATCCACCTCGGCAAGAAGGACGTTCATGTGGCCGGGCATACGGCCCGCGACTGGATGGATGGCGTAGCGGACATCGACGCCGCGCTCCTCCAACAGGTCGGCGAGATCGCGCACCTGCCGCTGCGCCTGCGCGACGGCCAAACCGTATCCGGGCACGACAATGACGGATTCCGCATATGCAAGCAGAACACCCAAGTCCTCAGGGGAGCCTTCACGCACCGTTGCGCCCTCCGCTACGCCGCTGGCGGCTGCGCCGCCGCTGCCTGCGCCAAACGCGCCGAACATGACGTTGGCGAGTGAGCGGTGCATGGCGCGGGTCATGATCTGCGTGAGGATGAACCCCGCCGCGCCAACCAACGCGCCCGCGATGATGAGGATCGGGTTGCCGATGACGAATCCGGCGGCGGCGGCGGCAAGGCCGGAATAGGAATTGAGCAGGGAGATAACGACGGGCATGTCCGCGCCGCCGATGGGCATTACTAGCAGAACGCCAAGCACAAGGCAGAGAGCAATCAGGGCCACGAACGGGATCGGGTTAGCTTCAAAGCCTATCTGGCTGACGGCAAGCCCAAGGATTATCAGGAACAGCACAGCGCTCAAAATATTCTGTAAAGGCAGGCGGACGGCGCGCCCCGTGATGACCTCCTGCAGCTTGCCCATGGCGATGGCGCTGCCGGAGAACGTGACGGTGCCGATGAGGACGCCAAGCATGATGGTGACGGAGGTGTCCAAAGACATCTCGGTGCCTGCGTCATAGAGTCGGAAATACTCGGACGCGGCGATTAGGGCGGACGCCCCGCCGCCAAAGCCGTTGAACACGGCAACCATCTGCGGCATCGCAGTCATCTTGACCTGTCGGGCAAAGATCACGCCGATCACGCCGCCAACCAGCACGCCGGCGATAATTAACTCATACCGGATGATCTCTTCGTTGATGAGCGTCACGATGATGGCCAGCAACATGCCGGACGCGCCGAGCGTGTTGCCCATCCGCGCGGTGGCGGGCGAGCCCATGTAACGTAGTCCAAGAATGAACAGCGCCGCCGAGACCAGGTAGGCGGACAGGATGATGATGTCGCGGTCGAGCGTCACGATGTCGTCCCTCGCCCGCGGTCACGTCGGAACATGCGCAGCATCCGGTCCGTCACCATGAATCCGCCGACGACATTGACGGTGGCGAGGATGAGAGCGCCGACACCGAGGACCTGTGTCAGCAGGCCGTCGCTTGAGCCGACGATGAGCAGCGCGCCGATGATGGTGATGCCGGAGATGGCGTTCGCGCCGGACATGAGGGGCGTGTGGAGTGTCGGTGGGACCTTGGTGATGACCTCAAAGCCGATGAATCCGGCCAGCACAAAGACGTAGATCGCGATAAGTAGTCCGCCTTCAAGCACCCTTACGGCTCCTTTCGCCTTGCCTTTGGCTACGCCGCCGGAGCGCCCATGGCGTCGTGCGTGGCTTCGTGGACAACCTCGCCGCCACGCGTTATCAGAGAATCGCGCAGAATGACATCGTCCATGTCGATAACGGCTTCGCCGTCCTTGATCAGCAAGTCCAAAAAACTCTGGACGTTGCGGGAGAACATGAGGCTGGCGTGGACGGGCATGGAGGACGGCACGTTGACGGGGCCGTTGATGATGACACCTTTGTAGTTGATCACCTCACCGGGCAATGTGAGTTCACAGTTGCCGCCCGTCTCCGCCGCAAGGTCCACGATGACTGAACCCGGCTGCATGTCCTCCACCATCTCACGCGTAATGAGTTTCGGCGCAGGGCGGCCGGGCACCAGGGCCGTCGTGATGACAAAGTCGGACGCGCCGACGTGGCGCCGCACCAGCGCCTGAGAGCGGTCGCGTTCTTCCTCGGTCTGTTCTCTCGCATAACCGCCCGCCGTCTCGGCCTGCGCGCGCTGCAACTCCTCGTCCTCGATGAACGTCGCGCCGAGGCTTTCAACCTGCTCCTTGACGGCGGGGCGCACGTCAAAAGCGGACATGATCGCTCCGAGTCGCCGTCCGGTTGCGATAGCCTGCAGACCGGCCACTCCCGCGCCAAGCACCAAGCCACGGGCGGGGGGCATCGTTCCGGCTGCCGTGGTCATCATGGGCAGGTGCTTGCCGAGCGTGTCGGCGGCCAGGACGGCGGCCTTGTATCCGGCGACAGACGCCTGAGACGAAAGCACGTCCATCGGCTGCGCGCGGGCGATGCGGGGGATGGCATCAAGGCTGAACGACGTAACGCCCCGACCGACCAGCCCACGAACAAGGTCATGGCTCGTCAGCGGCTGGAGGACGGCAATCAGGATTTGGCCATCACGCAGCGACTCCGTCTCTTCAGCGGACGGCGCGGCGACCTTGACGATGACATCCGCGTTGGCATAGACGCTTGCGGCGTCCGGGGCAATCTCCGCGCCCGCCTCGCTGTATGCGTCGTTGGTGAAGAAGGCGCGCTCGCCTGCTGCCGACTCGACCAGAACCTCGATACCGGAACGGGTGAATCGGGCAACGGACGGCGGCGCCAGCGCAACGCGAGCTTCGCGCAGGGCTGTCTCTGTTGGCACGCCGATTCGCATCAATCCCCACCCCTTTCCGTCCACTAATGGTACTACCCACAGGCGGCGGGGGGATGATGGTGATCACTGTAGTCGCATGTACAATAGCGGCATGGGAGCTTTCAAGACACGTGTTAGCATTGGCAGGCGGGAGGGCGGCAACAACCTTACGTTTGACGCTTGGGTGGACACCGGGGCAGCCTACACGCAAATACCCGAGTCCTCCCTACGCGAGATTGGGGTTGAGCCTCACGATACACTGCCGGTCTTCTATGCGGATGGACGCGAGGACGAGCGGCCAATTGGCCGGGCAGTTGTGGCAGTCAACGGGAGGGCGGAGGAAGTTCTCGTCGTCTTTGGCCCTGATGCGGCAGAACCGCTCTTGGGGGCGCACACTCTGCAAAGCCTCATGCTCTTGGTCGACTCTCCCAATGAAAGGCTAGTCCCTGTTGCCAGAGCCCGCATTTAGGCTTCAAAAGCCGAACTGATTCCTACTCCCGCGTAATCTCCGTGAATCCTGTGTAGGGTCGCAGGGCCTCCGGGATTTCGATTGTGCCGTCGGCGCGCTGGTAGGTCTCCATGATGGCAATCATGACGCGGGGCAGCGCGAGGCCGGATCCGTTGAGCGTATGCACGAACTGCGGACGCGCCCCCGCCTCCCGCCGATAGCGGATGTTGGCGCGGCGAGCCTGGTAGTCGGTAGTTGTTGAACAGCTGGAAACTTCTAACCACTCTCCGCAGCCGGGCGCCCAAACCTCGATGTCATAGGTCTTTGCAGATGCCTGCCCCAAGTCGCCCGCGCACAGCTCAACGATGCGGTACGGCAGTTCAAGGCGGCGCAAGATTGATTCCGCGTGGCCAAGCAGAGTTTCTAACTCTGCCAGTCCATTCTCCGGCTCCGTGAACTTGTAAATCTCCACCTTGTCGAACTGGTGGCCGCGCTTGATGCCCCGGATATCGCGTCCGGCGGACATTTTTTCCCTGCGGAACGAGGGCGTGTAGGCGACGTAGTTGATGGGCAGCATGCCCGGCTCAAGAATCTCCCCGCGGTGCATGGATGTCAGTGGCACCTCCGCCGTCGGGACGAGCCAAACATCATCCTCGCCGTCCTTGTAGACGTTCTCGGCGAACTTGGGCAGCTGCCCGCTGGCGAACAGCGTCTGCTCTGTCGAGACGAACGGCGGATAGACCTCACGGTAGCCGTGCTCCCGGATGTGGATATCCAGCATCCACTGGATGAGCGAGCGCTGCAGCTTTGATGCCGCACCGGTCAGCACGTAGAAGCGCGATCCTGCGATGCGCGCGCCGCGCTCAAAGTCGATGATGCCGAGCGCAGGGCCGAGATCCCAGTGCGCCTGCGGCTCGAAATCATATTCACGAGGCTCACCCCACTGGCGCGCTACGATGTTGTCCTCCTCGGACGCGCCGTCCGGCACGGAGAGGTCAGGCAGGTTAGGCAGGTAGCTGAGACGCTGGGTGATCTGCTCATCGAGGTCTGCCGTGCGTTTGGCGGCCTCATCAACCTCTTCGGAGAAGGTACGCAGGGCGGCCTGCAGCGAGTCAATCAACTCATCTGCGGTCCCACTCGTTCTCTCGCCAAGGAGTTCCGCGACACCGGCGGCGGACAGGATGTCCTCGGCGGACAGGTCACCTCGGCCGGCACGTCCCCGCAGCATCCCGAAGGTCTTGGAGTGGGTGTTGAGTTGAGCGCGGAGGTCATCGGCGCGGGCCTGCGCCGCCCGCCACTCGCCGTCGAGTGAGACGACCTCATCGAGCAGGGCAAGCGCCTCCCCGTCGCCGCGCCGCGCCAGCGCGGCGCGGGTCTCCTCGTGCGCCTCCCTGATCCGCCGTCTATCCAGAATTGTGAGTGACCTCCGATAGATAGAGTCGGTGACTATCTATAGAGATGATAGCGGACGGGGGTGGGGTGGCATTCCCACACAGCCGAGGAACCCAGGGACTAATAGCGTTTGACGCTAATAGCGCGACGTGCTATGAATAGTACGTGATACGGAGCTTTCGTGACGCTGGCACAAGAGCCATTTTTGAAGGGAGGCCAGTTCGAAGAATTGCCCCTGAGGTACAACGCGTAGCCTTTAGGAGACTCAGAACCTTAGACGCAGCACGCAATCTTCCGGAACTGGCTGCCTCACGTGGGAATCACCTGGAGGCCCTTTCTCGCGACCGAAGAGGGCAACACAGTATTCGTATCAACAGTCAGTGGCGCGTCTGTTTTGAATGGAGAGACGGCCACGCTTACAACGTAGAGATTGTGGACTATCACTAGCACGGAGGGTTGGAGTCATGTGGGAAGAGATGGAAGGCGCAGAGAAGATGCCTCCCGTTCACCCCGGGGAAATCCTGAGTGAGGATTTTCTTATCCCCATGGGAATCAGCCAGTATCGCCTCGCAAAGTCGATTGGCGTGGATCCGCGTCGCGTTCACGCCATTTGCCGGGGAGAGCGCTCTATCTCTGCGGAGACGGCTATCCTGCTCGGCAAGTTCTTCGGTACTTCCGCCGGACTCTGGATGGGACTTCAGGCGCAGTATGACCTGGACGTGGCACGGGATCGGCTTGGCATACCGGTGGACGAAAAAGACCGCATTCCGGTCACAGAGCCGGAGGGCAAAGCGGATTTGCCGCCAGCCAGGCGGAGTCCGGTCACTCCCGCAGCCAGGCGCTAAGCCAGCCAAACGGCGGTCCGCGTCGCTAGCAAGCTGGACGCGGTGAAGCCGCTGATTCCGACCCTACTATCTGGCGACCTATTCCTCTACTCGCTCAAGGGCGCAATGAGTAGAGAGTGCGGTATCTGTTGGTAACACGCTCACATAGAAAGAACCAATCGCATTGTCGTTAGCGATAATGTCATCAAATCCTCCGGATAGCCCACTGAGGCGCCCCCAGTAGCACGATTCTAGAACCCCAGTACCAGCTTCCCCCTGGTAAGTACCCGGGGTGATGTCACGCCCGACCAAATGGATGCCGGGTTCAATTGATTGTGGAGGTTCTTCAGGCTCCGGCCAGTCTGAAAGGGGAGTTATTCTGCACGCCACTTCCAAATATTCGTCGCTATCCGACACGCTTATGTAGAACTGGCCTATCGCATTATCGTTTGCAATTATGTCACTTAAGTCTCCAGACACACCCCTGAGGCGAGCCCAGTAGCAGGAGTCAAATACACCTAAGCCAGCTTTGCCCGCATAGATACCTGGCTCAATATCTCGCCCAACGGCCAATGTACCTGGACCCCATCCCGGCACCGGCGTCGCAGTCGGTGTGGGCGTAGCTGTGGGCACGGGAGTTGGTGTCGACGTTGGTATGGGTGTCGCTGTCGAGGTAGCCGCCTCTGACGGTTCAGGGGCAGCAGTTTGTTGAATGGTCGCCACAGGTTGAGTCGCGCCCTCGCGCACGGAATCAGAACTTGGCTCAGATGGCTCTCCAAGTGAAACGACTAAGACCGTGCAGATTCCGACAAAGACAAAGAAACCGATAAGACCATAAAGAAGTGCTTTCCTCATTTAGGTGCCCCCCTGCAGCATGAAGACCGGGACTTCTTGCTACAGCAGCCGGCGATCTGCACAAACCTGCAAGGGGACAGGGATTCCCTGCCGCCATGCAAAAACGGCTTGTGCAGTCGGTTCTGGAAATAAACCGCCGCTGCTGTAGCCCGTTCATTCTGCAAGTGACAGGGGTGGGTGTCAACGCGCACCGCGTCACTGTGTCGAACGGGTGTGTCAGAATGAGGGGGCTTGGGACGGTGAACGGAGGAGGAGGGAGACAGGACGCTGGATACGCAGGCGTTTCTTAATGATATGCGCTCGCGCGTGGGGTACGCGGGGCAGATCGTGCATGTGGAGTCGATGCCGCATAGTTCGGCGGCATATGGCCAGCTCAGCACTCCGCTCAATCCCCTCCTGCAACACGCCCTGCAGATACGGGAGATCGACCGCTTCTATACGCACCAGGCGGAGGCCATCGACGCGCTGCTGGCAGGCGAGAGCGTCGTCGTCGCGACGGGGACGGCGTCCGGCAAGAGCCTCTGCTACAACGTCCCCGTCCTGAACGCGTGCGCAGATTCTTCTCGCACGGGCGCGACGGCGCTCTATCTCTTTCCCGCCAAGGCGCTGGCGCAAGACCAGCTCCGCGCACTGAATGAACTCACCGCGCCCCTGCCCGCTCGGCCAAACGCCGCCACATACGACGGTGACACGCCGCAGCATGAGCGAGCCGCAATCCGCAAGAACGTCCGCCTGCTGCTCACGAACCCGGAGATGCTGCACGTCGGCATCCTGCCCAACCACCGGCTGTGGTCGCGGTTCCTGCGCCGGCTTAAGTTCGTGGTCATCGACGAGGGGCACATGTACCGGGGCGTGTTCGGCTCGCACATCGCGATGCTCATCCGGCGGCTGCGGCGTATCTGCCGACGCTACGGGGCAAACCCGCAGTTCATCGTCACGTCCGCCACTCTCGGCAACCCGAAGGAGCACGCGGAGGCGCTGACGGGCCTGCCGATGACGGCCGTCACGGACGACGGCGCGCCGACCGCGGGGCGGGAGTTCGCGCTGTGGAACCCGCCGATCATCGACGATGCAAAGTCGGCGCGGCGCAGTGTGCTGGTGGAGGGGGCGGAACTGTTCTCGTGGCTTGTGGCGACCGGGACGCGGACGCTGTCGTTCGTGCGGACGCGGCAGGCGGCGGAGTTGATGTACCGGATATCCGAGGAGAATCTGCAGCGGCATGGAACTTCGGATGCGCGGGTGAGTTCCTATCGAGCGGGGTATGTGCCGGAGGAACGGCGGGAGATCGAAAGCAAGCTGTCCACCGGCGAGTTGACGGGCGTGGTGACGACGAACGCGCTGGAACTGGGCATTGACATCGGCCACCTAGACGCCACGGTGCTGAACGGCTATCCGGGCTCGCTGGCGTCCACGTTCCAGCAGGCGGGGCGATCCGGGCGGCGGGGAGAGCGCGGGCTGTCCATCATGGTGGTGTATGACAACCCGCTTGAACAGTACCTGGCGCGGCATCCTGACATCATCTTCCGGCGCGGCATGGAGCATGCCCGAATATCCACGACGAACCCGCGCATCCTTGACCCGCACCTGGTGTGCGCGGCGGTTGAGGCGCCCATCGGCGAGATTCCGGGCGACGTGGAGCTGTTCGGGGGCGATGAGACGGTATCGGCGGCGCTGGAACGGCTCTCACAAGACAGCTACCTCATAGGGCGGGAGCGGCGCGGGACCGAGCGATGGTACCCCCACCCCAAGGCGGGCGCGCATCCGGCAAGCGACGTCTCGCTGCGATCAACGTCCGGCGACAACTACGTGCTGGTTGAGGAGACGACGGGCGCGGTGCTTGAGACCATCGCGGAGGAACACGCCTTTGCCTACGCGCATGAGGGGGCGGTCTACCTGCATCGCGGTGAACAGTTCATGGTGAGCGACCTGAATCTGACCACAAAGAACGCCATGTTGCAGCGCACCAACGTGGAGTACTACACGACGTCAATGGCGGACACGGCCATGACCGTGCTCAAGACGGATCGGGAGAAGCAAGAGGGGCCGGTGAAGGCATCCGTCGGGCAGGTCAAAGTGGAGCGGACGGTGTATAAGTTCAGCCGTCGCAGGCATGACCGGAATGACAATCTCTCCTACGGCGACGTGGACCTGCCGCCACGCAGCTTTGAAACGGTGGGGCTGTGGTGGACGGTGCCTGAGAAGATGGTTGAGGCGCTCAGAGAGCACGCACCGGAGCCTCCACCCGGGAAGGATGCCGCCAAGGAGGCGAATGCGCTTGAAGACGCGTTCGTGGCCAGCGCGCTCCATGCCTGCGAGCACGCCTGTATCAGCCTGCTGCCGCTGTTCGCGCTGTGCGACCGGAACGACATCGGCGGGCTTTCGACGCCGTACCACCCGGACACGAAAGAGGCGACTATCTTCATCTACGACGGCATCCCGGGCGGCGTCGGCATCGCGGAGAGGGGCTACAACGTGCTGCGCGAACTATGGCAGGAGACCCTCACGATGCTCAACGAGTGCCCATGCGAGAACGGCTGTCCCTCATGCGTGCAGTCGCCCAAGTGCGGCAACAACAACGAGATGCTGGATAAGCGGGGGGCGCGGCTGCTCCTCGAAATGCTCTTGGGGGAGACGCAATAGCTCCCAACGGGGCGTAGAATGGTGTCCGTGCGAGGTGACGCGTGGAACTGTATCAGCTGGATTACGTCCTCCATGAGCCCTCTGAAGAGCAGGGCGGTTTGTACATGGCCGAGATTCCGGAACTTCCCGGCTGCCGCGCGTGGGCGGAAACCGCCAAAGAGACCCTCGCCGAGCTGAGCGCTGTCGCTGAGCAGTTCATCCTCTCGTACAAGGATCGCGGCAAACCCCTGCCCGAGACGATAGCCCGGCTCCAGGCCGGTCAGGGCAGGATATCCGTTGCCGTATGACCTGTCGGGAACTTACACGAAAACTCCGACGGCTGGGATGCGAATTCGATCGGCAGGCAGGCGGCTCACATGAAATCTGGATAAACCCGGCCAACAATCGTGAAACCACTGTTCCCAGACATGCCAATCGGGACCTGGCCACAGGAACCATTCATGCAATTCGCAGAGATTTAGGCCTCACCAGAGAGGAATTTGAGCAAGCCTAAGCCGCCAGATTCCTGCTTGCGCGGAAATGACAGGGGAATAGGGAGGGGTAGCGTCATTCGCACGCGGAGTGTTCGTATCGAGTCGACCGGCGGGATTGCGCTTGAGGGGCAGCTTGATCTGCCTGATGAGGGCGCGGCGACGCCTTCGGCGGGCGTCGTGATTTGTCATCCGCATCCGCAATACGGCGGGGAGATGACGAACAACGTGGTGATGGCCGTTTCGTCCAGTGTCGTCGCCTATGGGCTTGCGGCGCTGCGGTTCAACTTCCGCGGCGCGGGGCGCAGCGGCGGCTCGTACGACAACGGCGTCGGTGAGCAGGACGACGCGCTGGCGGCACTGGCTTCCTTGGCAACAGGCTCCGTTTCGGATGAACTGCCTAGTGAGATGCTCGTCGCGTTGGCAGGGTACTCATTCGGCGGTGGCGTGGCGTTGGGAGCGGCCGGCCGTGCCGAGAACCTGGCCGCGCTGGCGCTGATCTCACCGGCCATGGGTGATGGCACTGCGGACGCCTATGCAGCGCTGACGATGTCCAAGCTCATAGCAACGGGCGAGGCGGACAGCTTTGCGACGGTGGAGCGCGTCCGTGGTCTGGCAGGGATGCTGCCGGGCGCGACGGAGATCTACATCGCGCCGCAGACAGACCACTTCTGGTGGGGCGAGGAGATGAACCTTGGCCGCCGCGTCGGAGAGTTTTTGAGTTCCGCGCTGGGGCGGTGACGCGATAACAGAAGGCCCCCGCCACTTGCGCAAGTGGCGGGGGCCTTTGCTGTTCGTATCGTGGCGACTATGCGATTTGTCGCTGTCTAGCCTTTGCTTGGGAGGGTGGCGATGACGGGGCCGGGGCCGACGGAGGTGTTGCCGTTCGTCGAGAGGACGGACGTCAACTCCATCTCGATGAGATTCTCACCGTTCTCCTGCCACTTGCGCTTGACGGTGCCGCCCGTGACGACGGTGTCGCCGACGGTGCTGAACACGCGCATGCGGAACGAGCCGATCTGCTTGATCGTGCCGCCCAGCCCGATGAACTCTCGCGCGACGCGCTCCCACATGCCGTTGTGGAAGTAGTTCATGGCGTACATATCCGCCGCGCCGCCCTCCTGGGCAACATGCGTGTTGTGGTGGATGGCATTGAAGTCGCGATTCGCGCCCGCGGCCATGACCATGCGCTGAACCGTGAGCGGATAGTGGACGGCGGGGACCTCATCGCCCTCGTTCACGTCCTCCCAGTAACGCTGGAAATCCCAGTCGATGATCGGGTTGGCGCGAGGCTCGATGGCGCGGGCGGGCTTTTCGCCGTCGCCGCCCGCAGCAGCGGCAGCTGCCCCCGCGCCTGGATTCGGGACGTAGGTATAGCTGACCATGATCTGGCGGCCTACCGGCGTGCCGTCCTGGTTGTTCCACTTGTACTCGTATCGCAGGAACGCGCCGTCGCCGACCCGCGTCTTGCGCGGATTGACGTCGAGCAGGACCTGGGACACCTGGGAGACACGGTCGCCGAGGTAGAGCGGCCTGAGCGTCTCAACTTCGAGATCCGTGACAAAGCCTGCGGTGCCGGGCGAGGGAACTTCCAGGGTCTTGCCCGCACGTCCCGTGCCGGAGTTGCTGTAATGCGGATCATCGGTCGGCCAGATGCTGCCCATGCCCGGCTCCCACATGGAGGCGGTCTGGAAGACCTGGATCATGTGCGCGGGAGCAAAGACCCCCTCGTAGCCGTACTTCTTGGCGATAGCCTCATCGAAGTGCAGCGGGCAGTCGAACTCCAAGACCTCCATCTGGCGACGGATGCCGCTCTGTTCAACAGCATCGATGCCCGTCTTGGGCTCGACCATGATGTCCTTGCCGAGGAGTTCGCGAGTTGGGCCCCACTCCAGTTCTGAGTCATTATTTGACGTCATCGTCTTCTCCTTACCCCTTGTTTCACCGTGTGCGGCGCATTACGCCGGACAGGGAAATAGTGGCGCATCCCTTGTCTGTGTGCAAGCGGAAGGGCGGTATGCTTACGGATACCGTCACTAGTGGCGGCAGGACGGGGGAGGGTATGGCGGAACAGGGCCCGGATCCGACGCGGCGGCCTGAGCGTGGGGCGCGGCGGGGGAGCGCGGCGAATCGCAAGGGGCTTGTCATCGTCAATACGGGCGACGGCAAGGGCAAGACGACGGCCGCGCTCGGCGTGCTGTTCCGCGCATGGGGACGCGGGATGAATACACAGGTGTTCCAGTTCATCAAGCACACCGGCTCGCGTTTCGGGGAGAGTCGCGCCGCGGACAAGCTGGAGATTCCGTGGAGCGCGATGGGCGACGGTTTCACTTGGCTCAGCAAGGACATCGACGCGTCCGCGGACATGGCGCGGGCGCAGTGGGAGGAGGCCAGCAAAGCGATCATCGCCGGGGAGCGCGATCTCATCATCCTCGATGAGTTCACGTACCCGCTGACATATGGGTGGGTTGATGTGGATGGCGTGATTGATGTTCTGAAGCAGAGGCCGGAGATGATGCATGTGATCATCACGGGGCGCAATGCGCCACAGGAATTGATCGACTATGCAGACCTCGTGACGGAGATGCGGGAGATCAAGCACCCGTTCAACGAGCAGGGCATTCGCGCCCAGCCGGGCATCGAGTTCTGAGCGATGACAACCCCTGCCCTGTCCCTTCAGCAAGCCATCGCTGCCATCCGTCCGCCGGACGCGGATGCGATGAGTCGAGCGGCTGCTCGGCAGGCGACGTTGACCAAGCCGCCGGGGAGCCTCGGGCAGCTTGAAGAGTTATCGATTCGACTTGCGGGGATGCTACAGGCGGAACAGCCCCGTATCGGCGGCAAGGCAATCATCATCGCGGCGGCGGATCACGGCGTCGTCGCGCAGGGGGTCGCGGCGTATCCGCAGGACGTGACAGCGCAGATGGTTCTCAATTTTTTGGCCGGAGGTGCGGCGATCAACGTGATGTGTCGGCAGTTGGGTATTCGGCAGATCATCGTCGATGCGGGTGTCGCGACGGAACTGCCTGCCCACCCCGAATTGAGAACGCTTGGCGTCGGGCGCGGCACGGCGGATATGACGCAGGGCCCGGCGATGGCGCGTGAGCAGGCGCAAGCGTGTGTGGAGGCGGGCATCGGTTTTGCGCAGGAATGTCTGGAGTCCGGCATTGACCTCATTGGCACAGGCGATATGGGAATCGGCAATACGACGGCATCCGCGGCAATCACGTCGGTTGTGACAGATCTGCTGCCGGAGGATGTGACGGGAGACGGTGCCGGGCGGCCCGTGGCGGGGCTGCAACACAAGATCGGGGTAATCCGTCACGCCCTTGAAGTCAATAATCCCGACCCGACGGACGGATTATCGGTTCTTTCAGGCGTGGGCGGCTTTGAGATTGGCGTGTTGGCGGGGGTGATGATCGGCACGGCGGCGGGTGGCAGGCCGGTCGTGCTGGACGGGTTCATCTCCGGCGCGGCGGCGCTCATCGCGAACTCAATCGCGCCAGCCACGCGAGACTATATGATTGCGGCGCACCTCTCGGCGGAGCGCGGTCACCGCGCCGAGCTTGATTATCTTAAGCTGACTCCCCTGCTGGACCTTAATATGCGATTGGGTGAGGGAACAGGCGCGGCGCTGGCAATGCCGATCATCGAGGCGGCCGCCGCTACCCTGTCGGAGATGGCGACGTTTGGTGAGGCGGGAGTCTCCGGCCCGGCGGATGAGCCGGGAGTGAGAGAGGGCGAGCAATGAGCAGTCTGTTTGCCGCCATCGGGTTCCTGACCATCATCCCGATGCCGCGGGTGAGCGACGGTGCGCTTGCGTGGGCGCGCATGTGGTTCCCTATCGTCGGGCTTGGCATTGGCGCGCTTTTGGCCGGCTTTGATTACGCATTGCGGGAGGGATTCTGGGCGCTGACTGATTTCGGGTTCCCTTCGTTGTTACTCGCGGCGTTACTCATCACCTTTCTTGTGGTTATCACGCGGGCCCTGCACCTGGACGGGTTCATGGACACGTGCGACGCGCTGTTCGGCGGCTCGAACGCTGAGCGGCGGCTGGCAATCATGCGTGATTCGCGGGTTGGGTCGTTCGCCGTGGCGGGCGCACTCTGTCTCTTCCTGATCAGCTTTGCCGCCATTGTCTCGCTGTGGCCTCCGGGCCGTTTATGGGCGCTTCTCCTTATTCCGTGCCTCTCACGGTGGGCCATAGTGGTCACGATGGCCGCGTTTCCATACGCCCGTAGTGAGGAGGGACTCGGGTCGGCGTTTCTCCAGGGAGGCACGGGGATTCAGACACTCATCGCGACTATCGTTGCAGTGGCGGCCGCCGTCTTACTTGCGGGGCTAACGGGCATTCTCTTGCTGATCGTGGCAGTCGCGGTGGCGCTGGGCGTGGGTCAGTTCGCGACAAGTCGGCTTGGCGGCGTGACCGGAGACGTATATGGGGCGGTCAACGAACTGGCCATGATGGCCATGCTGGTGGTTGCTTCTTTGATTGTGTTGGGCGACATCATGCCCCTGGAGCCGCTGGGCACAGGCATCGATTTTGACCTGAACATTTCCTTTGGCAGTGATGATTCCTATGCGCCGTAGAGGAGCGTGATGGGCGCGGGGCTGACTCTCATCATCGGCGGAGCGCGTTCCGGCAAGAGCGCGTTCGCGGAGAAACTGGCGGTGCAGTATGAACGCGTGCTGTTCGTGGCGACGGCTGAGGCGCTTGACGAGGAGATGGAACAGCGCATCGAGAAGCATCAACGCAATCGTCCGGACACCTGGCGCACACTGGAAGAGCCGCGTGATGTCGCGGATGTCATTTCCAGCAGCGACCTGGCTCACGATGTTCTGCTGTTCGATTGCCTGACGCTGTGGGTGACCAAGTTGCTGCTGGACATGGAGGAGGGGGCGGACGCAGAGCAGAAGATCGCGGCTGAGGGGGAACAGCTTCTTGCGGTGTATGAGGCCTCGGATGCCAAGTGGATTGTCGTGACGAATGAGGTGGGGCAAGGGGTGGTGCCGCCGACGGTGCTGGGACGCGCCTTCCAGGACGCACTCGGTCGGGTGAACCAGCTATTCGCGGCGCGGGCGGACAAGGTTTATCAGATGACGGCGGGGCTGGCAGTGGACTTGAAGGCGCTGGGTGCGAGGCCGTACGGGGACGTGGACTAGCCCCGCCCCTGCTACAATCGCGGAACGTGAACATTTCTGGATTCTCGCGTTCGCGGGAATGACGAGGGAGACATCAACTAATGACACAAGAGAATCGGCCGAGCGGCCCGCCGGAGCCCGTTGACGATGAGAGCGGCGGCCAGCCCGTCCTGTATGACACTGCTGAGGATGGCAGCGTAGCCATCGTCACGCTGCACCGCCCCGGCGTGCTGAACGCCATCAACGGCGCGTTGACGGAGGCGCTGAAAGAGGCACTCGCCAAGGCGGACGCGGACGACGATGTGCGCGTGGTGATCATTCGCGGCGCGGGTCGTGCTTTCTCCGCCGGCGGAGACATCACGGAGTCGTCTCGCCGTATCCTGGCCAACGACGAATCGCTGGAACGCGCGACGCCCGGCGCGGCGCATATCACGGTGTGGGAGCTGGGCAAGCCGGTCATCGCCGCCGTGCACGGCTACGCCATCGGGCTCGCATTTGAGCTGGCCGGTGTGTGTGATTTCACGGTGCTGGCGGACGACGCGAAGGTGGGCGAGATTCAGATCCGGCACGGCTACGGCCCGCCGGTGCTGATGACGCCGTACGTGGTGACGCTCAAGCGCGCGAAGGAGATCCTGCTGCTGGGCGACATGGTGGACGCGCAGGAGGCGCTGGCCATGGGGCTGGTGAATCGCGTGGCGCCCGCGGACAAGGTGATGGATGAGGCGCTGTCCATCGCGCGGCGCATAGCAGCGCTGCCGGCGGCGACGGTGCGGATGAACAAGGCGCTCATCAACCGCTCGTATGAGGTGGGCGGGTTCCGCACGGCGCTGAATTATCGGGATGACGAGGCGTTTGCCGATCTGTGGGCATCGTCGCAGCAGGACGATGAGACGCGGGAGCGGCTGCAGGTGCTGCAGGATCGGGGTTGGGAGGCGTTCCGCAACGAACGCGACGCCAAGTATCACGGCCGGACGGCAGAGGAAGAGGCGGCAGCGCGGGAGAGCGGGGGCTAAAGGCCCTCGTCATTCTCGCGAAAGCGGGAATCCAGCGCCCTGACCTGCTGTTGTGAGAACGCCCGCGTGATTCTGTACGTTGTCGGCATGGCCATTGGAGTTGGCGTCGGGTTGTTTATCGGCCTGACAGTCGGGCCGCTGTGGATGGGGATTGTGCTGGGGACGGCTATCGGTATCGCCCTTACTGTTGCGTTGCAACGCGGACGAGGCGAGAGGTGAAGGGGTAACGGCAAATCCTAGCCGCGAGTATCGATTCTTAAAGTAAGTACCGTCTTGTGGTCCCTTTGGAATGAGACCAGATAAGTTCGTAGCCGGGGTCTATAGGTCCCCAATCACTTTCGATGATTCCCTCCTGATCGAGATTGGCGCAGACCCATACAGCGCACGTGGGTAGGCTTCCATTGGCTTCGGAGTTGAATGCGAATACTGCAATTGCACCCGCGTTGTCTGGGTCAAGCAAGGCATTCTCATAGCCACCCCATGCTGAGGTCAGAACTCGGATGCCATCGTCTCGACGCGCCAACTGGTCTGGATAGAGAGTAGCAATGACCTCAGGGTTAGCATCGCTGCTATCAACTTCAACTATCAAATTGACTTCACGAACATTTGCATGCCTTTCTAACAAATCAGGCAAGAATTGCACCGCTAGATCGATCGGAATTCTCGGCCCTGCGTCACTGTTCCCCCATGCAAGAGTGTCAGAAGGGGACAGTCTCTTAATCCAAAAGAGAGATTCTCGCTCCCATTGCCGGTCCAACCATTCACGAAGAGTTGGCATTTTTCTATGTCTCCTTCAACTGGGGGCAAAAGCCTACGCAGAATGCTAACTAGCCTCGAAAGATGTGTTCCCGATGGTAAGCAAGGAACTCGGGGGCTGGCCGCAGTTTTTCAGGTGGGCTAATCGCATGTCCGTCGTAAGCTGCGATGGTTTGCGCAAAGAATCTGTCCTCATCCGATTCAGTATTTCTAGAAACTCTAACAATCAGGTCTCCATCGAGAGTTATCAAGCCACGATCAAATGCCTTGTCGTGCAGTGCAGACAGGAGCAGCCCATTGCGCGGATTAGTCCTGTTCTTCTTGTCGATGCGCCACGGAACAATATGGCTGGCAATGAGCAAGTCACTCTGCGCAAGTCCGGAGATGCAACACCTGTAGTTGTATGCCGCCAAGATTGCCTTGCGGAAGAAGTCCTGCCCAGCTCTCTGAATGACGACCGCCTGTCTCTCTGTAATACGTTCTTGTTCCTCATCAGCCATGTCAGCAGGGCCGGATTCATCCAACAATCCATGGTTCTGTCGGGCGACTGTCGATTCCTCCAAAAAGGCGTCCCAGTCCTCACTCATTTCGTTCCAAATGTCTCTGACAGCGGTCGAACCGTTTTGTAAGCCCCGCTGTTCGAGGTCTGGGTCCAAGCTCGCATAGTTGCCTAGCCTCATGGCAACTGACCCGCCCGTCCGCCCAATTGCCCCCGCTACTCGCATAACTTCATTATTCCGCGAGTTGTATTGTCCGAAGGGAATTCGCCAATATAGGTCGAGGACGATCAGCAGTTCCTCCCTACTCCAACCGTGCCCACTGCGAGAAGAACTGGTATCACCGAGAATTTGTCCGTCGTTGACCATGGGCTAAGTATAAAGCGGGCGTGGGGTTCTACTGGCGGTTGAGATGGATTCCCGCTTTCGCGGGAATCACGGGATGCGGGCGACCCTTCGACAAGCTCAGGGGGAACGGAGTGGGTCTGGCTGAGAAATCGCGTTCTTAGATTCCTCGACTACGCTCGGAATGACAGCGGGCTAATCGCTATTTGGCTCAGCTTGTGCCGGCTGTCCGTTGCCGCTACTGATGCTCGGCATGCTGCGGCCGCGGAGGATGGCCTGGTAGTGGCGGCCCCAGAGGGGATCGTTTTCGAGTGAGCTGAAATCGTCCTGGCCCCAGATCCAGCTCCGCACCTCTTCATTCGACGCGACGGCGGCACGCAGGGCGTTCAGCGCCAGTTCCGTCCGACCCTGCCGCCCCAGCACGCGCGCGTACCAGAACAGGGCTTCCGCGGAATCGTCGGGGCGCGCTTGAACGGACGCGTTCAGGGAGTCCAACGCCTGCGTGAGCATGCCCACGTCAGTGAACGCGACGCCCCTGTTGTAGAGGGCATCCGCGTGATTGGGGTCGACGCGCAGCGCGGCATCGAATGAATCAATGGCCTCCATGGTACGGCGCATCTGCGCGAGGGCATTGCCGCGATTGTTCAGCGCGTCCGGGTCATTGGGACGCAACGTGAGGACACGATTGTATGACTCCAGCGCCGCGGCGTAGTCCTGCAGCTCCATGTAGGTATTGCCGCGGCTGTTCTCCGCGTCCGCGTGGCGAGGCTCAATCTCCACGGCGCGCGCAAACTCGCTCAGCGCGTCGCCCAGCAAATCCTTGCGGTAGAAGACAATCCCGCGTCCGTGGTGGGCGTCCGGGTGTCGTTCAGCCAATTGGAGCGCGAGGTTGAACGTGCCGAGCGCGTCATCAAGCCGGTCCAACTGATTGAGGACGAGGCCGCGATAGACAAGCGCTTCGATGTGATCAGGGCGTCTGAGCAGCGCGTCCTGCAGGGCAACCAGAGCGTCCTCCGTCTTGCCAACCGCCAGAAGGGCGCGGCCCTTGGTGGAGAGAGCGCGGGCATGACCGGGCTCAAGGGCGATGGCGCGGTCACATGCCGCAATCGCCTCATCATAGCGCTGCATCTCCGTCAGGGCGGCGGCAACGTTCACGTGCAACACCGGCAGGGATTCATGATCACGCAGCGCTTCCTGGAAAGAGACCAGCGCTTGCTGAGGCTGGCCGGCCAGCATGAAGACGTTGCCGGAGTTGACCTTCGGCTCGATCAAGTTCGGGTCGATTTCAGTCGCACGGCGATAACTGGCGAAGGCGGGTTCTATGCGCCGCAGCCGAATGAGCGCATTGCCACGATTATTGAGGACGCGAGCGGGATGGGCAGCGCCAAGCTGCAGAACACGCTCCAGGGCCTGCAGAGCCTCATCAAATCGGCTCAGCTCCGCCAGCGCCGCCGCGCGCCCTGCAACTGCGTCCGTGTTATCAGCGTCGGCAGCGATAACTCTATCGAAAGCGTGGAGGGCATCCTGCGGTCTGGCCAGCGCCAGGTGTGAGATGCCGCTCGCGTAAGATACCTTGCCGATAATCTTGCGATTGCGTCGGGCGAAATCGAACGATTCAACTGCAGCATCGAACTGCCGCTGTCGCATAAGCGCCAACCCCCTCAGATACCAGATATCCGGGGCCTGCTTATCGGTTGCGCCGTCAAGCGCGTATTCATAGGCGACGAGGGCACGAAGCCAATCGCCGGTGCTTGCCCACGCGCGTCCCTCAAGGAGCCAATCCGAAATCGCCTTGTCATCGGAGGCTTGTTCGAGGAGATGGTACAGGAGGGTGCCGATCTGCTCGGCGGCGTCAGGGAGGCGGGAGGCGAGCATGTCGGCATCGATCCAGTCATCGCCGCGCGGCCAGTCCGGGGGCATGTCAAGGAGTTCGATAGTAGTGCCCCGGAGATCGAGGAGGGGCGGCAGGCTCACGTGCGGCGCCTCTCGTTGTCCACGCCCTCCGAGAGGATATCGCCGATGGAGTTGCCGGGCGGCTCCGCGTCGTCATCAAAGGGTTCCGCCTCCTCGGATGGGGAGTCCGGGAGGGCGAACGGGGAAACGATCGGGATATCCTCGAATGCGGCGGAGCCGTCCGCGCGGAGGCGCCGGACCTCGGCTTCCGCCTCCGCCAGGTAGGACGCAATGGCGTCCCGCCCAAGGCGCGCGATCTCCGGGCGGGCGCGGATGAATCCCCGGAGGACGGTGTAGTAGCGCTCCGCGGCCGTCACCAACTCTGCAGCCAGGTCCTGTCGCTCTTCTTCACTATCCCCCGTGTCCACAGAAAGACGCAGGCGGATGGCGTTGACCAGTTCCCCTTGCCGCCGCACGGCGTCAACCTCAGCGGCAGCCTCCTCGTGTTCAAGTTCCCTGTTGCGCAGTTCCGCCTGGTTGCGGAGGGTGAGCGCCAGAATGACGAGGGCTGCGAACGCGACAATCGTGATGACCACCGGGACAAAGCCCGTGACGATAGCGTCGCCAATATCAGCAAAGGGGATGGTGATAACACCTGTAAGGTGCAGAATGCCAAGAATAGTTGAGATCAGCACCAAGGCGATGCTGACGGCAAGCGTCTTCACGACGCAATCAGTTGCTCGAACCGTGACGCCACATCGGGGTCTGAGTACAGCGCGCCAAAGTCCGTTTCCGTCTTGGCTTGTTCACGCAAAGTGGGGGAGGCGGTGACCGCCTGCCGCAAGGCTTCAAACGCCTCCGTTGTCTGGCCGAGTCGGCTTTGCGCCCTAGCCTTGTGAAAGAGCGCGTCCGCAAAGCCGGGGCGCAGAACGGCGGCGCGGTCAAATGAGGCAACGGCATCTCGAAACTGCTCCAGCCGCGCAAGGGCGACACCCCGACCATAGTGCGCTTCCGGGATGTCCAGACGCAGGCGCAGGCAACGCTCAAAGGCCTCCGCAGCCTCTTCAAACCGTCCCATGCGGGAGTAGGTGACGCCGCGGTTGTAGTGCGCGCGGGCAAAGGCGGGGCGAAGATCAATAGCCCGCTCATAGGAGCGCAGGGCTTCGTCATTGCGGCCGGTGAGAGCAAGCGCGTTTCCGAGATCGTTGTGTAGATCGGGGTTGTCGGACAGATATGTTCGAGCGTTCTCAAAGCCTATGATGGCGTCATCAAGGCGGCCGGAATCGGAGAGCGCTCGAGCGCGGTCATAGATTGTGTCGCCATCCTGACCGTTGATGCTTAGCGCGGAGTCAAAATCCCGGATGGCGTCATCAAATCTGTCCATCTCGGCAAGGACATTGCCCCGGCCTGCCAGAACCGCCGGATCGGGATTCCCGCCTCCCGACAGCAGCGCGTCATAGACCTGTAGGGCTTCGCGCAGTTCACCGTCTCGCTGCAGCGAGACGGCGTACAGCAGGCGAATCTGGGGGTCTTCCGGCAGCTCTCGCAGCGCCTGCCTGTATGCGGCGGAGGCTCGTTCATCCGCGCCGATGGCGAGGTAGGCGTTGCCACGGAACACCCAGTCCTGCGCCGAGAAGGTTTCGAGAACTTCAGAACGCTCAAGCAGCAAACGCACTTCCGGCCGCAGATGGGCCTGCAATGCATGTGGCGAGGCGGCGTCACGCGAGGATGGCGCCCGACTTCTCAGGGCCCGTTGGGCGCGCCACGCCTCCTCATGGGATTCATACATGCGGCGGAGGCGCTCGGCCTCCTCGTTGTCGCCGCGTCGCTCGGCAGAGGCAATCTGTCGCTCAAAGCTGCGCCAGAAGTCCTGCTCCACCTCACCGTGCACTTCCTCGAGATCGGCTGCGTCAGCGACAGCTGTGTCCGGCGGTGTTTCAGTCACGCTGCGCTCAGACATCCCGCGGAAGAGGTTGCTAAAGAATTTCATACGCCATTCCAGCACTGCGACGGCGATAAGCGACGCCCCAAGAAGCACACCTATTACCGGCATTAAGTCCTGCATATAGGGGAAAGGGTACTCCCCATATGTGATAACGGCAACACGACAGACCATTAGGGATTACGGGAAAGAGCGCATTCATGTGCCACTTGGAGTTGCGGAATGAGTACGCCTGTTCTTATTGTTCCGCCATTGGATACCGCCGGAAAAACGCTCCCAGGGAGGTGAATCAAATGGCGCTCACATTGACGGAAGCAGCCAAGCTTTCCAACGACGTCCTGCTGCAGGGCGTGATAGAAACGGTGATCAAGGACAGCCCCGTTCTCCAAACGCTGCCCTTTATCGAGATTGTCGGAAACGGCCTGACATACAACAGGGAAAAGGCCGCGCCGACGGTCGGTTTCTACAGTGTTGGCGATACGTGGGCGGAAAGCACGCCGACGTTCACCCAGTTGACGGCGACGCTCTCCATCCTGGGCGGCGACGCGGACGTGGACAACTATCTTGCCACCACGCGATCCAACATCCAGGACCTGGAGGCGGCTGTCGTTCAGCTGAAAGCGCGGGCGATCCAGCACAAGTTCGAGGACACGTTCATCAACGGGAACACGGACACGGAAGAGGACTCGTTCGATGGGCTCGACATCCTGGCAACGGGTGATCAGGCCCTCACGATGGGGCAGGACGGCGACACGCTGACGCTGGACAAGCTCGATGAACTCATCGACACGGTCAAGGGCGGGAAGCCGGAGATGCTCCTGATGAGCCGCCGCTCTCGCCGCAAGCTCAATTCGCTTGCCCGCGCCTCCGGCTCCGGCATCGTGGTGTCCGACCGCGACGAGTTCGGCCAAATGGTGCAGTACTACGACGGCATCCCGGTGGGCGTGAATGACTGGATCTCCGACGCGCAAACAGTGGGGAACAGCACCGACTGCTCGACGATCTTCGCCTACCAGGCAGGCGAGGGCGGACTTGTCGGTCTCACGTCGCCGGGCGGGCTGCAAGTGGAACGCGTCGGCAACCTGGAGACGAAGGACGCGCGGCGAACGCGCGTGAAGTGGTACGTGAGCCTTGCCCTGTTCAACACGGCCAAGCTCGCCAAACTGACGGGAGTGCGCGACTAGTTTCTCGCTTCGCGATCACCACGGGATAGAAGGACGGAAGATGAGCACGCTGGGAGAGGTGCGGGAGCGCGTACGGCGCGATCTGCACGACGAAGACGCCAATAGCTACCGCTGGACGGATGACGTGTTGAACCGTCACATCGAGCGGGCGCTTGCCAAGGTCTCAAAGGTCGCGCCGCAGGAGAAGACGGCTTCGAGGGGACTGACGGGCGGCAGCAGGGAGATCTCTGTTGCGGACCTGACCGATCGCGTCGTCGTTGAGGCCGTCGAGTATCCCGTGGGCAAGCACCCGCCGTCTCGCGTGCGCTTCAACCAGTGGGGCGACACGCTCATGTTGAACCTGCCCCGCGAGCCGAAGGCCGGCGAGAACGTCATCGTGTACTACGGGGCGCTCCATCGGCTGACGGACTCCGCATCCACCCTGCCCGAGGCGTTGGAGGAACTGGTCATCACCGGCGCGGCGGCGTACGCGGCGCTGGAGTGGGCCGCCTACGCGGTCAATCGCCTCAACGTCGGCGGGCAGGACGTGTGGCGACAGTACCTGACGTGGGCAGAGGAGCGGATGGCCGACTTTGAGCTGCAGCTGGCGCGAATCGGTCGCCGTTCCGGCTTTCGTGCGCGAAAGCTCTTCCATCCGGACGACGGCGACGGTCTCTAGAAAGATGCATTCCCTATCTGAAACCCTGCTGGCGGCGCAACGCGACCGCGCTGCCGTTCCTTACGTACACGCCACGCTCGCCGAGCGGTGGGGCGGCGTGACACAGCTCAAATGGGAGCGCCTTATCTCCGGGCAGGAGCCGGACGGGCCGCATGACGCGGTCATCACGTCCGGCGGCTCACTTATCCGCGTCCGTGCCCAAGCCGATCCGAACGGCCTCTTTGTTCAGAGAACTGCCACGCCCGGGTCAGGCACGCAGTTTGGTACGTGGCAAAATCTCGGAGCGACATCCGCCTCAACGGGCGTTGCGGTCATTGAGATTGGCGGACAGATCCATGTCTTTGACGTTGCGGCCAATCGGCGGACGATTCGCGAGCGAACGAGTCGCGATGACGGCGTGACCTTTGGCTCGCCGCGCACAGTCGCAACGGCGACGGCAAATGTCACCTCCCTCGCGGCGGCGTCCGGCGCGGGCGGCGGAGCGCTGCTGCTCTACACGGAGTCAACAGGCGCCGTTCGCTCAATGACGAGAACGGCGGGAGCATGGTCGTCGCCCACTGCATGGACCAACTCGCTGCGGGCGGTAGACGGCGTCGCATGCGCCCAGATCGACGGCGACTGGGCGGTTGTAGTGTGCGGGACGCTCTCAAACGGATCATCAGGCGTATGGACGTGCACTCTTGGCGGGGGTTCGTCACAGACCGCGGGAACATGGTCGATGCTGCGTGAGGTAATCGCGTCGGCGGCGGGTGCAGAGGTGACGTACCGGGAGCCCGGCATCTGCGAGGCGGACGGGACGCGCATCAGCTTTGTTGAGGTATATGGCGGCGCGGTCGGCTACACGCAGACGATGACGACGCACGCCGCGGCGGGCACGCGCTTCCGTGACCATCGCTGGCGCGAGCCCTCGCCGTTCGGCCAGGTTGGAGGAACGGGGCCTGCCCTGACCGCCGATGCCTCCTTTGCATGGCTGACGACGCCGTCGGGCGTGTGGCGAGCACGTATCGGCGCGCCGTCCATCGATATTTCCCGGTCCGTTATATCCGCTGATGTGAGAGAAACACCGCGCGGCGCTTCACTTGCACTCGTTCTGGCTGAGGGGCCATATCTTGATCCCTCGATCACCGTCGGCTCAGGCCCATTGGGGCATGAACTCAGCATCGCGTGGGGGTATGAGACTGCGGAGGGACAGGAGACCGGGCAACCCCAGCGCTATTGGGTGCGCGAAGTGCGACGCGAGACGCAGCGGGGCAGTCCCGTAACAGTGCTGGAGGCGGAGGACCCGTGGTGGTTCCTGGGCAACATGCGGACGCGACGCCAGCTTACGTGGCCGGCGCACACGGCATCCGTGTGGAACATCCTCGGCCAGCTGCTCACGATGGCGGGACTGTCCGCCACGCTCGCCCGTTCAAGCCCGGCAATCGTCGCCACGTATCCCGCCATCACGATCTCGCCGAACGAGAGTCTTGCGGTCGCCGTCAATCGCCTCATGTCCCGCGTGCCGGATGTTCTGCGGTTCTCAGACGGCGTGCTTGAGGCAGTTCACACGCGTGAGACTGACCCCGCCGTTTATTCCTACGGGGAGCCGGGTGGCCATGCCCTGTTGGACGCCGCGCGCTCATCCGCGCTCTCCCGCGTCAACCATGTTCAGGTCTACGGGCGCGGGGCGATCGCGCAGGCAGTCAACGAACGGGAGGTGGCATCCGTCGGCAGTCTATTGGTGCAGGTTGTTGACCCCTCGCTGACGACGCCGGAGGTTTTGGCCACGAGAGCGGATGCCGAGCTGCGTTCGCGTGGCATCCTGCAACCCTTTGCGCGCATCACGGTCCCGGTGAACGCCGGGCAGCAACTGCATGACGTGGTGTCCGTCACCGCGCCGTCCGTGGGGTGGGCGTCGGAGCGGCTGCGCGTGGCAGGCCTGAGGACACGTTACGACATCAGCAGATCGCACCCGGTGTATCAGCAGGACATCGATCTTAGCGGGGTGTAGGCATGGAGCTGCGCCGGGGCACAGTCAGGAGTTTCAATTCGTCGTCGTTCAGGGCGGACGTGCAGTTGGACGGGAGTGTGCCGACGTGGTTGACGGGGGCTCGCATCAGCCGTGCCATTCCCTCGTCAGAAATGCTGGCCGGTCGATCATGCATCGTGGCCTTCGCGTCGGACCCGTCCGACCCCACTGAGGCTGTCGTGATTGCGGTTTACACGTAGTTGGGGGCGATGTCGCTCCGGCTACTCCTGGGGGATGCTCAGGCAGGGACGGATGATGGCGCTTCCGCCTATGGCGATGTGCGGCGAGCCCTGCGCGATCCTCGAGGCGTCCTCCAGTGATTCGGCGTTGATAATCAGGTAACCGCCAATGCCAATTTCCTCGGGCACATAGTCGTTGATGCCGTCTTTTTCGACCACTTTGCCGCCGGGCTCCAGCGGCCTGCCGGAGTCCAACGCGCCGGAGGCGACCAGACCTCCCAGCCACGCCTGCCACTCACCCATATACGCCTGTGTTTGCTCATCCCCGTCCTGCGGGTCCAGAGCGCGACCAACGGTCAGCACAAGAAACTGCTGCATGACTACCTCCAACTCCTGCTAATCCATCCACTCATGCCGACACCCGTACGGTCTGTCGCGCCTGTATAGTATCCGCATGATTCTATTCAAGGAGCCGAGCGTTCAACTGATCCTGCGGGGCGAGAAGTCGCAGGCGCGCAAGCTGTGGGCGCGAGCGCGGGCGAAGGAGGGGGCGGAGCACCTGCTCTATCGCCGCCCGCCCATGACGGGCGAGAAGCCATTCGCCAAGATCCTCGTGACGCGTGTATGGAAGCAGCGTATCGGGGATATGACGCAGGAGGAGGCGCTCGCGGAGGGCTGGCCGGACACGGCGGCGTGGATCGAACAGTTCAGTGAGGGGCGCAAGTTCGACGGCCCTGTCGACGAGGTGGAGGTCTACGCGTTGGAGTTCGAGGTGATCGAGCGGTTCGAGGAGCCGGTGACGGCCTAGAGGCCGGAAAACTACTCGGGCGGATCGGCCCGCAAGATGAGGACGGGGACGCCGGCACGGCGTATGACGCGGCCGGACACACTCCCCGCGATGAGATCGGTGACCCTGCCGGCGCCGTGACGCCCCATCGCGATCATGTCGCAGTTGTTGGCCTCGGCCACCTCGAGAATCACGTCCGGCGTGGGTCCCCATTCCACCATGGTGTTTACCACGAAGCCGTAGTTCTCAAGGTCATCCTTTGCCCCGTTGACGATCTCATCCGCCTCAGTGCGGGTCTGGGTTTCGATGCCTTCCAGATCTTCGCGGGACGGGAGGCGCGGGACGAAGCCGAGACGGATGGAGGACGGCCCCGGCATCCTGAGATGAGCAACATGCAGCACGGTGATTTCGACGGTGTCCGCCACGTCGCCGAACAGCTTGCCGAGCCACTCCACGGACGACACATCCTGGCCGGACCCGTCCACCGCCAGCAATATGCGTGTCATTGATCGTTCCTTCCGCTTTCACCCATGAATGATGGGGGCGGCAGTCCCACCAGTCGAAACGGACTCTATGACGCGGCGCGGCGACGCCTGAGCCTGCTCATGATGAAGCCGGCGGCGATGCCGATGACAGGCGCCGCGGTCAGCAGCGCGAGGGAGCCGATGATGAGCCAGTGGGTGTAGTCATATCCCAGAATCATGGTGATTGCCTTTGTATGTGGGCTGTGCCGAGTACATGGTACTCCAGTTGCGGGCGGGTGGCGCGGGGGACGAAGCAGGAGTTGCGAACGCATGTTGCAATGCCTCACAGGGCATGGTATCGTCGTCAGAACGCGCGTTCGTCGGAGTTAGTTTGGCGCGCGTGTCGGAGGTGTTGGTATGACGTTGGCACAGGTGCGCAGCTGCGCGGTTGTCGGTCTTGAGGGTTCGATTGTTGAGGTGGAGGTGGACATCGCGCCCGGCTTGCCCGCTTTCACGATCGTGGGGCTGCCGGACACGGCCGTGCAGGAAGCGCGGGAGCGCGTTCGCGCGGCGATCAGGAATTCCGGGTTTGAGTTTCCACAGCGTCGAATCACGGTCTCCCTCGCCCCCGCGGACCTCAAGAAGAACGGAACGTCCTATGACCTGCCCATCGCCGCAGGTATCCTGATCGGCTCCGGGCAGGCGGGGGCGCAATTCTCACTGGAGGACGTCGCTTTTCTTGGTGAGCTTTCACTTGAGGGGCAGGTGCGGCATACGCAGGGCGTCCTGCCGATGACCGCGCTGGCACGTGAGGGCGGGCTGACGCAGATCGTCGTTCCGGCTGTCGACGCGCCGGAGGCTGCGCTGGTGGACGGCATCGAGGTGCTGCCCGCAGGGAATCTGCGCGAGCTTGTGGAGCATATCAGCGGTGAGCAGTCATTCCGCCCGTTCTATCAGACGGAGCCGCCTGCAGACCCGGGCGGGGCCGCAGCCATCGATGGCTTTGATATGTCGCTCGTCCGTGGGCAGGAGAACGTGAAGCGGGCATTGGAGGTTGCGGCGGCGGGCGGTCACAACCTGGTGATGATGGGGCCGCCGGGCAGCGGAAAGACACTGCTCGCTCGATGTCTGCCCTCCGTTCTTCCCGCGATGACGCGGGAGGAGTCACTGGACGTGACCAAGATCTACAGCGTGGCGGGGCTGCTGCCGCCGGAGCGGCCACTCATCTCCGCCCGTCCGTTCCGCGCGCCGCACTACACGGTCTCCAACGCGGGGCTTGTGGGCGGCGGGCATTGGCCGCGGCCCGGCGAAATCACGCTTTCCCACCGCGGTGTCCTGTTCCTGGATGAGATGCCGGAGTTCGGCCACCACATTTTGGAGGTGCTGAGGCAGCCGCTGGAGGATAAGGCGGTCACGATCAGCCGCGCTCAAGGCTCAATCACATTTCCGGCGAATTTCATGCTTGTCGGCGCGATGAACCCCTGCCCGTGCGGCTTCTACGGGGACGTGGTGAAGGCGTGCTCCTGTTCGCCCTCCACCATCGACCGCTATCAGCGCCGCATCAGCGGGCCACTGTTGGATCGCATCGACATCTTCGTTGACGTGCCGCGTGTTGAATACGAGAAGCTGACGGACGAACGGAAAGGCGAGACGTCGGCGATTGTACGGAGCCGCGTGGAGGAAGCGCGTACGCGCCAGCGGGCACGGTTCGGCAGTTCGCCCGGCGTGCTCACCAACGCGGACATGGGGCCGGTGGAGGTGCGGGAGTTCTGCAGTCTGGATGACGCGTCGCATGGGCTTCTGCGGGCGGCGATGCAGCAGTTGCACCTGAGCGCTCGTGGTTTTCACCGCATTCTCAAGCTGGCACGGACGATTGCGGACCTCGCTGAGGAGCCGAGCATCACGTCCCGCCATCTGAGCGAGGCGCTTCAATACAGGCCGCGCGAGCTGGGCGCGGCGGCGTAGTTCACCCTTCGACAAGCTCAGGGTGAGCGGGAGTGCTCAGGATGAACGGACGGAGCCATTCGCAAGGCGCTTCTAGGACACGCGGATGGGGTGCGGGAGGGGCTGGTTGAAGAGGTAGCCCTTCTCGTTGAAGGGGACGTGATCGGGCTGGGTGTTGCCGGCGGAGTCGGTTGCGCGCGTCATGATGGCGTGCTCGCCGGTCTCGGCATCCCATGAGAACTCGAACCGCGCCCATGAATAGTCGGGCTGCTCGCGGGATATTTCCGCATTGCGCCACGTCCGTCCGCTGTCTGTGCTCCACTCAACGCGGGAGATAGGCCCGGCGGGCGAATGGGCATAGCCGTGTATGCGGTGTTGCCCCTGCTCCAGTTGCGCCGGCCATGACAGCGCGAGGGCGCTCTTGATGACCTGTGCTGTGACCGGCTTGCCGCGTGCCTCACCCTCCGGCGGGTAGTCGTCTCCGATGAGCACGTACGAGGTTGTGTTGTTGCGAGTCCATAGCTGCTCTGACGACACAACGATGCGTCCAAGCCACTTGATGTGGGAACTGCCGATCCAGCCCGGCACGATGGCGCGCAGGGGAAAGCCGTGATCTTTCGGGAGGGGCTCGCCGTTCAGCGAGTAGGCCAGCAGCGTATCGGAATCCATCGCCTTTTCGACAGGCAGCACATAACGAAAGCCGTTCTCAGGGGCTTCGATATCCAGGCCCACCAGCAGCACGCTCACCGCGGTATCGGTGACACCGGCAAGCGTTAGCACGTCCCGCAGCGCTACCCCTGACCACTCTCCGTTCCCTATTGCGCCCCGCTCCCACTGCGTGCCTTGTGCCTCCCGACCCTGCAGGATGCCGAACATGGCACGATGATTCCCGGCGCACTCCAGGTAGGAGACCATAGTGCGGCTCGGCAGGCGCTGTAACTCTTCAAACGAAAGCTGGACCGACTCGGTGATTGCGTCGCCTTCTATGGACAACTGCCAGTTGGACACACTGATGTCAGGGGTTGGGCCGTTATTGCGAACGAAGAACAGGTCGTTGGGCGTGATCAGGCCCTGCATGTTCTCCAGCCGGGCCTCAAGGCCGATGTCGTCGCGGGCGATGAACGGTGAAGGGTCCTTGAAGAGCAGGCGCTGTCGCACCGCTGTCGCCGTCGGGCTAGCTGAATCGCCGGTGAACAGGTTGCCGGAGCAGGCGGTGATGACGGCCGCCGTACCGCCAATTATCAGCAGCCGCAGGAATTCGCGCCGATCCATCCCGCTCGCGCTTGCGAACTTCCAGAGGGACTCATCCTCCGGTCTTTCCACGGTGGGTTGCGTATCGCTATTTGTCATTGGGGTTTGTTTTGAGGCGTCCGGCTCACATCAGTATTGTGCCGTATGCGTTCAGTCGAGCGAGCTTGACCTCAATAGGGGCGTATAGCTACGATATTGTGTCAAAAGTCACAAAGCAGACTTCATTTTCGCGCCGTATGCGTTATTGGCGGCGCATCAAGCACAGACAAGGCTGAAAACCAAATGACAAGCGCAAACGGAACAACATTGACCCTTGAGGGCGAGCGGCGCGAGGCGCTGGGACGCCATGTGAAGGCGCTCCGGCGGGACGGCATCACGCCGGCCAATCTGTATGGCCGCGGCGCGGATTCCATCAGCTTCCAGGCCGAGACACGGGCGGTGGACAAGCTGGTGACGGACGGCGGACGCGGGTCGCTCGTTGAACTGACCATCGACGGGGAGAAGCACCAGACATTGCTGCGCGGTTTGCAGCGGCATCCGGTGACGCGGGCCATCCTGCACGCGGACTTCTACATCGTGGAGATGAACCGGCCCGTGCAGACGACGGTTCCGGTGCACCTGGTAGGCGAGGCCCCGGCGGCGCGGCTGCCGGGAGCGGTTATCACGCACCTGACCCACGAGGTCACCATCGAATGCCTGCCGGCCAACATTCCGGCCGCCGTCGAACTGGATGTGACCGTCCTGGAGGAGCTGGAAACATCGCTCCACGTTTCCGACATCACCGCGCCGGAGGGCGTGGAGATCCTGACGGATTCCGAGACGATCATCGTGAGGGCGACGCACTCCCGCGTGGCGGCGACCATCGAGGCGGAAGACGCCGAGGCTGCCGAGGAAGAGGCCGCCGAGGCCGCGGAAGGCGCTCCTGCCGAGGCTGCGGCACCCGCAGAGGAGTCCTCAGGGGACGAGTAGGGGGCTGCCTGCGGCGCGGCTTCACGATTCCGCTACTCCCTTGAGGGTTGGTTCTGCGCGTTCCGCGTGACTGGTCAATCCAGGCCTTGGATTCTTCGCTACGCTCAGAATGACACTTGGCCCCCTTTAGCCATGCCCAGGGC